>NZ_JBIVIC010000001.1:159662-641181 GCF_044749545.1 Pseudomonas sp. NPDC089396 | reverse complement strand
GTCACTTGTGATGCTGATAATCTTTGTGACTATCAGTCCGTACTCACAAGCACCCACACGAATTGCTTGATTCGATTTGTTAAAGAGCGTTTGGTCAAGAGCTTTTCGTCTCAACCGAGGCGCGCATTCTACGCTTTCCTCAGAGCCTGTCAAGCGTTTATTTTGAAGTTTTTTGCGAGAAACTCGTTTAGCTTCAAACACTTGGCTCGCTGCGATCTCTCGTAGCGGGAGGCGAATCATACAGCATTTAGAAGCGCTGTCAACCACCTTTTCAACCGCTATCGATCATTCGATCGAAGCACTTCCAGTACTACCTGGCTCGATTAACTCTTTGAATCTCAAGGAGTTTCTCGTTCCGACTACGCTGGAAGTGGGGCGCATTATAAGGGGATTCGAAACCCCGTCAAGGCTTAATTTCAAAAAACCTTAATATCGCTGGAAAACAAAGCGGGGAGGCCTATCGGCCTCCCCGCTTCTATATATAGCTGCACCAACAACCGGTCACTCAGCCTTGAGGGTGACCCGCGCAAACGCCTTCTTGCCCGCTTGGCACACATGGGTTGCGCCAATTGCAAACATGAAGTCGCGCTCAACTACCGCGCCGTCGACCTTCACGGCACCGCCATTGAGCAGGTCCCGCGCCATCGCCGAGTTCTTCACCAGACCCGCCCGGTTCAGAACGGCAGCGATCGGCAAGTCTTCTGCCGCAGCCACTTCAATCTCCGGCAGGTCTTCCGGCAGCTCGCCCTCTTTCATACGGTTACCCGCAGCACGGTGCGCATTGGCCGCAGCCTCTTCACCATGGAAACGCGCAACGATCTCTTCCGCCAGCTTGATCTTGATGTCACGCGGGTTCGCGCCATTGGCCACATCGGCACGGAACTGCTCGATCTCTTCCATCGAACGGAAGCTCAGCAGCTCGAAGTAACGCCACATCAGCGTATCGGGAATCGACACCAGCTTGCCGTACATGACACCCGGCGCTTCCTGGATACCCACATAGTTACCCAGCGACTTGGACATCTTCTTGACGCCGTCGAGGCCTTCGAGCAACGGCATGGTCACGATGTTCTGCGCTTCCTGACCGTAGGCACGCTGCAGTTCACGCCCCATTAGCAGGTTGAACTTCTGGTCGGTACCACCCAGTTCCACGTCCGCCTTCAGCGCCACCGAGTCGTACCCTTGCACCAGCGGGTAAAGGAACTCATGGATGGCGATTGGCTGATTGGTGGTGTAACGCTTGTCGAAGTCATCACGCTCGAGCATCCGCGCTACGGTGTACTGCGAAGCCAGGCGGATGAAATCGGCCGGGGTCAGCTTGTCCATCCAGGTAGAGTTGAAGGCGACCTCGGTCTTGGCCGGATCAAGGATCTTGAACACCTGCTGCTTATAGGTCTCAGCATTGTCCAGCACCTGCTCGCGCGTCAGCGGCGGACGCGTGGCGCTCTTGCCGCTCGGGTCGCCGATCATCCCGGTGAAGTCACCGATCAGGAAGATCACCTGATGCCCCAGCTCCTGGAACTGGCGCAGCTTGTTGATCAGTACCGTGTGCCCGAGGTGCAGGTCGGGGGCAGTAGGATCGAAGCCTGCCTTGATGCGCAGAGGTTGGCCGCGCTTGAGCTTCTCAACCAGTTCCGACTCGACCAATACTTCTTCCGCACCGCGCTTGATAAGCGCCAGCTGCTCTTCAACCGACTTCATAGACAGACCCGCAAGGCTCAGATTCAAGGGGAGCCAACCATACAAGATCGGCCATCAAATACAAGTTTCGCAATGGAATGTGACCTGACCGCAGCGTTGCGGCGTCTACGCGCCCTTGCGTGAAAATGGATTTGGTTATATTTTATACAGTTATTTCATCTTCATCATGTCATTCATCTTTTCCATATTCACTTTTCTTCAAAGCCACCTTACCTATGACCAACGAAACGCCTAAAGCGCCCCCGCTTTATCCGAAAAGCCATCTGTTGGCCGCCAGCGGCATCGCCGCCCTGCTCAGCCTGGCACTGCTGGTATTTCCATCCAGCGAAGTCGAAGCCAAGAAGACCACGCTCAGCCTGGAGCTGGAAAGCCCGGCCGAACAGCTGAAAGACGAGTCCAAGGCCGCGCCACTGGTGCAAGTCGAAGGCGATCAGGGCACGCCCTTCGCACAGATCGAAAGCGCCGAAACCACAACCGAACAAGCGGCTCAGCAAGCCCCTGCTGCCGAGCAGAAACCCGAAGCCAAGGACCCTAGCCACCGCGAAGTGACCGTCGCCCGCGGCGACACCTTGTCGACGCTGTTCGCCAAGGTCGGCCTGCCGACCAATGCCGTGCACGACCTGCTGGCCAGCAACAAGCAGGCCAAGCAATTCAGCCAGCTCAAGCATGGCCAGGTGCTGCAGTTCGAACTCGACAAGACTGGCCAACTGGCCAGCCTGCACAGCAAGGTAAGCAACCTCGAAACCATTCGGCTGACCAAGACAGCCAAGGGCTACACCTTCGCTCGCGAAATCAGCAAACCCGTGGTACGTACCGCTTACGCCCATGGCGTAATCAAGAGCTCGCTGTCGGCATCGGCCCAGCGCGCCGGGCTTTCCCATAGCATGGCCATGGACATGGCCAAAGTGCTCGGCTATGACATCGATTTCGCACAGGACATCCGTCAGGGCGACGAATTCGACGTGGTCTACGAGCAGAAGGTCATGGACGGCAAGGTGGTTGGCACCGGCAACATCCTCTCTGCCCGCTTCACCAACCGCGGCAAGACCTACACGGCTGTTCGCTACACCAACAAGCAGGGCAACACCAGCTACTACACCGCCGACGGCAACAGCCTGCGCAAGGCCTTCATCCGTACCCCGGTTGACTTCGCCCGCATCAGCTCGCGCTTCTCCGCCGGGCGCAAGCACCCGATCCTGAACAAGATCCGCGCGCACAAAGGGGTCGACTACGCGGCGCCACGGGGCACGCCGATCAAGGCTGCAGGTGACGGCCGTATCGAGCTCGCCGGCCGACGCGGTGGCTACGGCAACACCGTCATCATTGCCCATGGCAACAGCTACAAGACCCTCTACGGTCACATGCAGGGCTTTGCCAAAGGGATCAAGAACGGCAGCAGCGTGAAACAAGGCCAGATCATCGGTTACATCGGCACCACCGGCCTGTCCACCGGTCCGCACCTGCACTACGAGTTCCAGGTAAATGGCGTGCATGTCGACCCACTGAGCCAGAAAGTACCCATGGCCGACCCGATCACCAAAGCCGAACGCCAACGCTTCATGCAGCAGAGTCAGCCCCTGATTGCCCGCATGGATCAGGAAAAGGCCACCATGCTCGCTGCGAACAAGCGCTGACGCCATGGCGCTCTACCTGGGGGTGATGTCCGGCACCAGCCTCGATGGCCTGGATATCGCCCTGATCGAACACGGCGAGCAGTTGGAGCTGCTCGCCACTCACTACGTGCCCATGCCCCCCGATCTGCGCCAACCGCTGCTGAGCCTGTGCAGCAGCGGCCCAGACGAGATCGCTCGTGCCGCACTGGCGGAAAATCGCTGGGCCAGCCTGGCAGGCGAAGGTATCCAGCAATTGCTGGCGAAACGTGGCCTGCAGGCCAGTGCCATTCGTGCCATCGGCAGCCACGGGCAGACCATCCGGCATGAGCCTGCTCGCGGCTTTACCGTGCAGATTGGCAACCCGGCGTTGCTCGCTGAACTCACCGGCATCAGTGTGATTGCCGACTTCCGCCGCCGCGACGTGGCGGCTGGAGGCCAGGGCGCGCCCTTGGTGCCAGCCTTCCACGAAGCCTTGTTCAGCCACCTCGGGCAGCGCCTGGCCATTCTCAATGTCGGCGGTTTCAGCAATCTCAGTCTGATCGAACAGGGCAAGCCGGTGCATGGCTTCGACTGCGGCCCAGGCAATGTGTTGCTGGACGCCTGGATCGAGCGCAAGCACGGCCAGCCTTATGACGCAGACGGTGCCTGGGCAGCCAGCGGCCTGGTGCAGGCCGATTTGCTCAGCAGCCTGCTGACTGATCCGTTCTTCGCTGGCAGCGGGCCGAAGAGCACTGGTCGTGAAGTGTTCAACCTGCCCTGGCTGGATAGCCACCTTGACCGACTTCCCCCCTACCGTGACGAGGACGTCCAGGCCACCCTGCTGGAACTCACCGCGCGCAGCATCATCGATGCGCTGAACAACGCCCAGCAAGGTACCGAAGCCTTGCTGGTGTGCGGCGGAGGTGCACGCAATGGTGCATTGATGGCTCGCCTTGGCGCACTGCTGCCCGACGCTCAGGTGGCCAGCACCGCGGCGCACGGCGTCGATCCTGACTGGGTCGAGGCCATGGCCTTCGCCTGGCTCGCCCATTGCTGTCTCGAGGGTATCGCCGCCAACCGCCCCAGCGTGACCGCTGCCAAAGGGCTGCGTGTGCTCGGCGCGATCTACCCGGCCTGACTGGCTACGCCACAATGCAAAACGCCGCGCAAATGCGCGGCGTTTTCGTATCGCAAGGCTCAGATCGAGAACGAGGAACCGCAGCCACAGGTGGTAGCGGCGTTCGGGTTCTTGATCACGAAGCGCGAACCTTCCAGGCCTTCCTGGTAGTCCACTTCGGCACCTGCCAGGTACTGGAAGCTCATCGGGTCGACCACCAGGGATACGCCCTCGCGCTCGACGATGGTGTCATCTTCGGCCACATCTTCATCGAAGGTGAAACCGTACTGGAAGCCCGAACAACCGCCGCCGGTGACGAACACGCGCAACTTCAGACGCTCGTTGCCTTCCTCGGAAACCAGGGTCTTCACCTTTTGCGCTGCCCCTTGGGTGAATTCCAGAACCGTGGGGGTGAAGGTTTCGACGCTCATGTAGATTCTCCCGGCGCAGTGCCGCCATATAACTCGATGACGCGCATTATCCGCTTCTCCGAGAAAATTGGTCAAGAATTGTGCGGCATTAGTCGCGGCAAACAAAAAGGCCCGCACTGGGCGGGCCTCTTCGATAACCCTGCGCTTACGGCAGCAGGCCAGCGTGGGACAGCCCCATGCGCTCGTCCAGGCCGAACAGGATGTTCAGGTTCTGCACCGCCTGGCCGGAAGCGCCCTTGACCAGGTTGTCGATCACCGACAGCACCACCACCAGGTCACCACCCTGCGGGCGATGAACGGCGATACGGCAGACGTTGGCACCGCGCACGCTGCGCGTTTCCGGGTGGCTGCCCGCTGGCATCACGTCGACGAACGGCTCATCGGCATAGCGTTTCTCGAACAGCGCCTGCAGGTCGACCGACGTATCGGCGACGGTGGCGTACAGGGTGGCATGGATGCCGCGGATCATCGGGGTCAGGTGTGGCACGAAGGTCAGGCCGATGTCCTTGCCCGCAGCCAGACGCAGGCCCTGGCTGATTTCCGGCAGGTGGCGGTGGCCTTTGACCGCGTAGGCTTTCATGCTCTCGCCGGCTTCACAGAACAGCGAACCCACGGCAGCCCCGCGACCGGCACCGCTGACACCCGACTTGCAGTCGGCGATCAGGCGCGAAGGGTCGGCCAGGCCAGCCTCCAGCAGCGGCAGGAAGCCCAGCTGGGTAGCGGTCGGGTAGCAGCCCGGAACCGCGATCAGGCGCGCCTGGCGGATCTTCTCACGGTTCACCTCAGGCAAGCCGTAGACCGCATCCTTGAGCAGCTCGGGGGCACCGTGCGGTTGACCATACCACTTGCCCCACTCGGTGGCGTCCTGCAGGCGGAAGTCGGCGGACAGGTCGATGACCTTGGTGCCGGCAGCGAGCAGCTCGCCAGCCAGTGCGTGAGCAACACCGTGCGGGGTGGCAAAGAACACCACGTCGCAGGCCGCCAGGGCCTTGCTGTCCGGCACGCTGAAGGCCAGGCCGTCGTAGTGACCGCGCAGGTTCGGATACATGTCGGCGACCGCCACACCCGCTTCGGAACGCGAAGTGATGACCGCCACTTCGGCCTGTGGATGCTGCGCCAGCAGACGCAACAGTTCGACGCCGGTGTAACCCGTGCCGCCGACGATACCGACCTTGATCATAACGCTTGCCCCTTTATCAACGAGCCAACTGGAAAGCGCACGATAATAGGGGTGCAAGGCGCCTGTAACAACTCTTCGGGTGACCCTTCGGGCACTTGGCCTCTACTATCTGACGACCGTGAAAACCTGAAGGAACTCCCTCCATGCTTTACCTATGGATCAAAGCGCTGCACATCGTCAGCGTGGTCTGCTGGTTCGCCGGCCTGTTCTACCTGCCTCGCCTGTTCGTCTACCACGCCCAGAGCCAGGACAGCCTCAGCCAGGAACGCTTCGTGACCATGGAGCGCAAGCTGTACCGCGGCATCATGAACCCGGCAATGATCGCCACCTATGTGTTCGGGGCCTGGATGCTATACCTCACCCCCGGCTGGCTTAGCCAAGGCTGGCTACATGCCAAGCTGACCCTGGTGATCCTGCTGACCGGCTACCACCATGTATGTGGCGCCCAGCTCAAACGCTTCGCCAGCGGCGCCAATACACGCAGCCATGTCTACTACCGCTGGTTCAACGAAGTGCCGGTGCTGTTCCTGCTGGGCATCGTGATCCTCGTGGTGGTCAAACCGTTCTGACGCAACCCGTTCTGCACTGGAGCCCTGCCCATGTCTTTACCCGCTTCGCTGGAAAATCGCCTGCGCTTGCCGGTGGTCGCTGCACCCATGTTCCTGATATCCAACCCCGATCTGGTTCTGGCCTGCTGTGGCAAGGGTGTGGTTGGCAGCTTCCCGGCCCTGAACCAGCGCGACAGCGCTGGCTTCAAAGCCTGGCTAGAGGAGATAGAGGCAGGCCTGGCGCAGTTGCATGAGCCGGCGCCCTATGCCGTCAACCTGATCGTCCACCCCACCAATCCACGCCTGCAGGCCGATCTGGCGCTTTGCGTCGAGCATCGCGTGCCGATCGTCATCACCAGCCTTGGCGCAGTCAAAGAAGTGGTGGATGCGGTACACAGCTATGGCGGCCTGGTGTTCCACGACGTAACCACCCGCCGGCATGCGGAAAAAGCCGCCGAGGCGGGTGTCGATGGCCTGATTGCCGTGGCGGCGGGCGCAGGTGGTCATGCCGGCACCTGGAGCCCATTCGCCCTGGCGGCCGAGATCCGCCAGTTCTTCGACAAGACCCTTCTGCTGGCCGGTTGCATCAACCACGGTCACGAGATTCTCGCTGCCCAGTTGCTGGGCGCCGACCTGGCCTACATGGGCACTCGCTTCATCGCCACTCGCGAAAGCCGTGCGCAAGAGCCCTACAAGCAGATGCTGCTAGATGCCCATGCCGCCGACATCATTCACACCCCCGCGGTTTCCGGGATTCCAGCAAGCTTCCTGCGCCCAAGCCTGGAACAGGCCGGCTACGACATGGCCGCGCTGAAATCCGGGCACGAGGCCGGCAAACTCAAGCCCCTCGATGATGAAGCGAAGGTCTGGAAGACCGTCTGGTCCGCCGGCCAAGGTGTGGGCGAGATCCATGACCTGCCCCCAGCGGCCGAGCTGATCGAACGCCTGCACGGCGAGTACCGGGCAGCGCTGGAGCGCAGCCAGGCACTCAGCGTCAAGGCCTTGTAGCAAAAGGCAACACCTTGCCCGGCCAAGTTGTACACTAGGCGCCCTCTTCAGCCCCCAGGAGCCTTGCATGACCCGTTACGCCATGATCACCGGTGCTTCCAGCGGCCTGGGCCTGGCCCTGGCGGAAGCTCTGGCGCGGCGCGGGCGTAGTCTGATCCTGGTGGCACGCCATCGAGAAACCCTGGAGCCGGTGGCCATGGAGCTGACCCAGCGCTTTGGTGTCGAAGTGCTGTTTCGCGCCTGTGATCTGAGCCAGCCGCTGCGCCTGTCAGGCTTCGTGCTGGAGCTTGAGGAAGGCGAACGGCGTATCGACCTGCTGGTCAATTGCGCCGGCCAACGTACCTACGGTCCGTTTCTGGCCCATGAATGGGCCGACGAGCAAGACTTGCTGGAGGTCAACATCCTCGCCATGAGCCGCCTGTGCCACGCCATCGGCAACCTGATGGCCGTACAGGGTGGCGGGCAGATCCTCAATGTCGCCGGCCTGGCGGCAGTCGCGCCAGGCCCATGGATGGCGACCTATGCCGCGAGCAAGGCCTATGTGCTGAGCTTCACCGAAGCACTGCGCGAAGAGCTCAAGCCTACCGGCATCAAGGTCTCGGTATTGTGCCCCGGCCCGGTGCGCTCCGCGCGTCGACGCATTCCCCGACTCGACGGCAGCAGCCGCTGCCTGAGCCCCGAGGAAGTGGCGTTGTACACCGTCCGCGCCCTGGCCAAAAACCGTCCGCTGATCATGCCGCTGCGGCGCAACCGCTGGCTGGCCTTCGCCCCGCGCCTGCTGCCGCGCTGGCTGGCACGCAAGCTGGCAGGGTTCATCCACCGACGTTACTGCCCGGCCGGAATGGAATAGCCACTGGGCGAGCGGCGCCTGGCTCAGTACACTCGGCCCGGACCCTCACCATGGAGCAAGTGCTGTGGACGATTTATTCTGCAAGATCATCAACCGGGAAATCCCGGCGAAGATCATCTACGAGGACGACCAGGTTCTGGCGTTTCACGATATCGCGCCCCAGGCGCCGGTGCATTTTCTGGTCATCCCGAAAAAACACATCCGCACCCTCAGCGACCTGACCGAAGAAGACAAAGGCCTGGCAGGCCATATCCTGTTCACGGCTCAGCGCCTGGCCAAGGAGCTCGGCTGCGAGGACGGTTTCCGCGTAGTCATGAACTGCAACGAACAAGGCGGCCAGACCGTCTACCACATCCACATGCACGTGCTCGGCCAGCGCCAGATGCACTGGCCACCGGGCTGATCCAGGGCAAGCGACCCTGAAGCGATTGCGGTAAACTGTCGGGCACACTCTTGCGGAGGTGCCCGATGGCCACCGAACGTCACTACTCGCCGCTCGACCGCTTGTTGCTGCAGGCCGATACCGCCATGCGCACCTTGCTGCCCTTCAGCGGCCAACCGTCCCGGCCTTCCCCGGCCATCATCCAGCCGGATGTCGACCTGGACGAAAGCCAGACCCGCCACGTTGCCGGGCTGATGCGCATCAACCATACCGGCGAAGTCTGCGCCCAGGCGCTGTACCAGGGTCAGGCCCTGACCGCCAAGCTGCCGCAGATACGCAAGGCGATGGAACATGCCGCCGAGGAAGAAGTCGACCACCTGGCCTGGTGCGAACAGCGCATCCGTCAGCTGGGCAGTCACCCAAGCGTGCTCAACCCGCTGTTCTACGGCATGTCGTTCGGCATCGGCGCCCTCGCCGGCCTGGTCAGCGACAAAGTCAGCCTGGGCTTCGTCGCCGCCACCGAGCATCAGGTGTGCAAGCACCTTGACGAACACCTCGAGCAAATTCCCCACGAAGACGAGAAATCCCGCGCCATCCTCGAACAGATGCGCGTGGATGAAGAACAGCACGCCGAATCTGCCCTCGAGGCCGGCGGCTATCGTTTCCCGGCACCGGTACGCTTTGGCATGAGCCTGCTAGCCAAGGTCATGACCAAGAGCACCTACCGCATCTGAGAGCACGCCCATGAAGGACCGAATAGACGCCAAGGACCTGGCGCGCGCCGTGCAAGCCGGCATACTCCAGCCGGGCCAGGACCAGGCCCTGCTGGAGTTCCTGCACAACCAGCCCGCCTCGCGTGGCAGTTTCCAATTGGCGCACGTCGCCTTCTACTTCGGCGCCCTGTTGATCATGGGCGCCATGGGCTGGTTGCTGACCGAGGCCTGGATGCGCGTTGGCGACGTGGCCCTGCTGGCCATCGCTGCCCTGTACATCGCCTTGCTCACCCTGTTCGCCCTGAATCTGCAGAAGCGCCAGCAGCCCATTGCCGCAGGCGTGCTGGCGGCCGTCGCGGTGAGCATCGTGCCGTTGGCAGTGTTCGCCCTCGAACGCCTGGCTGGCTGGTGGCCGCTGGACGATGTGCAAGGGAACTATCACCAGTACTACACCTACGTACAGGGTGGCTGGCTGATGATGGAGGCAGCCACGGTGCTGGCCGGCCTGCTGATGCTGCGCTTGATCCCTTACCCGTTCATCGTGATGCCGATCGCCGTCGCGCTGTGGTTCATGTCGATGGACCTGAGCGAGTGGGTGTACGGTTCACCGTTCAGCTGGGAGCAGCGGCGCACGGTGTCGCTGTGGTTCGGGCTGGGGTTGTTACTGGTATTTCTGCTGGTGGACGGCCGTACCCGCGAGGACTATGCCCAGTGGGGCTACCTGGCCGGGCTGGCGGCGTTCTGGGGCGGGCTGACGATGATGGAAAGCGACAGTGAGCTGGGCAAGGCACTGTACTGCTTGATCAACCTTGGCCTGATGGGGATGGCTGTACTGCTGCGCCGGCCGCAGTTCATGGTGTTCGGGGCGCTGGGGGTGGCGGCTTATCTCGGCTACCTGTCGTACGAGGTGTTTGCCGAGTCGCTGCTGTTCCCGGTGGTGCTGACGTTGATCGGGCTTGGCGTCATTGGCTTGGGTCTGGGGTATCAGAAGCGGCGGGAGCGGTTGAGCCAGGCGGTGAGAAGTTGGCTTCCGGGGTGGTTGCTGGTGGCCTTGCCGGCACTGCGCAACTGAAAATTGCTGGGGCCGCTTTGCGGCCCTTTCGCGACACAAGGCCGCTCCTACAGAGATCGCATAATCATTGTAGGAGCGGCCTTGTGTCGCGAAAGGGCTGCGCAGCAGCCCCAAAACCTCGGGTTCAACCCAGCTCGACGATCTCGTAGCCGTGGGTGATTTCCACACCAGCGCGCTCCAGCATGATCGACGCCGAGCAATACTTCTCCGCCGACAGCTCCACCGCTCGCTTGACCTGAGCTTCTTTCAGCCCACGGCCCTTGACCACGAAATTCATGTGGATCTTGGTGAAAACCTTCGGGTCTTCACTGGCGCGCTCGGCTTCCAGGAAGGCTTCGCAGCTTTCCACCGCCTGCCGGGATTTCTTCAGGATGCTCACCACATCGAAGCTGCTGCAGCCACCCAGGCCGAGCAGAAGCATTTCCATCGGGCGCACGCCCAGGTTGCGGCCGCCAGCCTCGGGCGGGCCATCCATCACCACCACGTGGCCGCTCCCCGACTCACCGAGGAACATCGCTTCACCGGCCCACTGGATGCGTGCCTTCATCTGTCCGTACTCCTGGAATTCGCAAAAGGGTGTCAGCTTAAGCCTTGTATGGCTGTCGGAAAAGCTCAATGCGCGTCGCATTTGTGCCGAAACATCCTGCGGTGTCTGATAAGCTGGCGCCAATTGACTGGCGCTACGCGCCAGGCAATGACTAACAAGAGCCTATGCGTCACATCGAACAGGATTTCGTGATGGTTGCCTCAGCCCTACCCGCCAAGATCAAGAACATCGACAAGCTGCTGGTGCATTGCCAGCGCCGCCGCTACACCGCCAAGAGCAACATTATCTGTGCTGGCGATCGTGCCGAAACCTTGTCTTTCATCATCAAGGGCTCAGTCACCATACTGATCGAAGACGACGAAGGGCATGAGATGATCATCGCCTACCTCAACAACGGCGATTTCTTCGGGGAACTGGGGCTGTTCGAGCCGTCCGACAGCGATCAGCAGCGCAGCGCCTGGGTCCGTGCCAAGACCGAATGCGAAGTGGCGGAGATCAGCTACGACAAGTTTCGCGAAGTGACGCGGCAAGACCCGGAAATTCTCTATGCCCTTGGCAGCCAGATGGCCCAGCGCCTGCGCAACACGACGCGCAAGGTCGGCGACCTGGCATTCTTCGATGTTACCGGCCGGGTAGCCCGTTGCCTGCTCGACCTGTGCAAGCAGCCTGATGCCATGACCCACCCTGATGGCATGCAGATCAAGATCACCCGTCAGGAAATTGGCCGCATCGTCGGCTGTTCACGGGAGATGGTCGGCCGCGTCCTCAAGGATCTTGAGGAACGCAGCCTGGTGCAGGTCAAGGGCAAGACCATGGTGGTCTACGGCACCCGTTAGTCCTTGGGCAGCTTCGCCAGCACGTCGTTGTAGGCCTGTGACAAGCGCTCGAACCAGGGCGCCTCGGGCACGACTTCGTGCAGGGCGATATGGCTATCGGCCCGGCAACGCTGCTCCAGTTCGCAACATTCGTTGAAGCGGTTGACCGCGGCGACCATCGACTCGCGCTCGTTATCCAGCAGCAGCGCGCCATGCACCAGCACCACCGGCCGCTTGCCGCCCAGTCCCTGGCGCCAGCGCTGGGCCGTACCGACCAGCTTGCGGCCATTCAAGTTGACGTTGTAGCGGCCATCACAAAAAGCCCCGTCGATTTCGCCCACCGATGCCACGCCGCCCCATGCGCGCAATACATCGCACAGCGGCAGGCACAGGCGCTCGTAGGCGTTTTCGATTCGGCCATGGTCGCCTTCGCTGCGCGGCGCGACGTAGACCAGGGCAACGTTCACCGTCGAATGGGACTGGGGCACCGGCTCGCCGCCGCTTTCGCGCAGCAGCACCGGCCAGCCGGCAATTGCCAGCTCCGCGCAGGCGACTTCGAAGTTGTCCAGGCGGCTCATGCGCCGGGGCATGACCAGGGCGTGGTCGGTCGGGCGCCAGAACAGCACGCCATATTCCCGTTCGCCGCGGCATACGGCAGCCAGCAGGTCCTGTTCTGCATGAAGGCCTTGTTCGACGGTGAGGGCCAGGGGTTGATCGATCATTGATCCACCTTCTATGTTGTTTTCGCTCGCCTCTTCGCGGGGCAAGCCCGCTCCCACATGTACATCCCAGTGCCTAAGTGCAGTGAGAACCTGTGGGAGCGGGCTTGACCCGCGAAGAGGCCAGAGCGGACATACAAAAAAGTCGGCATAAGCCGGCTTCGTTTCAATCAGTCCAGTTGCTGAACGGTCTTCTTCACCTGCTCGGGGAAGAACAACCGCTGCAATTCCAGCCCCGGCTGCTCGGCGCGCATGAATGCTTCACCGACCAGGAACGAGTACACCTCGTTGATTTCCATCAGTTCGACATCGGCACGGTTGAGAATGCCGCTCTCGGTAATGGCCAGGCGGTCACGCGGAATGCGCGGCAGCAGGTCGAGGGTGGTTTCAAGGCTGACCTCGAAGGTATGCAGGTTGCGGTTGTTCACCCCCACCAGCGGCGTATCGAGGGTCTTCAGCGCGCGCTCCAGCTCGTCGCCGTCATGCACTTCGACCAGCACGTCCAGGCCAACGTCCTTGGCAGTGGCGGCCAGCTCGGCCATCTTCACGTCATCGAGCGCCGACACGATCAGCAACACGCAATCGGCCCCCAGAGCCCGGGCTTCGACGATCTGGTACGGGTCGACCATGAAGTCCTTGCGGATCACCGGCAGCGAGACCGCGGCGCGGGCCTGCTGTAGGTACTCATCGGCACCCTGGAAGTAGTCCACGTCGGTCAACACCGACAGGCAGGTCGCCCCGCCCTTCTCATAGCTGACGGCAATGTCCGCAGGCACGAAGTTCTCGCGGATCACACCTTTGCTCGGCGACGCCTTCTTGATTTCTGCGATTACCGCCGGCTGCTTGCGCTTGGTCTGTTCGATCAGGGCCTTGGCAAAACCTCGAGGCGCATTGGCCGTCTTGGCCAGGGCCTCCAGTTCGGCAAGGCTGACGCGCGCGCTGCGTTCGGCCACTTCCTGGAACTTGCGGGCAATGATCCTTTCCAGCACCGTCGGTACACTCATGCTTCGTTCTCCACCTTGAATACCGCGGTAAAGGCACCCAACTCCTGCAGCTTCTCCCAGGCCAGGCCGGTGTGCAGGACGTCGTGGGCCAGTTCCACACCCGCCTTGAGGCTCATGGCATGGTCAGCGGCGTACAGCGCTGCGCCCGCATTGAGCACGATCATCTCGGCCGCTTTCTGGCCGTTTTCGGTCTTGCGCCGGCCCAAGGCGTCGCGGATCAGCTCCAGCGATGCCTGTGGGCTCTCGACGGCCAGGCCATGCAGGCTCTGGCTCTTCATGCCGAGGTCTTCCGGCTCGACCCAGTATTCGGTGATTTCGCCGTTCTTCAGCTCGGCGACAAAGGTCGGCGCAGCCAGGCTGAACTCGTCCAGGCCATCCTTCGAATGCACCACCAGTACATGCTTGCTGCCCAGGCGCTGCAGCACCTCGGCCAGCGGGCGGCACAAGGCTTGGGTGAACACGCCGACCACCTGGTGTTTCACTCCGGCCGGATTCGTAAGCGGGCCGAGCATGTTGAACAAGGTACGCAGGCCCAGGTCACGACGCGGGCCGGCGGCATACTTCATGGCGCTATGGTGGCTTTGGGCAAACATGAAACCGATGCCGAGGCTGTCGATGCAGCGCGCAACCTGGACCGGCGTCAGATTCAGGTAGATGCCCGCAGCCTCCAGCAGGTCGGCGCTGCCACTCTTGCCGGACACGGCGCGGTTGCCATGCTTGGCGACCGTGCAGCCCGCGGCTGCCAGGACGAACGACGAGGCGGTGGAAACGTTGAAGATGTTGGCGCCGTCACCGCCGGTACCGACGATATCGACCACGCCATCGAGGCTTTTCAGTTCGACCTTGTCGGCCAGCTCGCGCATCACCGAGACCGCACCGACGATCTCGTCGATGCTCTCGCTCTTCATGCGCATGCCCATCAGGAATGCGCCGATCTGCGCTTCGCTGCACTGGCCGGTCATGATCTCGCGCATGACGTCACGCATTTCCTCGGTGCTGAGGTCCAGGTGGCCGACGATACGGCTCAACGCGCTCTTGATATCCATGTTCGATCCTTAGCGGCGGCCGCCGGTCTGCTTGAGGAAGTTGGCGAACAGCTCGTGGCCCTGCTCGGTGAGGATGGACTCTGGGTGGAACTGCACCCCTTCGATATTCAGCGACTTGTGGCGCAGGCCCATGATCTCGTCGACCGAGCCATCATCGTGGGCGGTCCAGGCGGTGACTTCCAGGCAATCGGGCAGGGTTTCGCGCTTGACCACCAGGGAATGGTAGCGGGTGACCGTCAACGGGTTGTTGAGGCCGGCGAACACGCCAAGGTCGCGGTGGTGCACCGGGCTGGTCTTGCCGTGCATGACCTGGCGGGCACGCACCACGTCACCATCAAAGGCCTGCCCGATGGACTGGTGGCCCAGGCACACGCCAAGGATCGGCAGCTTGCCGGCAAAATGCAGGATGGCCTCGATGGAAACACCCGCTTCGCTGGGCGTGCACGGGCCAGGGGAAACGACGATACGCTCGGGGTTGAGGGCTTCGATCTGAGCGATGGTCATTTCATCATTGCGAATGACCTTCACCTCAGCACCCAACTCGCCCAGGTATTGAACGACGTTGTAAGTGAATGAGTCGTAATTGTCGATCATCAGTAACATCGGCTGAACCTCTTGAATCTACTGACTTTGAATTCGAACCTTCCCCGGCCACAAGCGCGGGCAGCGGATGTTTCAGGCAAACGGGAAGGTAAACAGGGACGGGCCGGACGGGCCGGCAGGAGATAAAGTCAGGCGCGCCAACGCCAACGGGCGTGGGCCTTGATTACGCGCATCAAGAGTTTGCTGACGATCAACACAGGATAGGTCTCGCTCATACGTCCCGGCACAGTAGCCTACCGACGCGACGGGCGCAATATGCCCGTAAACACGGGGAAACGAATGGACTTGGAAGGCATGCCCAGCGATTTGCTAAGGTCAATCCGATTGTCCTCATAAAAACAATGAAAAGGATGTTCATCGATGCGCCAAGCACCGTTACTGCGTTTCACCCTCGCCTCGCTGGCCCTTGCCTGCAGCCAGGCGTTCGCTGCTCCCTCCCCTTATTCCACGTTGATCGTATTCGGTGACAGCCTCAGCGACGCGGGGCAGTTTCCCGACCAGACCGGCGGTACTTCGGGGGCACGCTTCACCAACCGTGACGCACAGGGCAATTTCGCCCCCGTATCGCCAATGATCCTCGGCGGCAAACTGGGTTTTGGCGCCGCCGAGCTGGGCCCTTCGACCTCCCCCGGCAACCTGGCTCAGGGCCTTCCTGACGGCAACAACTGGGCTGTCGGCGGCTATACCACCGGGCAGATTCTGGCGTCGATTACCGACACCTCCGAAACGGTCATCCCACCCGGCCAGCCAGGGGCCGGGGCGGTGCTGCGGGAGCGACCCGGCTACCTGGCCAACGGCCTGCGGGCCGATCCCAATGCGCTCTATTACCTTACCGGCGGTGGCAACGACTTTCTCCAGGGCCTGGTCAACAGCCCGGCAGGCGCCGCAGCGGCCGGCGCACGCCTGGCCGCCAGCGCCCAGGCCCTGCAGCAAGGCGGCGCACGTTACATCATGGTCTGGCTGCTTCCGGACCTCGGCAACACGCCAAACTTCAACGGCACGCCTCTGCAAGGCCCGCTGTCGCAACTCTCCGGTGTATTCAACCAATCGCTGATCAGCCAGCTCGGCCAGATCGACGCCGAGATCATTCCGTTGAACATTCCTGTGCTGATCGATGAGGTCCTGGCCAGCCCGGAACAGTTCGGCCTGGCCAGCGGCCAGAACCTTGTGGGTACCTGCTACAGCGGCAACGGCTGCGTGCAAAACCCGGTATACGGCATCAACGGCCTCACACCCGACCCGACCAAGCTGCTGTTCAACGACTCGGTTCACCCGACCATCGCCGGCCAGCAGTTGATCGCCGACTACGCCTACTCGATCCTATCTGCCCCGTGGGAGCTGACATTGCTACCCGAAATGGCCCATGCCAGCTTGCGCGCGCACCAGGACGAGCTGCGCAACCAATGGCAGACGCCCTGGCAGGCAGTGGATCAATGGCAAGCCTTCGTCAGCACCGGCGCCCAGGACCTGGACTTCGACGATCAGCGCAGCGCCGCCAGTGCGGACGGGCATGGCTACAACCTGACCCTCGGCGGCAGCTATCGATTGAACGACGCCTGGCGCGTGGGACTGGCAGGCGGCGTATACCAGCAGAAACTGGAGGCCGGCGAGCAGGACTCGGACTACAAGCTCGACAGTTACCTGGCCACGGCCTTCGCCCAGTTCCGCCAGGACCGTTGGTGGGCCGATGCCGCGCTGACGGCCGGCCACCTGGACTACCGCGACCTCAAGCGTACCTTCGCACTTGGGGTAAATGACCGCAGCGAGAAAGGCGACACCGATGGCGAAGCCTGGGCCGTGACGGGGCGGCTGGGTTACGACCTGATGACCGAAGCCAGTCGTTGGCAACTGGCACCGTTCGTCAGCGCCGACTATGCGCGGGTGAAGGTCGATGGTTATGACGAGAAGAGCGGACGCTCTACGGCGCTGGGTTTCGATGACCAGGAACGCACTTCGCGGCGCCTCGGCTTGGGGTTGCTGGGCAGCGTGCAGGTGCTACCGAGCACCCGACTGTTCGCCGAGTTGGTGCAGGAACATGAGTTCGAGGATGACCAGCAGGATGTGACCATGCACCTGACGACGTTGCCGGCCAACGACTTCAGCCTGACCGGGTATACGCCCCACAGCGACCTGACCCGGGCCAGCCTGGGGGTGAGCCACGAGCTGGTGGCGGGGGTGCATCTGCGGGGGAATTACAACTGGCGCAAGAGTGATGAGTTGACCCAACAGGGCGTGAGCCTGGGCGTCAGCGTCGACTTTTAAAGCAGTGGTTTACCTGTGGGAGCCGGCTTGCCGGCGATAGGGCCCTTCCAGACTGACCAGGCTAGCCTGCCCCGACCTCATCGCCGGCAAGCCGGCTCCCACAGGATTCCACTGGCTTGCGCAGGGTCCCACAGCGCCCCAGTCGTTTTACTTGGCGCTGGTCTGCTCGGCCAACGCCACCGCACGGAACATCGCCCGGCGCTTGTTGATGGTTTCTTCCCACTCCAGCGCCGGCACCGAGTCGGCAACGATGCCGCCGCCGGCCTGCACATGAAGCTCACCGTCCTTGATCACGGCCGTACGAATGGCAATCGCGGTATCCATGTTGCCGTTCCACGCGAAGTAGCCCACCGCACCACCGTAGACACCACGCTTCACTGGCTCCAGCTCATCGATGATTTCCATCGCGCGAATCTTCGGTGCGCCCGACAAGGTGCCTGCCGGCAGAATCGCCCGCAGTGCGTCCATGGCGGTCAGGCCCTCGCTCAGTTGGCCGGTGACATTGGAAACGATGTGCATCACGTTGGAGTAGCGCTCGATCACCATCTTCTCGGTCAAGCGCACGCTGCCGGTCGACGACACACGACCCACATCGTTACGGCCTAGGTCGATGAGCATCAGGTGCTCGGCGATCTCTTTCTGGTCCGACAGCAGGTCGTCTTCCAACGCCCGGTCTGCCTCCTCGTTGGCACCACGCGGGCGAGTGCCGGCAATCGGGCGCACGGTGACCAGGTTTTCTTCCACGCGTACCAACACTTCCGGCGAGCTGCCGACCACATGGAAGTCGCCAAAGTTGAAGAAGTACATGTAGGGCGTCGGGTTGAAGCAGCGCAGCGCGCGATACAGGTCGATGGGCGCGGCCTTGAAATCGATCGACATGCGTTGCGACGGCACCACTTGCATGCAGTCACCCGCCAGGATGTATTCCTTGATGCGCCCTACCGCGTTCTCGTAGTCGTCACGGGTGTAGCTGGAGCGGAATTCAGGTTCGGCCGCCATCGGGCCGCTCAGGTCAAGGCCTCGGCGTGGCGTGATCGGCTGACGCAGGGTTTCCAGCAGACCTTGCAGGCGTGCCTGGCCTTGTTCGAACGCCTGCTCTTCGGCCGGATCGACCAGCACGATGGCGTGCATCTTGCCCGCCAGGTTGTCGAACACCACCACGGCGTCAGAAACCATCAACAGAATGTCTGGCACGCCCAGTGGGTCTGGGTTCGGGCTCGCGCCCAAGCGTTTTTCCACATAACGCACGCAGTCGTAGCCGAAGTAGCCCACCAGGCCACCGTTGAAGCGCGGCAAGCCGGGAATGTCGGCGACCTTGTAGCGGTCCTTGAAGGTTTCGACGAAAGCCAACGGGTCTTCGACCTCGTGGCTTTCCACTTCCACGCCATCCTGCAGGATGCTGACGTGGTAGCCATGCACACGCATCACGGTGCGCGACGGCAGGCCGATCATCGAGTAACGGCCCCACTTCTCACCGCCCTGCACCGATTCGAGCAGGTAGCTGTTGGGTTGGTCAGCCAGTTTCAGGTAGATCGACAGCGGCGTGTCGAAGTCGGCCAGGGTTTCGCAGGCCAGGGGAATGCGGTTGTAGCCGGCAGCGGCCAGGCGCAGGAATTCTTCGCGGGTCATGGGTAGCCTCGTGGCAAGCAGCAATAGGGTCGGGCAAGCGGACGGGCCGGCAGGCGCCGGCGGGCATAAGTCAGGCGCGCCAGCGCCAACGGGCCAGGGCCTTGATGACTTTCATCCAGAATTTGCCAGTGACCGCCACGGTGGACTCTCTGTCGGGTGAGGCTTGAAGGTCCGCCAACGTTATCCCAGTGGCCGAGTCCGCGCAACCGGGCAGCAGCACGCGCAGGTCGTCGATCACCAGGTTCGGGGTCTCTTCATCGATGGGCCGGCCATGGTTGTAGCCATAACTCAGGCCGACGCACTGCACGCCGGCGGCCTTGGCCGCCAGTACGTCGCTGCGCGAGTCGCCGACGAACAACGACTGCTCTGGCGTGACGCCCGCCATCTTCATGACGTGCAGCAGTGCTGCGGGGTCGGGTTTCTTCTGTGGCAGCGTGTCGCCGCCGATGATCCAGCGGAAGTAGCGGCCGATCTTCATCTGGTCCAGCAACGGCCCGACAAAACGCTCGGGCTTGTTGGTGATCAGCGCCATTTCCACGCCCTGCTTGCGCAGCCAGCGCAGGGTGTCCTGGACACCGGGATAGATGACGGTCAGTTCATGGCTTTGGGCATAGGCCTCCATGAACAGCGCCAGCGCCTGTTCCGCCAGAGCATCGTCTACCGCAGCATGGTCGATGCTGCCAGCCAGCGCCCGGCGCACCAGCACCTGGGCACCGTTTCCGACCCAATGGCGAACGGCTTCAAGGCCTGCGGGCTGGCGCCCGAGTTCGAGCAGCATGCGGTCCACGGCAGCGGCCAGGTCTGGCACCGAGTCGATCAGGGTACCGTCCAGATCGAACATCACCAGCCTGGGCAGCGCCCCGGGGAACAGCTGCTCGAAGCCACTCATGGGCGGGCCTGGGCCATTTCGGCGCGCATCTTGGCGATGACTTCCTGGTAGTCCGGGGCGTTGAAGATGGCCGAGCCGGCGACAAAGGTGTCCGCACCGGCGGCAGCGATCTCGCGGATGTTGTTGACGTTGACGCCGCCATCGATTTCCAGGCGGATGTCACGGCCGCTGGCGTCGATGAGCGCACGGGCTTCGCGCAGCTTGTCGAGGGTGCCGGGGATGAACTTCTGCCCGCCGAAGCCTGGGTTGACGCTCATCAGCAGGACCATGTCGATCTTGTCCATCACGTACTTCAAGGCATCCAGGCTGGTGGCCGGGTTGAACACCAGGCCGGCCTTGCAGCCGCCGTCACGGATCAGCTGCAGCGAACGGTCGATGTGCTGCGTGGCTTCCGGGTGGAAGGTGATGTAGGTGGCGCCAGCTTCGATGAAGTCGCCGATGATGCGATCGACCGGGCTGACCATCAGGTGCACGTCGATCGGCGCGGTCACGCCGTACTTGCGCAGCGCGGTGCAGACCATCGGGCCGATGGTCAGGTTGGGCACGTAGTGGTTGTCCATCACATCGAAGTGAACGATGTCGGCCCCGGCGGCCAGCACCTTGTCGACATCTTCGCCCAGGCGGGCGAAATCGGCGGAGAGAATGGAGGGGGCAATAGCGTAGGGCTGCATGGCGCACCTGTTGGCAGAATCACGGTGGCGCGCATTGTAACTCACGGAATCGAATGAAGGCTGATTGGTATCAATCCGTCTCGACGAGTGCCTTCTTTGCCTGAACCGGCCTCATCGCCGGCAAGCCGGCTCCCACAGGAGGACAGTGGAGATCCTGTGGGAGCCGGCTTGCCGGCGATGAGGCCAGCCCAGGCAAACGTCTATCAGGCAGGCTGCTGGGTCCTCAACTTCTCGCTACGCCCCCGCAACCACTCCAGGGTCAGCAACAACACCACCGAGAAGCCAATCAGCAAGGTCGCCGCCGCCGCGATGGTCGGGCTCAGGTTCTCGCGAATGCCGCTGAACATCTGCCGTGGCAGTGTCGCCTGCTCCGGCCCGGCAAGAAACAGCGTCACCACCACTTCATCGAACGAGGTGGCGAAGGCGAACAGCGCGCCGGAGATCACCCCAGGCGCAATCAGCGGCAAGGTTACCCGGCGGAAGGCCAGCAACGGCGAGGCGCCCAGGCTGGCCGCCGCCCGCACCAGGTTGTAGTTGAAACCCTGCAAAGTCGCCGACACCGTGATGATGACGAACGGCACGCCCAGCACCGCATGCACCAGGATCAGCGAGATGAAGCTGTTACCCATGCCCAGTGGGGCAAAGAACAGGTAACTGGCCACGCCGATGATGACCACCGGCACAACCATCGGCGAAATCACCAGCGCCATCACCAGCGACTTGCCCGGGAAATCGCCTCGGGTCAGTCCGATCGACGCCAGGGTGCCAAACACCATGGCCAGGATCGTGGCCGCCGGCGCAACGATGATGCTGTTCTTCAGCGCCCGCATCCATTCCGCCGAGGCGAAGAAGTCCTGGTACCACTGCATCGAGAAGCCCTGCAGTGGATACACCAGGAAACTGCCACTGTTGAAGGACAGCGGCACGATCACCAGCACTGGCAACACCAGGAACAAGAGAATCAGGCCGCACAGAATGCGCAGGCTGTAGAACCACACCCGCTCAACGGATGACATGTATGGGCTCAGCATCACAAGGCTCCTCAGCTCAGGCGCAGACGGCTGGCGCCGACCAGCCAGCTATAGATCAGGTACAGCAGCACGGTCGCCAGCAGCAACAGCCCGCCCAGCGCGGTGGCCATGCCCCAGTTGATGCTGGTGTTGGTGTAGAAGGCGACGAAGTAGCTGACCATCTGGTCGTTGGGGCTGCCGAGCAGCGCCGGGGTGATGTAGTAGCCGATGGCCAGGATGAACACCAGCAGGCAGCCGGCGCCCACGCCCGCGTAGGTCTGCGGGAAGTACACCCGCCAGAAGCTGGCGAACGGGTGGCAACCGAGCGAAATCGCCGCGCGCATGTAGCTGGGCGAAATGCCTTTCATCACGCTGTACAGCGGCAGGATCATGAACGGCAGAAGAATGTGCACCATCGAGATGTACACGCCAGTGCGGTTGAACACCAACTCCAGCGGTTGGTCGATGATGCCCATGGCCATCAGCGCACTGTTGATCAGCCCGCCCGACTGCAGCAGCACGATCCACGCCGCCACCCGCACCAGGATCGAGGTCCAGAATGGCAGCAGCACCAGAATCATCAGCAGGTTGCTCTGCCGAGTCGGCAGGTTGGCCAGCAAGTAGGCCAGCGGGTAGGCCAGTACCAGGCAGATGGCCGTGATCACCACACCCATCCACAGGGTGCGGGCAAAAATATCCAGGTAAATGGCCTGGTCGGGCGTGGCCTTGGCCAGTTCGCCGAGATCATCGATACGGTGGTCGAGCGCCGCCAGCAGGTAGAACGAAGTTACCGGGCTGGTATTGCGGCGGATCGCCTGCCAGTAGGCCGGGTCACCCCAACGCTCGTCGAGGGCTTGCAGGGCATCTTTATAAGAGGCCGGCTCTGTCTTGAACGGAAGCGCCCGCGCGGTTTTCGCCAACAGGCTGCGGTAGCCGGCCAGCTCCATGTTCAGGCGCTTGGACAGGTCGCCCAGGGTCTGATTCTTGCGTGACTCGGCCAGGTCCTGGCTCAGGGCCTTGTAGACCTCTTCACCTGGCAGGCTCTTGCCGTCCCACTGGGCGATGATTTCCACGGTGCGCGGCATGCCGCCGACCACTTCCGGGTTGCCGACGCTCTTGAACAGCAGCGCCGCGATCGGCACCAGGAACACCAGCAGGAGAAACAGCGCCAGCGGCGCGATCAACGCCTGCGCCTTCCAGCGGTTGACCCGCTCGGCGTGCTTGAGACGCTGCTTCAGATTTGGACCTGCGCCTTCGTTGAGGGGCACTGCAATGGCCATGGCGAACTCCGCAAAACAGGCTGAAATTGGGGCTGCTGCGCAGCCCATCGCCGGCAAGCCGGCTCCCACACCCTCAGGTGGTCAACTCCACCTGTGGGAGCCGGCTTGCCGGCGATGAGCCGCGTAGCGGCTCCCTATCGTTTACTTCTTCGCCGCCCAGGCGTTGAAGCGTTGCTCCAGCTGCTCGCTGTTGTCGGCCCAGAAGGCCACGTCGATCTGCACCTGGTTGGCAATGTTCTCAGGCGTGGTCGGCATGTCCTTTTTCACGTCGTCCGACAGCAGGCTGACGGCCTTGGAATTGGCCGGGCCATAGGCGATGTTTTCGGAGTAGGTCTTCTGCTGCTCGGGCTGGACGCTGAAGGCGATGAACTTCTTCGCCTCGTCCGCATCCTTGGCGCCTTTCGGAATGGCCCAGGCGTCGAAGTCGTAGATGCCGCCGTTCCACACCACCTTGAGGTTGCTCTCTTTCTGCACGGCGGCGATGCGGCCGTTGTAGGCCGAGCTCATGACCACGTCACCCGAGGCCAGGTACTGTGGCGGCTGGGCGCCCGCTTCCCACCACTGGATGCTCGGCTTGAGCTCGTCGAGTTTCTTGAAGGCGCGGTCCACGCCTTCTTTGGTGCCCAGCACCTGGTACACCTCTTTCGGTGCCACACCGTCTGCCATCAGGGCGAATTCGAGGGTGTACTTGGCGCCTTTGCGCAGGCCGCGCTTGCCCGGGAATTTCTTCGTGTCCCAGAAATCGGCCCAGCTGGTAGGCGCGGTCTTGAGCTTGTCGGCGTTGTAGGCCAGCACCGTGGACCAGACGAAGAAGCCCACGCCGCACGGCTGGATGGCGCCCTTCACATAGTCGCTTTCGTTGCCGAACAGGGCCGGGTCGAGTTCTTCGAACATGCCTTCGTCGCAGCCGCGGGCCAGCTCTGGCGATTCTACTTCCACCAGGTTCCAAGACACGCTCTTGGTATCGACCATGGCTTTGACCTTGGCCATCTCACCGTTGTACTCCCCAGCGACGATCTTGCCCTTGCCGGCCTTCTCCCAAGGCTCATAGAACGCCTTGACCTGGGCCGCCTTGTTGGCGCCGCCGAAGGAAACCACGGTCAAGTCCGCCGCCATGGCCTGGCCGGCGGCGAACAGGCCAAGGGCCAGGGCGGTCAGTTTCAACTGCTTGCGCATTATTATTCTCTCCACAGTACAGGGTTGGTGAAGCAATCCATCAGTGGGCTTCGGCAATCGGATCGAGCGCGCGCGCGTGCTCCACCTCCCAGCCCAGCGGTACCACATCGCCCACGGCCAGTGCCGGGTCGAGCTCGGCGATCGGCTGCTTCACGAAGAAGTCGGCCTTGCCGCAGACTTCCAGGCGCACGCGCACGTGGTCGCCCAGGTAGATGAACTCGGCCACACGGCCAGAGAAGCGATTGACACAGCTTTGGCTGTGGCCATTGAGGCGCACGCGCTCAGGGCGGATCGACAGGGTCACCGGTTCACCGGCCTGGCCGACGTTCACGGCCAGCGCCTCGACCCGCTCGCCGCGCGCCAGTTGCACCTGGCAGCGGTTGCCGTCACTGGCCAGCAGGATGCCGTTGATACGGTTGTTCTCGCCGATGAAGTTGGCGACGAAGGTGTTGCGCGGCTCTTCGTAAAGGGTGCGTGGGTCGGCGATCTGCTGGATCTCGCCCTGGTGGAACACCGCCACGCGGTCGGACATGGTCAGTGCCTCGCCCTGGTCGTGGGTCACGTACACCACGGTCACGCCGAGGCGCTGGTGGATATGCTTGATTTCCATCTGCATGTGTTCACGCAGCTGCTTGTCGAGGGCACCGAGCGGTTCGTCCATCAGCACCAGCTGTGGCTCGAACACCAAGGCGCGGGCCAGCGCCACACGCTGCTGCTGGCCCCCGGACAACTGGCCGGGGTAGCGCTTGGCGAACGCGTCGAGCTGGACCATGTTGAGCACCCGCTTGACCCGCTCGCTGATGTCGGTCTTGCTCAGGTTGCGCACGCTCAAGGGGAAGGCCAGGTTCTCGGCCACCGTCATGTGCGGGAACAGCGCGTAGTTCTGGAACACCATGCCGATGTCGCGCTTGTGCGGCGGCACGTTGTTGATCGAGCGGCCTGCCAGCTGGATTTCGCCGGCGGTGGGGGTTTCGAAACCGGCCAGCATCATCAGGCTGGTGGTCTTGCCCGAGCCGGAAGGGCCGAGCAAGGTGAGGAATTCACCCTTGCGAATGTCCAGGTTGAGGTCCTTGACGATCAGCGATTCGCCGTCGTAGCTCTTCTGCACACCACGGAAGCTGACCAGCGTCTCGCCGGTGGTCGCGTTCGAATTCGCCTCGCTCATGCCTGCACCTTCTTGTTGGATGACTGCGTGGCAAAAGACTAGTGCAGGCGCAAGCGCCCGGAAATCGGGGCTGCTGAGAGAATGCCATCATCCAGGTGGAGAATTGCGTGTAAGGATTGCCCTACACGCATGTCGCAAACAGAACGGTCACACCAGCTTGTGCTCCATGGCGTACTTCACCAATTCAGCCAGGGAATTGACCTTGAGCTTCTGCATCAGCCGCGCCTTGTGAGTGCTGATGGTCTTGCTCGACAACGCCAGTTGCTGGGCGATGTCATTGACGTTGGCGCCCTGGGCCAACCGCTCGAACACCGAAAACTCCCGCTCCGAGAGCAAGGTATGCAGGGGCCGGGTTTCGGTCAGGCCCACTTCGAACACCATGCGGTCGGCCAGCGCCGGGTCGATGTAGCGACCGCCTCCGGCCACCCGGCGGATCGCCGTCAGCAGCAAGGCCGGGTCACTGTCCTTGGTGGCATAGCCAGCCGCGCCGGCCTTGAGCGCGCGGGCAGCCATCTGCGCTTCATCGTGCATCGACAGCATCAGGATCGCCGGCGCATCCTGCAGCGCACGAATACGCGGTATCGCTTCCAGGCCGTTCATGCCTGGCATGGAGATATCCAGCAGCACCACTTCGCATGGGGTGTGGCGCAAGGTATCGAGCAACTGCTCGCCATTACCGGCCTCACCCGCCACCTGCATGTCCTTGGCCAAGCCGATCAGTTGCTTGATGCCTTCACGGACGATGGTGTGGTCTTCGGCCACCAGCACTCGAATCACGCTCGTTCTCCTACTCCAACGGAATGGCCACGCTCAGGCTGGTGCCCTCGCCCGCTTCACTGTCCAACGTCATGCTGCCGCCCAACATCAACACCCGCTCACGCACCCCTACCAGGCCAAACGAGGTCGGCCTGGGTTGATCGTGGCAAAAGCCACGGCCGTCGTCGCTGACCGTCATGCGCAACTGCCCACCTTCGCGCACCAACTCGATCTCCACGCTGTGCGCCTGGGCGTGGCGCATGACATTGGTCAGTGCCTCCTGCAGGATGCGGAACAGCCCGGTGGCCTTGGCATCGCTCAATGCTGGCAGATTTTCCGGCACCTGTACCAGGCAAGGAATCTGCGTGCGCGCTTCGAAACGCCGGGCCTGCCATTCGATGGCCGAAGCGATGCCTGCGTCGAGAATCGGCGGGCGCAATGCCGTGGCCACATCGCGCACCAGCTGGAACAACTGGGCGATCAGGCGCTTCATGCTGGCCAGGCGCTCGTTCAGCGCGGGGTCCAGTTCGGCGAACGCCAGCTCGCACATCGACACTTCAAGCTTGAGCACCGTCAGCATCTGCCCCAGTTCATCGTGCACTTCGCGGGCGATCCGGGCTTTTTCTTCCTCGCGCACGCTCTCCAGGTGTGCCGACAGTTCGCGCAGCTGCTCCTGGGACCTGGCCAGCGCCAGCTCGGCCCGCTTGCCCTGGGTGATGTCCCAGACCACACCGTCCCAGACCACCCGGCCGTTGGCCAGGCGCCGGGCTTTGGCCTTGATGTCAGCCCAGCGCTGTTCGCCGTCGCGGGTCAGGATACGCCCCTGCCAGGACCAGTCCTGGCCACTGGCAATGGCCAGGTCCTGCACCTGGTGGTAGTTGGCCCGATCTTCGGGGTGGACCAGGTTACGCAAGCCCATCTGCGGGTGCTGGATCTGCGCGGGGGTGTAGCCGACCAGCGCCTCGCTGCCCTCACTGATGTAGGGGAATTCCGGGTCTCCTTCGGCGGGAGCAGGCTCCAGGCGAAACACCAGGCCTGGCACATTGCCAGCAATCCCCTTCAACCGCGCATCACTCTCACGCAACGCTGCCAGCGCGCGGTGGCGCTCGGTCACATCGGCGAGATAGACCACCAGGTACTCGGCATCGCGAAAGCGCAGGAAGCTCAGCGACAGCTCCACCGGCAGCAGGCTGCCATCGGCACGCAGGCAGTGAGTCTCGAACTGCCGCACACCACCTTCGCCGGTACGCGCGCCTTTCCACAACTGCAGCCAGCGGTCCATGCCGAGGTTGGGCTCGAAGTCGATCAATGGGCGTTCGAGCAACTCGGCCTCGGCATAACCGAGCATGCGTTCCACGGCATGATTGGCGTAGCGCACATGGCTGTCCCAGTTGACCCAGAGGATACCCACCGTGCTCTGGTCAATGGCGAACTGGCTCAGGCGCAGCGCCTCTTCGCGCACCTGCCGCTCGCTCAGGTTCTCCCTTGCTGCCAGCAGACTGCGCTCGAGCTGCCGCTGCTGACGGCGCTGCCAGACCATGGTGGCAAGCGCACACAGCAGCAACATGCCGAACAGCAAGGCGAGGTTCTGCCAGAAGCCGGTCGAATCACTCAGGCGCGGGTATCTGGGTTGCAACCAGCGTTGGTGAAGCTGCTCCAGTTCCTTGGCCGGCATGGCCTGCAGGCCACGCTCGAGCACATCGGCGAGCATCGGCCAGTCACGGCGCGAACCGACCCGCAGCAACTGCGGCAGGCCAATGTCGCCGGCCACCACCAGCTCGCTGAACTCGCTCTCTCGCGACAGCCGGCTGAGTTGGGCCTCGTCGAGTACCGCAAAGCTGGCCTGACCGCCGACCACCAACTGCAAGGCCTCGCGCTCGCTAGGCACGCCCTGCAGGTTGAGGTTGCCGTAATTGCCACGCAGGTAGTCGGCCAGCACGCTGGGCATGCGCACTGCCACACGCTCGTCGGCTTCGAGTTTTTCCAACTCCACGGCCATTGCCCCGGTGCGTGGCCCCACCACCAGTTGCGGCACACGCATGTACGGATCGCTGAACAGCCACAGGCGCAAGCTGGCCGGGGTCTGGGTCAGGCCGGGGGCGAAATCGATTTCGCCCGCCTGCAGGGCGTGCTCAAGGCTGGCCTGGTCGGCGAAGTTGCGCCAGGTCAGGTCCAGCTGGAGCGCCCCGGCCAATCCGTTCACCAACTCGACATTGGCACCGTAAAGCTGCTGCAGGCGGCGATCGAACTGGGCATAGGGCGCTTGCAGCACCACGCCGACGCGCAGGCTGCGGTGACTCTCCAGCCATTGCTGTTGGGCGGGTTCGAGGACCACCGCTGGCGCCACTTCCGGCCTTGCCAAGGCGATCAAGGGCAGCCACAGGCAGCCGATAACCCACAGGAGACGCAATCGCTTCATTCACACGCTCGTCTTGGCAAGGGCGGCCATGCAGCATGGCCGTCACGGGCAAATACTATTAGGCTGCCGGTACTATTCCGGCCTTGGGTTGATTCATGTTCACACTTTATCGCACGACGCTGGCAATGTGCTGCCTGGCCTCGCTCCTGCCCCTCGGCGCCCTGGCCGCCGACGGTGAAAAACCACCCGCGGCCGCCGAAGCTGCCGCCGCCCCCGCCCCGCGGCCACCCCTGCTCGAACGTAGCCAGGAAGATGCACAGGCGCTGGAGCGCCTGGTGCCCAAGGCCGAGCAACAGACCCTGCAGGCTGGCAACGAAAGTTTCCTGGCGCTGTGGAAGCCGGCCAACGACAGCGACCCGCAAGGCGCCGTGATCATCGTCCCAGGGGCCGGTGAAAACGCCGACTGGCCCAACGCGGTCGGCCCATTGCGACGCAAGTTCCCCGATATCGGCTGGCACAGCTTGAGCGTGAGCCTGCCCGACTTGTTGGCCGACAGCCCGCAAGCACGGATCGAAAGCAAGCCGGTAGCCGAGGTGCAGGAAGACCAGGGTGAAATAGCCCCGGCCAAGGACACGCCTGCAGACGCCAACGCCAATATTGCCCAGGCCACGGCGGCCGATACCGACACCGCGCAAAGCACCGACGCCGAGCAGGCCAGCGAGCAGAATGACCAGGCTGATGCCGAGCGCATCTTCGCGCGCCTGGACGCCGCCGTGGCCTATGCCCAGCAGCACAACGCACGCAGCATCGTGCTGATCGGCCATGGCAGCGGTGCGTACTGGGCGGCGCGCTACCTGAGCGAAAAGCAGCCAGCACAGGTGCAGAAGCTGGTGATGGTCGCCGCGCAGACGCCCGCACGGGTCGAGCATGACCTGGAAAGCCTGGCACCTACCCTCAAGGTACCGGCTGCCGACCTCTACTACGCAACCCGCAGCACCGACCGCAAGGCTGCCGAGCTGCGCCTGCAGGCCAGCAAGCGGCAGAAGGACAGCCAGTACAAGCAACTCTCCTTGATTGCCATGCCGGGTAACAAGGAGGCCGAGCAAGAGCAGCTGTTCCGCCGCGTGCGCGGGTGGATGGCACCGCAGGAATAAATTGCGCGGTCTGTACTGGCCCTATCGCCGGCAAGCCGGCTCCCACAGGAGTACCCACAGGCTTCAAGCCCTGCGCAGTACCTGTGGGAGCCGGCTTGCCGGCGATAGGACCCTCAAAGACCCCGTCGCTTGCGGATCAAGGCATAGGCCTGATGCAACTCACGCGTCCGCTCGGTCGCCTCGCGCACCTGCACCTCACTCGCCCCGCTCCCGGCCAGCTTGTCCGGATGGTGCCGGCTGACCAAGCGGCGATACGCCTGCTTGACCCGGTCGCCGTCGGTGTCGGCCTCTACCCCCAACAGCCGCAGCGCCGCCGCATAGGTCATCACGTCCGGGCTCACAGGGGCCTTGCGTGGCTCGTATTCCAGCGACATGGCCTGCACCTGCCGCCGGCTGAGGCCCAGCTTCTGCCCCCAGTCCAGGAGTAAATCACGCTCATGCTGGCCGGCCTTGCCGTCCGCCCAGGCCATGCGCCAGCACGCGCGCAGGGTGCCCTCCGCCGCATGTGGCTGCAGGCGAATGCGGCGTAGGTGCCCGTTCAACCGGTCCTTGCCCGCCTTGCCCCGGTTGAATGCGGCGATCGCACGCAGCCGCTGCGCCTCGGCCAGGTCCAGGCGCACCATTTCCTGCCGGGCCTGCCGGATATGCTGCTCGGCTACCCGCCCATCGCTCTTGGCCAACCGTCCGAGCAGCACGAACAGCAACTCCTCATCACCCAGGGCCGGGCGACCGCCCAGCCGTTCGCGCATGTCTTCCCAACCCTGCACCCGCAGGCGTCGGTCCATGGCCTGACCCAGCAGCCCCCCGAGCAGCGCACCGGGAATGCTGGCAACTGCGAATCCCGCGCCCAGCCCGATCACAGTGCCTGGCCACCACATCTCAAGCGCGCTCGCCGATCAGGCGCTCGGCCTCGGCCAGGCGCTCCAGGGTGCCGACATCGACCCAGTTCCCGCAGTAATGCTCGCCAGTGACCTGACCCGCCCGCATGGCCTGGCGCAACAACGGCGCCAGCTTGAAGGCGCCTGCCTGGCAGCCTTCGAACAAGGCCGGATGCAGTACCGACAGGCCGCTGAAGGTGAGGGTGCCGGGCGCATCGTCGCCATCCACTACGTGCTCCCCCTGCAGGCGGAAATCGCCACGCCCGTGGTGGCCTGGGTTGTCGACCAGCACCAGGTGCGCAAGCCCCTGCAGCGGCGCCTGCAGGCGGGTGAAATCGTAGTCGGTCCAGACATCGCCATTGACCAGCAGGAACGGCGCCTCGCCCAGGAGGGGCAACGCCTTGAAGATCCCGCCCCCGGTCTCCAGCGGCTCGCCCTCTGGTGAGTAGTGAATGCTCAGGCCAAAACGGCTGCCATCGCCCAGGTGGTCCTCGATCTGCTGGCCAAGCCAGGCATGGTTGATCACCACCTCGGTAACACCGGCGCCCGCCAGGGCGCGCAAGTGGTACTCGATCAGCGGCTGACCGGCAACCGGCACCAGGGGTTTGGGGGTGTGCAGGGTGAGCGGACGCATGCGCTCGCCCTTGCCTGCTGCCAGGATCATCGCTTTCATGCAGGTACTCCGGCCTTGAGCTCGGCGATCAGCTGACCCAGTTCCGCAAGCTCCGGACGGCGGCTGACCACTTCCTCTATATAGGCGAAGAAACGCGGCACGTCCGCCAGGTAACGCGGCTTGCCGTCGCGGTGGCAGATGCGGGCGAAGATGCCGATAACCTTCAGGTGGCGCTGCACGCCCATCAGGTCACTGGCGCGCTGGAAGTCTTCGAATGCCGGCTGCACCGGGATACCGGCGGCTTGCGCCTGGTCCCAGTAGTTGCGCAACCAGCCTTCGACTCGGGCCTGTGGCCAGCTGAGGAAAGCGTCCTTGAACAGGCAGGTGATGTCGTAGGTGACAGGGCCGTAGACCGCGTCCTGGAAATCCAGCACGCCGGGATTGGGTGCGCTCTGCATCAGGTTGCGCGGCATGTAGTCGCGGTGCACCAGCACCTTGGGCTGGGCCAGGGCGCTGTCGATCAGCAACTGGCTGGTGCGTTGCCAGGCAGCCTTCTGCTCGTCGGTAAAAACCTTGCCGAGCTCGCGACCCACGTACCATTCAGGGAACAGCTCGACTTCACGGCGCAGCAGCGCGTCGTCGTAGCTGGGCAGCGGCGCATCCATCGGCAGGCGCTGGAAGGCCAGCAGCGCATCGATGGCGTCGGCGAACAGTGGATCGGCGTTTTCGGCGTCGATGATGTCGAGGTAGGTCTGATGACCCAGGTCACCCAGCAGCAGGAAGCCGCGCTCAAGGTCCTGTGCGTGAATCTGCGGTACATGCACCCCCGCCCCGGCCAGCAGATGGTCGATGGCGACGAATGGTCGGCAGTTTTCCTGGGGGGGCGGTGCATCCATGATCACGAAGCTGCGGCCCGCGCCCTGCCAGCGGAAGTAACGGCGGAAGCTGGCGTCGCTGCTGGCGGCGGTCAGGCTGCCTTCAGGCACCTCGCCCCAGGCGTTACGGCGGAAAAGTTCATTGAGCTGCTCATCGAGCCAGACAGTCAGTTGTTGCAGGCGTGCATCGTGTTCAGGCATTACAAGGGTCTCCGACGGCCCTAGCCGTCAAGCGGGTCATGCTTTATTATCCAGCATCTTTTTCAGACCATCGAGAGGCGTGCGGCCCCACACGCGGGCAGATGGCACGCAGGAAGCCCGGACTAATAAGATGGCATTGAAATCCCCCGCGTTTCGTAGAAAGTTTCCGTTGCTGGTGACCGGCGGTCTGCTGGCCCTGCAACCTCTTGCCACCCCTTATGTGGTGGCAGCCGAGCAGTTCGACTGCCAAGTGTCCGCCTCCGGTGGTTGGGACTGCAAGCCCAAGTCCCCAGTGAACAACCTGCCCCCGCGCCCCGTACACGACGGTGCTGCGCTCACATCCGGCACCGAAGCACCGTCGGCAGAGACCGAAAGCGCTGAAAAGCCGATGCTGGTCACCGAAAGCAAGGGCCGTGGCCTGAAGTCGCGCAGCGAAGACTACAGCCACCTGGACTGGGTCCCGCGTGAAAAGCTCACCGCAGCCCAGTTGGCCGAAACCGGCCCGTACTGCGGGGGCGCGTACGTCGAGCCGACCCGTCCAGGCATGGCCGACACCACGCCGAAGGACGAATCGCCGACCTACATCAATGCCAAGGTGTCCAAGTACCAGCAGGAGCAGCAGATCGCGACCCTCGCCGGTGACGTGGTCATGCGCCAGGGCAGCATGCAAGTCGAGGCCGACGAGGCCAACCTGTACCAGAGCGAAAACCGCGGCGAGCTCAAGGGCAACGTCAAGATCCGCGACAACGGCTCGCTGGTGGTAGGTGACGAGGCGCAGATCCAGCTCGATACCGGCGAAGCCCAGGTCGACAACGCCGAATACGTGATGCACAAGTCGCATATTCGCGGTAACGCCCTGTACGCCAAGCGTGGCGAAAACGCCATCATCCGCCTCAAGGACGGTACGTACACCACCTGCGAACCGGGCAGCAACGCCTGGCAGCTGAAGGGCAACAACATCACCTTGAACCCAGCTACCGGCTTCGGTACCGCGACCAACGTCACCCTGCGGGTCAAGGATTTCCCGGTGTTCTATACACCGTACATCTACTTCCCGATCGACGACCGTCGCCAGTCCGGCTTCCTGCCGCCGTCGTTCAGCAGCACCAGCGATACCGGCTTCATGCTGGTCACGCCGTACTACTTCAACCTGGCGCCGAACTATGACGCCACGTTGTATCCGCGCTACATGGCCAAACGCGGCCTGTTGATGGAAGGCGAGTTCCGCTACCTGACCAAGTCCAGCGAGGGTCAGTTCGGCGGCGGGTACCTGAACGACAAGGACGACGATCGCAAAGACCAGACTGACTACGAAGATCAGCGCTGGATGGTCAACTGGCAGCACAAAGGTGGCTTGGACGAGCGCCTGATGACCGAGGTTGATTACACCGCTATCAGCGATCCGTTCTACTTCCAGGATCTTGAGACCGATCAGATCGGCGTCGAAAGTCATGACTTCCTGAACCAACAGGCTGCCCTGACCTGGCGTGGCGACACCTACACCGCTCGCCTGAATGCGCATGCCTACGAGATGGCGACCATCTCGCAGATCACGCCATACGACAAGCTGCCGCAACTCACCGTAGATGGCACCTTGCCTTTCAACCCAGGCGGCCTGCAATTCGGCTACCAAACTGAAGCCGTGCGCTTCGACCGAGACTTGAAAGACGACTTCGTCACCGATGAAGATGGCAACCCAGACTTCACCGCAGGTGCCGCTGGCCGTCGCCTCGACGAAAACCTCTTCGGCGTCGCCCGTGCAAACGGCAATCGTCTCAACGTCGCTCCGTCCATGAGTTTGCCGATGACTGCCAGCTACGGCTACATCACGCCGAAGCTCAAGTACATGTACACCCATTACGATCTGGACCTGGACAGCAAAGGCAAGAGCGACATTGCGGGTGCAACTGCCGCCACCCGTGATCTGTTCGGCGACTTCGACAGCAGCATCAGTCGCGACATCCCGGTCTTCAGCGTTGACAGTGGTCTTTACTTCGACCGCAATACCTCGTTGTTTGGCAACAGCTACCGCCAGACCCTCGAACCGCGCCTGTACTACCTCTATGTCCCGTACAAGGACCAGATGGACATCCCGCTGTTCGACACCAGCGAAAACCTGTTCAACTTCGACTCGCTGTTCCGCGACAATCGCTTCAGCGGCACCGACCGTATCGGCGACGAGAACAAGCTGTCGCTCGGCGTGACCAGCCGCTGGATCGAAGACAACGGCTTCGAACGGCAGAACATCAGCCTCGGCCAGGCTTACTACTTCAAGGACCGCAAGGTCCAGCTGCCAGGCATCGACTACCGCACCCGCCAGGATGCGCAGTCCGACGTCTCGCCATACGCGCTGCTGTACAACTACTACTTCAACCGCGACTGGCGCTTCAATTCGGACTTCAACTGGGACCCGGACAGCCGCAGCACCCGCTCGGGCAGCGCGATGTTCCACTACCAGCCTGAAGACAACCCGAACAAGGTGGTCAACCTCGGCTATCGCTACCGTAACGACACCATCGCCTACGACTCCACCACCGGTACGTGGAAAGTGGGTGGCGGTGACTACGGCACGCCGGGCGATCCGAACTACATCAAGGATTACTACAAGATCCAGCAGCACGACTTCTCGGTCATCTGGCCGCTCGTGCCGCAATGGAGCGTGATCGCCCGCTGGCAGCATGACTACAACCGCAACCGCACCCTGGAAGCCATGGGCGGTTTCGAATACGACAACTGCTGCTGGAAACTGCGCCTGATCAACCGTTACTGGCTCGACTACGACGACTTCAGCCAGGCCACCCCGCAGAACGAAAAAGGCGACCATGGCATCTTCCTGCAAATCGTGCTGAAAGGCCTCGGTGGCGTGGTAGGCAACAAGGTCGAATCTTTCCTCGACGAAGGCATTCAAGGTTACCGTACACGTGAAGACCAAGCTTATTGATCGTCTGCGCCCAGCGTTGCTGGGTGCGGTGTTGCTCAGTGGTGTGGCGCATGCCGCACCGCAACCCCTGGACCGCGTCGTGGCCATCGTCGATAACGACGTGGTCATGCAAAGCCAACTGGACCAACGCGTGCACGAAGTGCAGCAAACCATCGCCAAGCGCGGCGGCGGTGTTCCGCCGACCGGCGCACTGGAACAGCAGGTACTGGAACGTCTGATCGTCGAGAACCTGCAGCTGCAGATTGGCGAACGCTCCGGCATTCGCATCACCGACGAGGAACTGAACCAGGCCATGGGCACCATTGCCCAGCGTAACGGCATGTCGATGGATCAGTTCCGCGCCGCGCTGGCCCACGACGGCCTGTCGTTCGACGACGCTCGCGAGCAGGTCAAGCGCGAAATGATCATCAGCCGCGTGCGCCAGCGCCGTGTGGCCGAGCGTATCCAGGTGTCCGAACAGGAAGTGAAGAACTTCCTGAACTCCGACCTTGGCAAGATGCAGATGTCGGAAGAGTACCGCCTGGCCAACATCCTCATCCCGACCCCGGAAGCGGCCAACTCCGAAGCCATCCAGGCTGCGGCGCGCCAGGTCGGCGATGTCTACCAGCAGCTCAAGCAGGGTGCCGACTTCGGCCAGATGGCCATTGCCCGCTCAGCCAGCGAGAACGCCCTGGAAGGCGGCGAAATGGGCTGGCGTAAAGCCGGACAACTGCCACCGGACTTCGCCAAGCTGCTCAGCAGCATGGCCGTTGGTGACATCACCCAGCCAATCCGCATTCCCAACGGTTTCATCATCCTCAAGCTCGAAGAGAAGCGCGGGGGCGGTGAGAGCGTGCTGCGCGATGAAGTGCATGTGCGCCATATCCTGATCAAACCAAGCGAAATTCGTAGCGAAGCCGCGACCGAGCAACTGGCCGAGCGCCTGTATGATCGGATCAACAACGGCGAAGACTTCGCCGAGTTGGCGAAAAGCTTCTCCGAAGACCCGGGTTCTGCCCTCAACGGCGGCGACCTGAACTGGGTCGACCCGAACAGCCTGGTGCCTGAGTTCCGCGAGCAGATGTCCAACGCCCAGCAAGGCGTGGTGACCAAGCCGTTCAAGACTCAGTACGGCTGGCATGTATTGGAAGTGCTGGGCCGCCGCGCCACCGACAGCACCGAACAGGCCCGCGAACAACAAGCCCTGAACGTGCTGCGTAACCGCAAATACGACGAAGAGCTGCAGACCTGGCTGCGCCAGATCCGCGACGAAGCCTACGTTGAAATCAAGCTGCCTGGCGCCGACCAGGTCGCACAGTGAAGCCCCTGCGCTTCGCCGTCACACCCGGCGAACCAGCCGGCATAGGTCCCGACCTGTGCCTGCTGCTCGCCGTCGACGCCCAGCCACACCCCCTGATCGCCATCACCAGCCGTGACCTGCTCGCCGAGCGGGCCACGCAGCTGGGGCTGGCCGTCAACCTGTTGCCGGTGCTGCCGGGCCAATGGCCCGATCAGCCCGCACCCGCGGGAAGCCTTTATGTGTGGGACACCCCGCTGGCGGCACCCGTGGTGGCTGGTCAGCTGAACCAGGCCAATGCTGCCTTCGTCCTGCAAACCTTGACCCGTGCAGGTTCAGGCTGCATGAACGGCGATTTCGCGGGCATGATCACCGCCCCGGTGCACAAGGGTGTGATCAACGAAAGCGGCATCGCCTTTTCCGGCCATACCGAATTCCTTGCCGACCTGACCCACACGACCCAGGTCGTGATGATGCTGGCGACCCACGGCCTGCGCGTGGCCCTCGTGACCACGCACCTGCCGCTTCGGGACATCGCGGACGCCATCACCCCGGAGCGCGTGGAACGAGTAACGCGCATCCTGCATGCCGACATGCGCGACAAGTTCGGCATCGCCAACCCACGCATTCTGGTCTGCGGGCTCAACCCGCATGCCGGTGAAGGCGGCCACCTTGGCCGCGAAGAAATCGACATCATCGAGCCGACACTGGCCCGCTTGCGCAGCGAAGGCATTGACCTGCGCGGCCCGCTACCGGCCGATACCCTGTTTACCCCCAAATATCTGGAGCACTGCGACGCAGTGCTGGCGATGTACCATGACCAGGGCCTGCCCGTACTCAAGTACAAAGGCTTTGGTGCCGCGGTCAACGTGACCCTGGGCCTGCCGATCATCCGTACCTCGGTCGATCACGGCACCGCCCTGGACCTTGCCGGCACCGGCAAAGTCGACACCGGCAGCCTGCGCGTCGCCCTGGAAACCGCCTACCAGATGGCCGAGAACCGACCATGAACGAGCATTACCAACACCGGGCGCGCAAGCGCTTCGGCCAGAACTTCCTGCACGATGCGGGTATCATCGACCGCATCCTGCGGGCAATCAACGCCAAGACCGGCGAACACCTGCTGGAAATCGGCCCAGGCCAAGGCGCCCTCACCGAAGGGCTGCTGGGCAGTGGTGCACAGCTTGACGTAGTGGAACTGGACAAAGACCTGGTGCCGATCCTTCAGCACAAGTTCGCAGGCCGCGACAACTTCCGCCTGCACCAGGGCGATGCCCTGAAGTTCGACTTCAACCAGCTGGGCGTGCCAGCACGCAGCCTGAAAGTGGTTGGCAACCTGCCCTACAACATTTCCACGCCGCTGATTTTCCACCTGCTGAGCCATGCCGGGCTGATCCGCGACATGCACTTCATGTTGCAGAAGGAAGTGGTCGAGCGCATGGCCGCAGGCCCGGGTGGTGGCGACTGGGGTCGGCTGTCGATCATGGTTCAGTACCACTGCCGAGTCGAACACCTGTTCAACGTCGGCCCAGGCGCGTTCAACCCGCCGCCGAAGGTGGATTCGGCCATCGTGCGCCTGGTGCCCCATGAAGTGCTGCCGTACCCGGCCAAGGATCATCTGCTGCTCGAGCGCGTGGTTCGCGAAGCCTTCAACCAGCGCCGCAAGACCCTGCGCAACACGCTCAAGGGCCTGCTCGACAGCCAGGCCATCGAAGCCGCCGGCGTCGATGGCAGCCTGAGGCCTGAACAGCTGGACCTGGCCGCCTTCGTGCGCCTGGCCGACCAGCTGGCTGATCAGCAAGCCTGATTCAAGCTGTACCGGCCTATCGCCGGCAAGCCGGCTCCCACTCACCCAAGCGCTGTGGCGCTCCCTGTGGGAGCCGGCTTGCCGGCGACAGGGCCATAACAGGCACTTCACCTCCCCCTCCCCAATAGCCTAGACTGCATGGATCGCCGTATCCGCGTGCTTGCTCAAGGCCTTTGCATGTCCGACCCTCGCTATCAGATCGACGTCAGCGTCGTGACCCGCTACCTCAAAGAACAATCCGACCCCGAAAGCAGTCGTTTCGCCTTCGCCTACACCATCACCGTGCAGAACAACGGCTCGGTCACCGCCAAATTGATGTCCCGCCACTGGCTGATCACCAATGGTGACGGCGAAGTCGAAGAAGTGCGCGGAGCCGGTGTAGTGGGTCAGCAACCAACCATAGAACCCGGTCAGAGCCACACTTACAGCAGCGGTGCGGTTATCAGCACCCGTGTAGGCACCATGCAGGGCAGCTACCAGATGTTTGCCGAAGACGGTAAGCGCTTCGACGCCGAGATCGTGCCCTTCCGCCTGGCGGTCCCGGGAGCCCTGCACTGATGGCCACCTACGCCGTCGGTGACCTTCAAGGCTGCCTGCAGCCGCTGAAATGCCTGCTCGAACGGGTCGACTTCAACCCGGCGGTCGATCGTCTATGGCTGGTCGGTGACCTGGTGAACCGCGGCCCCGAGTCGTTGGAAACCCTGCGTTACCTCTACTCGATTCGCCAGTCGCTGGTCTGCGTACTCGGCAACCACGACCTGCACCTGCTGGCAGCCTGGCACAACGTCGAGCGCCTGAAGAAAAGCGACACCCTGCGCGAAATCATCGAAGCACCTGATGCCGACTTGCTGTTCGACTGGCTGCGCCAACAGAAGCTGTTGCACTACGACGAGCCACGCGGCATCGCCCTTGTACATGCCGGTCTTCCACCCCAGTGGACCCTGGGCAAGGCACTGGAGCTGGCAGCCGAAGTGGAAGACGCGCTACGTGATGACGGGCGCCTGAAACTCTACCTGGATGGCATGTACGGCAACGAACCCAACAAATGGAGCAAGAACCTCAGCGGCATCGAACGCCTGAGGGTCATTACCAATTATCTGACCCGCATGCGCTTCTGTACCGCCGAAGGCAAACTTGACCTCAAGAGCAAGGAAGGTGTGGGTACCGCACCCAAGGGTTACAAACCCTGGTACGCCCACAAAGACCGCCGCTCCCGCCACGTGAAGATCATCTTCGGCCACTGGGCCGCGCTCGAAGGGCGCGTCGATGAGCCCGGAGTGATTGCCTTGGACACGGGGTGTGTGTGGGGCGGCGCCATGACCCTGTACAACGTCGACAGCGGTGAGTACCACCGCTGCGAATGCGCCGACGACGGCAACCTGCGCCCGCCGGCACAACCCGTTAAACTCACCGATCACCCCTGAAGGAAGCCGTACCCATGAGCGAATTCAAACGCATCCCTCCCGAGCAGGCCCTGGCCCTGCGCGCGCAAGGTGCGGTCGTCGTCGACATTCGCGACCCGCAAGCCTTTGCCGCCGGCCACATCACCGGCGCCAAGCACCTGGATAACCACTCGGTCGCCGACTTCATCCGCAATGCCGACCTGGATGCCCCTACCCTGGTGGTCTGCTACCACGGCAATTCCAGCCAGAGCGCGGCTGCCTACCTGGTAGGCCAGGGCTTTTCGGACGTGTACAGCGTCGATGGCGGCTTCGAACTGTGGCGCGCCACCTACCCCACGGAAACCGCCCAAGGCGCTGCGGAATAATTTTTTCATCTTACTGCAGCCCGCGCCCCACGCGGGCTTGCGCCTAACCTGACGAACGGTCACCGGCAACTTCTCCGCCGCTTCCCCTTGACCTTGCGGATAACCAACTATTCTTAAGCGCAGGCCATCCAAAAAAAGGGGAGAGCCGGTACACCGGCGTGCGGGTCATCGGTAAGCGTTACAGGGTGTTCTGGGGGGTATACAGCAATCGGCGAGTCCGGTTGCATGCCAGCATCAGCTGACTGATCCGGCGTCGTCTCCACGTATCGAGCGAGGTGACGTCATGAGTATTTTTAGCCACTTCCAACAACGTTTTGAGTCTACGCGCCAGGAAGAACTTTCGCTGCAGGAGTACCTCGAGCTGTGCAAAGAGGATCGCAGTGCCTACGCATCGGCAGCTGAACGGCTGTTGCTGGCCATCGGTGAGCCGGAACTGATCGACACCTCAAGCAACTCCAGATTGTCGCGAATCTTCTCCAACAAAGTGATCCGCCGGTATCCGGCCTTTGCCGACTTCCATGGCATGGAAGAGTGCATCGACCAGATCGTCTCCTACTTCCGCCATGCCGCCCAAGGCCTGGAAGAGAAGAAACAGATCCTCTACCTGCTGGGCCCGGTAGGCGGCGGTAAATCGTCGCTGGCCGAGAAACTCAAGCAGCTGATGGAAAAGGTACCCTTCTACGCGATCAAGGATTCGCCCGTATTCGAGTCGCCGCTGGGCCTGTTCAATGCCACTGAAGATGGTGCCATTCTCGAAGAAGAGTACGGCATCTCGCGACGCTACCTGAACACCATCATGTCGCCATGGGCCACCAAGCGCCTGCAGGAGTACGGCGGTGACATCAGCAAGTTCAAGGTGGTCAAGCTTTACCCCTCGATCCTCAACCAGATCGCCATCGCCAAGACCGAGCCGGGTGACGAGAACAACCAGGACATCTCCGCCCTGGTCGGCAAGGTGGATATCCGCAAACTCGAGGAATTCCCGCAGAACGACGCCGACGCCTACAGCTACTCGGGCGCGCTGTGCCGGGCCAACCAGGGCCTGATGGAATTCGTCGAGATGTTCAAGGCGCCGATCAAGGTCCTGCACCCACTGCTCACCGCCACCCAGGAAGGCAACTACAACAGTACCGAAGGCCTGGGCGCGATCCCCTACTCCGGGATCCTGCTGGCTCACTCCAACGAATCGGAGTGGCACACCTTCCGCAACAACAAGAACAACGAGGCGTTCATCGACCGGATCTATATCGTCAAGGTGCCGTACTGCCTGCGCGTCAGCGACGAGATCAAGATCTACGACAAGCTGCTGGTCAACAGTTCGCTGGCCAAGGCCCACTGCGCGCCAGACACGCTCAAGATGCTCGCCCAGTTCACCGTGCTCTCGCGCCTCAAAGAGCCGGAGAACTCCAACATCTATTCGAAGATGCGCGTCTATGATGGCGAGAACCTCAAGGACACCGATCCGAAAGCCAAGTCGATTCAGGAGTACCGCGACGCCGCCGGTGTCGACGAGGGCATGAACGGCCTGTCGACCCGCTTCGCCTTCAAGATCCTCTCCAAGGTGTTCAACTTCGACCCGCACGAGGTGGCCGCGAACCCGGTGCACCTGCTGTATGTGCTGGAACAGCAGATCGAACAGGAGCAGTTCCCGGCCGAAGTGCGCGAGCGTTACCTGCGCTACCTGAAAGAGTACCTGGCACCGCGTTACATCGAGTTCATCGGCAAAGAAATCCAGACCGCCTACCTCGAGTCGTATAGCGAGTACGGCCAGAACATCTTCGACCGCTATGTGCTGTACGCCGACTTCTGGATCCAGGACCAGGAATACCGCGACCCTGAAACCGGCGAGATCCTCAACCGCATCGCCCTCAACGAAGAGCTGGAGAAGATCGAGAAACCGGCCGGTATCAGCAATCCGAAGGATTTCCGTAACGAGATCGTCAACTTCGTACTGCGTGCCCGCGCCAACAACAATGGCAAGAACCCGAGCTGGCTGAGTTACGAGAAGCTGCGCGTGGTGATCGAGAAGAAAATGTTCTCCAACACCGAAGACCTGCTGCCGGTCATCAGCTTCAACGCCAAGGCCAGCAAGGAAGACCAACAGAAGCACAACGACTTCGTCACGCGGATGGTGGAGCGTGGCTACACCGACAAACAGGTGCGCCTGCTGTCGGAATGGTACCTGCGGGTCAGGAAATCGCAATAAAGCGGCAAGCTACACGCCGTGCGCCCGCGGCTGGCTTGCCAGCCACGGGCTGCGGTGGCTGCTTTGCTGCATTGCACGTGCAGCAGCTCGTAGCTTGAAGCGTGCAGCTGTTCCCAGCTACCGGAGGGACCATGAGCTACGTTATCGACCGACGCCTGAACGGCAAGAACAAGAGCACGGTAAACCGCCAGCGTTTCTTGCGGCGTTACCGTGAACACATCAAGAAAGCCGTCGAAGAGGCCGTGAGCCGCCGCTCCATCATGGACATGGAACATGGCGAACAGATCAGCATTCCGGGACGGGACATCGATGAACCGGTGCTGCACCATGGCCGCGGCGGCAAGCAGACCATCGTGCATCCGGGCAACAAGGAATTCACCGCTGGTGAGCACATCCCCCGACCTCAGGGCGGCGGCGGTGGAGGCGGCCGTGGCAAGGCCGGCAATTCCGGCGAGGGCATGGACGATTTTGTCTTCCAGATCACCCAGGAAGAGTTCCTCGAATTCATGTTCGAAGACCTCGAACTGCCCAACCTGGTCAAGCGCCACCTGACCGGTGCCGACACTTTCAAGACCGTGCGCGCGGGGATCGCCAACGAAGGCAACCCGTCACGTATCAACATCGTACGTACCCTGCGCTCGGCTCACGCCCGGCGTATCGCCCTGACCGGCAGCAGCCGCGCGCTGTTGCGTGAGGCGCAGAAGGAGCTGGCCCGCCTCAAGGTGGAAGAGCCAGACAACTTCACCGACATCCAGGAGACCGAGCAGGAGATAGAGCGGCTCAAGGCGCGCATCAATCGCCTGCCCTTCCTTGATACCTTCGACCTCAAGTACAACCTGCTGGTCAAGCAACCCAACCCCAGCTCCAAGGCGGTGATGTTCTGCCTGATGGACGTGTCCGGCTCGATGACCCAAGCCACCAAGGACATCGCCAAGCGCTTTTTCATCCTCTTGTACCTGTTCCTCAAGCGCAATTACGACCGCATCGAAGTGGTGTTCATCCGCCACCACACCAGTGCGCGCGAAGTCGACGAGGAAGAGTTCTTCTACTCCCGGGAAACCGGCGGCACCATCGTCTCCAGCGCATTGAAAATGATGCAGGAGATCATGGCCGAGCGTTACCCGGCCAGCGATTGGAACATCTACGCCGCCCAGGCTTCCGACGGCGACAACTGGAACGATGACTCGCCGATTTGCCGCGAGATCCTCTCCAAGCAGATCATGCCGCACGTGCAGTACTACACTTACGTCGAGATCACCCCGCGTGAGCATCAGGCGCTGTGGTACGAGTACGAGCGAATCGGCGAGTCCTTTCCCGATACCTTCGCCCAGCAGCAGTTGGTTTCGGCCGGCGATATCTACCCGGTCTTCCGTGAACTCTTCCAGCGCAGGTTAGCCACATGACCGCCAGAGCACAGAGACGCCAACCCATTTCCACGGGGTCCGAGTGGACGTTCGAGCTGATCCAGACCTACGACCGGGAAATCAGCCGCCTGGCCGAACGTTATGCCCTGGACACCTATCCCAACCAGATCGAAGTGATCACTGCCGAACAGATGATGGATGCCTACGCATCCGTCGGCATGCCGCTGGGCTATCACCACTGGTCCTACGGCAAGCAGTTCCTCAGTACCGAGAAGTCCTACAGTCGCGGCCAAATGGGCCTGGCTTACGAAATCGTGATCAACTCGGATCCCTGCATCGCCTACCTGATGGAAGAAAACACCATGTGCATGCAGGCACTGGTGATCGCACATGCCTGCTACGGCCACAACAGCTTCTTCAAGGGCAATTACCTGTTCCGCACCTGGACTGACGCCAGCTCGATCATCGACTACCTGGTGTTCGCCAAGCAGTACATTGCCCAGTGCGAGGAGCGCCATGGCATCGATGCCGTCGAAGACCTGATCGACTCTTGCCATGCGTTGATGAACTACGGCGTAGACCGCTACAAGCGCCCCTACCCTATTTCAGCCGAGGAAGAACGGCGCCGCCAGAAGGAGCGTGAAGAGCACCTGCAAAAGCAGATCAACGACCTATGGCGCACCATTCCCAAGAGTGCGGAAAAAGGAGGCGAGCGCGATGATGCACGCTTCCCCGCCGAACCTCAGGAAAACATTCTCTATTTCATCGAAAAACATGCACCTTTGCTGGAGCCTTGGCAACGTGAAGTGGTGCGTATCGTGCGCAAGATCGCGCAGTACTTCTACCCGCAGCGCCAAACCCAGGTGATGAACGAGGGGTGGGCCACGTTCTGGCATTACACCCTGATGAACGACCTCTACGATGAAGGCTTGGTAACCGATGGTTTCATCATGGAGTTCCTCCAATCGCATACCAGCGTGGTGTTCCAGCCGGGCTTCGACAGCCCTTACTACAACGGTATCAACCCATACGCACTGGGTTTCGCGATGTACACCGACATCCGCCGGATGTGCGAAAACCCGACCGAGGAGGACCGCCACTGGTTCCCCGACATCGCCGGCAGTGACTGGCTGTCGACCATCAAGTTCGCCATGAGCAGCTTCAAGGATGAAAGCTTCATCCTGCAGTACCTGTCACCCAAAGTGATCCGCGACCTCAAGCTGTTCAGCATCCTCGACGACGACCAACGCGACGACCTGCTAGTACCGGCCATCCACGACGAAGCAGGCTACCGCACTATCCGCGAGCAACTGGCCTCCCAGTACAACCTTGGCAACCGCGAACCCAACGTGCAGATCTGGAGCATCGACCGCCGGGGTGACCGCTCCCTGACCTTGCGCCACCAGCAGCACAACCGCAAACCGCTGGGCGACTCCACCGAGGAAGTACTCAAGCACCTGCACCGGCTGTGGGGCTTCGATATCCACCTGGAGACCGTGCAGGGCGACCAGGTGGTCAAGACCCATCACATGCCACCGCGTGGCGAGCACGGCGAAGGCGGCGATTATGGCCGCATGGACCTGGCCGTCATTCATCATCTCTAGCCGCAAAGCACCGCCATTGCTGCCGACAGGGTATCCTGTGGGCAGTAATGGAGGCTGCACATGCACATCTACAAAGTCGGCGGCGCGGTCCGTGACCGCCTGCTCGGACGCCCGGTCAGTGATATCGATTGGCTGGTGGTCGGCGCTACCGTCGAAGAAATGCACGCCAAGGGCTATCGCCCGGTAGGTGCTGATTTCCCGGTTTTCCTGCATCCCAAGACGGGCGAGGAGTATGCCCTTGCCCGCACCGAGCGCAAGAGCGGACGCGGTTATGGGGGTTTCACCTTCCATGCCAGCCCGGACGTAACGCTCGAAGAAGACCTGATTCGACGTGACCTGACCATCAATGCAATGGCTGAAGACGACCACGGTAACGTCATCGACCCCTACCATGGCCAGGTCGATCTTGAGCAGCGTATTCTGCGCCACGTTTCACCGGCGTTCGCCGAAGATCCCCTCCGAGTACTGCGCGTAGCACGCTTTGCCGCTCGCTATGCGCCGCTCGGTTTCAGGGTCGCGGACGAAACCCTTGCGCTGATGCGTCAGATCAGTGCTTCCGGCGAGCTGCAGGCGTTGACCGCCGAGCGCAGCTGGAAGGAGATCGAGCGTGCATTGATGGAGGACCAGCCACAAGTATTCATCCAGGTACTGCGCGATTGTGCAGCCCTGCGCGAGCTGATGCCTGAGATCGAGGCCGGGACGGCTTCGCTGAGCGCGCTCGTCCTGGCTGCCAAGCACCATCAACCCCTGCACGTGCGCTGGGCCTGCCTGCTGTGCGGTCTGCAACCGGCTGCGATCAAGGCGCTCAACCAGCGCTTCAAGGCCCCGCGCGAATGCCAGGAGCTGGCCATGCTGGCAGGCGAGTTTGGTGAACGCAGCCAAGGCGCCTTTGAATTGGAGCCAGAGGCTCTACTGGAGTTGTTGCAGAAGTTCGACGTGTATCGGCGACCACAGCGGTTCGAGGACTTCATAGCCACGTGTGAAATGGATGCGCGGGGGCACGGCGCGCAAAGTTACCCACAGGGCGACTACTTGCGTGGCGCAGCGACGGCAGCCAGGGAAGTGGATGTGAAGCCCTTTGTGGCCGCGGGGCTGACCGGGCAGCAATTGGGAGAGGCGCTCAAGCAGGAACGGCTCAGAGCGCTGCAGGCCTACAAACACGCCCCAAAGCCCTGAAGCTTGCACGAGCCCTGTGGGAGCCGGCTTGCCGGCGATGAGGCCGGAACAGGCACAACACAACCGCCTTGAGTAGCCTGTTCGGACCCTATCGCCGGCAAGCCGGCTCCCACAGACCGTTTTCAATGCTTGTGGTGTGCCCCGCTCCATTCAAGCCGGGGTCAGCTGCAACCCGCGCCACTCGAACGCAACAGGCGCCAGCACCTGCTCGATGCGCGCTTCCTGCCACAACTGCGCCATGCGCTTTCCCGCCCCCGGATGCACCAGCTCAGGTGCCAGCAATGCCAAGGGCCACAGCACAAAGGCATTCTGCAGGATCTCGGCCCTGGGCAACACCAACCCATCGTAGGTACCGTGCAGATCGTCATACATCAGCACATCGATATCCAGCGGCAAACCCTTGCGATCCGGGGCATATCGGCCGTTGTCAGCCTCGATGAACTTGAGGCGGCGGTCCAGCTCCATCAGCGGCAGGTCGGTCTTGCCCGTCACCACGAAGTTGATGAACGGGCCACTCTTGATCCCTACCGCCTGGCTCTCGAAGGCCGGAGAACAGCGCATGTCAGTGAGTATGGCGGCCAAGGCATCGAGCCCGGCGCACAGGTGCCTGTGGCGGTCGATATTGCTGCCAAGGCCCAGGTAAACCGTGCTCAAAGGCATCCGCGCTCGATCTCCACACCAACACCACCGCGGGCTGCGGGGACTGCGCCCGGCTTGGTCAGCTTCAGCCGTACCCAAGGGATGTGGAATTCTTCCATCAGCGTCGCCACCAAGCGTTCGGCAAAGGTTTCCACCAGCTCGAAGCGCGCCTGCTCGGCAAAGGCCTGGATACGCGACGAAACGCTGGCGTAGTCCAACGCCAGGCTCAGATCATCTCCAGCCGCAGCTGGGCGATTGTCCCAGGCGAAACTCAGGTCCAGGCGCAGGCACTGGCGAATATCCCGTTCCCAGTCATAGGCACCAATGACGGTGTCGACTTCCAGGCCTTCGATGAACACTCTGTCCAAGCACTTCTCTCCACAGCACGACAAGGGCGACTGGCGCCGTTAGAATCAGGGCGTCCTCGCCCGGAATAGTTAGCATGTTTTGGTTACTGGCGCTGCTTGCCTACCTGCTCGGCTCACTGTCCTTCGCCATCGTCCTCAGCCGCCTTTCGGGCAGCCCGGACCCGCGTTCCAGCGGTTCGGGCAATGCCGGCGCCACCAACATGCTACGCCTGGCAGGCCGCAAGCTGGCGATCCTGACCTTGCTCGGTGACCTGTGCAAGGGCTTGTTGCCGGTGTTGCTCGCGCGCCTGGTCGGGCTCGACTTGCAGGAACAAGCCTGGGTCGGCATCTGCGCGGTACTCGGTCACCTGTTCCCAGTGTACTTCCACTTCCAGGGCGGCAAGGGCGTGGCCACTGCAGCCGGCATGCTCATGGGCCTGTACTTCCCTGCCGCGCTGCTGGCCATCGGTGCCTGGCTGCTGACCTTCTACCTCACCCGCACCAGTTCGCTGGCAGCGCTGATCGCCACGCCTCTGACCCTGCCATTGCTGGCCTGGCGCGAGCCTGAGGCCTTGCTGCCGATCAGCGTGCTCACACTGATGATCGTCTGGCGCCACCGCAACAACCTGCGCGACCTGTTCGCCGGACGCGAGCGGCACTTCTGACGCCCTTCACAGCGGGGGCAACTGCTCCATCGGCCAGCGCGCCTGCACGCTGATCGCCAGGTCTTGCTGCTGCCCGGCCAACAAGCGCTGGCAGCCGGCATAGGCGATCATCGCGCCGTTGTCGGTGCAGAACTGGGGGCGAGCGTAGTACACGTTGCCTTTGATACCGGCGAGCATGTCCTCCAGGGATGCACGCAACGCCTTGTTGGCGCTCACACCACCGGCGATCACCAGGCGCTTGAGGCCTGTCTGCTTCAGGGCGCGCTTGCACTTGATGGTCAGAGTCTCCACCACCGCCTGCTGGAACGCCAGGGACACGTCGCAACGGGTTTGCTCATTGTCGTCGCCAGCATTGCGGCACTGTTGCCAGGTGTTGAGGGCGAATGTCTTGAGGCCACTGAAGCTGAACTCAAGGCCCGGGCGATCGGTCATCGGCCGCGGGAACACGAAGCGTCCAGGCACACCCTGTTCGGCCAGGCGAGCGATTTCCGGGCCGCCGGGGTAATTCAGGCCCATCAGCTTGGCAGTCTTGTCGAATGCCTCACCAGCGGCGTCGTCGAGGCTCTCGCCCAGCAGCTCGTACTGGCCGATTCCATCGACGCGCACCAGCTGGGTATGCCCGCCAGACACCAACAAAGCGACGAACGGAAACTGCGGAGGGTTTTCCTCCAGCATCGGCGCCAGTAAATGACCTTCCATATGGTGCACACCGATCGCCGGGATATCCCAGGCGAACGCCAGGGCCTGGGCGCACGAGGCGCCGACCAGCAACGCCCCGACCAGGCCAGGACCCGCGGTGTAGGCGATGGCGTCGATCTCGGTGGCCACGCAGCCGGCCTCGTCCAATACCTGACGGATCAGCGGCAACATGCGTTTGACATGGTCCCGCGACGCAAGCTCGGGCACGACCCCGCCAAACACACGGTGCAGGTCAATTTGGCTGAACAGCGCATCGGCTAACAAACCGCGCTCACTGTCGTATAATGCGACGCCGGTTTCGTCGCAGGATGTTTCCAATCCCAGTACTAGCATGGGCTCGTCCCTTGTGGGGGCTGATTTCGAAGCCGCGCATGATAGTCCCCGTGCCGGGTGCCGACCAGCGGTTTTCGATCAGAGGCTTTGCATTCCGGCGTGCTAAGGGTTAACATCCGCAACCCTTGAAAACCGACGTTCTCCAGCACACCTTTGTTTTGCCAGGAGCACGTCTACCCCGGTAATGAATTAAGGTAGCCCTGGATGCCAGCCGTCAAAGTTAAAGAGAACGAACCCTTCGACGTAGCTCTGCGTCGTTTCAAGCGCTCCTGCGAAAAAGCCGGTGTACTGGCTGAAGTTCGTAGCCGCGAGTTTTACGAGAAGCCGACCGCAGAGCGTAAGCGCAAAGCAGCTGCTGCTGTTAAGCGTCACGCCAAGAAAGTTCAGCGCGAACAGCGCCGCGCCGTTCGTCTGTACTAATACAGACGTTCAACGCAAAGCTTCTGCCCTGCCCGGCTCACCGCCGGGCCGATGGCAGCGGTTTGTTTCAACCTTGAGCAGCTAGCCCAAGGCGTCCGCCGCAACTCGTAGTGGACAACCGCTTCAACGCGTCAGTACTGGTCTTCGACCAGCCGTGCACGTCCTGACTGACGAGCCCCCGGCAACTTTGGTGGCTACCGACGAGCACACATTCCCTCGCACTTCCCCTAGCAGCACTCCCCCCAACCGGCGCGCTAGCGATTAGACTTGCCAGTTGCCAGATGACGAGACTGCCATGGCCGGGCTGATTCCCCAAAGCTTCATTGACGACCTGATCAACCGCCTCGACATCGTCGACGTGGTGAGTTCACGTGTCCAGCTGAAAAAGACCGGCAAGAACTACTCCGCCTGCTGCCCGTTCCACAAGGAGAAGACCCCCTCCTTCACGGTCAGCCCGGACAAGCAGTTCTATTACTGCTTTGGCTGCGGTGCCGGCGGTAACGCCCTGGGCTTCGTCATGGACCACGACAACCTGGACTTTCCCCAGGCCGTCGAGGAACTGGCGCGCGCCGCCGGCATGGAAGTACCTCGCGAGGAGGGTCGACGCGGGCAGAAACCGCGCCAGCCAACCGACTCGCCGCTCTACCCCCTGCTGGATGCCGCCGCCGAATTCTACCGCCAGGCGCTGCGCAGCCACCCCACCCGCAAAGCAGCGGTGGAGTACCTCAAGGGCCGTGGCCTGTCAGGCGAAATCGCCCGCGACTTCGGCCTGGGCTTCGCCCCGCCGGGCTGGGACAACCTGCTCAAGCACCTGGGCGCCGACACCCTGCAACAGAAGGTGATGATCGATGCCGGCCTGTTGATCGAGAACGCCGAAAGCGGCAAGCGCTACGACCGCTTCCGCGATCGGGTGATGTTCCCGATCCGCGACAGCCGCGGGCGCATCATCGCCTTTGGTGGCCGGGTGCTCGGCGACGACAAGCCCAAGTACCTCAACTCGCCGGAAACCCCGGTGTTCCACAAGGGCCAGGAGCTCTACGGGTTATACGAGGCACGCAAGCACAACCGAAACCTCGACGAGATCATCGTCGTCGAAGGCTACATGGACGTCATCGCTCTGGCCCAGCAGGGCCTGCGCAACGCTGTGGCCACCCTCGGCACCGCGACCAGCGAAGAACACCTCAAGCGCCTGTTCCGCGTGGTGCCCAGCGTGCTGTTCTGTTTCGACGGCGACCAGGCCGGGCGCAAGGCGGCATGGCGCGCCCTCGAATCGGCCCTGCCGGCCCTGCAGGACGGGCGTCGGGCGCGCTTTCTGTTCCTGCCCGAAGGCGAAGACCCCGACAGCCTGGTGCGCGCCGAAGGCACCGATGCCTTCATGGCACGCATCAATCAGCACGCCCAACCTCTGGCTGACTACTTTTTCGAGCAGTTGAGCGTCGAGGCCGACCCTCGTTCGCTGGAAGGCAAGGCGCATATGGCGACCCTGGCCGCACCGTTGATCGAAAAAATTCCCGGCGCCAACCTGCGCCAGTTGATGCGCAATCGCCTGAAGGAAATCACCGGCCTCGATCCGCAGCAGGTCGAGCAGCTGGCCCAACACGCCCCCGCCGCCAGCAGCGTGCCGGACTATGACCCCGGCTTCGACTACGACGCGATGGCCAGCTACACCCCGGACTACGGCGACATGCCGGTGCACGACTACGCCCCGGCGCAGCAGGAACAGCAGTGGAAGCCGAACAAGGGTGGCGGCAAGAAACCGTGGAGCGACAAGCCCTGGGACAAGAACCGCAAAGGTGGCAAGCCGTGGCAACAGCGCGACGAAGCGCCGCCACGCACCCCAGCGCCGGTGGAACCGCCGACCCTGGCCGCCCTGCGCACCTTGCTGCACCACCCGCTGCTGGCCGGCAAAGTCGAGGACGCCAGCCATTTTGCCGACGAAGAACACCTTTACAGCCAGCTGCTGGTGGCATTGATCGAAGCCGCTCAGAAAAATCCTGGACTAAGCTCAATGCAGCTGATTGCACGCTGGCACGGCACCGAACAAGGTCGCCTGTTGCGGGCCTTGGCAGAAAAGGAATGGCTGATCGTAGCCGACAACCTTGAACAACAGTTTTTCGACACTATAACTAGCTTGTCCGCCCGCCAACGCGAGCGCAGCCTGGAACAACTGCTCAGAAAAGCACGTCAAAGCGAATTGACCGGCGAGGAAAAATCACAGCTTCTCGCCCTGCTGAGCCGGAATGTTCCCGCACAAACGCCGACCTCATCTGGCGCGTGAGGCCCATGCTCGGGTATAATCCTCGGCTTGTTTTTTGCCCGCCAAGACCTTCAGTGGATAGGGTGTTATGTCCGGAAAAGCGCAACAGCAGTCTCGTATCAAAGAGTTGATCACCCGCGGTCGTGAGCAGGGCTACCTGACTTACGCGGAGGTCAACGACCACCTGCCTGAGGATATTTCAGATCCGGAACAGGTGGAAGACATCATCCGCATGATCAACGACATGGGGATCAACGTATTCGAGAGTGCTCCGGATGCGGATGCCCTTCTGTTGGCGGAAGCCGACACCGACGAAGCCGCGGCCGAAGAAGCCGCTGCTGCGTTGGCGGCAGTTGAAACCGATATCGGCCGCACGACCGACCCGGTGCGCATGTACATGCGCGAAATGGGTACCGTCGAGCTGCTGACCCGCGAAGGCGAAATCGAAATCGCCAAGCGTATCGAGGAAGGCATTCGCGAGGTGATGGGTGCCATCGCCCACTTCCCGGGTACTGTCGACTATATCCTCGGCGAATATGACCGCGTCACCACCGAAGGTGGCCGTCTGTCGGATGTTCTCAGCGGTTACATCGACCCTGACGACAACATCGCCGCCCCGACCGAAGAGGTGCCGATTCCTGGTGCCAAGGCCGCGGCTGCGAAGGAAGAGTCCGACGACGAAGAAGAAAGCGAAGAAAGCAGTGATGACGAGGAAGAGGCCGAAAGCGGTCCGGACCCAGTCGTCGCAGCCCAGCGTTTCGGTGCAGTCTCCGACCAGCTCGCTGTCACCCTCAAGGTGCTGAAAAAGCATGGCCGCAGCCATGCCGAAAGCATCGGTGCCATGCAGGCACTGGCCGATCTGTTCATGCCGATCAAGCTGGTGCCCAAGCAGTTCGACGTACTGGTAGAGCGTGTACGTGATGCCCTGAGTCGCCTGCGTCAGCAAGAGCGCGCGATCATGCAACTGTGCGTCCGTGATGCGCGCATGCCGCGTGCCGACTTCCTGCGCCTGTTCCCGAGCAACGAAACCGACCAGACCTGGAGCGGTGACCTGGCCAAGCGCAGCACCAAGTGGGCAGCCGCCCTGGGTGAAAAGGACGCCGCCATCGTTGCTTGCCAGCAGAAGCTGATCGACCTCGAGACCGAGACCGGCCTGACTGTCGCCGAGATCAAGGAAATCAACCGTCGCATGTCCATCGGTGAGGCGAAAGCCCGCCGCGCCAAGAAGGAAATGGTCGAGGCGAACCTGCGTCTGGTGATCTCCATCGCCAAGAAGTACACCAACCGCGGCCTGCAGTTCCTCGACCTGATCCAGGAAGGCAACATCGGCCTGATGAAGGCGGTGGACAAGTTCGAATACCGTCGCGGCTACAAGTTCTCGACCTACGCCACCTGGTGGATCCGCCAGGCGATCACCCGCTCGATCGCCGACCAGGCGCGCACCATCCGTATCCCGGTGCACATGATCGAGACGATCAACAAGCTCAACCGAATTTCCCGCCAGATGCTGCAGGAAATGGGCCGTGAACCGACCCCGGAAGAGCTCGGTGAGCGCATGGAAATGCCTGAGGACAAGATCCGCAAGGTATTGAAGATCGCCAAAGAGCCGATCTCCATGGAAACACCGATCGGTGACGACGAAGATTCGCACCTGGGCGACTTCATCGAGGACTCGACCATGCAGTCCCCGATCGACGTGGCCACGGTCGAAAGCCTCAAGGAAGCGACCCGCGACGTGCTCTCGGGCCTGACCGCACGTGAAGCCAAAGTGCTGCGCATGCGTTTCGGTATCGACATGAACACCGACCACACCCTCGAAGAGGTGGGCAAGCAGTTTGACGTGACCCGTGAGCGGATCCGTCAGATCGAAGCGAAGGCGTTGCGCAAGTTGCGCCACCCGACTCGCAGCGAGCATCTGCGCTCCTTCCTCGACGAGTGATGACGAACCCCGGCCCAGGCCGGGGTTTTTCTTTTGGGATAAAGGCTCGTCGTGGCCACTCGCTACCCCACCGGGCCAAATGCCCGTCTACACTCGACTTCAGACCACCTGAATGCGAGGCCGATATGCCGCCGATGCCGGCCATTCTGTTGCTGCTCCTGACCCTGTGGAACACAACGGCCGGCGCCCTGACCCTGACAGACGAGGAAAAAACCTGGCTTGCTGCCCACCCGCAGCTGAAGCTGGGCGTCGACGCCTCATGGCCACCATTCGAGTTTCGTGACCAGGAGGGCCGGTACCAGGGATTGGCCGCCGATTACATCGCCTTGCTCCAGGAACGCCTGAGTGTATCGCTCAAGCCGGTCGAGCCCAGCAGCTGGACCGAGGTCCTCCAGCAGGCGCGGGAAAACCGCATCGACCTGTTGCCTGGCATCATGTCTACGCCGGAGCGCCAAGGCTACCTGGCCTTCACCCGCCCCTACCTGGACTTCCCGATCGTCATCCTGGCCCATGATGGCGGCCCGCAACCACGCACCCTGAAGGACCTTTACGGCCTGAAGATCGCCGTGGTGGAAAACTACGCCCCCCACGAGCTGCTGCGCACCCATCACCCCGACCTGAACCTCGTGGCCATGCCCAATGTCAGCTCGACCCTGCAGGCACTGGCCACCGACGAAGTGGATGCGGTAGTCGGCGACCTCGCTTCGAGCATCTGGAGCCTGCGCCAGCTCAAGCTCGACGGCTTGTACGTCAGCGGCGAAACACCCTATCGCTACCAATTGGCCATGGCCGCTCCGCGCGACAAGAAGATATTGGTCGGCATCCTCGACAAGGTCATGGCCGACATGTCCAGCGACGAAATCAACCAGATCCAGCAACGCTGGGTCGGCAACGTGGTAGACCAGCGCAGCTTCTGGCGCGACGTGCTGATGTACGGCCTGCCCGCCGTCCTGCTGCTGGTGGCCATTCTGGCCGTGGTCATCCGCATCAACCGCCGGCTCAGCTCGGAGATTTCCCGGCGCATCGCGCTGGAACAGGAGCTGCGCAGCAGCGAGTACCACTACCGGGGCCTGATCGAGAGCCTGTCGGCGATCGCCTGGGAAGCCGACGCCAACGATTTCACCTACAGCTACGTGTCGCCCCATGCCGAAGACTTGCTCGGCTATCCCTTGCACGATTGGCTCAAAGCCGGCTTCTGGCGCAGCATCCTGCACCCCGAGGACGCGTTGTGGGCCCAGGCCTTCTGCGAAAGCGAAACGGCTGCCGGGCGCGACCACAGCCTCGATTACCGGGTGATTGGCGCCGACGGCCAGGCCCTTTGGGTGCGCAATATCGTCAGCATGATCGAACACGGCCACCGGCCGGTGATGCGCGGGCTGATGATCGATATCAGCGAAACCAAGCGCACCGAGGACGCCCTGCGCCTGTCCGAGCAGAAGTTCGCCTCGGTGTTCCAGCAATGCCCCGATATTCTGCTGATCGCCCGCCATAGCGACGGCTGCCTGCTGGAAGTCAACGAAGCCTTCGAAGAACAGATCGGCCTTAGCCCAAGCCAGGTCATAGGCCGTACCGCGACCGAGCTGGATCTCTGGGGCGAGCGAGGGGCCGGCCCAAACCTGCTCGAGCGCCTGCATCAGGGCGGCATCCGCAATCTGGAAATGAGCTACCGCCGCAGCAATGGCCAGCTGTTCATCGGCCTGACTTCTGCAGAAACCTTCGAACTGGACGGCACCTTGGCCTTCGTCGTGGCGGTGCGTGACATCAGTCAGCTGAAAGAAACCCAGCAACAATTGCAAATTTCCGAAGAGAAGTTCGCCAAGGCCTTCCATGCCTCCCCCGACGGTCTGTTGCTGTCGCGTCAGAGCGATGGCTTGCTGGTCGAGGTCAACGAAGGCTTCTGTCGCCTGACCGGCTATGAACTCAATCCCTCGATCGACCAGACATCTTTCGACCTGGGGATCTGGGTCGACCTCAATGAACGCAAGCGCATGATCGACCAACTGGCCCGCGATGGCTTCGTGCGCGATTTCAGCTGCCATATCCGCCGCAGCGACGGGCAGATACGCCTGTGCGAGCTGTCCGCAAGGCCTCTTCCGATTGGCGGGGTCGATTGCATGCTGACCATCGCCCGCGACATTACCGAGCGCCACCTGATGCAAGAGAAATTGCAGCTGGCTGCCACCGTGTTCGAAAACACGGCCGAAGGTGTGCTGATCACCGACATCGACCAGCGCATCAGTGCCGTCAACCGCGCGTTCAGCGAAATCACCGGCTACAGCGAAATCGAGGCACTCGGGCAAACCCCGCGCTTAATCTCCTCCGGCCAGCATGACAGCGCCTTCTACGCCGCCATGTGGCACCAGCTCACCGCCGAGGGCCACTGGCAGGGCGAGATCTACAACAAACGCAAGAACGGCGAGTTGTACCCAAGCTGGCTGACCATCAGCGCCGTGCGTAACAACGAGCGCGCCATCACTCACTTCGTCGCCGTGTTCGCCGACATTTCCAGCCTCAAGCACGCCCAGGCCAAGCTCGACTACCAAGCCCACCACGATCCGCTCACAGGCTTGCCCAACCGTGCCCTGTTCGAGAACCGCCTGCAGGCCGTGCTCACCTGTTCGCAGACCTCCAACCGCCAGGGCGCCGTGCTGTTCCTCGACCTCGACCGCTTCAAGCACATCAACGACAGCCTCGGTCATCCCGTCGGCGACCTGCTGCTCAAAGGCATCGCGCAGCGCCTCAAGGAGCAGGTGCGCGACGTCGACACCGTGGCCCGCCTGGGCGGCGACGAGTTCATCATCCTGCTGCCTGGACTGCACAGGCCCAGCGATGCCAGCGCCATCGCCAACAAGCTGCTGGCCTGCTTCAGCGCCCCCTTCCAGGCCGGCGAGCACGAGTTCTTCACCAGCGCCAGTATCGGTATCAGCCTCTACCCGCAGGACGGCACCGACGTTGCCACGCTGATCCGCAACGCCGACGCCGCCATGTACCGCTCCAAGGCCAAAGGCCGCAACCGCGTCGAAGCCTACACCCGCGACCTCACCGCCCAGGCCAGTGAACGCATTGCCCTGGAGCACGAATTGCGCCGGGCCATCGAGCGCAACGAAATGAGCTTGAGCTATCAGCCCAAGCTCAGCCTCAAGACCCAGGCCCTGGTCGGCGCCGAAGCACTGATCCGCTGGAGTCATCCCACCTTCGGCGAGGTGCCTCCTGAGCATTTCATTCATCTCGCCGAAGAGAACGGCACCATTCTGCAAATTGGCGATTGGGTACTGGAGCAGGCCTGTCGGCAGATGCATCACTGGAAGATGGACTACCAGGCCTTCGGCCCGCTGTCGATCAACCTCGCCGGGGCGCAACTGCGCCACGGCGGCCTGGCCAAACGCATCGAGCAGCTGCTCAAGACTTACCAGCTCAAGGCTGGCGACCTGCAACTTGAGATCACCGAGAACTTCATCATGAGCCAGGCCGAGGAAGCCCTGGCCGTGCTGCACCAGCTCAAGCAGCTGGGCGTGCAGTTGGCCATCGATGACTTCGGCACGGGATACTCGTCGCTCAGCTACCTCAAGCGCCTGCCGCTGGACATCCTCAAGATCGACAAGTCGTTCATTCGCGGGCTTCCCGATGATCCACACGATGCCGCCATTGCCCGCGCCATCATCGCCCTGGGCCGCAGCATGCAATTGACCATCATTGCCGAGGGGGTGGAAAACCAGGCGCAGCAACGGTTCCTGGCTGCCGAAGGGTGCGAGCAGATCCAGGGGTACATCGTCAGCCTGCCGCTGCCGCCGGAGGAGTTTGCCGCTAGCTTTCTTCGCATAGCACTATCCGATCTTTCGGATGGCACGCTTTCGAAACCCTCGTTATAATCCGGGCGCTTACTGAGGGCCTATAGCTCAGTCGGTTAGAGCAGAGGACTCATAATCCTTTGGTCCACGGTTCGAGTCCGTGTGGGCCCACCAATAGAATCAATAACTTAGGCCAGCCATTGCGGCTGGCCTTTGTTGCTTATGGCGTCTTTGTAAGCACTTTGTAAGCATCCGGCGTAAAAGAAAACGATGCTAATAACCATACATGGCACATGCTTGCTTTTTTATAACCGCGCATGAATGCTCGCGCAGCACACCGAAAATGCCCGCGCCGTCGCTCATCACTAGTTAGGCGTCCTGATGAAGAACTTTTTTCTCGCTGCAGCGAAACTCGCCACCAGCATCTTCCTTGCGGGTTTGGCACTCACAATCGTGATCGCGATTTTCTTTTGGGGAACCAAAAGCTACGAGAAAAGCCAGGCGAAGCAGTACGAGACCATCAGGGAATGGTCTGAAGACCTCACCGCGAATCTCGGTTTTAAGATTCAGGTCAAGACAAAGGTAGTGTCCAATCAGCTTTTGCTATCCATGAATGTCGTCGGATATCCCGCCTACCTATCAGACCCTCGCCTAGCCGAACGAAACGAGAGGGCACAGATCATTGTCCACTTCGTCGACCAGGATGGTTTCAGAGTCTTCAGCAGGCCAATCGGGCTTTCCGCGTTTAGTTACGTCGTAGGCGCGAAGGGCGAGAAAATTGGCCTTCAGGCTCAACTGCAAGAATATGTCTCGGTTGAGGACTACAAGAGATTTGAGCATTTTCAGGTCGAATGGACCTTAGAAACACAGGCCCCGCCAGCACCTGCGCCTACACCTGCACCCGTCGCACAGAAGGAAAAGCGCCTCCTTGATCACTGCGCGCCAAACCTCTCGCGTGCGGAACGGCTTAAGCGACTGTCAATGCATGGAGAGCTACGGGAAACAGGCTCCGGCTCTTACTCTGCAGGGTTTCGGTCCGTGATCTTCTTATCCGATGGAACACTGCTGAGCTGCCATTGACGAGCTTCTTGCGGTGGCTCGAACCGCCACGGCATGAGCGTCCAGCGGGCCGATGTCTGGCAGGGCGAACTCGATGGCCAGCTGATAAAAATCAGTCCGCTTTGCGTACCTGCTTGCGGCCAGGCACTTTGACGCTGTGGTGCCTTGCCCATCGACGCGACTCAGCATTGACGTTGCCTGGATGTAGGTCCGGCCGGTGGGTCATCACATCAGCCAAGGTGAACGGCAGGCCACGAGCGTGCAGTTCGTCACATGCCGCCCACACCTGGCCGCACAGCGACTGAGGGCGAGGCGGTTTGATTACCCATTCCTCCTTGGGGATCAAGCGGCTGAGAGCCAGGCTATTCCCCTTCGACATTATCGCCTTAGCTTCCAATGCCTTAGCGTCGTACAGGACATTCAGCTCGGCCGTTTCCGGATTCAAGTGAACGATCACCATACGGTCCACCAGGTGCCAAGTTGCTTTGCGGAAGTGGATCATCTGCCAACAGTCCAGGCTAGTGACAGTCTTCACGCTAACACGCTCGCCGCTCGAGCTGAGCACGTCGTATCCGGCCTGATTGACTTGCTTGGCCATGGTGCCGCCGAGGGCCAAAGCCGCATATAACTCGCCCATGCGGCCGGTCAGGTCCGTCAGCTCGCCCAGCGGGAAGCCCCAAGACAGCTCCTCGAGGAGCCGGGCTTGGCGGTCACGGAGAGCAGCTTGCAGATGTTGGCGTGTTGGAGTGGTCACCGCGTTGACCTCTTCTTAGAATTGCGGCCCGATGCATTGGCCATTGAGCATTGTTCCGTAGCAACGAGCCACCGGCTGGCCAATGGTCGAACCATGGCAAGCGCCATTCACCACAGCGCCGATGCATTGGCTGGCGTCATACACCGGCTGGCCGTTTGGCGCCCGCCCTGGGGCTTTTGTATAGCCTTGTCCGGGCGTGAGGGTCTGCTCCGGGGCCGACGCGCCGACCTGCCTGTCGTAGTAGTGCGGGTCAGACGCCCAGCGCACAAATTCAGAATTCAGCACACTGGCGCAGCCACTCAGCAGCGCCAGTGCCGTCAGCATCAGCAGGGTCTTCATGTGTGAAAGGCGCGGTCCCCCGCACCACCTCCGGTCAGTTTGCCGTCCACCGGGGAAGTCGGTGATGATGCCATCATCGACCTCGATCTGGACCTTGACCTTGATCTCGATCAAATCGACCGGCGCGGCATAACGGCGCGACCAGGATGGACCCAGTGACACCGACCACCATGACAAGGTGAGCACCGTGATCCTCGACCGGGAAAGCCGCGATTCCCCGCCGCTTTTCTCGCAAGTGCCTGATTTGGTGAGAAATATGACAGCAGGATAAATACGATATCGGTTCAGAAACGCCCCTTAGCGCGGGCTGGCGATAATTTATCGCTATTCGGGCTCCTTTCGCTGACCGACCAAACCCGCGCCGCAGAGCCGTATATCGCCAAGTTAGAAATTTAACGCCTTGGAGGTGGCAGCCCCTCCCGCCAACTACCCTGCATCTGCCGTCCTAGACCGCCATTGCCCTTTTCCACCGCGCCACCCGCACGGAAAAGCTTGTTGGCAAAACCTTCGAAAAACCCGCGAAAAACACACCACTTTACCGCCGCCACCCTGCTTTCCCTGGCGCAGCCGTCTAGCTCGGAACACTCCAAACGGTCAGGTTATTTCCACTTCTAAAACACCGGCCAGCAGGCCAGCAAGTTCCAGACCGGCGCCCCCGGCATTGCCGGCACCCTGCCAGAGTGCCATCGCCTCTCGCTTCTGCCTGGACAGGTCCGCCTGCACATAGGTGGCCGAAAGACCCGGCATCGCGTGATTAAGCAGCAGTTCCGCAACTAGGTAGTCCACGCCCAGCAGCGCCCACCCCGCCCGTGCCAGCTTGCGCAGGTCATGGCTGGACCATCCTCCACCACTCACCGCCCGGATACACTCCTGCGCCGCCGATGACGACAACGGCTGCCCCCGATCCCCTGGGAACAGGAAGACACTGTGCTTCCACGCCTGAACGCCCTGATACCAGCCCAGCAGAGCCACCAGCGCAGGCGACAGCGGCAACTCCAACCGCGTCCGAGTCTTCGTCCTCTCCGCCGGTATCACCCAGACCGCCGCGCCCAGGTCGAAGTCCGACCAGCGGGCACGCCGCGTTTCCCCCACTCTCGCCCCGGTGGCCAGCATCAGCAGCGGCAGCAGTGCGGAGCTCGGCTTACTCGGGAGCAGTGCTACCAGCTCAGCCGCCAGCGCCGGCACGTCCTTCGGCAACAAACGAGCTTCTTTCGGCTTCAACGGACCCAAGCCGAAGTCGCTGACCTTCACTCCCTCCAAGGGATTGCTGGGCAGCAGACGCAACGCCTGCGCTGCGTGAATGGCCGCAACTAACATTCGGTAGCCGTGCACCACCGTGGCCGGCGCCAAGATCCGGCGCATCGGTTGTATCAGCAGCCGATCCACCAACTCCCGGTCGAGCGTGGCCAACAGCACAGGCCCCAGACGCGGTAGCAACCAATTGCCGACCATCGAGCGATAGCCTGCCTTGCGACTCCCCGACACCATCCGGTCATTCAGCAGCCGATTCAGATGCCAGGCCAGCAGATCGCCCACCGTGAGCAACGCCCCGCTCATCCTGGTCGGTTGCGCCCCGCCAGCCCGCGCCGAGCGGATAGCCGGCAAGGCGTCCTGGAAATCATTCCAGGTCATCACCGGCCAGTTGCCGGCCTTCTTCCACTTGCCGTCATGCCGCACATCCCAGGTACCTTGCCGGCGGTCCTGGCGGAATCGCAGGCGCACCCCCGGATACCTCGCATCGCGCAAGTCGCGCACGTCCTCATCTGCCGCCGCGCGCCTGATCGCTGCATCACTGAACTCGATGTATCGCGTCTCACCCATCGCACACCTCACCACCTGACCGACCAACTTAGCAGCCAGCCCGATCACGACCACGCCGCACGTACGCTTCTACCTGATCACCTTCGGCCTGCCGGTGAAGATGATGACGACACCTGCGACGTCGACTTCGACCTGGCGGTGAAGATACCCCGACGCCACCTTCGACCTCGCGGTGAAGACACCTTCGACGTCACCTTCGACCTCGCGGTGAAGGTACCCTCGACGCCACCTTCGACCTCGCGGTGAAGACACCTTCGACGTCACCTTCGACCTCGCGGTGAAGGTACCCTCGACGCCACCTTCGACCTCGCGGTGAAGACACCTTCGACGTCACCTTCAACCTGGCGGTGAAGACACCTTCGACCTGATGGGCAGCAGCATGCGGATTTTCTGGCGCCGCCCTCAAAACAGCTATTCACTGGTCAACCTGCTTTTGACTTCAGCAGTCGTGTCATCGTTTTCGAGCTTATTGGTGGGAATTAAGGCAACGCGGACAGCATTACCAGATAACCCTGTACGCTCTTGTACCCCCTCAATCTGAAGCCCTAGAGAAGAATTTAGAGTCGACGCGGTAAAGCTTTTTTCTTCTCTTTTCTTCTCTTCTCTTCTCTGGTCACGCTTTTCGGCGCAATTTGTCCGCACCTTGTCCGCAAGCTGTCCGATTCCAACGCGGACAGAATCAGACTTGCGAGATGCGCGCTTTCGCTCACTATCATTAGCCCGGCGCTTGGCAGATTTTCCGTTGTGAGTATCAAAGCTAGGCATTGCAAGGCCACCTCCTTCACATTCGACCAGCCAATCAACGGCGACCATTGCCGCTGAAAACCCAGACCAGCCAAGTACACCATCGAGAACTTTCAAGCTGTAGCCGGTGAGCACCCCGTCAACCGAATGCGTGTCGAATACGCACCAGGTTGCATGGAGCGCACCGACCACCCGCAATCTGTCCGCTTTCAATGCGGACACCATGCTGAACACTTTCGGGTGTGTCTGAAGGTCAACCCGCATCTTTATCCAGTCACCCGCCATGGCTCATCCCACCATTGTTGTGGAAGATGAAAGTGCTGTGCGGATGCGCCGCCGACAGAAGCATGTCGCCATCGGAGAGCAGGACGAAGAAGCCCGTTGGATGGCCCGGCTTGTCGCCCAATGCAAGGAAGCGAGTGATCTTCCCGGCAGGGCTCTGAACGTCATCGCTTGGCCTGTAGTGATCCTGATATCGGTCTGGGGTATTCATCACGAAGTATCCGAAGACTGGGTCGAATACCGGTAAAGGTGCGACGATGGACGCGCCCACCACTGAGGCAATCCAGTGCCGGGCACAGCCGGACGCCCTTACGTCCGGCTTTTTTATACGCGCAGGTTTTCTGGGCGGATGGCCTCCAGCAGCTCGCGGACGGCAGCCGTCGGCCATGCCAAGCGCCCGGCAATGCGAATGCACTTCACAGGGCCATCGTTGCGAACGGCCCAATTCCGCAGGGTCTGCGGCTGGCGGTTGAGGTAGTAGGCGGCTTCCGCCGTGGTGAGACTCGGACGTTCGATGGCGTCCAGGGACTTGAAAGTGTTCATGTACTGCTCCCGTTAGTACCGAATAATCCGGTGTACGGGTTCAACATTATTCACACACTCAGCGCCAAGTCACGGACACCCACTCCCGCAAGTGACTGTCCACTAAATGCCTTTCTTCAGCCGCGCCTTCTTACGATTGAGTGTTCGGACTACAGTGTCAGTATCTCGATCATCGGCACTGCCCTGCTCTCCCTCTACTTCGCCGTGATCCTTCAGCCGCTTCATGAGCTTCTGTCTATTCCTGCGGCGTAATTCTCGCAACGCAGACAGCAAGTCCGGCCCGGCGGGATCATCCACCAGTAAATTCAACAGCGTCTGCATGGCCTCGCTCTCGTCTTGGTTGATAGGTACCTCGTCGATCAACTTCCCATAGAATGAATCCCACAAGTCGTTCAGGCTTTCGATTGACCGAAACGGCTCAAGGCTTGGATGCAGTGTTCCATCAGCCTCAAGCGGCAACCTGAACTCATCAATTCCGGCACGCGCAACTTTCAACCGCATAGTGATGTATCGCTGCGCCTCGCTCATTGCACAGCCCTCAATCGCGACCCCTCGATGACAGGCAGCGGCACGCCGGCCTGCTCCAGCATCCACACCTCGAAACGCTCATGGTGCAGGCGCAACAGGTCGAGGGGGCGCACCTTGTAGTGCCGTTCCTGGGTCGCGCTCGGCTTATGTCCACCGATCTGTGCAATGACCCCGGAGGGTAACTCCAGCCACTCGGACAGGCTCACGAACGAACGGCGCAGATCGTGAGGCGTGACCTCGACTCCCGCCACGCTACAGGCACGGTCGAGTGCGTGGTTCACTTCAGAGATGCGCCCGGATTTGCTGGTGGGGCTGGAGAAGACCCATTGATTGCGCGTCGGCAGGCCGGTAAGCAGACGCTCGACATAGGGGGTCAACGGGATTGTCCGCGTGCCGTCGCGGCCACCCTTGCTGGCATCCTTGTCGCGGATCGTCAGGCTCGACCACTTCCAATCAATGTCTGACCACTTCAGGTCCAGCAGCTCACCCGGCCTTGAGCCGATCAGCAGCAGGGATTGCAGGTAGGCGGCGATAACGGGGTTATCCAGGCCGCGCACCGCAGCGAACCAGGCTGGTAACTGTTCCTTCAGTAGGCAGCCCTGCTTGGCTTCAGCCCGGCCCAACCTTTCCCTGGCACGCTTGGTGATGGCCTGGTCGCCAGCCACCACCGCCCGATACTCAGGCTCATCTGCAGCCCAGCGTAGGAACGCCTTCAGGCAGCGCATCGCTAGCCTTGCTCGGGTGGGCCGCGTGGCGCCCTCCTTCGTCGCCCAGCGTTCCAGGGCTTCGCCGCTCAATTCCGATAAGGGAAGCAGCATCAGTGCGTGCAGCGGCCCGGCCACCGTCTTTCCGGCACCTCGTTTGCGCTTCTCGCCACCGGCCTGTGCCAGTTTCAGATGGTCCTGGTAATGGGTATCACCCCAATGTGGTTGGCGGTCCTTCAGGTAGTTGGCCCAAGCCTGTCCCAACGTGACCGCCTCCAGCCGGGCCTGCTCCGATGCGGCAGCGGCTGCGGCCTCGTTGTCTTTCTTCAACTGGCGGGGATCACGGCCCGCGTCCAGTTCAGCCTGAAACCGACGAGCCACGACTTCCGCATCGGCAATGCTTTTTCCTGGCCAGTCACCAATGGTGATGCGGACCACCTTGCCCAAGTAGCGGCCTTGCCAGATGAACGCCTTCTTTCCCGCCGTTACACGGACGGCCAGCCCTGCCTGCGAAGCACTCCAATAGAAGTCCTGTCCGCCGACAACGGCCGGTGGCAACAGGTCATTGATGCGCTTCACCGTCAACGAGAATCGCTTGCTCTGCCCCATAACCACCCCGAATCTTTGTAAGCACTTTGTAAGCATCCGGTCGAAATTTTGCGGTATACCGGCGAATACTTCAAGCTCAAAAACACCAATGAATACTGGGCAGAAACCCTTAATCCATCAACGCTTCGGGATGATCTGGGATGACAAATTATGAGGACTCATAATCCTTTGGTCCACGGTTCGAGTCCGTGTGGGCCCACCATCAAATCAGGAGCTGCAGCGCTGCTGCAGTTTCGAGATTGCCTCATCAGATTCAGCGCTCGATAGCGCAGCTTGCCTCCCTGGCCATGCGCCTTCAGGCGCTTGATGCCCCGCGCTGGCATTCCCCTCAGCTGAACGTGCCGCGTACCAAACGCTTGCACCGCCACTAGCCTGACAAACTCGCAGAAATCTTCCAGGTCGCCCTGGTACGCCGGCGCGTGCCCGACCTGTCGAGGCTGGCGAACCACTCGACCGCTACCAATCGCCACGCTGGAAATACAGTTTCGGTCAGGTCGTGTCTTAGACAATAATGCTGCAGCGCTGGCAGTCGCCCTAAGAGCACCTGCCCATCATTTTCTGAAGTAGCTGAGTCTATCTCGAACACATCAAGGCGGCCTCACCCACAAAAGTAACCGAGGACCACCAACGCGTTAAGGAAGAAACCTGACATGGCCGTACCCGAAAAGCTGAGAGAACTGGTTTCACTGTATGAAGAAAACAGAACGGAATACCGCTCAGGTAAATTCAATGAAACACAGGCAAGAATCCAGTTCATCAATCCGCTGTTCGAGCTTCTGGGCTGGGATGTCAGCAACAAGAACGAGTACGCCGAGCTTTACAAAGATGTCGTTCACGAAGACGCGGTAAAAATAGGCGGAAGAACCAAGGCGCCCGATTACTCGTTTAGAATTGGTGGCGCGAGAAAATTCTTTCTCGAAGCGAAGAAGCCTGCAGTCCCGGTCACAGACGACATACCCTCAGCCTACCAACTCCGGCGTTACGGTTGGAGCGCCAAGCTTCCTCTATCGGTACTGTCCAATTTTGAAGACCTTGCCATTTACGATTGCCGCATCAAGCCGGAGCCCTCGGACAAGGCTAGCAAGGCACGCGTCAAGATCTACCACTTCAAAGACTACGTAGAGCACTGGGACGAAATCTATTCCATCTTGTCCAAGGAGTCCGTTCTCAGAGGCTCTTTCGATAAATTCTCCAACGACGCCCGCAAGAAAAGAGGCACGGCACAGGTAGATGATGCGTTCCTGGATGATATCGAGTCATGGCGAGAAGCCCTGGCCAAAAACATCTTCCAGCGAAACAAGACGCTCAGCATTCGAGAACTCAATACCGCCGTCCAACGAACGATAGATAGAATCGTCTTCCTGCGGATCGCTGAAGACCGCGGCATCGAGCCCTACGGAACCCTCGGCAATCTCAAAGGCACCAAGAACATCTACGCCGCGCTCTGTGATCTTTTTCGCAAAGCGGACGCTCGCTACAACTCCGGCCTCTTTCACTTTGATGAAGCAGACGGCTCCCAGGAAACACTCGATAACTTCACGCTAACCTTAAAAATTGATGATAAAGTCCTGCACGAAATCATCAAAGGACTTTACTATCCCGACAGCCCCTATGTGTTCAGCGTTTTGTCTGCGGACATCCTTGGGCAAGTCTATGAGCAATTCCTTGGCAAGGTAATAAGCCATAGCAAGAACGCCATTACGATCACGGAAAAGCCGGAAGTCAAAAAGGCCGGCGGGGTCTATTACACCCCCTCGTACATTGCCGAGTTCATCGTCGAAAACACCATTGGAAAATGGGTAAGCGGTCGCACCCCCAACCAAGTGTCTGGCAATGATGCGAGAGTCAAGGATTCTGCGCCCTTACGGATCATCGACCCCGCGTGTGGCTCTGGCTCCTTTCTCATCGTCGCCTACCAGTACCTGTTGAATTGGTACTGCACGAAATATGTAGAAGAAAACGCAGAAAAACACGCCAAAGGCAGAGATCCTAAGCTCTACTATGCGGCGGGCGGTGAGTGGCGCCTCACCATTGCGGAAAAAAGACGCATCCTGACCACGCATATCTTTGGCGTGGACATTGACCCACAGGCCGTAGAGGTCACCAAGCTGTCCCTCCTGTTGAAGGTGCTTGAGGGTGAGAACGGCGACGTCGTTTCCAGCCAGATGGACCTTTTCAAAATGCGCGTACTTCCCGACCTCGGGAAAAACATAAAGTGCGGAAATTCTCTTATCGGTGACGACTTCTACGAGCTTTTCGACGCCGACAGCTTGTCACTGGACGAACGACTGTCAGTCAACACGTTCAACTGGGACAGGGAGTTCTTCAAAGGATTCAAAGGGAAATTCGATATTCTAATCGGAAACCCTCCGTACCTTTACTCGTCTGCCGGCGAGAACAAGAAATATTTTTCAGAACACTACAAATATTCCCAATACCAAACCGACTTCTATCAGTACTTTATCGAGAAATCCTACGCGCTTGTCAAAGATAACGGTGTCATCTCTTACATCGTCCCAGACTCGTGGCTAAACTCTTCGAACTTTAGCAACCTTCGCAAGCTCATGGTTGAAGTCAACGGCGTCAACACGCTGGTGTTCTTCGACTACCTGGTCTTCAAGTCAGCCAGTATCGAAAACACAATCTTCATCGGCTCTCCGGCCCAGAGCAATTCAATTTCTGTCGTTCGATCATCGGCACCTGGCGTGTTTACTGACTACGCTGTCCTTGATACCTCGAAGGTCATAGCGCGAGGTATCATTGACCCCCGGTACACCGAAGCGGACGAGAAAATCATAGCCAAGGTGGACACGTTCTCTCCCGCCAGCGAGCGGTATGATATCAACCGCGGCCTGCACGCTTATCGCACCGACGGTTATGGGAAATCCGTCTATCAAGACGGCCCCCAAACAAGAGCTGATAAAGATAATCGCTCTTATCATTCCGAAGTCAAACTTAACGACACCTACCTGCCAGAAATTCGCGGCCGGGATGTCGGTTTTTTTGATTATTGCTACAGCGGAAGCTTCATTTCATACGGCGACTGGCTGGCCGAACCGCGCCCAGAGCGGTTCATGAGAGAACCCAAAGTCGTTCTCAGGAAGACACTTGGCAGAAGGCTATCTTGCGCGATTATTGAAGAGCCCGCTGCTGTGGACCAGGCACTGTATATCGCTATTTCCAAAAACAGTTCGGCAGACGATCTGAAGCTGCTTGCCGGCCTGGCAGGGAGTACGTTCGGCGCGTGGTACATCCGTACAAAGTATGCGATCTATGACCGCCTGCACCCCTGGTACACGAAAAAGAATCTTGCCGATTTCCCCATTCCGGAATCGACTTCATCGATCATCTCTGTCTATGAAAAGATCACTTCCAAGCGCGCCAGATTCAAGGAGTCAAAGCTTGAGCAGGAGCGAAACCTGCTTCTCGCGGACATTGAACGGCTTGAGACTTCCCTGGATGACGCCGTCTTCAATGCCTATGGCCTGACAGACAGCGAGAAAGCGGTCGTACTGTCAGGGGCTCTCGATTAAGGAAACCTTGCACATGACAAAGCCGTGCGAATGCGCGGCTTTTCTATTTCCGCCCAGATCTACTCTTTGCTGCGCAGCGTGGTTTGCCGAGGGTTGTAGAACGTGCTGTTGGCTGGGATGTCACGGGTTACCAGCGACATGGCGCCGATGACCACATTGTCTCCGATGTTGATGTGATCGGCGATGATGCAACTGTTGGCCCCCAGGCTGACGTTGTCGCCTATGTGCAGCGCGTAGTGTTCCAGGCCAAGGGTCTTGATCCCGATCGAGCAGTTCTGGCGGACGAAGAAATTGCGGCCAATGGTCACGTGCCGGGTAATTACCACGCCCGGCAAGTGGGCTATGCGCAGGCCGGGTGCGATCTGCGCACCAATGTCGATGTCCACGGCGTACTTCAGGTTCAAGCGCTGCTGCATGCGCCGGGCATGGCTACGGGCCAGGCCGCCGCGGGCGTCGAGGTATTGCGCCAGGCGGAAAGCGAAGAGATAGCGAAGTTTATTGTCCATGCGTGCACGTCGCAGAACATTGAACAACAGGCTGATGCGGCGTCCGGGCCCTTTCTTGTTGGAGACTTCCATCCTCCAACATTCGAGCAGGTCGGCGAACTTCACACCGGGACTCCACTGAAACGGTTCATTATGATGCCGCATAATTGGCCGTTATGCACTCGGCCTTGCCCTGTTCCCCTATGGCTGGCTAGGCTAGCCAGCCCACTGCAGAGACTCGCCATGCCGGATTCGCGCCCCATCACCCTCGACGAAATCGACCGCCAGTTGATCGCACTGCTACAGATCAACGCCCGCGAGAGCGTTGCCACCCTGGCACGCCAGCTGGGCATCGCCCGCACCACCGTCAACTCGCGCCTGGCGCGGCTGGAAAAGGGCAAGGTCATCACCGGCTATGGCGTGCGCCTGGGCCAGCGCCTGATCGGTGGCGGCCTGCAAGCCTACGTCGGGATCAAGGTGCAGCCGCGTTCCGGCAAGGAAGTGGTGCGCCGCTTGAGTGGCATGGGGCAAGTGCAGCAGCTGTGCGCGGTGAGTGGCGAGTTCGATTATGTGGCCTGGTTGCGCAGCGATACGCCAGAGCAGCTGGACCAGTTGCTGGACCAGATTGGCAGTGTCGAGGGCGTCGAGAAGACCACCACGTCGATCATTCTGAGCAGCAAGGTCGATCGCGGCCAGCCGGCCTAGCTCGCTCCTTTGGCGGAATCGTCAAGATCGATCGAACCTTCGTCGTTATGACGAAACAACTTACATTCAGCCATCACTCTGCATCTTAATTACGAACATCCCTCTTCATAAAATGACCCCCAGGCATCTCCTATACTCAGGCTCCGCCCTTCGCGCAGCCGCTCTGGCAAGGTCACTTCATGAACAAGAACAACCGCCACCCCGCCGACGGCAAGAAACCCATCACCATCTTCGGCCCGGACTTCCCTTTCGCCTTCGACGACTGGCTGGAGCACCCTGCCGGCCTGGGCAGCATTCCCGCCGAGCGCCACGGTGAAGAAGTTGCCATTGTCGGTGCCGGCATCGCGGGCCTGGTAGCCGCCTACGAGCTGATGAAGCTGGGCCTGAAACCCGTGGTGTACGAGGCGTCGAAGTTGGGTGGCAGGCTGCGCTCCCAAGCCTTCAACGGCACCGACGGCATCATCGCCGAGCTCGGCGGCATGCGCTTCCCGGTCTCCTCCACCGCTTTCTATCACTATGTAGACAAGCTGGGCCTGGAAACCAAGCCCTTCCCCAACCCGCTGACCCCTGCCTCGGGCAGCACGGTAATCGACCTGGAAGGCCAGACCTACTACGCCGAAAAGGCCAGTGACCTGCCCGAACTGTTCCACGAAGTGGCCGACGCCTGGGCCGATGCGCTGGAAAGCGGTGGCCAGTTCGCCGAGATCCAGCAGGCAATCCGCGACCGCGACGTAACGCGCCTGAAGGCACTGTGGAACAAGCTGGTGCCGCTGTGGGACGACCGCACTTTCTACGACTTCGTCGCCACCTCGCGCTCGTTCGCCAAGCTCAGCTTCCAGCACCGCGAGGTATTCGGCCAGGTCGGCTTCGGTACCGGCGGCTGGGATTCGGACTTCCCCAACTCGATGCTGGAAATCTTCCGCGTGGTGATGACCAACTGCGACGATCACCAGCACCTGATCGTCGGTGGCGTCGAACAGGTGCCGCAAGGCATCTGGCGCCATGTGCCAGAGCGCTGCAGCCACTGGCCCGAGGGCACCAGCCTCAGCTCGCTGCATGGCGGCGCGCCGCGCACCGGCGTCAAGCGCATCGCCCGTGCCGCCGATGGACGCCTGGCGGTCACCGACAACTGGGGCGACACCCGCCACTATGGCGCTGTCCTTGCCACCTGCCAGAGCTGGCTGCTGACCACCCAGATCGACTGCGAAGAATCCCTGTTCTCGCAGAAAATGTGGATGGCCCTGGACCGCACCCGCTACATGCAGTCGTCGAAGACGTTCGTCATGGTCGACCGGCCGTTCTGGAAGGACAAGGACCCGCAAACCGGGCGCGACCTGATGAGCATGACCCTCACCGACCGCCTGACCCGCGGTACCTACCTGTTCGACAACGGTGACGACAAACCGGGGGTGATCTGCCTGTCCTACGCGTGGATGAGCGACGCCCTGAAGATGCTGCCGCACCCGGTGGAAAAACGCGTGCAGCTGGCCCTGGATGCACTGAAGAAGATCTACCCGAAGACCGACATCGCCGGGCACATCATCGGCGACCCGATCACCATTTCCTGGGAAGCCGACCCGCACTTCCTCGGCGCCTTCAAGGGCGCACTGCCAGGCCATTACCGTTACAACCAGCGCATGTACGCACACTTCATGCAACAGGACATGCCCGCCGAGCAGCGTGGCATGTTCATCGCCGGCGACGATGTGTCATGGACCCCGGCCTGGGTCGAAGGCGCGGTGCAGACTTCGCTGAACGCGGTGTGGGGTATCATGAATCACTTCGGTGGCCAGACCCACCCGGACAACCCTGGCCCGGGCGATGTGTTCGACGAGATCGGGCCTATCGCCCTGGCCGATTGAGACAAGGAGGCAGCATGCGCATCGCTCTGTTCCAGGGCGCACCCAACCCGCTGGACGTGCCCGGCAACCTGCAACGGCTGCGCCACCAGGCGCAACGGGCGGCCGAGCGCGGCGCCCAGCTGCTGGTGTGCCCGGAAATGTTCCTGAGCGGCTACAACATCGGCCTGGAGCAGGTCGAGCGTCTGGCCGAGGCCGCGGATGGTCCTTCGGCCATGGACGTGGTGGAGATCGCCCAGGCCCACCGCATCGCCATCGTCTATGGCTACCCGGAGCGCGCCGAGGATGGCGCCTTGTACAACAGCGTGCAGTTGATCGATGCCCATGGCCGCAGCCTGTGCAATTACCGCAAGACGCACCTGTTCGGTGAGCTGGACCGCTCGATGTTCAGCGCCGGCGCCGACCACTTCCCGGTCGTCGAACTGGAAGGCTGGAAGGTCGGGCTGTTGATCTGCTACGACATCGAGTTCCCGGAGAATGCCAGGCGCCTGGCGCTGGCAGGCGCCGAGCTGATTCTGGTGCCGACGGCGAACATGACGCCCTACGATTTCGTCTGCCAGGTGACCGTGCGCTCGCGGGCGCAGGAGAACCAGTGCTACCTGGTGTATGCCAACTACTGCGGGGCGGAAGGCGAGATCCAGTACTGCGGGCAGAGCAGCATCATCGGACCGGATGGCAGCCTGCTGGCGATGGCCGGGCGCGATGAGTGCCAGTTGCTGGCGGAACTGGAGCATGAGCGGGTGGTACAGGGGCGCGAAGCGTTTCCCTACCTGACAGATCTGCGCCAGGAGCTGCATTGGCATAACGCCTGACGGCCCTATCGCCGGCAAGCCGGCTCCCACAAAGACCGCGCTGCTCTGCTCTCCTGTGGGAGCAACTTTCTAAAAGCTGATGCGATTCCTGTGGGAGCCGGCTTTCCGGCGATGAGGCCGGGCCTGCCAGTACAAATGGGTTAGCATGAACACCTGCCCCGGAGTTCCCATGCCTGACGCCACCCGCCATCTCACCCTCGCCAACGGCCTGCGTCTCACCCTGCGCCACACCCCGCACCTCACGCGTGCGGCGGCGGCATTGCGGGTGCATGCCGGCAGCCACGATGCGCCGCCCAAATGGCCTGGCCTGGCCCATTTCCTCGAACACCTCTTCTTCCTAGGCACGCCTCGCTTTCCGCTGGCCGATGGCCTGATGCGCTACGTCCAGGCCCTGGGTGGCCAGGTCAACGCCAGCACCCGCGAGCGCACCACCGACTTCTTCTTCGAGGTGCCGCCCGCCGCCCTGGACGGTGGACTGCAGCGCCTGTGCCAGATGCTTGCCGAACCCGACCTGACCATCGATCGCCAGCGCCGCGAGCGGGAAGTGATCCACGCCGAATTCATCGCCTGGTCGCGCAACCCGCAGGCCCAGCAGCAGTTCGCGTTGTTGCAATCGGTGGGTGCAAACCATCCGCTGCGTGGATTTCATGCCGGCAACCGCTACACGCTGGCCTTGCAGGATCCTGCCTTTCAGCGGGCTCTCGCCGGTTTCCATGAACGCTTCTATCGAGGCGGGCAAATCACCTTGAGCCTCTGCGGCCCGCAAACGCTGGACGCGCTCGAACAGCTTGGCCGGCAAGCCGCCAGCCTGTTCGCGCCTGGAGAGCCTGTAGCGCAGTTGCCACCGCCCGCTTTATCGACAACACCGACTACACAAGTCTTTGCCCATGACCACCTGCCCAATGGCGCCGAACAGGCACTGGAATTGCTACTTGCCTGCCTGAGCGACAACAGGCCAGGCGGCTGGCTCGACGCACTTCGGCTGCGAGGCCGGCTGCAAGGGTTCAAGGCGCAAATGCTGTACGGCTTCGCCGGGCAAGTGCTCTGGCACATCGACTTGCAGCCAAGTCCAGACGCCAGCGCCGATGAAGCCTGGGCCTTGCTACACGGCTGGTTCGGGTTCCTTCGCCAGCTTGACCCGGCGCAGCTCAATGCCGAGTTCAGGCTCTTGCAGCAGCGCCGTGAACGCAGCGCCAGCCCGCTGGAGTTGGCCCGCCGAGACAGTGCAGGCCAACCGTTCGCGGCGCTGGATAGCCAAGCTCTGCACGCGCTGCAGTCGCTACTCGCACAATTGCCGTGCCGCGAACAGGGGCAATGGCAACTGCCCGCCATCGATCCGCTGCTGCTGGACGCACTGCCTGCTGCCAAGGCATACCCTCTGCCCGCAGCTGTTGCGTTCTGCGACCAACTGCCTGCGGCGCGCCAGTACGCAGCGCTTTACTTGCGCTGGCATATACCTTCAGCACTGCGCCTGCCTCTGCACGCCGCGCTGGAACGCGCCCTGCGCCCTCTGCAGCAGCGTTGTGAGCGCGCCTCATTGCAGTTGCAATTCAGCGCCGCAGGCGAGTATTGGCAACTGCGCTGCGCCGGGCATCCGGCTGCGGTGATTCGCGCTGTAGAACTGGCACTGGCCAGCTTGCGCGTACCTTCACCAGACAGTTGGGACACGCCAGTGAATCAGGCCCCTGCCTTGATCCCGATCAGAGCACTGCTTGAGCGACTGCCTGATGCCGTACTGGGTACCGCCGCCGAACCCGCGCCCGCCGGCACCCTCGGGCAACAGGTACTCGAAGACGCATGGCAACACAGCCGCTGGCATGGGCTGTCCGTGGGCTTCGACCAGACCGCCCGCGATGCGCTTGGCGCCGTACTGCAAGGCTGCCCTGGCCATGCTGGCAAGCCGGACGCTTCGCCCGCGTGGCAGGGCCATCGCTGGCACCACGCCCAGGTCCCCGGCAACGAACATGCGCTTCTGCTGTTCTGCCCGCTGCCGGCTCGGCAGCAAGCCTGCGGCCGCCTGCTGGCCCAGCTGCTGCAGGGGCCGGTGTACCAACGTCTAAGGGTCGAGCTGCAACTCGGCTACGCGGTGTTCAGTACCTTCCGTCAGATCGAGGGCGTGGGCGGCCTGTTGTTCGGTGTGCAGTCGCCACACACCCGCCACGGTGAAATCATCGACCATCTGTGGACCTTGCTGCGCCAGGGCGTGACGCTCGACCCAAGCGCCCGCCAAGTACTGGCCGAGCAATTCGATGCAGCCGCCATGGCCAACGACGATCTCGCGCAATGGCTGTGGCAGACGCACCTCGCAGTACAGGACGACGAGCTGGCATCGCTGCGCGCGTCTATTCTGAGCACGCACCAGACAGATCTGGACGAGCTGCTTGATGCGATGCTCGACGAGCAATCCCCTTGGCTCTGCCTGGCCAATTCAGCCGCGGTGGCAGGACCCTGGCGCTAGGATTATTACATCGGCTGCAAGAGCGCTTTTCGAAGAATTAACCTTCCGGTACAAATTTTTCTTGTAAGATAGCGCAATCCCAGCCAATGGAACCTCCTGCGCAAGGTGGCATCCCAACAAGTAGCTGATCATCCCAACCCATTCGGAAGGAGTCTCCCATGTGGACCAAACCTGCATACACTGACCTGCGTATCGGCTTCGAAGTGACCATGTATTTCGCCAACCGCTAAGCCTTGCTTGCGGCTCGACGCCTCGGCCCGCCGGGGCGTCGTCGTTTTTCAGATATGCTTTTCGGATAAAGAGCCAAGCCATGTACATCCAGATTCTCGGCTCCGCCGCCGGCGGCGGTTTCCCCCAGTGGAACTGCAACTGCGTCAACTGCAAGGGCTATCGCGATGGCACCCTGCGCGCCACGGCACGCACCCAGTCGTCCATCGCCTTGTCCGACGACGGCGAGCACTGGATCTTGTGCAATGCCTCGCCCGACATCCGCGCCCAGCTCCAGGCCTTCGCGCCCATGCAGCCGGCGCGTGCCCTGCGCGACACCGGCATCGACGCCATCGTGCTGCTCGACAGCCAGATCGACCACACCACGGGCCTGCTCAGCCTGCGCGAAGGCTGCCCGCACCAGGTCTGGTGCACTGACATGGTCCATCAGGACCTGAGCACCGGCTTCCCGCTGTTCACTATGCTCAGCCACTGGAACGGTGGCCTGCAGTGGAACCGCATCGAACTCGAAGGCAGCTTCGTCATTCCGGCCTGCCCCAACTTGAGGTTCACGCCCTTCCCCCTGCGCAGCGCCGCGCCACCCTACTCACCGCACCGCTTCGACCCGCACCCGGGCGACAACCTTGGCCTGTTGGTCGAGGACACGCGCAGCGGTGGCAAGCTGTTCTACGCACCCGGCCTCGGCCAGGTCGATGACAAGCTGCTGGCGATGATGCACGGCGCGGATTGCCTGCTGGTCGATGGCACGCTGTGGGAAGACGACGAAATGCAGCGCCGCGGTGTCGGTACCCGCACTGGCCGCGAAATGGGCCACCTGGCGCAGAACGGCCCTGGTGGCATGCTCGAAGTGCTGGACGGTTTTGCGCACCAGCGCAAGGTGCTTATTCACATCAACAACACCAACCCGATTCTTGACGAAGACTCTCCAGAGCGCGCCGAAGTGGTCCGCCGCGGGGTGGAAGTCGCCTACGATGGCATGAGCATCGAGTTGTAATGCACGCGGTACCTGTAGGAGCTGGCTTGCCAGCGATGAGGCCAGCCTGGACAGTGAAGATACCAGGCAAGGGCTTCGCCCTTGATCGCCGGCAAGCCGGCTCCCACAGGTTGCTGCTCCCGCGAGGCATTTTCTGTTCTACAGGAGCCAGCTGAATGAACGACGCACTGCCACTGTCCCCGGCCGAATTCGAACAGGCCCTGCGCGCCAAGGGCGCCTACTACCACATTCACCACCCGTACCACGTGGCGATGTACGAAGGCCGCGCCAGCCGCGAGCAGATCCAGGGCTGGGTAGCCAACCGTTTCTACTACCAGGTCAACATCCCGATGAAGGATGCCGCGATCCTGGCCAACTGCCCGGACCGCGAAATCCGCCGCGAGTGGATCCAGCGCCTGCTCGACCACGACGGCGCGCCAGGCGAGGATGGCGGTATCGAGGCCTGGCTGCGCCTGGGCCAGGCCGTGGGCCTCGACCCGGACCAGCTGCGCTCCCAGGAGCTGGTGCTGCCCGGCGTGCGCTTCGCCGTCGACGCCTACGTAAACTTCGCCCGCCGCGCCAGCTGGCAGGAAGCGGCCAGCAGCTCGCTGACCGAGCTGTTCGCCCCGCAGATCCACCAGTCGCGCCTGGACAGCTGGCCGCAGCATTACCCGTGGATCGACCCCGCCGGCTACGAGTACTTCCGCACCCGTCTGGGCCAGGCCCGGCGTGATGTGGAACACGGCTTGGCGATCACCCTGCAGCACTACACCACGCGGGCAGGTCAGGAGCGTATGCTGGAAATCCTGCAGTTCAAGCTCGATATCCTCTGGAGCATGCTCGATGCCATGAGCATGGCCTACGAGCTGAACCGCCCGCCTTACCATTCCGTCACCCAGGAACGGGTGTGGCACAAAGGAATCGTCCTATGAGTCTTGATCGCAAACAGGTGCCGAACTGGCGCCCCGGCTATCGCTTCCAGTACGAGCCGGCGCAAAAAGGCCATGTGCTGCTGTACCCCGAGGGCATGATCAAGCTCAACGACAGCGCCGGCCTGATCGGCGGCCTGATCGACGGAAAACGCGACGTGGCGGCGATCATTGCTGAACTCGAACAACAATTCCCTGGTGTGCCCGAGGTCGCCGACGACATCGAGCAATTCATGGAGGTGGCCCGTGCCGAACACTGGATCACCCTCGCCTGAGGTGCCGGTCGGCCTGCCGCTGTGGCTGCTGGCCGAGCTGACCTATCGCTGCCCGCTGCAGTGCCCGTACTGCTCCAACCCGCTGGACTTCGCCGAGCAGGGCAAGGAGCTGACGACCGCGCAATGGTTCAAGGTCATGGCCGAGGCACGCGAAATGGGCGCCGCGCAGATCGGCTTTTCCGGCGGCGAGCCGCTGGTGCGCCAGGACCTTGCCGAGCTGATTGCCGAGGCCCGGCGGCTGGGCTACTACACCAACCTGATCACCTCGGGCATCGGCCTCACCGAAGCGCGCATTGCCGCCTTCAAGGAGGCCGGCCTGGACCATATCCAGATCAGCTTCCAGGCCAGCGACGAGCAGGTGAACAACCTGCTGGCCGGCTCGAAGAAAGCCTTTGCGCAGAAACTGGAGATGGCCCGTGCGGTGAAGGCCCACGGCTACCCGATGGTGCTCAACTTCGTCACCCATCGGCACAACATCGACAAGATCGACCGCATCATCGAACTGTGCATCGCCCTGGACGCCGACTTCGTCGAGCTTGCCACCTGCCAGTTCTATGGCTGGGCGCACCTCAATCGCCTGGGCCTGCTGCCAACCCGTGAGCAACTCGAGCGCGCCGAGCGCATTACCAACGAGTACCGGGCGAAGCTCAAGGCCGAGGACAACCCGTGCAAGCTGATCTTCGTCACCCCGGACTACTACGAAGAGCGCCCCAAGGCCTGCATGAATGGCTGGGGCAGCCTGTTCCTGACCATCACCCCGGACGGTACCGCCCTGCCCTGTCACGGCGCCCGGCAGTTGCCGGTGCAGTTCCCCAACGTGCGCGACCATGACCTGCGGCACATCTGGTACGACTCGTTCGGCTTCAACCGTTTCCGTGGCTATGACTGGATGCCCGAGCCCTGCCGCTCGTGCGACGAGAAGGAAAAGGACTTCGGCGGCTGCCGTTGCCAGGCCTTCATGCTCACCGGCGATGCCAGCAAGGCCGACCCGGTGTGCGCCAAGTCGGCCGACCACGGCATCATCCTCAAGGCCCGCGAGGAGGCGCAAACCGCCGAGCTCGCCATTGAACAGATGACCTTCCGCAATGAACGCAACTCCCGTGTCATCGCCCGCGGCTGAATTCAGCGCCGCTCAGGCCGTCGCCGCCGGCACCGACTTCGCCGAGCTCAAGGTCAGTGACCAAGGGCTGTTCTGGAACGAGTTCCGCCCGGCCGACGGCGCCTGCCGGGTCTGGCGCTGGCACGGACAACAGGCCAGTTGCCTGACGCCAGACGGCTTCAGTGTACGCAGCCGGGTCTACGAATACGGCGGCGGCAGTTTCTGCCTGGGTGGCGACGGGCTGCTGTTCGTCAACGAACAGGACCAGCAGGTCTATACCCAGCCACTGGAAGGCGGCGCCCCCCGCGCACTGACAGGCGATAGCGCCAGCCGCTACGGCGATGTGCAGTGGCACAGCGGCAAGGTGCTGGCCGTGCAAGAGCGCCATGGGCAGTCGGTGCAGCACCGTCTGGTCGCTTTCGACGAACGCACCTTGGAGGTACTTGCCGAGGGCGCCGACTTCTATGCCTCGCCCACCTTGAGCGGCGATGGCCAACGCCTGGCCTGGATCGAGTGGGACCGCCCGGCACAGCCCTGGACGGTCACGCGGCTGATGTGCCGAGCACGTGATACCGAAGGCAACTGGGGACAGGCGCGCTGCATTGCAGCGGCTGACGAATCCCTGCAGCAACCGCGCTTCGACGCTGCAGGCCAGTTGTACTGCCTGTCCGATCGCAATGGTTTCTGGCAGCCGTGGGGTGAAATCGACGGTCACTGGCAAGCCTTGCCTGCAGAGCCTGCGGACCATGCCGCCGCGCCCTGGCAGCTTGGCGCCTGCACCTGGCTGGCACTGGGGCCGCAAGCCTACCTGGCCAGCTGGTTCGAAGACGGCTTTGGCCAGTTGGGGATGCGTACCACTGATGGCCGGATGGAACGCTACGCCAGCGCCTATACCCGCTTTCGCAGCCTGGCCATGGATGGTGAACACCTCTACGCCATCGCCGCATCGCCCATCAGCCCGCCCGCCGTCATCGCCATCGAGCGCGCCAGCCACGAGGTGCGCATCCTGGCAGGCGGCGCCGACGTTTTACCGGCAGCCTGCATCAGCCTGCCCAAGCCGATCCACTACGACAGCGGCGGCGAAATTGCCCATGGATTCTTCTACCCGCCAGCTCGCGCGCAGGGCCCAGCGCCGCTGGTGGTGTTCATCCACGGCGGTCCGACTTCCGCCTGCTACCCAGTACTCGACCCGCGCATTCAGTATTGGACCCAGCGGGGTTTTGCGGTTGCCGACCTGAACTACCGCGGCAGCACCGGCTATGGCCGTGCGTATCGCCAGGCGCTGCACCTGCGTTGGGGTGAAAGCGATGTGCAAGATGCCTGCGCTGCCGTCGAGCACCTGGCTGCGCAAGGCTTGATCGACCGGCACAAGGCCTTCATTCGCGGCGGCAGCGCAGGCGGTTACACCACCCTGTGTGCCCTGGCTTTCCAGAATGTGTTCCGTGCAGGTGCAAGCTTGTACGGCGTCAGCGATCCCATTGCCCTGGGCCGTGCCACGCACAAGTTCGAAGGCGATTACCTGGACTGGCTGATCGGTGATCCGCAGCACGATGCCGAGCGCTATCGCCAGCGCACCCCGCTGTTGCATGCAGCGCAGATCAACGTGCCGGTGATCTTCTTCCAGGGCGAACTGGATGCCGTGGTGGTGCCGGAACAGACACGCTCGATGCTGGAAGCGTTACGGGCCAACGGCATCGAGGCCGAAGGGCACTTCTATGCGCAGGAGCGGCATGGCTTGCGCAAGGCCGAGAACCTGGCGCATGCGCTGGAGGAAGAGTGGAAGTTCTATTGCCAGGTGTTGGGACAGTAACGGCCAATCGCCGGCAAGCCGGCTCCCACAGAAGAGCGCAATACTCAAGGACTGTGAGATCCCTGTGAGAGCCTACTCCCACAGAAGAGCGCAACACTCAAGAACTGTGGGATTGCTGTGGGAGCCTGCTCCCACAGAAGCGTACAACACTCAAGAACTGTGGGATCCCTGTGGGAGCCGGCTTGCCGGCGATGAGGCCCTGCAGGCTAGCGCTTGGCGATGATGTACACCGCATGCACGATGCCCGGAATGTACCCCAGCAAGGTCAGCAGAATGTTCAGCCAGAACGCCCCACCGAACCCCACCTGCAGGAACACGCCCAGCGGCGGGAGGATGATGGCGATGATGATGCGTACGAAGTCCATGCGAGTCTCTCCTCAAAGGGTCTAAACAGAGACTAGCCGCGCCAGACAGAGGTTCCACAGGCAAAAAAAAACGCCCCTGGCCAAATGAAACAGGCCAAGGGCGATGCGCAGAAACGCCAGACGGTTCGTTGAATTCGTGTTACGCCGATACTTCGCGGCGGGCATGCTGTTGCGCATGCAGGCGGGTAAAGGCCCGGGCCAGGCGCAGCAGCATCTCTTCGATGTTGCCCTTGCTCACGGTCAGTGCCGGCGAAAAGCGCACCACATCCGCTTGCGGCGCATTGAGCAGCAGGCCTTCGTGCAAGGCCGCCTGAACCAGGTCATGGGCCAGGTTTTCCTGCAGCTGCAAGGCCCAGAGCAGGCCCTGGCCGCGCACCTCGCCCTGGCCATAGCGACCGGCCAGGCGGCTCAGGCCATCGCGCAGGTGGCGGCCACTGTCCTGCACATGCTCGAAGAAGCCCGGCTCCAGCACGGTGTCGAGCACCGCCAGGCCCGCTGCGCTCATCAGCGCATTGCCGTGGTGGCTGCCCTCCAGCTCACCGGGCTCGGCACAGCAGGCACTGCCACGGGCCAGCAGGGCGGCCAGTGGTACGCCGCCACCCAGGCCCTTGCCCAAGGTGATGATGTCGGCGCGCACACCATAGGTTTCCTCGGCCAGCAGCGCGCCACAGCGGCCGATGCCGGTCTGCACCTCGTCGAGGATCAGCAGGATGCCCAGCTCGCGGCACAACGTTTCGACACCCTGCAGGTACGCTTTGGTCGCCGGGATGACACCTGCCTCACCCTGAATCGGTTCGAGCATGATCGCCACCGTGCGCGAGTCGACTTGCGCATGCAGCGCCGCCAGGTCGTTGAATGGCACCTTGCTGAAACCGGGCAGTCCAGGTTCGCAACGGTTGCACGGCAGCGGGTCGGATGCCGAAAGCGCGCCCAGGCTGCGGCCATGACAGCCCTGGCTGGCGGTGATGATGTGATAGGCCCCGTTGCGGTGCCGCTGGCCCCACTTGCGCGCCAGCTTGATCGCCCCTTCACAGGCTTCGGCACCGCTGTTGAGCAGGTAAGCCTGCTCGCTGCCGGTGCTCTCGCAGAGGCGATCGACCAAAGCCAGCAGGCCGCGGTTGTGGTAACCGGCGCCCGGGTTGATCAACGCCTGGGCCTGATTGCCCAGTGCCTTGACCAGCACGCTGGGGCTATGGCCAAGGCTGTTGACCGCACAACCCTGGGTGAAATCCAGGTAGGCGCGCCCTTCGTTATCCCACAACCACGAACCCTGGCCACGCACGAATACGTGATCGGCACGCGCGCTGCCTGGCATCAGGCGCTCGCGAGACGGTGCCGGGGCGTCTGCTTCGATCACCGGCGCACGCATAGGCTCGGCAACCGCGGCAGGGGCCGAGCGGCGCAGGTTGAACAGGTTCATCAGGGCTCCAACCAATCACGGTAAAGGGCGGCCAGGGTCCGGTCTTGCTGCCGGCACTTGATAATTTTGCCTTGCCTATCAAAAGTGTTTTTCAAACGGGGTAACAATCCAGCCAATGCTCGCTGTAACCCGTTGCAATGCCGCGATAGACTAGGCTTCGGCAGCGCTTGCGGCCATTCCGTTTTTCCAGCTTTTTCGATAAGTGTTAGTTATGGATTTTCGCCAACTGCGTTATTTCGTCGCGGTGTATGAAGAAGGCCATGTCGGCCGCGCTGCCGAACGCCTGTCATTGTCTCAGCCGGCACTCTCGCAACAGATTCGCCAGCTCGAACACAGCCTCGACCTGAGCCTGTTCGAACGCAGCAACAAACGGCTGCTGCCCACCCTGGCGGCGCACACCTTGTACAACCATGCGCTGCCCTTGCTCGACGGGCTGCAACGGGCCCATGAGGCGATGCGCAACTTCAAGGGACAGTCACTGCGCACGCTGGCCATCGGCGTGCTGCAAACGGTACGGCCGAGCCTGGTGCCGCAGTTGCTGGAGCGGGTGCGCAAGGCTCAGCCGCACCTTGTGGTGCAGATCTATGAACTGTCGGGGCTGGAGATCGAGCGGCGCCTGCTCAATGGCAGCCTGGACATCGGCATCAGCTACCTGCCTCCGCGCCAGCCCGGCCTGCACGGCATGCTGCTGTACGAGGACGAGCTGCAGCTGGTCATCCCGGATACTCATCCATTGAAGGACTTCAAAAAGGTATCCATCCGTCAGGCCGCAGAGTTGCCCATGCTCATGCTGGGCGAGGAATTCCAGATCCGCCAGATCTGGAAGGAGCAGCTGGCCAGCCAGGGCCGCCGACCTCAGGTTCAGGCAGAAATGAACAATATGGCGGGGATTCTCGACAGCCTGGCCCACACCGCGTTGGCCACGATCCTGCCCGGGCGGGCCAAGGATGCCGCCGAAGATGACCAAGGGCTGCTGTGGAAGCCGTTGAGCGAACCACGCGTTCCGCTCAAGGTTGGCCTGGTGTTCCGTGACGCCCAGCGTCAGCAGGCTTCGGTGGAGTTGCTGCGCAATCTGCTGGAGGAAGAAGCCGATGCCAGGCCGCTGGGCACCTCGCCGCTGGATGTGCTTGGCTAAAACACGCGCACAAAGAAAACCCCGCCTAAGCGGGGTTCTCCAGACTGTTTCCCTGTGACATCCCTATCGCCCCGCCACCCTGGCAGGAAATCCTTCGTTGTCCCTGTTCTGTCCTTTGCGCTTCCTGCGCAACGTCCATGTAAGAAAGAGTAACTGTGGATCCAATCTGGGGCCAGTGGCGAAAAGTCACCACGTCATGTAGGAAAAAGCTTACATGCGGCCTTCAGCAATCAGAATTGCTCGGCGTCCAGCAGGTACAGCGACTCGCTCCCCGCCTTCACCGACGCCACCAGCGAGGTCACGCGCGGCAACAAGCGGGCGAAATAGAACCGCGCAGTGCCCAGCTTGGCCGAGTAGAACGCCTCATCGCCCTCGCCCGCCTTGGCTGCCCGCGCCATCAACGCCCACATGTAGGCATAGGCGACATAACCGAAGGCATTCAGATAGTCGACCGACGCAGCGCCGATTTCATTCGGGTTGCCCTTGGCCTGCTCCAGCACCCATTCAGTCAGCCCGTCGAGCTGGTCCAGGTAGGCCGCCAGCGGTTTGGCAAACTCGTCCAGCTCGCTGCCGGCAGTGGCAATGAACTGGCGGATTTCACCCGAGAACAGCCGGTAGTACGCACCACCGCTGGCTACCACCTTGCGCCCCATCAGGTCCAAGGCCTGGATACCGTTGGTGCCTTCGTAGATCTGGGTAATGCGCACGTCGCGCACCAGTTGCTCCTGGCCCCACTCGCGAATGTAGCCGTGGCCGCCGAATACCTGCTGGCCATGCACCGTGCACTCCAGCCCCTGGTCGGTGAGGAACGCCTTGGCCACCGGCGTCAGCAGCGCCACCAATTCTTCGCTGCGTTTGCGCGTGGTGGGGTCTTCGCTGTACTTGGCACTGTCCAGCTGCATCGCCACGTAGGTGGAGAAGGCGCGGCCCCCCTCGATCTGGGCTTTCATGGTGAGCAGCATGCGGCGCACGTCAGGGTGCACGATGATCGGGTCGGCGACCTTGTCCTTGGCCTGGGGGCCAACAGGAGCGCGGCTCTGCAAGCGGTCGCGGGCGTATTCCACGGCGTTCTGGTAGGAACGTTCCGCCGTGGCCAGGCCCTGGATGCCAACACCCAGACGCTCGTAGTTCATCATGGTGAACATCGCGGCCAGGCCCTTGTTCGGCTCGCCGACGATGTAGCCCACGGCCTCATCGAAGTTCATCACACAGGTGGCCGACGCCTGGATACCCATCTTGTGCTCGATCGAGCCGCAATTGGCCGGGTTGCGCGCACCGAGGCTGCCGTCCTCATTGACCAGGAACTTCGGCACCAGGAACAGCGAAATGCCCTTGGGACCTGCCGGTGCGTCCGGCAGCTTGGCCAGCACCAGGTGGATGATGTTCTCGGTCAGGTCGTGCTCACCGCCGGTGATGAAGATCTTGGTGCCGCTGACCTTGTAGCTGCCATCGGCCTGGGGCTCGGCCTTGGTGCGGATGATGCCCAGGTCGGTACCGGCATGGGGCTCGGTCAGGCACATGGAACCGGCCCACACGCCGGCATACATGTTCGGCAGGTACTTTTCCTTGAGTGCCTCGCTGGCGTGGGCGTTGATCGACAGACAGGCACCCGCGGTCAGCATCGGGTACAGGCCGAAGGCCAGGCTCGACGCATTGACCATTTCCTCGACCTGCGCGGAGATTGCCTTGGGCATGCCCATGCCGCCGAACAGCGGGTCACCGCCCACACCTACCCAACCGCCTTCGGCGTAGGTCTTGTAGGCCTCGATGAAACCAGCGGGCGTGCGCACGGCGCCATTGTCCCAGTGGCAGCCTTCTTCGTCGCCGGCGCGGCTGAGCGGAGCAATGCTTTTGCTGGTGACCTTGCCGGCCTCTTCCAGGACGGCCATGGCGGTGTCGGCATCGACCGCCTCGGCCAGCTCGGGCAGTTGTGCCCACTGCTCGGCCACGTTGAAGACTTCATTCAGAACGAAGCGCATGTCGCGCAATGGTGCTTTGTAGTCCGCCATGACAACCTCTCGCTAGTCGGGGTCGGGGGCGGTCCGAAGGGACCGCGGCTCGGGGTTGAAATCAAGTGTAACCGAACAACTTTTTAGAGACATAGGGTCATCAAGCGACCAATAAGTCATTTTCGGTCACGCAGTTCGTACCGCCCCACGCTGCGATTGTTGCCCATGAACCATGACGCAATTACGCCCGGCACCCTTGGCACTGTAGAGGGCCTGGTCGGCGGACTTGAGCACTTCCTCCGGGTTCCGGTGCTCGGCCTGGCGCTCCGCCACGCCGATGCTGATGGTCACCGACACCGTTCCGCCGCCGCTGCCAGCGCGGCGTTGACGCCCCGCCGAGTCGTCCTGCGGGCGGTTGTTCTGGTCGCGCAACTGCATGGCATAGTTGGCGATCATCTCGCGCACCGCTTCCACATGCGGCACGCATTCCTCTGCGGTCTTGCCCGCGAATACCAGGGCGAACTCCTCACCGCCATAGCGATAGGCACGCCCGCCTCCGGTAATTTTCGACAAGCGGCTGGCGACCAGGCGCAGCACCTGGTCGCCCACGTCGTGGCCGTGGGTGTCGTTGAATTTCTTGAAGTGGTCGACGTCGGTCATGGCGATCACATAATTGCGCCCCAGACGTTGCATGCGCTCATTCAAGGCGCGGCGCCCCGGCAGCCCTGTGAGCTCGTCACGGAAGGCCATCTGGTAGGCCTCATGGGATACCGCGGCAGCGATCATCAGCATCACCTGGCTGCACATGATGTTCAGGGTGAACGGCAGGATGAACGTCTTGGGCAGCATCCAGAAAATACCCACCAGGCCGATCAGCTGGGCGGCGTGCAAGGGCCTCGGCTCGCGCAGGTATTGCACCACCAGCAGGATGAAGACACCGACGAACAGCGGATAGACCATCTGGATCAGGCTCATCCACTGGCCATGCAGCGATGGCCAGCGGATCTCGGCCAACCAGGCCAGCAAGGCGTCGGGGAAACTCTGCTCCAACGCCACCGCGACGCTGCCAACCGCGAACAGCACGGCGAACCGGGCAAGCAGGTCCTGGGCAAGGTGGGTTCGCTCCTGCCAGGCACCGAACAGACCGAACAAGGCCGGTAACAGCAGGCAGACGAGGTGGAAGATCACCGCCGCGTCTTCCCGCACCCGTCCATTGTCGCGGTAATAATCGGTCTGGGTATCGAGCAGGAAATAAGCGATGTACACCGTGACCATCAGAAACAGTTCGCGCTGGCGACGGTATACGGCGCAATAAGCACCACCCAGCAATAGCACCAACGTGGGCAATACGTTGAACAGTGAAGTGAAGAAGACGTTGAGGTCTCTTACGTAAGCCGCCGCAAGCCCTGCCAGCAACAGAAACAACGAAGGCAGAAAGTGGCTAGCGCGTACAGCGTTTGGACGAAACAAGGGTAATCTCCAACCCGGCAGATCAATAATGGCATTGTGCCTCCACTTCATCGGCAGCGCACATGAATAGATGAGGACAAAGGTGATTAACGGCCGCAGGGGCGGAGGGCTTGAGCTTTTCTTGCAACTGGACCTCAGGGCTCGCGCTGCGTACCAAAGCATGAAAACCCGCCTACCACTGTGGGTAGGCGGGTTTTCATCACACGCCAGTGATGCAATGTGTCGTTACAAGTCGTTGTTGAATGGCAGCAGTGGTCCCTGCAGAGCGGAGCGACCTTCGGCCCCCACGGCATTGAGTTGGAAAATGGCGTCCTGCGCTGGCCGAGAGGGGGACGTCGAACCCTGCGCGACGGAGTTCTCATCGCCCTTCTCACCCTGTGGCAGCATCAGTGAGGGGTGATCGAACGGTGCCCGTTCCCACGCGACGCGCGGATCAAGCAAGCCGACCTCCATGAACTTGACCAGTGCATCCACTTCCTCCGGGGTCAGGTTCAGCGGGGTCATGTCCGGGTCAAGGTTGGAGCCGTTGTGCTGATTGACGGCCGGATGTTCGAAACCGCTGGTGTTGCTGGCGTCTTCGCCACGCCGGTCGCCGCCGCGGTTGTAGAACTCCATGACCTGTTGCAGCGTTGCCCGGCTGCCGTTGTGGAAATACGGCCCGGTCAACGCAATGTTACGCAGCGTCGGGGTCTTGAAGGCGCCATCGACCGAGTCGCGGAAACCGACACTGGGCTTGAGTGTCGCGTCGCAAGGGACCGCTGCGCTCAGCGGCGCCTCGAACGTGCAGACATCGACATCCAGTGGGTCAGGGATATTCCCGCCTTGCAGCAGCGTGTTGTATTGACGGGTGAACGACAATGGATTGCCCCAGGCGTCCGAAGCGCCCAGCGCCAGGTCTTCCGAGGTCGGGCGCACTCCGGTGTTGTAGAAACCGTTGTCGTAGAGCGTGGTCAGGCCGTCCGCCATGACCATGCGCTCGATGCGCTCACGAGGCTCGAACAGCAGCCGGCTGCCCGCATTGGTCAACTCCGCGCCACCATGGCAGGCAACACACTTGCCCTTGCCCAGGAACAGCTCCATGCCTTTCACCTGCTGAGCGTTCATGGCGCTGAGGTTGCCCTGCAGATAGGCATCCAGCGGTGCCTGGTCGGAGATCAACGTGGCCTCGTACATCTGAATCGCCAGCCCGAAGAACAGCGAGAAGTTCGCTTCCATCTGGCTGTAGGGCTGACCGCCCAGCGATACCTGTTGCGTGGCATTCCACAGGCGCGGCTGGAATGCGTTCTTGATCAGTTCGCGATAGGTCGGCCGGCGGGCACTGGAGACGGGCCCGAGCACCGAATCGGTGGGCGAGATTTTTTGCCCCCTGAGCATCATGGTATCGAGCATGCGCCGACCAATGTCAGCGAAGGTACGCCCGCCACAGGACATTTCCACCGCGCTGCCGGGAGGCCCCACGGCTTGCGAGGCCGCCGAGGCATCCTTGAGGGCCAGTCGTGCCTTGACTGCCACGCCACTGCGATCATTGGTCACGAAGATTGCGGCGTCCGGGTCGCGATTGCCGAACGGCGAGAAGCCGTTGAACACGTTATTGGCCCGACCATCCCAGAAGTTGCGGACGTTGAAGGCCGCATTGATGACCGAAGGCGCATTGCGCCCGGTGCTGCGCCGCACGTTGATACCGCCCACCTGGAAAATTCCGTCAGGTTGCCGTGTGCACTGGTCGAAGCGCGATTGCCGGGGTTTGACGAAGTTGGCCTCGATCACGCCTTGTGAGCCGATGACGTCATCCGTGGAATAGACAATCATCGAGTTGCGATCCAGAGGATTGGTCAGCACGTGAGTCGGGAAGTCCCCTTTTTTCAATGTGTAGTTCGGGCCGCCCTTGCCACCGGAGCGGGTGGCGTAGCTGGGCACGTCGCCAGGAATATCGGCGGCCGTGAAAGGCTTGTTGAAGATCGATGCAACGTTCGCATTGGTATTGGCCTGGCCGGGGTTGATCTGGTTGGTGACCCGGTGATCGACACCCGCGTGGTAATGGCAGGAAGCGCAGGCGGTGGTGCCGTCACTGCCGATCGCCATGTCCCAGAACAAGGCCTTGCCCAACGTGATTGCTGCCACGCGATTGGTCACGTAGTCGGACATGAGGTCGACCTTGCGACCATCCTCGGTACCAGAAGGATCCGGCGGGATCATGCCACGCAGTGAGTTCAGACTGGGGACTTCCGGCGCTGGCGCAGGGGGCTCGGCCGGGTCCGCGGCCCGTACGCTCATGAACGGCAAGCCGACAGCGGCGAGGGTCATCGCTATCGCGCAGGCCAGGCGGGGGATTCGCAACGTTCTCAGATATTCAGCCATGATGAACTTCCCGATTCAGCACGGAGTAGCCAGCTCCGTTATTTGCCTGTGTCGAGATGAACTCATCTGCTATCCATCTTGCAGCTTGCAGCTTCACCCACTTCAACTGAACGTTGTTTGGGCAGCGCAAGGCCTCGCTGGCAAGGTAATCTCTTGGCTCAGGTTATTTTCAAAACCGATCGTTCACGCACGCAGTGCGCTTAATGCCAACATAGCTGTAACAAAGTATTTCAGCTGAAAAAATCAGTATTTTTTTATACCGACTCATTCACGGGATCATGTCAATAAATTCTGACAACCCCGCTTCCTCAATTCCGGTGTTAGTTCCCCACCACTATTGGGTGCCATTCCCCGAAACCCCTTTAGCCAGCGCTCACAGAGGGCAAGCGAGCGCCGAAAATAGAAGCTTCAAGAATTTGGCAATGTAATTGCTAACTCATACTGATCGACAATCAATAGTTGGAGCCAGCCTGAACCCTGACTCAGATGTAATTCAATAAACATGAATAACTGCACGTGCGCGCAAGTTGTACTGCGTCAGCATTGGCTATTGGATTTTCCCTGCGCCATTTTGAAATCCCCAAAAAAAACGCCGCTCACTAGGAGCGGCGTTTTTTGAGTACTTCACTCGGGCTTAATAACCCAGCGAGAAGTCCTCTTCCTTCATGTCCATCAGGTTATTGGCACCCGACAGCATGGTCGCCACATGCGTACGGGTACGTGGCAGGATGCGCTGGAAGTAGAAGCGCGCGGTCTGCAGCTTGGCGGTGTAGAACGCCTCCTCGCTGGTGCCGGCGGCCAGTTTCTCGGCAGCCAGGCGGGCGATGTCGGCCCAGAAGTAGGCCAGGCAGGCATAACCGGAATACATCAGGTAGTCCACCGAAGCGGCGCCCACTTCTTCGCGGTCTTTCATCGCTGCCATGCCGACCTTCATGGTCAACTCACCCCACTCCTTGTTCAGCGCGGCCAAGGGTTCGACGAACTCCTTGAGTGCATCGACGCCTTCCTGGGCCTGGCAGAACTTGTGCACGATCTTGGTGAAACCCTTGAGCGCTTCGCCCTGGGTCATCAGCACTTTACGGCCAAGCAGGTCGAGTGCCTGGATACCCGTGGTGCCCTCGTACAGCATGGAGATACGGCTGTCGCGCACGTTCTGCTCCATGCCCCACTCGGCGATGAAGCCGTGGCCACCGTAGATCTGCACGCCATGGTTGGCAGCTTCGAAACCGACTTCGGTCATGAAGGCCTTGGCGATCGGAGTCAGGAAGGCCAGCAGGGCGTCGGCCTTCTTGCGCTCTTCCTCGTCCTGGCTGTACTTGACGATGTCCACCTGCTTGGCGGTGAAGTACACCATCGCGCGGTTGCCCTCGGCGAAGGCTTTCATGGTCAGCAGCATGCGACGCACGTCCGGGTGGACGATGATCGGGTCGGCGGCCTTGTCTGGCGCTTTCGGGCCGGTCAGGGAACGCATCTGCAGGCGGTCACGGGCGTATTTCAAGCCACCCTGGAAGGCCACCTCGGCGTGTGCCAGGCCCTGCAGTGCGGTGCCCAGACGCGCGGTGTTCATGAAGGTGAACATGCAGTTCAGGCCCTTGTTGGCTGGGCCGATCAGGTAGCCGGTGGCGCTGTCGAAGTTCATCACGCAGGTGGCGTTGCCGTGGATGCCCATCTTGTGCTCGAGGGAGCCACAGCTCACGCCGTTGCGCTCACCCACACCGCCTTCGGCGTTGGGCAGGAACTTCGGCACGATGAACAGCGAGATGCCCTTGGTGCCAGCGGGTGCATCAGGCAGGCGGGCCAGGACGATATGGACGATGTTATCGGCCATGTCGTGCTCACCAGCGGAAATGAAAATCTTGGTGCCGGACACTTTGTACGAACCGTCGGCTTGCGGCTCGGCCTTGGTACGCAGCATGCCCAGGTCGGTGCCGCAGTGTGGTTCGGTCAGGCACATGGTGCCGGTCCACTCACCGCTGACCAGCTTGGTCAGGTAGGTGTGCTGCTGCTCTTCGGTGCCGTGGGCCGAGATGGTGTTCATCGCGCCATGGGACAGGCCCGGGTACATGCCCCACGACCAGTTGGCGCCGCCGACCATTTCGCTCAGGGCCAGGCCCAGCGACTCCGGCAGACCTTGGCCACCATGGGCGACGTCGTGCGCCAGGCTCGGCCAGCCACCTTCGACGAACTGCTCGTAGGCTTGCTTGAAGCCGGTCGGCGTTTTCACGCCCGATTCGCTCCAGGTGCAACCTTCCAGGTCGCCGACACGGTTCAGCGGGGCCAGCACCTGCTCACAGAACTTCGCGCCTTCTTCGAGGATCGCGTCGACCATGTCGGGCGTGGCGTCCTGGCAACCCGGCAGGCTCTGATAGTGCGCCTCGTAGCCGAGCAGCTCGTCGCGGACGAAACGAATATCACGCAAGGGGGCTTTGTAATCAGGCATTGCGATGAACCTCTGTGATGAGTTCGGTAGGGAGACCGCTGATACCGACCAGCTCTTGGTGGCTTTCGGTCAAACAGTTGTTTGAAACTAACGTTTAGTACGACTGGAGTCAAGGAGGGGCAGTGGTGTCATTAACGCCACGAAAAATGGCATTCATGCCATTTCAGAAAAACGGGTGCTCAAAATGACTGTGGGAGCGGACTTGCCCCGCGAATGCGCCAGTCCAGACAGCATGAAGTTGTCTGGACTGGCGCATTCGCGGGGCAAGCCTGCTCCCACAAAGGGTGTCCGCCGTGCTTTCGAAATCAGGCGTAGGTGTCGATGAAGCGACCGAGCATTTCGTCGGACGCCTTGGCGACCTTCGTGCCGAGTTCGGCTTCGGTCTTGCCCAAGGCCAGCTGCACGGTGCTGGTGGCCAGGTCCATCTGCTGGCTGCGATCGACAGCTCGCAGGCGTTCGGCCTGAAAGTCGCTGGACTGGCTGGTGGCGGCTCGCTCGACGGTGGTGCTGGCGATCTGGCCGGCGGCCTGGTCGATTCGGTTCTGACCCGTGTGGATGGCGCTGAGGCCGGCGTAGTAGGCGGAGTTGCCGGTGATTTCCATGTCAGTACTCCAGTAACGCTGGATTGAAACAGACTGAATTAAAGCAGGCCAAGGCCAAAAAGGCCCGTTTAAATCCCTAATGGCCTAGTGCTAGCTGATAGACCAGGGTGATGCCTGCTAATCCAGCAAGTCCAGCTGCAGGTGCTCCGCCACCGCATCCGCCGTGGCCACCTTGAGCCTGGGCACACGCCCAAGGCAGGGTGCCGGCAGGCGTTCCGCCAGGCTGGCAAGGTTCTCTTCGAGTCTTGAAGTACGCGGCTCGATGATGTTGGCCACCCAGCCCGCCAGTTGCAGCCCATCGCGCGCGATCGCCTCGGCACTGAGCAAGGCATGGTTGATGCAGCCCAGGCGCACGCCCACGACCAGGATCACCGGCAGCTTCAGGGCAATCGCCAGGTCGGAGAGGTTGGCATGATTGGACAAGGGCACCCGCCAGCCCCCCGCGCCTTCGACCAGGGTGAAATCCGCCCCTTGGTCCAGTACATAGCGCATCGCGTTCAGCAGGGCCGGCACTTCCAGCACCACACCGGCCTCGCGTGCGGCCACGTGGGGCGCAATGCCGGGCTCGAAGGCAAAAGGGTTGACCGCTTCATACTCAAGCTTCAGCGTGCTTTCGTCGATCAAGGCCTGGGCATCGGCATTGCGCAGGCCTTTGGCGGTGACCGTGCAGCCGGAGGCCACCGGTTTGGCCCCCAGGGTGCTCAGGCCCTGCAGCCGTGCCGCATGCAGCAGCCCTGCCGCGATGGTGGTCTTGCCAACATCCGTGTCGGTGCCGGCGATGAAATAGGCTTGGCTCATGTCACTCCTCTCATGCCCGTGGCTTGCGCATCACACCATAGACCACCTGGTAGGTGGCTGGCAGCCCTTGGGGCTTACGAAACGCCTCGTATGCCTGCAGCAAACCTTGCATGCGGGCGCGCCCGGTCAGCCCGGAAGGCCGCCCTGGGTTGAGATTGTGGGCGCCCAGCGCCTTGAGTTCATGGGTCAGGCTGCGCACATCCGGGTAATGCAGCACATGCGCCCGTCGCTGCAGGCCGACCTGCTCGAAACCACTGGCCGCGCACAGGCGCTGATAGTCCTCGAACTGGCGGAAGCGGTTCACATGCACCATGCCATCCACTGCCTGCCAACTGGCACGCAACTCATCGAGCGTGCCGACACACAGGCTGCTGAAGGCCAGCACGCCACCGGGTCGCAACACCCGTTGGGCCTCGTTCAATACGCTGGCGAACTGACCGCACCACTGCACCGCCAGGCTGGAAAACACCAGGTCGACACTGGCATCGCGCAGCGGCAAGCGCTCGGCATCCCCGGCCACGTGATAGGCAGCGCCAGCCTGTTCGCCGCGGGCATGGCGCAACATGCCTTCGGCGATATCCACCGCCACACCGCTGGCAGACGCGAAGCGCTCGGCCAGCACCCGGCTGAAGTGGCCGGTGCCACTGCCCAGGTCGAGCCAGCGCGAGGGCGCCAGGTCGTCCGGCAGCTGCTCCAGCAGGCTCACGCCCACCGCGCGCTGCAGGGCCGCCACGCTGTCGTAGCTGGACGCCGCACGGGAAAACGAGGCGGCCACCTGGCGCTTGTCCGGCAGCGCACCGGGCAGGGTTGGACGGGAAAGGTCAGTCATCGCCACTCTCATGCAGGAAACTCTTGATGCCCGCCGCCAGCTCCTGAGGATATTCCAGCAGGAAGGCGTGGGAACTGTCTTCGACCAGACCGACTTCAATGTCGGGTAGCAGCTCGCTGAGGGCCTTGGCCGCTTCGGCCGGCACCAGCGCATCGCTGCCGGCGAACAGGTGCAGCTGCGGCCCGCCGTAGGCCTGCAACGCTTCACGGGTATCCAGCTTGGCCAGTACTTCAAGCCCGGTAGCCAGGTACAGCGGATCGGTATCCGGCACACCGACGCCCAGCTGGCGCAACAGCGTGCGCGGTTGTTGCGCGCCGTCGCTGCACAAGCTGCGAAAACGCTTGAGGGTCACCGACGCATGACTGCGGCAACCATCCAGGAAGGTGCCGAAGGTATCTTCGGCCATGCCAGGCCAGCCCGGGCGAGCCACGAAACAGGGGTTGCTGGCCAGGGTCAGCAACCCGCAACAATGGTCGCCACGCTTGCGCGCCAGCTCGCTGGCAAGCATGCCACCGAACGACCAGCCACCCAGCCAGGTATCGGAAGGCAGTTTGCGGTCAAGGTGGTCTACCCAGGCTTGTACATCGGCGTCGGCCAGCTCCGGCAGCGGCATCAGCTCGACCTGCAGGCGCGCATCCTGCGCCCGCAGGCTGGCGGCCAGCGGCTCCAGTGCGGCGGTGCCCAGCCCCCAGCCAGGCAGAAGGATCAGTCGGTTACGCATCGGCGGCCTCCAGCTGTGGATAACACTCGGCCAATGCATTCAACAATAGCTGTACCTGCGCCTCGCTGTGCGCAGCGCTCAGGGTCACGCGCAGGCGTGCGCTGCCGACAGGTACGGTGGGCGGGCGGATCGCGGTAACCAGAAGGCCACGCTCGCGCAGCATTCGCGACAGCCGCAGGGCCTGCGCACTGTCGCCAATCAGGATCGGCTGGATCGGCGTCGGGCTGTCCAGCAGTTGCAGTCCGATCTGCTCGGCGCCTTCGCGGAACTGCTGAATCAACGCAGCCAGGTGCTCACGCCGCCAGGTTTCGCGGCGCAGCAGCTCCAGGCTCTTGAGCGTGGCACAGGCCAGTGCGGGCGGCTGACTGGTGGTGTAGATGTAGGGCCGGGCGAATTGCACCAGCGCCTCGATCAGCTCTTCGCTGCCGGCGACGAAGGCACCTGAGGTGCCGCACGCCTTGCCCAAGGTGCCGATCAGCACCGGCACGTCATCGATGCCCAGGCCGTAGTGTTCGACGATACCGCCACCCTGAGCGCCCAAGGTGCCCACACCGTGAGCGTCGTCGACCATCAGCCAGGCACCGCGCGAGCGCGCGACCTTGGCCAGTGCCGGCAGGTCAGCGAGGTCGCCGTCCATGCTGAACACCCCGTCGGTCACCACCAGTGTGTTGCCGACAGCTTTGTCCAGACGGCTGGCCAGGCTGGCCGCATCGTTGTGCAGGTAGCGGCTGAAGCGCGCACCGCTGAGCAGGCCACCATCGAGCAAGGACGCGTGGTTCAGGCGGTCCTGGAGCACGGTGTCGCCCTGCCCCACCAAAGCGGTGATGGCACCGAGGTTGGCCATGTAGCCGGTGGAAAAAAGCAGGGCGCGCGGGCGGCCGGTCAATTCGGCCAGCGCCTCTTCGACAGCATGGTGCGGCGTGCTGTGGCCAATCACCAGGTGCGAGGCCCCACCACCGACACCCCAGCGCTCGGCGCCGGCCTGCCAGGCGGCAATGACCTCGGGATGGTTGGCAAGGCCCAGGTAGTCATTGCTGCAGAAGGCCAACAACGGCTGGCCGTCGACCACCACTTGCGGCCTCTGCGGGGTTTCCAGCAACGGCCGCTGCCGATACAGGTCTGCGGCGCGCCGTTCGGCCAGGCGCGCCGCCAGATCGAAGGCCATCTCAGGCAGACGCAGCGTCGTAGAACAGCTCGCTGCTGCGTTGCTCGACCAGCGCCTGCTCGATGGCGGCCTGGTGCACTTCGTCGGCATGCTCTTCGCGTGCTTCGGGCTTGATGCCCAGGCGAGCGAACAACTGCATGTCCTTGTCGGCCTGCGGGTTGGCGGTGGTCAGCAGCTTTTCGCCGTAGAAGATCGAGTTGGCACCGGCCATGAAGGCCAGGGCCTGCATCTGCTCGTTCATCTGCTCGCGGCCGGCGGACAGCCGAACGTGGGACTTGGGCATGAGGATGCGCGCCACTGCCAGCATGCGGATGAAATCGAACGGGTCGACATCTTCTTCCTCGGCCAACGGCGTGCCGGCTACCTTCACCAGCATGTTGATCGGTACCGATTCCGGGTGCTCGGGCAGGTTGGCCAGCTGGATCAGCAGGCCGGCGCGGTCATCGAGCGATTCGCCCATGCCCAGGATGCCGCCGGAGCAGATCTTCATCCCGGCATCACGGACGTAGGCCAGGGTCTGCAGGCGTTCGCTGTAGGTACGGGTGGTGATGATGCTGCCGTAGAACTCCGGCGAGGTATCGAGGTTGTGGTTGTAGTAGTCCAGGCCGGCCTGGGCCAGGGCCGCGGTCTGCTCCTGGTCGAGCTTGCCGAGGGTCATGCAGGTTTCCAGGCCCATGGCCTTCACCCCTTTGACCATCTCCAGCACGTAGGGCATGTCCTTGGCGGACGGATGCTTCCAGGCGGCGCCCATGCAGAAGCGGGTAGAGCCGATGGCCTTGGCCCGTGCGGCTTCTTCCAGCACCTTCTGCACTTCCATCAACTTCTGCTTTTCCAGCCCGGTGTTGTAGTGGCCGGACTGCGGACAATATTTGCAATCTTCGGGACAGGCGCCGGTCTTGATCGACAGCAGCGTCGAAACCTGTACTCGGTTCGGGTCGAAGTGCGCGCGGTGCACCGTCTGCGCCTGGAACAGCAAGTCGTTGAACGGTTGCTGGAACAGTGCCTTGACCTCAGGCAGAGACCAGTCGTGACGTGTTGTTGCAGTTGTGCTGGCGCTCATCGGCGTTTCCTTGTTTAGGCTGTAGCTGGCGCCGAGGCACAAGTGCCCGCCAGCGCATCACGGATAGCTCGCATAGTCATTGAAGGCCTATGAACTGTCAACCATGGTTAAAGTCTCTGGTTTACAAGTGTACGAATATTGATCACTCATGTTCGCTCTGCAACGAACCGGCCGAGCAGCCCTACCCGCTGTGTGGCGCTTGCGAGCACGAGTTGCCCTGGCTGGATGAATACTGCCTGCGCTGCGCACTCCCCTTGCCGATGGCCGGCCTCACCTGCGGCCAATGCAGCCGCCGCGCGCCCGCCTTCGATCAGGTCATCGCACCCTGGCACTACGGGTTTCCGCTGGACACGCTGGTCAGCCGCTTCAAGCACGACAGCCAATGGCCGGTGGGCCGCCTGATGGCCGAACTGCTGAGCCTGAACCTGCGCCATCGTTTTCAGGAAGGCCTGTTGAAGCCCGCCTTGTTGTTGCCTGTACCGCTGGCCAGGCGTCGGCTGCGCGAGCGCGGCTTCAACCAGGCCGGCATGCTGGCGCGCTGGCTGTCGAAAGGCTTGGGCATCCGTTGCAACGAGCGGTTGTTGCTGCGTACACGCGAGACGCCTGCCCAGCAAAGCCTGGATGCCAGGGCGCGCCGACGCAATCTGCGCCAGGCTTTCGCGCTGGCCGATGAGGTATCGCTCGCAGGCATGCACGTGGCCGTGGTCGATGACGTGCTGACCACCGGCGCCACCGCGCAGGCCATCGCCCAGCTGTTGCGCCGGGCCGGGGCAGGCCGGATCGATGTGTATTGCCTGGCACGCACGGCAAAACCGGGGCAAGCTTGACGGGTCAGTCCCAGATAGGCGCCATCATGTCCCTGCCCGCCCTGCTCACCCAACACATTGCCCGCCGCCCCCAGCGCATCGCCTTGCTGCAGCACGTCGCCGATCAAGGCTCGATCACCCGCGCCGCCAAGGCCGCCGGTATCAGCTACAAGGCCGCCTGGGACGCCATCGACGAACTCAACAACCTGGCAAGCCAACCCCTGGTCGAGCGCAGCACCGGCGGCCGCGGTGGTGGTGGTGCACGGCTGTCGGCCGAAGGCGAGCGCGTGCTGCGCCTGTATCAACGCCTGCAGAACCTGCAGGCACAGCTGCTGGAAGCTGCCGAAGAATCCAGCGACCTCGACTTGCTCGGGCGCCTGATGCTGCGCACCAGCGCCCGCAATCAGCTGCAAGGCCAGGTCAGCGGTCTGCGCCGGGAAGGCCGGCATGATCGGGTGAGCCTGGCCCTGGGCGGCGGGCTGGAGATCGACGCGTTGATCACCCATGACAGCACCGAGCGCCTGGAGCTGACACTGGGCACCGTGGTGGTGGCGCTGCTCAAGGCGGGCTGGGTGCAATTGCTGGGCGTACGCGACGACGCCGAAGCAGGTAGCAATGTGCTCAAGGCGACCGTCGAAGAGGTACTTGAAGACGGGCATGAACCCAGTGAAGTGCGCTTGGCGCTGAGCAACGGGCAGACGCTGTATGCCTTTGCCGAGGTGCAGTGGCTTGTGGAGCACCCCCTGCAGGCGGGGAGCGAGGTGCGTGTGCAGTTCCATCCCTCCAGCGTACTGCTGGGGGTACCCGTTTAGTCTGGCCGCGCTTCGCGCGGTTCGTGGGGCAAGCCCGCTCCCACAGGTACACACGGCGGGGATCCGGTAGGAGCGGGCTTGTCCCGCGAAGGGGCCGGCACTGATACCATGAGCCCTTGCAGCCCACCCCGGAGCACTCATGTCGCACCCCTTCTCCACCCTCACCCCCGACCTGGTTCTGGACGCCGTGGAAAGCCTCGGCTTTCTCAGCGACGCCCGCGTCCTCGCGCTGAACAGCTATGAGAACCGCGTCTACCAAGTAGGCATCGAGGATGCGCAGCCACTGATCGCCAAGTTCTACCGCCCGGGCCGCTGGAGCGACGCAGCGATCCTCGAAGAGCACCGCTTCAGCGCCGAACTCGCCGACCTCGAAGTCCCCGTGGTCGCCCCGCTGCAGCACGAAGGACAGACCTTGTTCGAGCACCAGGGTTTTCGCTTCACCCTGTTCCCCCGTCGTGGCGGGCACGCACCGGAACCCGGCAACCTCGACCAGCTCTACCGCCTCGGCCAACTGCTTGGCCGCCTGCACGCCGTGGGCGCGGCACGCCCGTTCGAACACCGTGAGGCATTGGCTGTGGACAACTTCGGCCACGCCTCGTTGGCCACCTTGCTCGACGGCGGCTTCGTCCCCAAAGACCTGCTGCCAGCGTTCGAGTCCGTAGCCCGCGACCTGCTCAAGCGCGTCGAAGACGCCTACGCCCGCACGCCCCACAAGGTCATCCGCCTGCATGGCGACCTGCACCCCGGCAACCTGATGCACCGCGACGAGGTCTACCACGTCGTCGACCTCGATGACTGCCGCATGGGCCCGGCAGTGCAGGACTTGTGGATGATGCTCGCCGGCAGCCGCGAAGAGCGCATGGGACAACTGGCAGAGCTGATCGATGGCTACAACGAGTTTCACGATTTCGATCCGCGCGAGTTGGCCCTGATCGAGCCGCTGCGCGCCCTGCGCCAGTTGCACTACAGCGCCTGGCTGGCGCGGCGCTGGGACGACCCGGCGTTCCCGCCGAGCTTCCCGTGGTTCGGTCAGCCACGTTATTGGGGCGACCAGATTCTCGCCCTGCGCGAACAACTGGCCGCGCTGGATGAACAACCGCTGAAATTGTTCTAGAAGCGCGCCTCGCTCTGTCTACAATAGGCGTCGCTTCAATTAGCTTCCTAAGCAAGGATTCTGCATGCACGCCGCAAACCCGCGCCACGGGTACATCCTGGGCCTTGGTGCCTACATCATCTGGGGCTTGTTCCCGCTGTACTTCAAAGCCATTCAGAACGTTCCCTCGGTGGAGATCATTGTCCACCGGGTGCTCTGGTCAGCCCTGTTCGGCTCCCTGCTGCTGCTGGTGTGGAAACACCCTGGCTGGTGGCGCGAGCTGCGCGAAAACCCGCAGCGGCTGGCCATCCTCGCCCTCAGCGGGTCGCTGATCGCCGGCAACTGGCTGACTTACGTGTGGTCGGTGAACAACGGTCGCATGCTTGAGGCCAGCCTCGGCTACTACATCAACCCACTGGTGAACGTGCTGCTGGGCATGCTGTTGCTGGGTGAGCGCCTGCGCCGCCTGCAATGGGTGGCCGTGGGCATGGCGGCGCTCGGTGTGGCGCAACAGGTATGGCAGGTTGGCAGCTTGCCGTGGGTATCGCTGGCGCTGGCGCTGAGCTTCGGCTTCTACGGCCTGATCCGCAAAAAGGCGCCGGTCGCGGCGCTGCCTGGGCTGGTGGTGGAAACCTGGATGCTGGTCCCGCTGGCGCTGGGCTGGCTGTTGTTGAACCCCACCGCAATGAGCGCCCAGCCGGCGTTCTACAGCAGCAGTGAGGCGCTATGGCTGATGGCTGCAGGGCCGGTGACGCTGGTGCCGCTGGTGTGCTTCAACGCTGCGGCGCGTCACCTGCCCTACACCACTTTGGGCTTCTTGCAGTACCTGGCGCCTACCTTGGTGCTGATGCAGGCGGTATGGCTGTTCGACGAGCACTTGTCACCCAGCAGCCTGGTGGCGTTCGTGTGCATTTGGGCCGGCCTGGCGCTGTACAGCGTCGATGCGTGGCTGAGTCTGCGCAAGCGAGCCTGATCAAAAAACGATCAGAACTGTGCAGGCCACGTCGTTCGTGGCCTGCACAGAGATCTCCAAAGGTTATCCACACCCTCGTCCCCGTGGTTTGTGCACAAGCCACTGAAAACTGGGTGTTTTTTGCTCAAATCGCGGGAGGGCTCGGCCTTGTTGGGCTGGCGAGGTGCGCCCCCAGCTTATCCACAGGGCCGTCCCCGTTATATCGGGATAAAACTCGGGGCCGCTTCGCGCCCCAATCGCCGGCAAGCCGGCTCCCACATTGCTCGCGGCGCTGCTCAACCTTGTGGGAGCAACTGTCTTGCTCAATTTCTAAAAGCTGGCGCGATTCCTGTGGGAGCTGGCTTGCCAGCGATGGGGCGCGAAGCGGCCCCGGCAATCCAGGGTCAATCTTCCGGCCGCAGCTTCAACTCCACCATCAAGTCATCTGCCAGGCTCTCCAACTTCTGCTGCAGCTCATCCAGCGACAAGGTCAGCGGCAGCGCCAGCAAGGCATCGGCATGGAACAACGGCTCACTGCTCATCGGTGCGGGGCGCACCTCGGTGGTGAAGCGCTCCAGGTTCACGCCGTGGTCAGCCAGCAAACGGGTGATATCACGCACGATCCCTGGCCGGTCATTGCCCACCAGCTCCATCGCGATGGGCTTCCAGGTGCAGGAGGGTTCGATGCCGCTTTCGGCGATCAACACCCGAATACTGTACTGGCTCAGCGCCTGCAGCGACTTCACCAGCTCATCGTAATTCTCCGCCGGCACCGCCACCCGCAAGATCCCGGCGAACTGCCCGGCCATGCGCGACATGCGGCTCTCCAGCCAGTTACCGTTATGGTCGGCAATGCACTGGGCAATGCGTTCGACCTGGCCGGCCTTGTCAGGGGCAATCACGGTCAGTACAAGATGATCCACAGGGCCTTCCTCTGCGTCAGGTCGCCTGAAACGGCGAAAATACGGGGGATCGACTCAGTATAGGCAAGGCGCGGCAACCTGCCGCAGGACAGTTCGCAGAACTAATCGTGTACTGTTTCAAGATTTATCTGGAACAATCCACCGGTTTTTTGCGAACATAGCCACTCCCAGCGTGACCCGACGCGACCACACGGTCGCAGAGCGGCGCTTTGAGTCTGATGTTTACCTGCCTGCTGCTTCATGTAGTATGCGCTGGCGCGGACTACAAAACGTCGTTTCGATGTCTGCCAAGGCGCCTGTGAAAATACGCCAACCGCCCGCCAGCCTGTCTGGCGAGCCGCACCCAGCCGCGCTCGTGGATGACGAGAGCAAGCACTGGTGCCGTGTTTAGAGAAGCGCTACAGGCTTAATACAGAAGAGCGAAAGCGAAATAGCTGAGCAGAGGTGAGGCAAGCAATGACTGGATACGTTCAAGTCGGTGGCCTTCAGGTCGCCAAGGCCCTGTACGACTTCGTCAACAACGAAGCGATCCCTGGAACTGGCGTCAAAGCCGATGCGTTCTGGGCCGGGGCAGAAAAGATCATCAACGACCTCGCCCCAAAGAACAAAGCCCTGCTCGCCAAGCGCGACGAGCTGCAGGCCAAGATCGACGCCTGGCACCAGGCGCGAAAAGGCCAGGCCCATGACGCCGTAGCCTACAAAAGCTTCCTCCAGGAAATCGGCTACCTGCTGCCGCAAGTCGAAGACTTCCAGGCCACCACTCAGAACGTGGACGAAGAAATCGCCCGCATGGCCGGCCCGCAGCTGGTGGTGCCGGTGATGAACGCCCGCTTCGCCCTGAACGCCGCCAACGCCCGCTGGGGCTCGCTGTACGACGCGCTGTACGGCACCGACGCCATCAGCGATGAAGGCGGCGCGGAAAAAGGCCAAGGCTACAACAAGGTGCGTGGCGACAAGGTCATCGCCTTCGCCCGCGCCTTCCTCGACGAAGCCGCGCCACTGGCGGCCGGCTCGCACGTCGACTCCACCGCTTACCGCATCGAAGGCGGCAAGCTGGTTGTCACCCTCAAGGGCGGCAGCAACAGCGGCCTGCGTGACGATGCCCAGCTGATCGGCTTCCATGGCGACGCCGCCGCACCGACCGCCGTGCTGCTCAAGCACAACGGCCTGCACTTCGAAATCCAGGTCGACGCCAGCACCCCGGTCGGCAGCACCGACGCTGCTGGCGTCAAAGACATCCTGATGGAATCGGCCCTGACCACCATCATGGACTGCGAAGACTCGGTCGCCGCCGTCGATGCCGACGACAAGGTCATCGTCTACCGCAACTGGCTGGGCCTGATGAAAGGCGACCTGGCCGAAAGCGTGAGCAAAGGCGGCAAGACCTTCACCCGCACCATGAACCCGGACCGCGAGTACGCAGCGCCCAATGGCGGCAGCGTTACCCTGCACGGTCGTTCGCTGCTGTTCGTGCGCAACGTGGGTCACCTGATGACCAACCCGGCGATCCTCGACGCCCAAGGCAACGAAATCCCCGAAGGTATCCAGGACGGCCTGTTCACCAACCTGATCGCCCTGCACAACCTCAATGGCAACACCAGCCGCAAGAACACTCGCACCGGCAGCGTGTACATCGTCAAGCCGAAGATGCACGGCCCCGAAGAAGTGGCGTTCGCCGCCGAGATCTTCAGCCGCGTCGAAGACCTGCTGGGCATGCCGCGCAACACCGTCAAGGTCGGCATCATGGACGAGGAGCGCCGTACCACGGTCAACCTCAAGGCCTGCATCAAGTCGGCCGCCGAGCGCGTGGTGTTCATCAACACCGGCTTCCTCGACCGTACCGGTGACGAGATCCACACCTCCATGGAAGCCGGCGCCGTGGTGCGCAAGGGCGCCATGAAGAACGAGAAGTGGATCGGCGCCTACGAGAACAACAACGTCGACGTCGGCCTGGCCACCGGCCTGCAAGGCCGTGCGCAGATCGGCAAGGGCATGTGGGCCATGCCGGACCTGATGGCTGCCATGCTCGAGCAGAAGATCGCTCACCCGCTGGCCGGCGCCAACACCGCCTGGGTACCGTCGCCAACCGCCGCCACCCTGCACGCCCTGCATTACCACAAGGTCGACGTGCAGGCGCGTCAGCGCGAACTGGCGTCGCGCGTGCCAGCTTCGGTGGACGATATCCTGACCATCCCGCTGGCTGCCGACACCAACTGGTCGGCCGACGAGATCCGCAACGAGCTGGACAACAACGCCCAGGGCATCCTGGGTTACGTGGTGCGTTGGATCGACCAGGGCGTCGGTTGCTCGAAGGTGCCGGACATCAACGATGTCGGCCTGATGGAAGACCGCGCCACCCTGCGTATCTCGGCCCAGCTGCTGGCCAACTGGCTGCGCCACGGCGTGGTCAGCCAGGAGCAGGTGCTGGAAAGCCTCAAGCGCATGGCTGCGGTGGTCGACAAGCAGAACGCTGGTGACGCCCTGTACCGTCCGATGGCGCCGAACTTCGACGACAACGTCGCGTTCCAGGCGGCTGTGGAGCTGGTGGTCGAGGGTGCCCAGCAGCCGAACGGTTATACCGAGCCGGTGCTGCACCGTCGTCGTCGCGAGTTCAAGGCGCGTAACGGCCTGTAAATTGTAGGGGGCTGTTCTGGCCCTATCGCCGGCAAGCCGGCTCCCACAGGTAAAACACAAGCCCTAAGGCTGGTGCTGCACCTGTGGGAGCCGGCTTGCCGGCGATAGGGCCAGAGCAGGCACCCACACTATTCGAGCTTCAACTCCTTCTTCACCAGCCCCAGCAACTTGCCCAGGTCCACCGGCTTGAGCAGGAAATCCACCACTCCCAGGTGCATCACGTCCACCGCCTCCTTCACATCGGTGTCGCCCGACACCACGATGATCGACAACGCCGCCCGCTCCGACTCACGAATCTGCCGGATCAGCTCCAGGCCATCCTTGGGCTCCATGCGCAGGTCGGTGATCATCAACGCAATGCGCGGCTCGTAGTGCAGCTTGAACATCGCCTCCTGCGCGCCATCGGCCACCATGCTGTCGATGCCCCTGCTCTTGAGGTACAAGCTCAAGGCCCCGCTGTTCACCGGGTTGTCATCGACCACCAGCACCACAGGTTTCGGCGCAACCGGCGCACTCACCACGGCCAAAGCTTCACGTTCGGCTTCACTCAGGATGTCGTCATGCTCAACCATGGTCGTCTCGTCAAAAAAATAGCCCGCTCAGTCGGTAGGACCGCACCTTGCGAAATTGATCACAGCCCGCTCATAGACTTACGTCCAATGGGCACCACACGGCCGCCAGCCGACCATGGGGGCCGAGAACAACAAGGCCGGCACCTATATATAGATATATATAGTTCGGCGTAGCGATACGGTCAGTTTCATGAGCAAAAAGGACGCCTACAGCCAGGCGGGCAGGACAGCCGTCCTGCAGAACATCCAGGGTACCCTGCAGTTTCTGCAGCGCTTCCCACCGTTCAACCAGATGGAGCACAGCCACCTGGGCTTTCTGGTGGAACAGTGCCAGCTGCGTTTCTACGCCAGCGGCGAAAGCATCCTCAAACCCGTGGATGGCCCGGTCGAGCACTTCTACATCGTCAAGCAGGGGCGCGTGGTCGGCGAACGCCAGCACCTGGTCAAGCCGGGCGTGGAAACCACCTTCGAGATCACCAGCGGCGAATGCTTCCCGCTGGCCGCCCTGCTCGGCGAGCGCGCTACCCGTACCGAGCACCTCGCCGGTGAAGACACCTTCTGCCTGCAATTGAACAAGGCAGCCTTCATCCGCCTGTTCTCGATGTCGGATGTGTTTCGAGATTTTGCGCTGCGCGGCGTCAGCAGCCTGCTCGACCAGATCAACCAGCAAGTGCGCCAACGTGCAGTGGAAACCCTCGGCACCCAGTATTCGCTGAACACACCGCTGGGCGAACTGGCCATGCGTCACCCCGTGGTCTGCGCCCCGGATACGCCGCTGCGCGAGGCCGTGCGGCTGATGCACGAGCATCAGGTCGGCAGCATCGTGGTGGTCGACCCGCAGCGCTACCCGGTGGGCATCTTCACCTTGCGCGACCTGCGCCAGGTGGTGGCAGCGGCCGACGCCGACCTCGGTGCGCCGATCGACCGGCACATGACCGCCCAGCCGTTCTACCTCAGCCCGCAAGCCAGTGCCTTCGACGCGGCCATGGCCATGACCGAGCGGCACATCGCCCACGTCTGCCTGGTGGACCACCAGCGCCTGTGCGGCGTGGTTTCCGAACGCGACTTGTTTTCCCTGCAACGGGTCGACCTGGTGCACCTGGCGCGCACCATCCGCCATGCGCCGCGCCTGGACACACTGGTATCGCTGCGGGGCGAAATCGGTCAACTGGTCGAACGCATGCTCGCCCACGGCGCCTCCTCGACCCAGATCACCCAGATCATCACCCTGCTCAACGACCACACGGTCTGCCGGGTGATTGAACTGGCATTGGCCGAGCGCGGCGACCCCGGCGTACCCTTCAGCTGGCTGTGCTTTGGCAGCGAAGGCCGGCGCGAGCAGACGCTGCACACCGACCAGGACAACGGCATCCTGTTCGAAGCCCGCGACAGCGCCGAAGCCGAGAGCATCCGCGCCCGCCTGCTGCCACTGGCCCAATACATCAACCAGTGCCTGGCCCAGTGCGGCTTCACCCTGTGCAAAGGCAATGTCATGGCCGGCAACCCCGAGCTGTGCCTGTCGCGCGCCGAATGGACACGGCGCTTCGCCGGCTTCATCCGCGAAGCAAGCCCGGAAAACCTGCTGGGTTCGAGCATCTACTTCGACCTGCGTGTGGTCTGGGGCGACGAACAGGGCTGCGAGCAGCTGCGCCAGAGCCTGCTCGAACAGGTGGCCGACAACCGTATCTTCCAGCGCATGCTGGCCGACAATGCCCTGCGCCAGCGGCCACCGGTAGGCCGTTTGCGCGACTTCGTGCTGACCCGCCAGGGCAACGACAAGGCCGCCACCCTCGACCTCAAGGTCCAGGGCCTGACGCCCTTCGTCGATGGCGCCCGCTTGTTGGCGCTGGCCAATGGCATTGGCGCCTGCAACACCTTGGAGCGCCTGCGCCAGCTGGTCGACAAAGGCGTCATCGAAGCACTCGATGGCGCAGCCTATGAAGAGGCCTACCACTTCATCCAGCAAACCCGCATGCAGCAACACCAACGCCAGAGCCGCGACAACCTGCCGTATTCCAACCGTCTCGACCCGGACAGCCTCAACCACCTGGATCGGCGCATCCTGCGCGAGTCCCTGCGCCAGGCCCAGCGCCTGCAGAGCAGCCTGGCCCTGCGGTACCAGCTATGAGCCTGTTCGCCTGGCTGCGCCCTGCCGCTGTGCCGCTGGACGACGCCCTGCGTGAGCGCCTTGCGCGCCTTCCCAGGCCTGCGCCGTTGGGCGTCTGTTCCTTGCGCGAACAACGCTGGGTCGTCCTCGACCTGGAAACCAGCGGCTTGAACCCCAGCCGCGATCAGGTGTTGTCGATTGGTGCCGTTGCCATCGAAGACGGGGCCATCGACTTTTCCCAACAGTTCGAGCGCACCCTGCACCGTCCGACGCAGAAGACCAACGCCAGCGTACTGATCCATGGCCTGGGGCCGAGTGCCCTGGCTGCCGGGTGCGACCCGGCCGAAGCCTTGCTCGATCTGCTCGAATTCATCGGCGCCAGCCCGGTGCTGGCCTTCCACGCACCGTTCGACCAACGCATGCTGGCCCGGGCACTCAAGCAGAGCCTTGGCTACCGGCTGCAGCAGCACTTTCTCGATGTGGCCGAACTGGCCCCGATGCTCAACCCCGATACCGTACTGCGCGAAGCCGGGCTGGACGATTGGGTCGCCCGTTTTGACCTGCACATCGAAGAGCGCCACCACGCCAGTGCCGATGCCCAGGTGACGGCGGAGCTGGCACTGATCCTGCTGAGCCAGGCCCGCCGTCAGCAGCTGGACAGCCCGTTGCAACTGGAACAGCGCTTGCGCGGATGGCGGCGGCGCAAGGCGCAGAGTCACGGCCTTTAGGCCCTATCGCCGGCAAGCCGGCTCCCACAGGTACGCCACCGCCCTCAAGGCCTGCGTTGTGCCTGTGGGAGCCGGCTTGCCGGCGATAGGGCCAGCACTGACAACCTCAATTTTCAGCCCCTGCATGCTGGCATTCCGATAAGCGTCCATTGCACGCCACCCCCCGCCTCTGCAACAATCGCGAATAATTATCGTTAGTTAATGCATACGTTCCGGGGGGACGCTGCGTGTCTTCAGCACAAAGCCCACATGCCGATCTGGTCGGTGCGCTGTATCGCGACCATCGCGGCTGGCTGCTCGCCTGGCTGCAGCGCAGCATGGCCTGCCGCCAGCGTGCCGAAGACCTGAGCCAGGACACCTTCGTGCGCCTGCTCGGCCGCGCACAGCTGGATACCCCCCGCGAGCCCCGCGCCTTCCTCGCTGCCGTGGCCAAGGGCCTGATGTTCGACCACTTCCGCCGTGCGGCGCTGGAACAGGCCTACCTGGCCGAACTGGCCCGTTTGCCGGAAGCCGAACATCCCTCCCCGGAAATCCAGCACCTGATCCTCGAAGACCTCAAGGCCATCGACCGTCTGCTCGGCAAGCTGTCGAGCAAGGCCCGCGCGGCCTTCCTGCATAACCGCCTGGACGGCATGGGCCATGCCGAGATCGCCGAGCGCCTGGGGGTTTCAGTATCGCGAGTGCGCCAATACATCGCTCAAGGCATGCGCCAATGCTATATCGCTCTGTACGGGGAGCCGACGTGAACGGCTCACCGGTTTCGTCCCGCGTCCTTGAAGCCGCCATCGCCTGGAAAATGAGCCTGGACGACGGCAGTGGCACGCACGATGAACGCAACGAATTCATGCGCTGGCACGCCGCCAGCGAAGAACACGCCCGCGCCTGGCGCCAGCTTGGCGCCCTCGACCAACGCGTCAGTGCCGCCGCCGGCCCGGCCCGCCAGGCACTGCTGCAATCGCGCGCCGGCCTGCGCCGGCGCATCGCCAAGACCGGCAGCGGATTGGCCGGCATGCTGCTGCTCGGCTCGCTATTGGCCTGGGTCGGCGGGCCATCGCTGTCGCCCAGCTACTGGCTGGCCGACCAGCGCACCGCCACCGGCGAGCTGCGGACCTTGCGCCTGGAAGACGGCACGCTGCTAAGCCTCAACAGCCACACGGCGGTCGACATCGATTACCAGGGCGATCAACGCGTACTGGTTCTGCACCAGGGTGAAATTTCGGTCGAAACCGGCCACCTGGACCCTCGCCCGTTGCTGGTACGCACCGACGATGGCCGCCTGCGCCCACTGGGCACACGCTTCCTGGTGCGCCGCGAAGATCGCGGCACGCGCCTGGAGGTGCTGCAGGCCTCGGTCGCCGCCATGCCGCTGAACAGTGGTGACGAGCAGATACTGCGCGAAGGCCAGCAAGTGCTGATGAGCTCCAATGGCCTGGGCCAGGTCGACCCGGTGCAGGCCGGTGCCGATGCCTGGACCCGCGGCATGCTGGTGGTGGACAACGTGCGCCTGGCCGACTTGCTGGCCAAGCTGGGCGAGTACCGCAGCGGGCACCTGGGCGTGGCCGATGAAGTCGCCAATCTGCGGGTCACAGGCAGTTTCCCGCTGACCGACACCGACCTGGCACTGGCCTCGCTGGTGCCGGCGTTGCCGGTGAAGATCGAGCGGCATGCGCCGTGGTGGGTGACCGTAGTTCCCAAGTAAAACCGTGTTGGCTTCATCGCCGGCAAGCCGGCTCCCACAGGGAAAGCACAGCTCTTGAGAGCAGTGACCTACCCGTGGGAGCCGGCTTGCCGGCGATAGGGCCAGAGCAGGCTGCAACCAAACCCAAACAATTCTCACTTTTTTTCAGATTACCCCTGTCACTTCACAAATCTCGCTCGGCAAGGAAGCAGAAAGCACTTATCCGTCGAGGAGCCGCTGCATGTCCCGCGCTGTTGATCGTTTCCTGCGTCCCAGCCTGATGGCCCTGGCCATCGCCGTGGCCGCACCATTGGCCAGCCCTGCCCTGTTCGCCGCCGAGCAATCGACGCCGCGCGCCTACAAGCTACCGGCCGGACCATTGGCCAACACCCTGAACCAGATCGCCAGCCAGTCGGGCATTGCCCTGGCCATCGATCCGGCATTGGTCAGTGGCCGCCAATCGGCGCCGGTCAACGGCCAGTACGACGGCCTCGGTGCGCTGCAAGCGGCCCTGCGCGGCACTGGATTGCAACTGGAGCAGAGCAGCGTCGGCAGCTATAGCCTGGTGGCGACCCCAGAAGGGACACTGGCGCTGCCGGAAACCACGATCGACGCCAACTCCAGCTACGAAAGCGCCTGGGGCCCCGTCGAGGGCTACACCGCAAAGCGCACGGCCGCAGGCACAAAAACCGATACCGCACTCGTCGAAGTGCCGCGCTCGATCTCCGTTGCCACCCGCCAGCAGATGAGCGACCGCGGCGTGCACAGCCTGGACGATGCCGTGCGCTACATGCCGGGGATCGTCTCCGCCAGCTTCGGCAGCGACACCCGTTATGACTGGATGCGGGTACGTGGCTTCGAACCGACCCAGTTCCTCGACGGCCTGCCGCTGCCGCGCGGTGTCTACGCCAACCCCAAGGCCGAAACCTGGAACCTTGACCGCCTGGCCCTGCTGCGCGGCCCGGCGTCCTCGGTCTATGGCCAGACCCCGCCCGGCGGCCTGCTGGACATGGTCAGCCGCCGCCCGCAGGCCGAAAGCGCCAACGAAATCCAACTGCAGTATGGCAGCGACAACCACCGCCAGATCAACTTCGCCAGCACCGGCAAGCTCGACGAGGAGGGCCAGTTCCTGTACAGCCTCAGCGGCGTGGTCCGTGATGGCGGCACGCAGATCGACCACATCGACGACAAGCGCTACAACATCGCCCCGAGCCTGACCTGGAATATCGACGAAGACACCTCGCTGACCTTCCTGACCCAGTTCACCCGCGACGATACCGGCGTCACCAGCCAGTTCCGGCCGATCCAGGGCACCAAGATCGACATGCCGTTCGGCGACATCTCGCACCACAAGAACCTCGGTGACCCCGACTACGATTTCTACGACCGCACCTACTACGCGCTGGGCTACGCCTTCGAACACCGCATCAACGACGTGTGGCAGTTCCGCCAGAACCTGCGCTATACCAAGTCGGACCTGGAGTTCCAGACGGTCACCGTCAACAGCTACCTGCCTGAGTTCGGCATGGTGGTGGACGACGAAGGCAATGTCGGTCGCGGCACCACCAACGTCGATGAAGACATCAGCCAGTTCGCGGTCGACAACAACTTCCAGGCTGATTTCGCCACCGGCGCCGTCAACCACACCCTGTTGCTCGGCCTGGACCACCAGCGCAGCAACACCAATTACCTGGCTATCTTCGGCTCGGCGCCGCCAATCAACGTCAACCACCCGGAATACGGCCTGCCGATCACCCGCCCGCCCCGCTCCGATGCGTTCTACGACTACAACCAGAAGACCTACCAGACCGGCCTGTACGTCCAGGACCAGATGGCCCTCGACAACTGGCGCCTGACCCTGGGCGGGCGTGAAGACTGGGTGCATACCGGCACCAAGTTCTTCAACAAGGGTGATGCCACCAACACTCAACGCGACAGCAATTTCAGCGGCAACGCGGCGATCAGCTACGTCTTCGATTCCGGCTTCGTGCCGTACCTGTCCTATGCCGAGTCCTTCCAGCCGGCCAGCAATGCCAGCGTAGACCCACAAGAGTCGTTTAAACCGACCGAAGGCAAGCAGTGGGAGCTGGGCATCAAGTACCAGCCGCCAGGCTCCAACACCTTGCTGTCGGCTGCCATCTATGACCTGACGCAGAAAAACGTCTCGGTCACCAACAACGTTGGCAACGTCACCGTCACCAGCCAGACCGGCGAAGTGAAAGTCCACGGCCTGGAGCTTGAAGCCGTGTCCGACGTCACCGACAACCTGAAGGTGATCGCGGCCTACACCCTGGCCAAGTCGGAAGTGCAGGACGGCCAGTACAAAGGCAACCGTCTGCAACTGATGCCCAACCAGCAAGCCTCGCTGTGGGCCGACTACACCTGGCACACGGGTGTGCTCGACGGCTTCGGTGTCGGCGCCGGCGCACGCTACACCGGTAATACCTACGGCGACCAGGCCAATACCTACCTGGGCAAGGCCGACGCCTACACCGTCTTCGACGCGTCCGTGCATTACGACCTGGGCCGCCTGGACAACAGCCTCAAGGGCGCATCGGTGGCGGTCAACGCCACCAACCTGTTGAACAAGGACTACATCTCCACCTGCGACGCGTTCTACTGCTACTACGGAGACCTGCGCAGCGTCGTCGCGAGCGCCACCTACAAGTGGTAAGCGTGTGACGTTGTGAGATTGCCGACCAAGCCGTCCCCCGTGGACGGCTTTGGTCTTTCTGAACATCGAGAAACAAAATGTAATGAAAAGCCCAACCATCCGCCGCTGGTCGGTGATCCACACCTGGAGCAGCCTGGTCTGCACCCTGTTCATGCTGTTGCTGGCCCTCACCGGCCTGCCACTGATCTTCCATCACGAACTGGAACACCTGCTCGGCGATGCCCCCGAGCTGCGCGAGCTGCCGGCGGCCACGCCCCACCTTGACCTGCAGCAGTTGGTGGTCAAGGCCGAACAGCACCGTCCTGGCGAGGTGATGCAGTACTTCGGCTTCGATGAAGACGAACCCAACGGCGTGATGGCGATCACCGCCGCCACCGCCGGCACCGAGCCCAACTCATCGCACACCTTCATGCTCGACGCGCGCACCGGCGAAGCCGTGGCCATGCCAGCCGCCAACGGTGGTTTCATGATGATCATGCTGCGGCTGCATGTGGACATGTTCGCCGGCCTGCCCGGCAAATTGCTGCTGGCCTTCATGGGTGTGCTGTTCGTCGTGGCGATCGTTTCCGGCACGGTGCTGTACGCACCGTTCATGCGCCGCCTGGACTTCGCCACGGTGCGCCACGACAAGTCCCGGCGCCTGCGCTGGCTCGACCTGCACAACCTGATCGGCGTGGTGACCCTGGCCTGGGCACTGACGGTAGGCGTCACGGGCGTGATCAGCGCCCTCTCCGACCTGGTCATCGCCGCCTGGCGCAACGACAGCCTGGCCGCCATGGTCGAGCCGTACCGCGATGCCCCGCCACTCACTGAACGCGCGCCGGCCACCCACTTGCTGGCCATCGCCGAGCAGGCCGCGCCCGGCATGCGCCCGGACTTCATCGCCTTCCCCGGCACACGCTTCTCCAGCGAGCATCACTATGCGGTGTTCATGAAAGGCGCCACGCACCTGACCTCGCACCTGCTGACGCCGGTCCTGATCGATGCACAGACTTTGGCAGTAACCGCCGTCGGCGAGCGCCCTTGGTACATGGACGCCATGGGCCTGTCGCAGCCGCTGCACTTCGGTGACTATGGCGGGCGGCCGATGCAGATTCTCTGGGCAGTGCTCGATGTATTGACCATCATCGTCCTCGCCAGTGGCCTTTACCTGTGGTGGGGCAAGCGGCGAAAAGGCAAGGGAGGCCGACCATGAGCCACCGTTCACAATCCACCTCGCGCCTGTTCACCTGGCCACTGCTGATAGCACTGCTGGGCGCCGTCGGGCTGTTCGCCGCGCTGCTCGGCGACGGTGGCTGGGACGTGCTGGCCTGGGTCGGGCTCGGCATTCCCGCACTGCTCAGCGCACGGGCTCTGTTCAGGCGCAGCTGAGGTAGCGGGCTAGCACCTGACAGGCGCCAGGCGTTTTCAGCATGGGCGACCTTGTCATCAGGACCAGCCCGCATGCGCCCTCTCGAACAACTCGAACGGATCGATCAACAGATCCGTGATCTACTGAAAAATCTCCCGGTACCACAGACCGACGATGCAGCCACACGCTCTCGCCTGCATGGCGACCTGGCCAGTTTCTGGAGCACACCGGACGGCGAAGGCCTGACGCCCCGGCAACACCTGCTGCGGCTGCGTAATGCCCAACTGGTCGCCGAAGCCCGGCTGCGCCTGGATGACCAGACCCTGACCGACGAGCAGGCCGCGCTGCTATACACCTGCCTCGCCTTTCCCCTGGCCGGTCAGCGCAGGCATTTGCCATTGGGCCAATGCTCGCAGGTGTACCGCATACTGATCGAAGGCTTTCATCCCAACTGGCGCAGTTACCTGCCAGGCACGCTGGTCGTCATCGGCGGTACCGAAGAAGGCCGGATGCTCACCGAGCAAGCCACGACAGGGCCGGTGCTGCTCTGTAGCCTGACCCAAGGCATCGAAGCGTTCGACACCCTCGCAGAGCTTCATCGGGAGCTGTGTGAAAGGCTCGAAGACCCCTTGCAGAGCCAGTCGCTGTTACGCCTCTACAGCGATGCCACTCAGGCCGAGCGTGCCCGCCAGGCACAGCGCCTGCGTTATGACTGGTACGCCGACAGCCTGCTCGAAGCGCAGATCGACGTGGTCATCGATGCCCAGCGCCAACGCTGCAACGACCCGAACCTTTGGCTCGACGCTACCCGCGAGCGGATGAACGCCGCCATGGCGCTGGATCGCGACATCGACAGCCAGGCCTTGGTGCGCACGCGTTACTCGCTACTGCTGGAAAAGAACCTCCCCAATTGGCTGCGCAATGCCGGCACTCAAGGGCTGAGTCACATCATGCAAACCATGCAGGAACTGGTGGTAGCAGCCGAGCGAGCGGCGGCTCCTGGCATTCTCGACATCCGGGCGTTCACCCAGCAACACAGCCTGCTCGCCTGGGCCAGAGCGCGCCTGGGTGAGCGCTTGCGCAGCGACCTGGGCATCGACAGCCCACCCGAACAGATTGAGGTCAGCGTGGTCCGCACGCGGCGAACCGGGGCCATACTGCATCCGTTCGCCACCTCGTCCTATATCGCCTACCACGGCTTGCAGCGGGTGGGCGATGAAATGATCGAAATGGTCAAGGAGACCCAATCGCTGGACCAACTGGCCCTGCGCAACTTGCCCTGGTTCGATACCGACTATTGGCTGACCGCACAGGTGACACACCGTCAGGGCAAGGCGCTGCCGCCTGAATTGTCGGCGGCTTATGTGAAGGGCCTGATCAGGGACCTGAACGTGGGTGGCAGTTACAGAGACTTCCTGCAAACCCAGCTGATCACGTCCAGGGCTGGCAAGTGGCGGTTGCGCAATCATGCCCTGGTCAACCGTGCGCGCCTGCGTGCCGAAGCGGCCAAGGCCCGTTATGCCGGGCACTTCGGCGACGACCCCTTCGAACATGGCTATCAATGGGCGAACGCCGTGATCGATTATCCGCACAACGCATTGCGTCCACTGGTGGCCGGCTATGCGATCAAGGTCCGGCAACTGCGCATCATGGGGCATACGCTGCAAGGCGTGCTCTTGATCAACACCACCGCCCAGCGCTCCTCCAGTTGCGTGTTGTACACCCCGGATGCACCGGACCGCAGGGCTTGGCGCCGATTCCGCAACACTCGCGAGCTACTGCGCACCCTACGCCAGCAGCCCCCTCTGAGCGACTACGTCGTCCAGCGTTTGCCGCTGCTGCCTGCCGCGCACGTAAGGCGCTTGTTGAGCAAAGGCAAGCTCAGCACATCCCTGAGAACCCCGGAGATCGAAGACGACCTGTTCTATGCCTGCTACATGGCCGAAGCCCGTGCCATGCTGGCCGATGCCGATGCCAACAGCAGGACGACCCGGGAAGTCGACGCGCAGTCGGTCCTCGACCTGTCCTGGCGCCTGCTCGACTTCATCAGCCTGCTGCTGCCCAGCCGGGCCTTGCTGGCCCTGTCCGTCGGGCGTATGACCATCGATATCTGGGACGGCGTCAACGCGTTCAAGCAGGATGATGCAGAAGGCGTGCTACGCCATGCCTACAACGCCCTCAGCCATGCCAACGACGCTGCCATCAGCTACGCCGGCTCCGGCTTGCTGCGACGCACCCTGCGCGGCATGCCCAGGCAACCGCCGTTACCCTTGCCCAAACGCTTCGAGGTGCAGGTGGATGTCAGCACCCTGCGCTACCGCATCGATGGCATCTACGGCGAAGGGGTGTACGAGCAGGTTTCGCCGTTTGGAGGGATGTCGCAGTATTTCGTCAAGGACAAGGACAACCGTCACTACAAGGTCAGCTTCGATGGCCAGCGCTGGCGGGCCATCGACCCCGAACAGCCGGATGCCTACTTGCAGCAGCCGGTAAGGCGCAGGGCCGATGGCCAATGGGTGATCGACTCACCGCTGCTCTGGCATGACGGGCTGCCGGATATGCAGCAGTTGCTCGATGGCTGCTACCTGAGCGAGGCGCTCGATGGTGTGCCGCTGGAAATGGAGCGAGGGCTGCATGAGGCTGAGGGGCAGTTGTACCTGCAGTTGCGCAAGGGGCAATTGCCGGTGCGTCGGCACCTGTTGCCGGATCGTTTGCATCTACCCATCCCGGCAGCACAGGAGGCGGGGGTGGTGCCTTGGGCGGTGTTGCGCTGGGAAGCGGGCAAGTGGCTGATACGCGTGCGCCAGGCCGGGCGCAGCAGCGGGTGGTTGCCATTGCCGGATGTATCACTGCCGCTTGGCTCAAAGACAGCGATCCGCCTGTGGGAGCCGGCTTGCCGGCGATGAGGCCGGGGCAGGCAAACCTGGACAGTCTGTACAGGCCCTATCGCCGGCAAGCCGGCTCCCACCGGGATCGCAGATACTCCCACAAGGATTTGTGTGTGCTCGCTAGTCCAGCTTCGGCAGCAACCTGTCGAGCCGCTGGTGCAAGGCGCTAGCACTCGGCCAGTTGCGCAGCAGCCGTGCCCGGTCCCGGGCATAGGCCGGCGCAAAGCTCAGCTGGGTGGCATGCTGGCACATGGCGTCGAGGTCGATCAGCGACCACTGGCCGTTCTGCCAGAACAGGTTATGGCCCTTGAAGTCGCCGTGGCTGATGCGCTCGCGGATCAGCTGCTGCATCACGTGCACCAGGGCATCGACCTGCTCCTCAGGCGCATCACCGTTTTCCACATAAGGCGCGAAGCACGCCGTCAGGTCCGGGCCATCGGCAAATTCGGTGACCAGGAAAGCCCGGCTGCGCAGGCCCATGACGCGCTGCTCCAGCACCGCCAACGGGCGCGGCGTGGCGATGTCGAGAAACTCCAGACGGTGCCCTTCGATCCAGGAATGCCAGGCGCGGCTGGGGCGCCAGAAGCGCTTGAACCAGTGCGCGGTGTTCTTGATGTTGTAGCGTTTGAGCACCAGGGTGCGACCGCCCACCTCGATGCGCGCCACACTGGCCGCACCGCCAGTCTTGTACAGGTGGCCCTGGTCGATCAGCGCATCGGCCTGCTCCAGTACCGGCAGCATGGCCTCGACTTCGCCACGGCGAATCGCGCGCAAACCGGACAGGCTGCGCTCGACGCTGAAGAGGGTGCATTCGCGACCGGCCTTTTCCAGGTAATCCTTCAGGCGCCAGTTGCGCACCTTGTCCACCTGCTTCTGCAGCGCTTCCATCGGCAGCGCATGCTCGGCGTTGGCCAGCAGGTAATGCACCAGCAGCTCTTCGATGAACGGCTCCAGGCGCTTGGGCAACTGGGCGAAGAACACGCCGAGGTTTTCCAGCACGCGCGGGCGCGACAACTGCTGGCCCGGCGTTTCGGCCTTGATGCCGGCGCCGTCGATCAGGTACAGATTGCCGCCGTGACGCAGCAGGTTGTCCAGGTGCAGGTCTTCCTGCCACAGGCCCTTGGCGTGCATCTGCGCGACGGCGGTCAGCGCTTCGCCGAGCACCAGGTGCTGCTCGTCCGCCAGTACCGGCAGGCCCTCTACCGCTGCCCAGGCATCGGCCAGGCTTTCGGCACCGTCAAGGAACTCGAACAACAGCCAGCCACCCTCGCCTTCCTTCAGGCCATCGGCCAGCAGCTTCGGTGTGGTCAGTCCTTGTTCGGCCAGCAGCTTCACCCCTTCCAACTCACGCTGGAAATGGCGCGCGGCGTTACTGCCCACCAACAGCTTGGCCAGCACCGGTGTGCCACGCCAGACGCCGGCGCCCACATAACGCTGGCCTGGCAATACGCGCAGTAGGCTGAGCAGTTGCAGGTCGGCGCTGCCGGCGGCATCGGCCAGGGTCACGGACAAGGGCAGCGATGGGCTGCGCCCGGTGGCTTTCAATTCAGACAAACGCATCAGCGGGCCTCTTTTTCACGACGGCGTTGCGTCAGGCGTTGCAGCCAGTTTTCGACCTGGGCGCCCTCGGCGGGCTGTACCAGGTAGGCGGCCAGCAGCTGGCGCACGTCCGCCTCGCTCCAGGCGCGAGCGCGACGCAGCAGCGGCTCCAGGTCCTTGAGCCGGTCACGCATGCCGAACAGCAGCGGCCGGGTCTTTTCCAGGTCGATCAGTTGGGCGTCCCAGCCGTCACGGCGACGACGCAGGAAGATGTGCTTGGGGTAGAAGCAGCCATGCACCTGGCCGGCGCCGTGCAGCGTGCGCGCCAGCAGGCCGCAGGCCTGGAGGATACCGCCACGCTCGGCCTCGGCCAGCTGCGGCCACTGGGCCAGCAGGCTTTCCAGGTCGCTCCAGTCGTCCAGCGCGCGGGTCAGCAGAATCGCCCGGTGCTGGCCGTCCTGCTTGCGCTCACCGTAGAACACCGCCTGCAGGGCCGGGATCTGCAGCTTCTGGTAACGGCTGATGTTGCGGAACTCGCGGGCGAAGGTCGGTTCGCCGAAAGGTCGGTGCAGGGTACGGGTCAGGTAGTCGCACTGGCGCTTGAGGTAGTAGCCTTTGCCTTCGAGCTCCAGGCGAAACACGCTGCTCCAGCCGCCACGGCCGGTATTGGGTTCGTCCACGGCATCGAGCTGCAGCGCCCACAGCGCCTCGAAGTCGTTGAGGCCATGGCGCTTGAGCAGCGCGAGGTCCGCGCTGGCCAGGTAATCGGTCATTCCCTTCCCTCGAAGAAACTCAGCACCTGGCGAATGCGCCGCTTGTCGCGCACGGTCAGGCGCTGGCGCCCGCGGTACTGCAGGTAGAAACGCAGACGCTGGGTCGCCGACAGGTGATATTTGGCGACCTTGTCCAGGCACGCCAGGTCCTTGATCATCCGGTGGCGCCACATGAAGCCACGCCAGAAGTCGCCGGTCGGGCAGTCGATGAAGAATAGCGTGCCCAGGTCGTCGACCAGCAGGTTGCGCCACTTCAGGTCGTTGTGGGCAAAGCGATGTTCGTGCATGACCCGGGTGTATCGCGCCAGCTGATGAGTGACATGCTTGACCCAGTGGCGGTCGGCCAGACGTGGGTCGTTGCGCTCGGCCAGCGCCGACAAGTCTTCGGTGTTCGGCAGCTCGCGGGTGATCATCGCGCCACGGCCAAAGGCCAGGCCTTTGCGTTCCAGGCCCCAGGCGACCACTTCGGCGGTGGGGATGCCCCACTTGGCGAACTGCTTGAGGTTCTGCCATTCAGCCTTGATCCGCGGCCGGCCCAGGTAGCGGCGCATGTGCTTGCCGGCACCGGTGTAGCGCTTGACGTAATAGTGGACGCCGCCACGCTCGACACGGATGACCTCGCTGAGCGGGTCGTGGGTCAGGCGCTCGCCCTGCAGGGCGAACACCGCATCGAGACTGCCGAAGTCCGCCGCCAGCTGCTCATAGCCCGGCGCCAGTGTCCAACCCGCCATCAGAGTGCATCCCCATAGCGTTGCTTGCGGTCGTAGAGTTTCTGCGCCTTGCGTTCGAGCCAGGCGAGCAGCGCCGCCTCGTCGACGAGGATCTGGCGCAGCGGGCGCTGGAAGTACCCGCGCAGGAAGCGCAGCTTGTCACGCTGGGTCAGGCCGATGTCCAGCGCCGAGAAGTACAGCGCGGCCAGGTCCTTGTCACGCCAGCGGCGGCTGATTTTCGCCCGGGTCTGGGCACGGTGCAGGTCGATGACCGACAGTTTGAAGTCATCCGCCGTCACCGGGCGGTCGGTGTGCAGGAGGAAGTGGCAGATGTAGCAGTCGCGGTGGTTGACCCCGGCGCGGTGCATGCCGCCGGTCATCTTCGCCACTTCGCCGATCAGCGCACGCTTGAGGCGCGGCTCGGGCGGCTGCTTGACCCAGTCGAGGCTGAAGTCTTCCAGGCTGACGGTCGGCGCCAGCTCCTCGGTGACGATGAACGAATGCTGGGTCGCCGGGTTGCTGCCGCGCTCGCCATAGGCGACCGCCGTCATGGTCGGCACGCCAACCTCATGCAGGCGCTGGATGGCCTGCCACTCCTGACCAGCACCGAGCACCGGCAGCTTGGCGGTGAGCAGGTTCTTGAAGATCTCGCCCCAACCGATGCCGCGGTGGATCTTGACGAAGAAACCTTCGCCTTCGACCACAGTACGCAGCGTGCGGCGCCCTTCCAGCTCGCGGTAGACCTCCCCTTGCAGCGCTTCCACGGCCTCGAAGGCATCACGCCCGGCCCACAGGCGCTTGAAGGGTTCGGCCAGTATCAACTTCATGCGGTCTCCTGCCCCAGGATCACGTCGGCAGCATGCTGCGGCATGCTGTACAGGTCAGCGGTCTCGGCAAAGGCCAGGCCGTTGCGCGACCACTCTGCACGCGTCTGCGGCTCTTCGAGCATGCGCTGCAGGTAGCGGTTGAGCTGCTCCTGCTCGAACGGCTCATCCAGCACCAGGCCGCAGTCGGCCTCGGCGATGTAATGGGCGTAGCCACAGACCTTGGACACCAGCACCGGCAGGCCGGCGACCAGGGCTTCGAGCAGCACCGTGCCGGTGTTCTCGTTGTAGGCCGGGTGGATCAGCAGATCGGCACCGAGCAGGAAGCGCGGGATGTCGCTGCGACCCTTGAGGAACTGCACCTGATCGCCCAGGCCCAAGGTGGCGCTCTGCAGCTGGAAGACCTTGGGGTCGTCCTGGCCGATGACCATCAGCCTGGTGCGCTTGCGCAGCTCTGATGGCAGCGCGGCCAGGGCCTTGAGGCTGCGGTCCACGCCCTTGGTCTTGAAGCCCGAGCCGATCTGCACCAGCAGCATGTCCTCATCGCCCAGGTTGAATTCCTTGCGAAACTCGGCGCGGATCTCGGCGGCATTGGCCGGCGCGCGGCGGTCCTGGGAAATGCCCGGCGGCAGCAGGTGGAAGCGCTCGACCGGCGTGCCGTAGTGCTTGATGAACAGCGGTTGCTGCACCTCGGAAATCATCAGCACTTCGGTATGTGCATCCTTGGCGAACACGGCCCGCTCGTACTCGGCAAAGTGCCGGTAGCGGCCCCAGCGCCGGTACAAACCGCCGCGCAGGGTCTGGGCCTTGTCCTCGAAGCAGCCGTCGGCGGCGTAGTACACGTCCAGCCCCGGCATCTTGTTGAAACCCACCAGCCGGTCGACCGGGCGCTTGGCCAGGTCTGCCGCCATCCAGGCGCTGAGCTTCTCGTTGCGGCGGTGGTTGAACAGCGCCTTTACTGGCGCCACCAGCACCTCGAAGCCCGGCGGAATATCACCCTCCCAGATCAGCGTGTAGACGCGAATCTGGTGGCCCCGCTTCTGGCACTCCAGGGCAATGCGCATGAAATCGCGCTGCAGCCCGCCGAAGGGGAAATATTTGTAAAGCACGAAAGCCAGTTGCATCAACGGACATCCTCAGCCAGCAGCAGCGCGCTCAAGCGGCTCGCCACATGCTCGGGATTCAGGCGAGTGAAGCACAATGGCCACTCGCGTTTGAGATCGAACCGGCGCAAATCGTCGGCGCTCGGTTTATAGGTGCACTTTTTCTGCAGGCACGGCGCGCAAGGGAAGTCGCTGGCCTGGTGGACCTGGACGCGGCCGTAGGCGCCGGTCAGACCCGGGTTGGTCGGGCCGAACAGCGAAATGGTCGGCACATCCAGCGCCGCGGCCAGGTGGCCCAGGCCAGTGTCCACCGCCACGCAAGCCTTGGCCGCTGCCAGCACGCGAGCGACGCCGGCAAGGTTCAATTTGGGCAGTACTTCACAGTTGTTCAAGCCCTGGGCGATGCGCTCGGCACGTGCCTTCTCGGCTGGGTTGCCCCACGGCAGGCGCACCTGCAGCTTGCGCCGGCCCAGGCGTTCGGCCAGTTCGCGCCAGTAGGCTTCGGGCCAGTGCTTGGTCGCCCAGGTGGTGCCATGCAGGAACACCACGTAGGGCGCAGCCGGTGGCAGCTGCAGGCGGTCGAGGTCCAGGCCGTAGTTGCCGATGCCTTCCGGCAAGTCGTAGGCCAGGGCCATGGCGAACAGTTGGCGCACGCGTTCCACCGCGTGCTGGCCGACCGCGACCGACAGGCGCCGGTCATAGAAGCGGCTGGCCAGGCCTTCGCGCGCCGAGAAGCGGTCGAGCCCGGCCACCGGCGCCTTGACGTAGCGGGTCAGCCAGGCCGACTTGACCAGGCCCTGTGCGTCGATCACCAGGTCGTACTTGTGCTCGCGCAGGCGTTGCTTGAAGGCCTTCCACTCACCGCTCTTGAGGGTCTGCCAGAGGTTCTTGCGCCAACGCCGAATGGCCACCGGGATGACCCGGTCGACCGCCGGATGCCAGCTGGGGATTTCGGCGAAGCCCTCTTCCACCACCCAGTCGAAGCGAATGCCGGGGATGGCATGGGCAGCATCGGTGAGCGCCGGCAGCGTGTGGATCACGTCGCCCAGCGACGAGGTCTTGATGATCAGTACCCGCACTTAGTCGACCTCGGCCACGGTATCGATCAGGTTCGGCCCGCCCAGGTTGTACAGCGCCGCGATCACCTTGCCAGGCTCCAGCAAACGCAGGCAGTTGTAGTGGCCAAAGCGGCAGGTACGGTCGAAGCACGGGCTGCATTCGATGCCCGTGCGCACGATCTCCACCTGCTCTGCCAGCGGTGGCGTGAAGCCTGGGGAAGTCGAGCCGTACACAGCGACCAGCGGGCGGTTCAGCGCTGCGGCCACGTGCATCAGGCCAGAGTCGTTGGACACCACGGCATTGGCGCAGGACATCAGGTCGATGGCCTCGGCCAACGAGGTTTCACCCGCCAGGTTGTAGGATTCTTCACGCAAGCCCGGGATCAGCCGGTCACGGATCTGCTCACCGACAGGGTGATCGTTCTTCGAACCGAACAGCCACACCTGCCAGCCTCGACGAATCATGGCATCGGCCACTTCGGCATAGTGCTCGGCGGGCCAGCGCTTGGCCTCGCCGAATTCGGCGCCTGGGCACAGCGCCAGCACCGGGCGGTCCAGTTCGAGGCCGAACTTGGCCATGGCGGCCTCGCGGCTCGGCGCCTCGATCTGCAGGCTGGGCCGTGGATAGGGCTGCGGCAGCTCGGCGTCCGGCGCGTAGGCCAGGGCCATGAAGCGCTCGATCATCAGCGGGTAGCGTGCCTTGTCCAGCTTGCGCACATCGTTGAGCAAACCAAACCGCATTTCGCCACGCCAACCGGTGCGCTTCGGGATACCGGCGAAGAACGGCACCAGCGCCGACTTCAGCGAGTTGGGCAGCAGGATCGCCTGGTCGTACTGGCCGGCCAGGGACTTGCCGATGCGCCGGCGCGTGGCCAGCTCCAGCGCACCGTGGCCGAGCGGGAAGCTCAAGGCCTGGCGTACCTCGGGCATGCGCTCAAGGATCGGCCGACTCCACTCGGGGGCCAGCACGTCGATCACGCAGTCGGGGTGCTGCTGTTTCAGGCACTGGAACAGGGTCTGCGCCATTACCATGTCGCCGACCCAGCTGGGGCCAATGATCAGTATTCTCATGCTTAGTCCAGAAACGCTCGGGGAGGCTACAGGCTGCGCTACAGCCTGGCCTCCCCTCTTTATATTCAGGCTATGTGGCGGACAGTGTACCACCGGTGGTGGGACATGGACCTTTGGGGCTGCTTTGCAGCCCTTTCGCGACACAAGGCCGCTCCTACAGAGTGAATGCAATCTCCTGTAGGAGCGGCCTTGTGTCGCGAAAGAGCCGCAAAGCGGCCCCAACAATCTCAAGTCAGCCCAAGCTCACCCCAGATCCGCCGCACCTCGCGGCGTTCATCGGCAAACAGCGTCGCGTCGATCACCCCCGCCTCCTTCTGCAAGGCCTGGCGGTGTGAAGCAGAACGAAACGCCTTGTACACCTCGCGCAGCAGGATCGTATCGCTGGCCGGCATCAACGCGGCCTGCTCCAGCTCTTCCAGAATGCGGATGTTATCGGTCCATCGAAGAATGGCCGGATGGTCGTGGGACCAGGCCAAAGCGGCGTATTGCACCATAAATTCGATATCGACGATACCGCCGGCATCCTGCTTGATATCGAACGCCATACCGTTGTCGAAAGCGTTGCTGGCAGTGCCAGCGGCCGTCGCCTTGGTGCCCAGGTTGTCGCGCATCTTGGCGCGCATCTCGCTGACTTCGCTGCGCAGCTTGTCGAGGTCGCGGGGCTGGCCCAGCACCTTGGCGCGCACACTTTCGAATGCCGTGGTCAGCTGCTTGCAGCCCACCAGCACCCGGGCCCGCACCAAGGCCTGATGTTCCCAGGTCCAAGCTTCGTTCTGCTGGTAACGCTCGAACGCGCCCAACGAACTGACCAGCAGGCCCGACGCGCCGGAGGGGCGCAGGCGCATGTCGACGTCGTACAGCTGGCCAGAGTTGGTCTGGGTGGTCAGCAGGTGGATGATGCGCTGGCCAAGGCGGGTGAAGAACTGTGCGCTGTCGATCGGTTTGGCGCCGTCGGTTTCGGCCTGCGGGTCGCCGTCATGGATGAACACCAGGTCCAGGTCCGAGCCATGGCCCAGCTCCAGGCCGCCCACCTTGCCGTAGCCGATGATGATGAACCCCGGGTCGCACAGGCTGCCGTCGCTGCGCTTGGGCTGGCCATGGCGGGACACAGTCTGGCGCCAGGCCAGGGCCAGCACCTGGTCGAGGATGGCCTCGGCCAGCCAGGTGAGGTAGTCGCTGACCTTCATCAACCGCAGGTTGCCGCTGATTTCCGAGGCGGCCACACGCAGGCTGTGGGCCAGCTTGAAGTGGCGCAGCGCCTCCATCTGTTGCTCAAGGTCGTCCTCGGGGATGCGCGTCAGTCGTTCGCGCAATTCGGCCGCCAGTTCCGGCGCCATCGGCGGGCTGAACAGCCGGCCTTCATTGAGCAGTTCATCGAGCAGCAACGGGTAGCGGGCGATCTGCTCGGCAATCCACGGGCTGGCGGCGCACAAGGTCAACAGGCGGCGCAAGGCGCTGGGGTTTTCGGTCAGCAGCACCAGATAGGCAGAACGCCGTGCCACGGCCTCGACCAGCGGCAGTACCCGCTCCAGTACCAGGTCCGGGTTCTCGTGCTCCACGGCCTGGGCCAGCAGCCGAGGGATAAAGGCATCCAGGCGCTCACGGCCGATGCGCTGCATCGAGCGCAACTGCGGGCTGCCATGCAACCCGGCCAGGCGCCGCAAGGCTTCGGCGGGTTTCTTGAAACCGGCCTCCTGCAGCTGCCGGCAAGCGGCTTCTTCATCTTGTGCCTGCTCCCACAGCGGCGACCACTCGCCGCCGACCACCAGTTCGCCTTCGCCGTCTTCGTCATCCGGGTCGGCGATCACCTGGCGGAAGTGCCAGTCGACACGGCCACGCCAGTGCATCAGATGGTCATGGAAACTCTGCCAGTCGGCATAACCGAGCATGTAGGCCACCCGCGCGCGATCAAGTTCGCTGTCCGGCAGCATTTGCGTCTGGCGGTCGGCAATGGCCTGGATGGCATGCTCGGTGTAACGCAGGAATTCATACCCCTCGCGCAGCTCGAGCACCACCGCCGTCGGCAGGTAGCCCTGGCCCTCCAGGGTCGCCAGCACCTTGAGCAAAGGCCGTTGCTGCAGGCTCAGGTCGCGTCCGCCATGGATCAGCTGGAAGGCCTGGGCGATGAACTCCACCTCACGGATGCCGCCGGCACCCAGCTTGATGTTGTCGGCCATGCCCTTGCGCCGGACCTCCTGCTGGATCAGCTGCTTCATGGTGCGCAGCGCCTCGATGGCCGAGAAGTCCAGGTAGCGGCGGTAGACGAACGGGCGCAGCATGCCCTGCAGCTGCGCCCCCGCGTCATGGTCGCCCGCCACTACCCGCGCCTTGATCATGGCGTAGCGCTCCCAGTCACGGCCCTGGTCCTGGTAGTACTGCTCCAGGGCGTTGAAGCTGAGCACCAGCGAACCGGCCGAGCCATAGGGGCGCAGGCGCATATCGACGCGGAACACGAAGCCATCGACGGTCACCGGGTCCAGCGCCTTGATCAGCCGCTGGCCCAGGCGGGTGAAAAACTCCTGGTTGTCCAGCGAGCGCTTGACCCCTTCGGTTTCGCCGCCTTCGGGGAAGGCGAAGATCAGGTCGATGTCCGACGACAGGTTCAGCTCCACCGCCCCCAGCTTGCCCATGCCCAGCACCACCATATGTTGCGGCTGGCCGCTGCGGTGGCCGATCGGCGTACCGAACTGCTGGCAATGGCGCGGGTACAGCCATTGATAGGCTTCGTCGATGGCCGCATCGGCCAGGTCGGACAGGTCGCGGCAGGTTTCGCCGAGCTCGGCCTGGCGGGTGATGTCGCGCCAGATGATGCGCAGTTGCAGGCGGTTGCGCTCGCGACGCAGGTTGCGCGCCAGCTCCTCTTCGCTCTGCGCTGCCTGTGCCGCGGCGGCGATGTGCGCGCGCAGCTCGCCCCCTACATAGCGGCGGTCCAGCTCACCGCTGGCCACCAGCGCAAACAGCATGGCCGGCTCGCGCTGGGCAAGGCCCAGGACGAAGTCGCTGGCCGCCGCCACCTGGTCGAATTGCTGCCGGTGGACCGGGCTCCAGGCCGTCAGGTCAAGTTCGGGGTGGCCAGCCAGCGCATCGAGCAGAAACTGCTGATTACGCGCGACCAGCGGTTGCAGGGTGGCAGGCAGTTCGAGCGGCAAAGGCAGGCGCATGGACTATCCTTGATCGGCGTGAATGAGAGGGTTGAATGCGGCCAAGAGGAAGCTGGACCACGGTTGGACTGTCGTACAAAAGTTGGAAATAGCTGAAAAAAACGAATCATTGGCATCAAACATCAAGAATCACCCGTTCGCGACACAACGCCAACCAACATGAACGTTTTTCCTCACAAGCCAAGGTGCGACCAAACGTCGCATTTGTGTAGTATTACTACTACCCCGCCCGTGTAAAAGCATGAAATACGAAAGCAAATGTAGTAAAACTACACGCCGCCGGTGCACACTCCGGTAATCCAAGAATTCACGACGTCTGCCCATAAGGCCAGTCGCAAACTCAGGCCCCCGATTCTGGTGGCCTTTCCGCCCTGGAGCAAGCCATGCAAGACCTCGATCCAATCGAAACCCAGGAATGGCTGGATGCCCTGGAGTCGGTCCTCGACAAAGAAGGCGAAGACCGCGCTCATTACCTGATGACCCGCATGGGCGAGCTGGCCACCCGTAGTGGCTCCCAGCTGCCATACGCAATCACCACGCCATACCGCAACACCATCCCCGTCACCCACGAAGCACGCATGCCTGGCGACCTGTTCATGGAACGCCGCATTCGCTCGATGGTGCGTTGGAACGCGCTGGCCATGGTGATGCGCACCAACCTGAAGGACTCGGACCTGGGTGGCCACATCTCCAGCTTCGCCTCCAGTGCCACCCTGTACGACATCGGCTTCAACTACTTCTTCCAGGCCCCGACCGAAGAACACGGCGGCGACCTGATCTTCTTCCAGGGCCACGCTTCGCCAGGCGTCTACGCCCGTGCCTTCATGGAAGGCCGCATCAACGAAGACCAGATGAACAACTTCCGTCAGGAAGTGGACGGCAAAGGCCTGTCTTCGTACCCGCACCCATGGCTGATGCCTGACTTCTGGCAGTTCCCGACCGTTTCCATGGGTCTGGGCCCGATCCAGGCGATCTACCAGGCGCGCTTCATGAAGTACCTGGAAGCCCGTGGCTTCATCCCGGCCGGCAAGCAGAAGGTCTGGTGCTTCATGGGCGACGGCGAGTGCGACGAGCCGGAATCCCTGGGCGCGATCGCCCTGGCCGGCCGCGAGAAGCTGGACAACCTGATCTTCGTCATCAACTGCAACCTGCAGCGCCTCGACGGCCCGGTTCGCGGCAACGGCAAGATCATCCAGGAACTCGAAGGCGTGTTCCGTGGCGGTGGCTGGAACGTCAACAAGGTCGTCTGGGGCCGTTTCTGGGACCCACTGTTCGCCAAGGACACCAACGGTGCCCTGCAGCGTCGCATGGACGAAGTCATCGACGGCGAGTACCAGAACTACAAAGCCAAAGACGGCGCCTACGTGCGTCAGCACTTCTTCAACACCCCAGAGCTCAAGGCCATGGTCGAAGACCTGTCCGACGACGAGATCTGGAAGCTCAACCGTGGCGGCCACGACCCGTACAAGGTCTATGCGGCCTACCACCAGGCGGTCAACCACAAAGACCAGCCGACCGTCATCCTGGCCAAGACCATCAAGGGTTACGGTACCGGTGCCGGCGAAGCCAAGAACACCGCGCACAACACCAAGAAGGTCGACGTCGACAGCCTGCGTCACTTCCGTGACCGCTTCGACATCCCGGTCAAGGACAGCGAGCTCGAGAACCTGCCGTTCTTCAAGCCCGAAGAAGGTTCCGCCGAAGCCAAGTACCTGGCCGAGCGCCGTTCCGCACTGGGTGGCTTCGTGCCACAGCGCCGCGCGAAGAGCTTCAGCGTGCCGACCCCGCCACTGGAAACCCTGAAGGCGATCCTGGACGGTTCGGGCGACCGCGAAATCTCCACCACCATGGCCTTCGTGCGGATCCTCGCGCAGCTGGTCAAGGACAAGGAAATCGGCCAGCGCATCGTTCCGATCATCCCGGACGAAGCCCGTACCTTCGGTATGGAAGGCATGTTCCGCCAGCTGGGCATCTACTCGTCGGTCGGCCAGCTCTACGAGCCAGTCGATAAAGACCAGGTGATGTTCTACCGCGAAGACAAGAAGGGCCAGATCCTCGAGGAAGGCATCAACGAAGCCGGCGCCATGTCGTCGTTCATCGCTGCCGGTACCTCGTACAGCTGCCACAACCAGCCGATGCTGCCGTTCTACATCTTCTACTCGATGTTCGGCTTCCAGCGTATCGGTGACCTGGCCTGGGCCGCTGGCGACAGCCGCACCCGTGGCTTCCTGATCGGCGGTACCGCCGGCCGTACCACCCTCAACGGTGAAGGCCTGCAGCACGAAGACGGTCACAGCCACATGATGGCGGGCACCATCCCGAACTGCCGCACCTATGATCCGACCTACGGCTACGAGCTGGCGGTGATCATCCAGGACGGCATGAAGAAGATGACCGAAGAGCAACAGGACATCTTCTACTACATCACCGTGATGAACGAATCCTACCAGCAGCCAGCCATGCCGGCCGGTGTCGAGGAAGGCATCATCAAGGGCATGTACCTGCTCGAGGACGACACTCGCGAAGCCGCGCACCACGTTCAGCTGATGGGCTCCGGCACCATCCTGCGCGAAGTTCGCGAAGCGGCGAAGATCCTGCGTGAAGAGTTCAACGTCGGTGCCGACGTGTGGAGCGTCACCAGCTTCAACGAACTGCGCCGCGACGGCCTGGCCGTGGAACGCGCCAACCGCCTGAAGCCTGGCCAGAAGCCAGAGCAGACCTACGTCGAGCAGTGCCTGGCTGGCCGCAAAGGCCCGGTTGTTGCCTCTACCGACTACATGAAGCTGTTCGCCGAGCAGATCCGTCAGTGGGTGCCGAGCAAAGAGTTCAAAGTCCTGGGTACCGATGGTTACGGTCGCAGCGACAGCCGCAAGAAGCTGCGTCACTTCTTCGAAGTCGACCGCCACTTCGTGGTGCTGGCTGCCCTGGAAGCCTTGGCTGACCGTGGCGAGATCGAACCGAAAGTGGTGGCTGACGCTATCGTCAAGTTCGGCATCGATCCGGACAAGCGCAACCCACTGGACTGCTGAGGAGTATTTTTAAGTGAGCGAACTCATTCGCGTACCTGACATCGGCAGCGGTGAAGGTGAAATCATCGAGCTGTTCGTCAAGGTCGGTGACCGTATCGAGGCCGACCAGAGCCTGCTGACCCTGGAGTCCGACAAGGCCTCCATGGAGATCCCGGCGCCCAAGGCCGGTGTCATCAAGGAACTGAAGGTCAAGCTGGGCGACCGCCTGAAAGAAGGCGACGAACTGCTGGTGCTGGAAGCCGAGGGCGCCGCTGCGGCGCCCGAGGCTCCGGCCGCGGCACCTGCCCAGGCTGCCGCACCGGCTCCGGCTGCTGAAGCTGCCCCTGCTGCCGCCCCGGCTGCAGCACCTGCCGCTGCCAGCGTGCAGGACATCCACGTGCCGGATATCGGTTCGTCGGGCAAGGCCAAGATCATCGAAGTGCTGGTCAAGGTCGGCGATACCGTCGAAGCCGACCAGTCGCTGATCACCCTGGAGTCCGACAAGGCCTCCATGGAGATCCCGTCGCCTGCTGCTGGCGTGGTCGAAGAAGTCCTGTGCAAGCTCGAAGATGAAGTCGGCACTGGCGACCTGATCTTCAAGCTCAAAGTCGCTGGCGCTGCCCCGGCTGCAGCACCGGCTCCGGCCGCTGCTGCACCTGCCAAGGCTGAAGCTGCTCCGGCTGCCGCACCTGCTGCTGCTCCGGCTGCCGCTGCGCCTGCTCCGGTTGCCACCGCACCGGCTGCCGGCAACAACGCCAAGGTTCACGCCGGCCCGGCGGTTCGCCAACTGGCCCGTGAATTCGGTGTCGAGCTGGGCGCGGTTGCCGCTACCGGCCCGCACGGCCGCATCCTGAAAGAAGACGTGCAGGTCTACGTCAAAGCGATGATGCAGAAGGCCAAGGAAGCACCGGCAGCCGCCGGCGCAACCGGCGGCGCTGGCATCCCGCCGATCCCGGCCGTGGACTTCAGCAAGTTCGGTGAAGTGGAAGAAGTGGCCCTGACCCGCCTGATGCAGGTCGGTGCCAACAACCTGCACCGCAGCTGGCTGAACGTGCCGCACGTGACCCAGTTCGACTCCGCCGACATCACCGAGCTGGAAGCCTTCCGCGTAGCGCAGAAGGCCGTGGCCGAGAAGGCTGGCGTCAAGCTGACCGTGCTGCCACTGCTGCTCAAGGCCTGCGCCTTCCTGCTCAAGGAACTGCCGGACTTCAACAGCTCGCTGGCGCCAAGCGGCAAGGCCATCATCCGCAAGAAGTACGTGCACATCGGCTTTGCCGTGGACACCCCGGACGGCCTGCTGGTCCCTGTGATCAAGAACGTCGACCAGAAGAGCCTGCTGCAACTGGCTGCCGAAGCCGCGGCCCTGGCCGAGAAGGCGCGCACCAAGAAGCTGTCGGCCGACGACATGCAGGGCGCCTGCTTCACCATCTCCAGCCTCGGCCACATTGGCGGCACCGGCTTCACGCCGATCGTCAACGCGCCTGAGGTGGCGATCCTCGGTGTGTCCAAGGCCACCATGCAGCCGGTCTGGGATGGCAAGGCCTTCCAGCCGAAGCTGATGCTGCCGCTGTCGCTGTCCTATGATCACCGCGTGATCAACGGCGCTGCCGCCGCGCGCTTCACCAAGCGCCTGGGCGACGTGCTGGGCGATATCCGCACCATGCTGCTGTAACACGCAGCCAACCTGCCTTCCTTCGGGGAGGCAGGTACCTTTTTCGAGCTGCCACGCTCGTACCTCAACCCCGTCGATTGGCGGGGCTTTTTTTTGCCTGCAAGGGCCTCATCGCCGGCTTGCCGGCGATTGGGCCCGAACTACAGTTTCCCGCCCCGCCGCCGAAAACATACACATGACACGCCACATGGCCGCTTGCCAGCCCTGGGGACATGATGCAACCTTGCCAGATGCGCCGCCGCCCAGGCCGCGTCTCCCTCTTCAAGCGAGTCTTCGATGAAAAGCCAACCCGATGCCGCCAGCCGTGTGGCGGCCGAGGTCGTCACGCAGCTTCCCGTGCCCTCGCGGCTCGGCATGCTGCGTTTCGAAAGGCTCAACGAAGCGACCTGGGCGATGCTCTACCTCGACCCCGCCTGCGAGCGCCAGTTCGGGCTGCCAGCCTCCGAGCTGTGCGCGCTGATCGACGCGCCGTATGCCAGCCTCATGGAACCGGAAGCGCGCTACCGGCTGCACGACGAAATCCAGCTGCAGCTCAACCGCCGCAGCTATTACCGTGTGCGCTACACCTTGCACGCACAGTCACGCACCCTACGCATACTGGAGGCCGGCGAAGCGTTCAAGCAGCACAACCGCCAGCTGCTGCGCGGGTTTCTCACGGTGCTCGATGACGAAGACGCGGAGCTGGAAGCCAACGACCTCGAATCACGCAACAACCGCCTCGAACTGGCCCTGCAACTCAACCAGCGCGCCCAGCAAGAGCAGCTCGAACACCTGGAGCGCGTGCGCGGCCAGCAGGACCTGATCCTGCGTCTGGCCCGCCAACGCTACAGCGCCGAGAACTCGCTGCTGGAAGCCGCGCAGTTGATCACCCGCAGTGCCTGCGAAATCTACAAAGTCGACAGCGCCAGCATCTGGCACCTGGAAGAGCAGCGCCTGGAGCCGATCAGCGCCTGGCTGCGCAACGAGCAGATCCATCGCCTGCCCGACCCTATCGACGCCAGCCGCTTTCCCGACTACCTGGAAGCCCTGCACGCCAGCCGCGCCATCGATGCGCACAACGCCAACCACGATCCGCGTACCCGTGAACTGGCCGAGAGCCTGTACGCCGACAACAACGCCATGCTCGACGCCAGTATCCGTGTCGATGGCCAGGTGGTTGGCGTGCTGTGCCTGGAGCAGACCGGCCAGCCGCGCACCTGGCAATCGGATGAAATCGCCTTCGCCGGCGAGCTGGCCGACCAGTTCGCCCAGGTCATCACCAACCACAACCGGCGCACCGCCGCCAGCGCCCTGCACCTGTTCCAGCGCGCCGTGGAGCAGAGCGCCAGCGCGTTCCTGCTGGTCAACCGCGATGGCGTGGTGGAATACGTCAACCCCAGCTTCACGGCGATCACCCAGTACAGCACCGAGGAGGTCCAGGGCCACCACCTGGCCGAGCTGCCAGCGCTGGAAAACCTCAGCGAACTGCTGTTCGATTCGCCGTCGAGCCTGGCCATGGGCAACAGCTGGCAAGGCGAGTTCAAGAGCCGGCGCAAGAACCTCGAACCGTACTGGGGCCAGCTGTCGATCTCCAAGGTCTACGGCGACAACCGCGAGCTGACCCACTACATCGGCATCTACGAAGACGTCACCCAGACCAAGCTGGCCCAGCAGCGCATCGAGCGCCTGGCCTACACCGACAACCTGACCAACCTGGGCAACCGCCCAGCGTTCATCCGCAGCCTCGACGAGCGCTTCGCCCGCGAAGGCGACAGCTCGACCTGCCTGCTGCTGGTGGACATCGACAACTTCAAGCGGATCAACGACAGCCTCGGCCACCAGACCGGCGACAAACTGTTGATCAGCCTGGCCCGGCGCCTGCGCAACAGCCTCAGCGCCAGTGGCGTGCTGGCCCGTTTCGCCAGCAACGAATTCGCCGTGCTGCTCGACGACACCAGCCTGGAAGACGGCCAGGGCGTGGCGCTGCAACTGCTGCGCACCCTCGACAAGCCGATGTTCGTCGACAACCAGTTGATCAACGTGACCGCTTCGGTGGGCCTGGCCTGCGCGCCGCTGCACGGCAGCGACCCGACCACCCTGATGAAGAACGCAGGCCTGGCCTTGCACAAGGCCAAGGCCAACGGCAAGCATCAGGTGCAGGTGTTCACCGAAGTGCTCAATGCCGAGGCCAGCTACAAGCTGTTCGTCGAGAACAACCTGCGCCGCGCCCTGACCCAGAACGAACTGGAGGTGTTCTACCAGCCCAAGCTGTGCCTGCGCAGCGGTCGCCTGCTGGGCCTGGAGGCGCTGCTGCGCTGGAACCACCCCGAGCGCGGCATGATCCGCCCCGACCAGTTCATCAGCGTGGCCGAGGAAACCGGCCTGATCATCCCCATCGGCAAGTGGGTGGTCCGCCAGGCGTGCTGCATGAGCCAGCAACTGCGCGAGGCCGGCATGGGCAACCTGCACGTGGCCATCAACCTCTCGCCCAAGCAGTTTTCCGACCCTGACCTGGTGGCGTCGATCGGCACGATCCTCAAGGAAGAAGCCCTGCCCCCGCACCTGCTGGAGCTGGAGCTGACCGAAGGCCTGCTGCTGGAGGCCAGCGAAGACACCCACCGCCAGCTCGACGAGCTCAAGGCCCTGGGCCTGACCCTGGCCATGGACGACTTCGGCACGGGTTATTCGTCGCTGAGCTACCTGAAGAAGTTTCCGATCGACATCATCAAGATCGACCGCAGCTTCATCAACGAGATCCCCGACAACCAGGACGACATGGAGATCACCTCGGCGGTGGTGGCCATGGCCCACAACCTCAAGCTCAAGGTGGTGGCCGAAGGGATCGAGACGCCGGAGCAGTTGGCGTTCCTGCGTCGGCACCGCTGCGACGTGGGCCAGGGCTACCTGTTCGACCGGCCGATTCCGGGGCGTGAGCTGGCGGAAAAACTCAAGCGCTATCCGCGCGGTCCAATGGACTGACAGCTGCGTTAACCTCGGGCACTATAGAGTCCATTCGGGCCTCATCGCCGGCAAGCCGGCTCCCACAGGTGCCCCACATTGCTCAAGCCCTGTGGTGTACCTGTGGGAGCCGGCTTGCCGGCGATGGCCCCAACACCTATCCAACTGACATACAGAGGAACGGCCATGGTCCTGCGTTCGGAAATCCTGGTGAACAAAAACGTCATGCCAACCGCCGAGCAAGCCCTGCCCGGCCGCGAAACCCCGATGACCCTGCCCGAGTTCCACTACGTGTTCGAAGGCACCCCGCTGCTCGGCCCGTTCTTCGAAGGCAGCATCGACTTCGCCATCTTCGGCCTGGGCTGCTTCTGGGGCGCCGAGCGCCGTTTCTGGCAGCGTGAAGGCGTGGTCAGCACCGTGGTCGGCTATGCCGGCGGCTTCACCCCCAACCCCACCTACGAAGAAGTCTGCTCGGGCCTGACCGGCCACACCGAAGTGGTGCTGGTGGTGTTCGACAAGGACCGGGTCAGCTACCGCGAGCTGCTGGCGATGTTCTGGGAGCTGCACAACCCGACCCAAGGCATGCGCCAGGGCAACGACATCGGCACCCAGTACCGCTCGGCCATCTTCTGCACCTCGCCGCAGCAGCTCGAAGAAGCCCAGGCCAGCCGCGACGCCTTCCAGGCCGAGCTGAGCAAGGCCGGCTTTGGCGAGATCACCACCGAGATCGACCAGGCACCGACCGTGTACTTCGCCGAGGCCTACCACCAGCAGTACCTGGCCAAGAACCCAGACGGCTACTGCGGCATCGGCGGCACCGGCGTGTGCCTGCCGCCCAGCCTGCAAGGCAACTGAGCCATGGCCACGATGACCCTGTTCCACTCGCCGTTGTCGCCGTTCGTGCGCAAGGTCATGGTGGTGCTGCACGAGACCGGCCAGCTTGACCGCGTGGCCCTGCAGCCGGTGAACATCAGCCCGGTCAGCGGTGACGAGCAGCTCAACCGGGGCAACCCGATCGGCAAGATCCCGGCCCTGCGCCTGGAAGACGGCACCGTGCTGCACGACAGCCGGGTGATCTGCGAGTACCTCGACCTGCAGCATGTCGGCCTGCCGCTGCTGCCCCGCGAGGGCTCGGCGCGCTGGCGGCGCATGGCCCTGATGTCGCAGGCCGATGCGATCATGGACGCGGCAGTGTCGTCGCGCTATGAAAGCTTCTTGCGACCGGAGGACAAACGCTGGGATGGCTGGCTGGAGGCGCAGGGCGAGAAGATCCGGCGCAGCCTCGCCAACCTGGAGCAGGAGCACCTGGCGGAGCTGATTTCGGGGTTTGATCTGGTTGCGATTGGCGTGGCCTGTGCGCTGGGGTATCTGGACCTGCGCCAGCCTGAGTTTGGCTGGCGGGAGCGCCAGCCAGGGTTGGCTGCCTGGTATGCCGAGGTGAGCAAGCGGCCGTCGATGGTCGCCACGGCACCGGTGGCCTGACAGACCGCTATCGCCGGCAAGCCGGCTCCCACAGGTTCCCCGCAGTCCTTGAACTGCGCGCTGTACCTGTGGGAGCAACTCAACTTCTAAAAGCTGACGCGATCCCTGTGGGAGCCGGCTTGCCGGCGATAGGGCCGGTACAGCCTAAAACCATCAGCAGTCAGGCTTGCCCGCGGTAAACCGCTTCGCCGGGTTCACCGCCGCCTTGAACTCGCGCAGCGCCTTGGCCCCCACCAGCAGCGGATAGTTGAAGCTGCTGCGGTCCACCAGGTTCACCTCCACGGTGCGCTTCTCATCCCCCAGGCACAGCTCCAGGTCGACCACCGGACGCTGCGAAAGCTCCGGCGCATCGCCCTCCTCCTCTTCGTCGGAGCGGTTCTTGATCTTGCTGATGCGCGCCAGCTTGTGCTCGTAGACCTTGCCGTCGGCATCCTTGGTCGCCAGGCGGAAGCGCACCCAGTCGTCGCCGTCACGGGTAAAACGCTCGATATCCTTGGCCGACAGCGATGCGGTGTAGGCACCGGTATCCATCTTGGCTTTCAGCGTTTCGCCAAGCTCAGGCAAGGCAATGTTCTCGTAACGACCATAGATTGTCGGCTCGGCAGCCATGACCGGCAGCGCCAGCAGCGATAACAGGGCAAGCATGGATTTCACAGGGCAGGCTTCCTTGTAAGGGTTCAGTGCTTAGACTGCACGGGCAGGATAGGTTCGCTGATACAAGGCTAAACAACATAATGTGAAACATTTGTCCCCGTCGCAGGCAATTGCACATTTGGCGTAGGACGCAGCCCTGCTTATCATTGCCACCTGCTTACTTTCACAACACGAGTTTCCTTATGCGTCGCCTGTTCACTGGCATTCTCACGACCACCCTGCTGCTGCTCAACACTGTGGTGTTGATCTGCCCGCTGCTGGTCTTCGCCCTGCTCAAACTGGTCCTGCCGGGCCGTGGGCGTGACTACGCCTCGTGGGCGGTGATGTGGGTGGCCGAAACCTGGTCGGAAATCGACAAGGCCATTTTCGCCCTGTGCATCCCGACCCAGTGGGATATCCGCGGCGTCGAGAACCTGCGCAAGGACACCTCGTACCTGGCCGTCAGCAACCACCAGACCTGGGTCGACATCCCGGCGCTGATCGAGAGCCTCAACCGGCGCACGCCGTTCTTCAAGTTCTTCCTCAAGAAGGAACTGATCTGGGTGCCGCTGCTGGGCCTGGCCTGGTGGGGGCTGGATTACCCGTTCATGAAGCGCTACAGCAAAGCGTTTCTGGACAAGCACCCCGAACTCAAGGGCAAGGACCTGGAGATCACCAAGGCCGCCTGCGAGCTGTTCAAGCGCCAGCCGGTGACCGTGGTCAACTACCTGGAAGGCACGCGCTTCACCGAGGCCAAGCACCGGGAACAACAATCACCTTATCGCTACCTGCTCAAGCCCAAGGCGGGCGGCGTGGCGTTCGTGCTGGCGGCGCTGGGCGAGCAGCTCGATGCGCTGCTGGACGTGACCATCGTCTATCCCGGCAACCAGGCGCCAGGCTTCTGGGCCCTGCTCAACGGCAGCATCAGTCGGGTGATTATCGACATTCGCGTGCGTGAACTGGACCCGGCCTTGTGGGCGGGGGATTACGAGAATGATCCGGCCTTCCGCCAGACTGTGCAGGCCTGGGTGAATCAGGTGTGGGAGGAGAAGGATCAGCGGATCGAGCAGTTGCGCTCGGAAATGCGTTGACCTGATCGGGCCCTATCGCCGGCAAGCCGGCTCCCACAAGTACACCACCGCTCTCAAGGCCTGCGCCATACCTGTGGGAGCCGGCTTGCCGGCGATAGGGCCCTGATACACACCCACTAATCCCCATTAAAACCCTGACTAATAGTCAACATTAGGAATACTTCTTTGTCACACCCCACCTAAGTGGATAAAAATCGATCAAAGCACAACTACAAAAAAGCCTGGATCGATCAATGGCCAACCCACCTAGCTCCGCCCCGCCCCAACTTCGCCGTGTCCTCGGCCTGCCCGCCCTGGTGTTCTTCGGCCTGGTCTACATGGTCCCGCTGACCATCTTCACCACCTACGGCATCGTCACCGAGCTCACCGGTGGCCGCACCGCCGGCGCCTACTTGGTTACCCTCGTGGCCATGCTGTTCACCGCCGCATCCTACAGTTTCATGGTCAAGCGCTTCCCGGTCGCAGGCTCGGCGTACTCCTATACCAACATGGCCTTCGGCCAGAACGTCGGCTTCCTGGCAGGCTGGTCGCTGCTGCTCGACTACCTGTTCCTGCCGATGATCAACTACCTGCTGATCGGCCTGTTCCTCAACATCGCCTTCCCGGCGGTGCCCGCCTGGGCCTTCGTGCTCGCCTCCATCGCCCTGGTGACCGTGCTCAACGTGGTCGGCATCAACTCGGTGGCCAAGACCAGCAACCTGATCGTCGGCGCGCAGATCGTGTTCATCGGCGTGTTCGTGGCGCTGTCGTGGCAGACCCTGGGCAACGGCCAGCCAATCGACTGGCTGACGCCGCTGCGCGGTGATGGCAGCGCACCCGGCTTCGGCCCGCTGATGGCTGGCGCTGCGGTACTGTGCCTGTCGTTCCTGGGTTTCGACGCTGTTTCCACCCTGGCCGAGGAAAGCCGCGACGCCCGCCGCGACGTGCCGCGTGCCATCATTCTCACCACCCTGTTCGCCGGCCTGCTGTTCACCGTGCTGGCCTATGTGAGCCAGCTGGTGCTGCCGGGCAGCACCTTCGCCAACGCCGATGCCGCCGCCAACGAAGTGATGTTCAAGGCTGGCGGGCAGTTCCTGGCCAACTTCTTCACCGCCGCCTATGTCGCTGGCAGCCTGGGTTCGGCACTGGCCTCCCAAGCAGCGGTGTCGCGCATTCTCTACACCATGGGGCGTGACCGGGTGCTGCCGCAGCGTACCTTCGGCCACCTGTCGCCACGCCTCGGCACGCCGGTGTTCGCCATTCTGCTGGTGTCGGCGTTTTCGCTGCTGGCGCTGGTGATCGACCTGTCCACCCTCGCCTCGCTGATCAGCTTTGGCGCGCTGGTGGCGTTCTCGGCGGTGAACCTGGCGGTGGTGAAGACCCACCTGATGGACGATAGCGCACAGCGCAACCTCAAAGGCCTGCTGTGCTATGGCGCGGTGCCGCTGGTGGGGTTGAGCCTGACGCTGTGGCTGTGGACCAGCCTGTCGGCGCTGACCTTGGTGATTGGACTGTGCTGGTTCGCGCTAGGGCTTGCGTATCTGGCGGTACTGACTGCCGGCTTCCGTCGCCCGGTAAGCTTGGTGGACTTCTCCGAAGCCGCCTGACTGGAAATGTGTGCTGGCTGCACCGGCCTCATCGCCGGCAAGCCGGCTCCCACAGGTACCCCACAGAGCTTGAATGCTGTGCTGTACCTGTGGGAGCCGGCTTGCCGGCGATAGGGCCAGCAGTGTCCCTACAGGACCCTCAGACCGAAGGCTGAGCCAGCGGCGCCGGCGTAGTCCACAGGCTACCCAGATTCTGCAACAACGACCCGGCAATCCCCTGTTGCCCCAGGTACTGCAGAATCAACGGCGCAAACTGGCCGATCATCCCGGTGTCCATCCCCAACGCCTTGAACGCAGTGTCCAGGTCGTTGCGGTTCTCGACGTTGTTGCCCAGGGCATTGCTCAGCGCCGACTGGCTTTCGCTGTTCTTGCCCAGCAACTCGCCCAGGCCACTCAAGCCGCCCAGCGCGTTGGCGCCCGACAGCAGGTCGAGGCCGGGCACGGCCTTGGTCAGCTGGCCATAGTCCTCGCTGCTCAGGTTATTGCGCGCCAGGCCCAGCATGGCCCCTGCCCCGCCCACGGCCTGCTCGGGGGTGATCTTCAATTCGCTCCCCAGGGTATTGAGCAGATTGGCCTGCCCCTCGGGCGCCTGCACCTGGCCCTGCTGGTTTTGGTTCTGCATGGCCGACACGGCGTTGGCGGCGTCGCTGAGGTTGAAGGCGAACACCGGGCTTGCGGCCAGGGTCATCAGGGTTGCCAGGGTGAATGCTTTCATTGGGAGGGACCTCGTGGGCCGGGATGGCCGGGGAAACGAGGCATTCGACTCGGCGTTCGGGGGTTTGTTCCGGGCCGGTTGTCGAGACTATCAAGCGGTCCCAGACAGGCGCATCGACCTGTTATTTCTACCAGTAGCAGCATGCGCCAGGTGTCGAGATACTGATGCCCATTTCAGCGCATCAAGCAGGCCAAGCCAATGAAGAAGGATGCTGATTCCACCCGTCAACCACATTCATATGCCTATACATCGTATGGCTATGCAAACAATGTAGCCGAGCACGAAAACCTGCTGGCGTTCAACGGACAGCACCGTGATACCTCAACGGGCGTCTACATGCTTGGCAATGGTCATCGTTGCTACAACCCTACGCTGCAGAGATTTCAATCCCCGGATGAATTGAGCCCGTTTGATGCAGGCGGCATCAATGCATATGCCTACTGCAATGGCGACCCGATAAACATGATAGACCCATCGGGACAGTCCGCCTTTAGTAGTTTAATCAAGGGCATATTAAACGCACTCCATTTACGGAAAAAAGGGGCGTCTAAATACCCGCAACACAGTGCATCACCAGCCCGCTCAGAAACATTTCTGGCTACCAATCATCGCTCTGAAGCGCCACTTAGTCGCTCTACACCAAGTTTGCCGGCTTATACAGAAGACGTACCATCCGGTCACACCACACAAGAAACCTCAAGAGCAATGACAGATGAACAGGCAAAAGTACAATCTCAAAAACTAGATCAAAAAGCCAAGAAATACGAAACAGCTGCCAATCAACAATGGCTTTTCCAAGTCTATGGGAAACAAATAAAAGGGGAAAAAGTAAACGCTAGAGATTTAGAGCGCATTAAAAAAATCAGAACAGCGCAGAAAAATCTAGAGGACAAAGCGCGTTTCATCAGAAATCACAAGCAGCAACCACCACCAAAATATCGGAAATGAATAAAACATCTAAACCTTTGAAAACCTATGGCTCTGCCTTCATGGCATCTATGCATGCGCTTGAGGCACTGCGGGCTCTTCTTGAGACCGCGCTGATCCAGGCGCAGATGCCAGTGGTGCCGCGGACTCTGCATTAGGGTTCAAGCTGTGTGTTGTCTGGTCTGGCCTCATCGCCGGCAAGCCGGCTCCCACAGGGATAGCCACTGGCCTCAGGTCCTGCGCAGGACATTGTGGGAGCCGGCTTGCCGGCGATAGGGCCAGGCCTGGCAATAAAGAACTTTCAGGGAGATCAAACAATGACCACCGAAGACACCAAGACCACCGTAGGCAAGACCTTCTTCTTCCAAGCCGAAGGCCAAACCCAACCGCTGTTCTGCATCGCCCCAGGCATCCCCTGCCAAAGCGCCCGCGAACAAGCCTCGGAGCTAATGGGCTACGTGCGCGACATGACCCTCACAGGCTTGATGGAAGGCGACCAGCAACTGATCTGGGCCTCCCACTACCTCAGCGCCATGGCCAAGGCGCTGCTGGATGACGCCGAGTTGGGAATGATGCACTGATACCCGGTACCTGATATTTCTGCCAGTTTCATAATCCCTGCAACTGTTCAGAATGAACGTACTCAACACCACTGCAGGGGACCGAAGCCATGAGCAACTCATTGTTCTTCTACCAAGGTGACAAGCTCATCACCGTAAAACAGGGTGATCAGCATCGCAGCATCTTCCGCCATGCGGACATGCCGCTGGCCGAGCAGCAATCGGACGACCCAGCGGGCAACGGGCTGCTGGTAACCGACGACAAGGGTTCTGTGCTGCAAGTATTGGACGCCGATAAAAACGAAGCCCCTCAATAGAGGGGCTTCTTCATTTCAATCACTTCACGCCGCACTGAAGGTCTTGTGCGGATCGATCACAAACTTCTTCGGCACACCCGCATCGAACTCACCATAGCCTTCCGGTGCCTGGTCGAGGCTGATCACTTGCACGCCCACCACTTCGGCGATGTTGATGCGATCCCACATGATCGCCTGCATCAGCTGACGGTTGTACTTCATGGTCGGGGTCTGGCCGGTGTGGAAGCTGTGCGATTTCGCCCAGCCCAGGCCAAAGCGAATGCTCAGCGCGCCGATCTTGGCAGCAGCATCGACCGCGCCCGGGTCTTCGGTCACGTACAGGCCAGGAATACCGATGTTGCCGGCAACGCGGGTCACCTGCATCAGCGAGTTCAGCACGGTAGCCGGGGCCTCGTGCTTGGCGCCTTCATGACCATGACCACGGGCTTCGAAGCCTACGGCATCGACGGCACAATCCACTTCAGGCTCACCGAGGATATCGATGATCTGCTCGTGCAGCGGGGTGTCCTTGGACAGGTCGACCACTTCGAAGCCCTGGGACTTGGCGTGTGCCAGGCGCAATGGGTTGAGGTCGCCGACGATGACGCAGGCAGCGCCCAACAAGCGGGCCGAGGCAGCCGCGGCCAGGCCGACCGGGCCGGCGCCCGCGACGTAAACGGTGCTGCCTGGGCCAACGCCGGCCGTCACGGCACCGTGGTAACCGGTTGGCAGGATATCGGACAGGCAGGTCAGGTCACGGATCTTCTCCATGGCCTTGTCGCGATCCGGCAGTTTCAGCAGGTTGAAGTCGGCGTAGGGCACCAGCACGTACTCGGCCTGGCCGCCGGTCCAGTCGCCCATGTCGACATAACCGTAGGCACCACCGGCGCGGGCCGGGTTGACGGTGAGGCAGACGCCGGTGTGCATCTCTTTGCACGAGCGGCAGCGGCCGCAGGCGACGTTGAACGGTACGGACACCAGGTCACCGATCTTCAGGCGTTCGACGTCACGCCCCATCTCGACGATTTCACCGGTGATTTCGTGGCCCAGCACCAGGCCGACCTGGGCAGTGGTGCGGCCGCGGACCATGTGCTGGTCGGAGCCGCAGATGTTGGTGGAGACCACCTTGAGGATGACGCCGTGTTCGATCTTCTTGCCGCGCGGGTCCTGCATTTTCGGGTAGTCGATCTTCTGTACTTCGACCTTGCCAGCGCCGAGATACACCACTCCACGATTGCCAGACATGCTCTTACCTCGCTTGATTTGTATTTATGCAGCGTTGGTTGAAGCGCCGCCATCCGTGGGCGGCATGGGGTACTGGGATGCAGGGAATTGTGGGCCTGATGGGGGATGTCGCAGTGACTGGAAACGACAGGGAGATGCCTTTTTACGGCAGGGGAAAAGGGGTTGGGCCAATCGCCGGCAAGCCGGCTCCCACAGGTACTGCGCCAGACTTGAGGCCTGTGGGGTACCTGTGGGAGCCGGCTTGCCGGCGATGAGGCCCGAGCGTTCGCTACAGAACCACAGTCCGATTGGCGTTAAGAAACACCCGCCGCTCGATGTGATACCCCACCGCCCGCGCCAGGGTCAGGCATTCGATATCCCGCCCCTTGGCAATCAAGTCTTCCGGATAGTGGCTGTGGTCCACCACCTCGACCCCCTGGGCAATGATCGGCCCTTCGTCGAGGTCGTTGTTGATGTAGTGCGCCGTGGCGCCGACCATCTTCACGCCCTTGTTGTACGCCTGGTGATAAGGCTTGGCGCCCTTGAACCCCGGCAGCAACGAGTGGTGAATGTTGATCGCCCAGCCATCCAGGCGCCGGCACAGCTCGGGCGACAGCACCTGCATGTAGCGGGCAAGGATCACCAACTCGGCGCCGCTTTCCTCGATCACCTGCAGCACCTTGCGCTCTTGCCCGGCCTTGTCCTTGGGGTCGAGGGCGAAGTGGTAGTAGGGAATCTTGTGCCACTGCGCCAGCGGCTCCAGGTCTGGGTGGTTGGACACCACCGCAACCACGTCCATCGACAGCTGGCCGATGCGCTGGCGATACAGCAGGTCGTTCAGGCAGTGGTCGGCCTTGGACACCATGATCACCACCTTGGGGCGGTGATTCGGCGCGGTCAGCTCGAAGGCCATGCCGAACGCTTCGCTGCGCTCGCCGAGGCCGGCACGAAAGCCCGCCTCGTCGAAATCGTCCGGCTGGCGGAATTCGACGCGAATGAAGAAGCGCCCCGACTGCCGGTCATCGAAGGAATGGTGCTCGGTGACGTAGCAGCGCTGCTCGAAGAGGTAACGCGTCACCACGTCGACGGTGCCGAGCATGCTCGGGCAGTCGGCGGTGAGAATCCAGGTATCCGGTGCCCGACTCATGTCATGTTCTCCTTAGGCCTCGATGCTCAGGCCGTACTCGGCCGAAGCGTCTTGCAGCCACAGCCACCAGTAGTCGGCGAAGCTGCGGCGAATCACCAGCTCCCAGGTGTCTTCGGCGGTGCGGCGGATCACCAGTTGCGACTTGGCGAACACGGTGCCCACGGCCTTGCCCACCGGGAAGTTGTTCGGATGAACATCATAGCTGGTGGATTTCATCAGCACTTCGCGCACGTTCGGGCCGCGCAGTTCCAGCAGGCTTTGCCCGCCGCTGACGTTGACCACCTGGATGTGCTTGCCTTCGAGGGCCGCGCGCAGCTTCTGTTCGACGGCGAACTCCTGGCCACCGGGGACGATCAGCAACCACTCGTCCGGCCCCATCCATTGCAGCGAGATCTCACTGTTGGCGACCACGGTCAGGGCCACCGGCAGCTCCAGGCCCAGGGCCTTGTGCACGCCTGCGGCGAACTCTGGGTCATGGCCGTCGCCACGCAGGGTCAGGTGACCGAGGAACTTCTTCTCGCGCAGGGTCACGCCTGCGTTCTTGCGGCCTTTGCCAACCAGGCTGGCCAGGTCGGCGTGGTGCAGTGGCGACTGGGCCTTGGCCTCGGCGCCGGGGTTTTGCTGGAAGACGTTGATAGCGCTCATTTCTAACCTGCCTTGAATTCTTGGTCGTCGAAGCGATGCAGACATCTGTCTTGTGGGGCCTTTGCCGGCCTCATCGCTGGCAAGCCAGCTCCCACAGGTACAGCATCAGCCTTCAGAACTGCATCGATCCTGTGGGAGCCGGCTTGCCGGCGATGGGGCCAGCCGGCTCACCACAGGGCCCGGAGTCAAACGTTCTGCCGCTCACCCTTCGGATCGAAGAACACCGAAGAAACGATCTCTGCCTCGATCACGCTGCCATCCGCCTGGGGCGAGAACACGCGCTCGCCCATGCGCTTGAGGCCGCCCTTGACCACGCCCATGGCGAACGAATAGCCCAGGGAGTTGGCCGCGTAGCTGGAGGTGACGTGGCCGACCATGTCCATCGGGATCGGCTGTTTCGGGTCGAACACCAGCTGGGCGCCTTCGGGCAGCCACTGGGTCGGGTCTACCGGTTTCAGGCCGACCAGTTGCTTGCGGTTCTCGCGCACGCAGTCTTCGCGGTTCATGCCACGCAGGCCGATCCACGAGAACGGCTTGTTGCGACCCACGCACCAGCTCATGTTGAGGTCGTCCGGGGTCATCGAGCCGTCGGTGTCCTGGCCGACGATGATGAAGCCCTTCTCGGCACGCAGTACGTGCATGGTCTCGGTGCCATACGGGGTCAGGTTGTACTGCTTGCCTGCCGCGATGACTTTTTCCAGCACGCCCATGGCGTAGTTGGCTTGCACGTTCACTTCGTAGGACAGCTCACCGGTGAACGAGATACGGAACACCCGGGCCGGTACACCAGCCACGGTGCCTTCCTTCCAGGTCATGAACGGGAAGGCGTCCTTGTCCAGGTCGATGTCGTCGGTCAGCTCGCTGAGCAGCTTGCGGCTGTTCGGGCCAGACAGGGTCAAGGTGGCCCAGTGGTCGGTGACCGAGGTGAAGTACACCTTCATTTCCGGCCATTCGGTCTGGTGGTACAGCTCCAGCCACTGCAGCACGCGGGCGGCGCCGCCGGTGGTGGTGGTCATGTAGAAATGGTTGTCGCCGACGCAGGCGGTCACGCCGTCGTCGAAGACCATGCCGTCTTCCTTGCACATCAGGCCGTAGCGGGCCTTGCCCACGTCGAGCTTGGTCCAGGCGTTGCTGTAGATGCGGTTGAGGAACTCGCGGGCATCCGGGCCCTGGATGTCGATCTTGCCCAGGGTCGAGGCGTCGAGCAGGCCCACGCTGTCGCGCACGGCCTTGCATTCACGGGCCACGGCGCTGTGGATGTCTTCACCAGCTTTGGGGAAGTACCACGGGCGCTTCCACTGGCCGACGTCTTCGAACTCGGCGCCGTTCTTCACATGCCAGGCATGCAGGGCGGTGAAGCGCACCGGCTCGAACAGGTGACCACAGTGGCGGCCGGCAACGGCGCCGAAGGTCACCGGGGTGTAGTTCGGGCGGAACATGGTGGTGCCCATTTCCGGAATGGTGATGCCAATCGAACGCGCGGCAATCGCCAGACCGTTGATGTTGCCCAGCTTGCCCTGGTCGGTGCCGAAGCCCAGCGCGGTGTAGCGCTTGACGTGCTCGACCGACTCGAAGCCTTCACGGGTAGCCAGTTCGATGCCGGCGGCGGTCACGTCGTTCTGCTGGTCGACGAACTGCTTCGGCCCCTTGCTGCCCTTGTCGTGCGGCACCTGGAACAGCGCCACGGTGGCCTCTTCCTTGCGTGCGACGGTTTTCGGCAGGGTGCCGGTGCTGGCCTTGAAGCCGGCCTCGGTGGCTGCGCGAACGCCGCCTTCGAAGCCATCGGCGATCACGTCGCCCAGGGCGTACACGCCGTTGATACCGCCCACGCATTCGCGCTTCTGCGGTGCATCACCCGGCACGAAGCCGAGGATGTCGTCACGCCAGACCGGGCGACCGCCCAGGTGCGAGGCCAGGTGAACGATCGGGCTGTAGCCGCCGGAGGTCGCGATCAGGTCGCACTCGAGGGTTTCGCCGGGGCTGGTGACTTTGTGTGCCTGCACATCGATGGCGGCCACGCGGGCGCCGGTGACGTGCTTGCTGCCCTTGGCCTCGACCACGGCGCTGGAGGTGAGGATGCGGATGCCCTTGGCACGGGCTTCCTCGACCAGCGAACCACGCGGGTTGTGGCGAGCGTCGGCAATGGCGACCACTTGCAGGCCAGCGTCATGCCAGTCCAGCGCGGCGCGGTAGGCGTGGTCGTTGTTGGTCGACAGCACCAGCTTGCGGCCCGGTGCCACGCCGTAACGGCGCACGTAGGTGGACACGGCGCCGGCCAGCATGTTGCCCGGCACGTCGTTGTTGCCGTAGACCAGCGGGCGCTCGTGGGCGCCGGCAGCCAGTACCACGCGCTTGGCGCGGACACGGTGCACGCGGTGGCGCACCTGGCCGATCGGTGCGCGGTCGCCGAGGTGGTCGGTCAGGCGCTCGTGGATGGTCAGGAAGTTGTGGTCGTGGTAGCCGTTGACCGTGGCACGTGGCAGCAGGGTCACTTCCGGCAGGCTGGCCAGCTCTTTGACCACGGCGTTCACCCAGTCAGCGGCGGGTTTGCCGTCGAGGGTTTCGCGGCTGTCGAGCAGGCTGCCGCCGAACTCTTCCTGTTCGTCGGCCAGGATCACCCGGGCACCGCTGCGCGCAGCAGCCAGTGCGGCGGCCAGGCCCGCAGGGCCGGCACCGACGATCAGCACGTCGCAGTGCTGGTTCATGTAGTCGTAGCTGTCCGGGTCGTTCTGCAGCGGCGCACGGCCAAGGCCTGCGGCCTTGCGGATGTACTTCTCGTAAGTCATCCAGAACGATTTCGGGTACATGAAGGTTTTGTAGTAGAAGCCCGGCGGCATCATGCTGCCGCCGACCTTGCCAAGGATGCCCATGACGTCGTTGTTGACGTTCGGCCAGCCGTTGGTGCTGGTGGCGACCAGGCCTGCGTACAGGGCCTGCTGGGTAGCGCGCACGTTGGGGATCTGGGTGGATTCGCTGGAGCCGATCTGCAGGATGGCGTTCGGCTCTTCGGTTCCGGCGGCGATGATGCCGCGTGGGCGCGAGTACTTGAAGCTGCGGCCGACGATGTCGACGCCGTTGGCCAGCAGCGCGGCGGCCAGGCTGTCACCGGCATAACCCTGGTAGGTCTTGCCGTTGAAGGTGAAGTTCAGGACCTTGCTGCGGTCGATACGGCCGCCGCTGGCGAGGCGATAGGTCTGGCTCATACTTTTTCCCCTTGGCCTTTGACGGTCGACGGTGCGCTGCTGGGCTTGCCGCCTGCGGTCACTTGCGGCTTCTCGCCAACCTTGTAGGTTTCCAGAATCTCGTAGGTCACGGTGTCGCGGGTGACGTTGAAGTACTGACGGCAGCCGGCAACGTGGTCCCACAATTCATGGTGAATACCGCGCGGGTTGTCGCGGAAGAACATGTAGGTGCCCCACTCCTCGTCGGAGCAGGCGTTGGGGTCCAGCGGGCGGGCGATGTGCGCCTGGCCAGAGGCGTGGAACTCTTCTTCGGAGCGCAGCTCGCCGCAGTGGGGACAGAAAATATGCAACATGACGGTGGCTCCGGTTAGTGGGCGACGGCGGCGGCGCCGTGTTCGTCGATCAGTGCGCCGTTGTAGAAACGGTCCATGGAGAACGGCGCAGCCAGCGGGTGCATCTCGCCCTTGGCAAGGCTGGCGGCGAAGACGTTGCCCGAGCCCGGGGTGGCCTTGAAGCCGCCGGTGCCCCAGCCGCAGTTGAAGAACATGTTCTTGACCGGGGTCTTGGAGATGATCGGGCAGGCGTCCGGCGAGGTGTCGACGATGCCGCCCCACTGACGGTTCATGCGCACGCGCGACAGGTTCGGGAACATCTCGACGATGGCCTGCAGGGTGTGCTCGATCACCGGGTACGAACCGCGCTGGCCGTAGCCGACCCAGCCGTCGATACCGGCGCCGATCACCAGGTCGCCCTTGTCGGACTGGCTGATGTAGCCGTGCACGGCGTTGGACATGATCACGGAGTCGATGATCGGCTTGATCGGCTCGGATACCAGTGCTTGCAGCGGGTGCGATTCCAGCGGCAGGCGGAAGCCGGCCAGCTTGGCCATGTGCCCGGAGTTGCCGGCGGTGACCACGCCGACGCGCTTGGCACCGATGAAGCCTTTGTTGGTTTCCACACCGATGACCGCGCCGTTTTCCTTGCGAAAACCGATCACTTCGGTCTGCTGGATCAGGTCAACGCCCAGGGCGTCGGCGGCACGGGCGTAACCCCAGGCCACGGCGTCGTGACGGGCGACGCCACCCCGGCGCTGAACGGTAGCGCCGAGGATCGGGTAACGGGTGTTCTTCGAGCAGTCCAGGTACGGGATTTCGGCCGCGACCTGGGCGGTGTTGAGCAGCTCGCCATCGACGCCATTGAGGCGGTTGGCGGAGACGCGGCGCTCGGAATCACGGATGTCCTGCAGGGTGTGGCACAGGTTGTAGACGCCGCGCTGGGAGAACATCACGTTGTAGTTGATGTCCTGGGACAGGCCTTCCCACAGTTTCATGGCGTGCTCGTAAAGCTGCGCCGACTCGTCCCACAGGTAGTTGGAACGCACGATGGTGGTATTACGGGCGGTGTTGCCGCCGCCCAGGTAACCCTTCTCGATCACCGCGACGTTGGTGATGCCGTGTTCCTTGGCCAGGTAGTAGGCCGTGGCCAGGCCGTGGCCGCCACCGCCGACGATGACCACGTCGTAGACCTTTTTCGGGGTCGGCGTGCGCCACATGCGCTGCCAGTTTTCGTGGTGGCTGAGGGAGTGCTTGAAAAGGCCGAAGCCCGAGTAACGTTGCATGGTCGTCTGCTCCACTCAGCGGTAAACAGGGAAGTCGGCGCACAGGGCCGAGACGTTCTTCGCCACATCGGCTTCGACGTCGGCGTCACCGAGGTTGTCGAGGATGTCGCAGATCCAGCCGGCCAGGGCTACGCACTGGGCGACCTTGAAGCCGCGGGTGGTGACGGCCGGGGTACCGATGCGCAGGCCCGAGGTGACGAACGGCGACTGCGGGTCGTTCGGCACGGCGTTCTTGTTGACGGTGATGTGCGCGCGGCCCAGGGCGGCGTCGGCATCTTTGCCGGTCAGGCCCTGACGGATCAGGCTGACCAGGAACAGGTGGTTGTCGGTGCCGCCGGATACCACGTCGTAGCCACGGTCGATGAATACCTGGGCCATGGCCTGGGCGTTTTCGATGACTTGTTTCTGATAGCTCTTGAACTCAGGCTCCAGCGCTTCCTTGAAGCACACCGCCTTGGCAGCGATCACGTGCATCAAAGGGCCGCCCTGGGCGCCGGGGAACACGGCAGCGTTGAGCTTCTTCTCGATCTCTTCGTTCGACTTGGCCAGGATCAGGCCGCCACGCGGGCCGCGCAGGGTCTTGTGGGTGGTGGTGGTGACCACGTCGGCGAACGGAATCGGGTTCGGGTACAGGCCGGCGGCGACCAGGCCAGCCACGTGGGCCATGTCGACGAACAGCAGCGCGCCTACCTTGTCGGCGATGGCGCGAAAGCGTGGGAAGTCGAGGGTCTTGGAGTAGGCCGAGAAGCCGGCGACGATCATCTTCGGCTTGTGCTCGACGGCCAGGCGCTCGACTTCGTCGTAGTCGATCAGGCCGGTGTCGGTATTGATGCCGTACTGCACGGCGTTATAGAGCTTGCCCGAGGACGACACCTTGGCGCCGTGGGTCAGGTGGCCGCCGTGGGCCAGGCTCATGCCCAGGATGGTGTCGCCGGCCTGCAGCAGGGCCAGGTACACCGCGCCGTTGGCCGAGGAGCCGGAGTGCGGCTGGACGTTGGCGTAGTCGGCGCCGAACAGCTGCTTGGCGCGCTCGATGGCCAGCGCCTCGACCTTGTCGACGTGCTCGCAGCCGCCGTAGTAGCGCTTGCCTGGGTAGCCTTCGGCGTATTTGTTGGTGAGGCCGCTGCCTTGGGCCTGCATCACGCGCTTGCTGGTGTAGTTCTCCGAGGCGATCAGCTCGATGTGATCTTCCTGGCGTTGTTCTTCGGCATTCATCGCCGCCAGCAGTGCGTCGTCATAACCCTGGATCTGGTCTTGCTTGCTGAACATCTTGTTTCTCCCGGCAGCGATCAGTTCTTGTCTTCAAGGCACTGTGGCCCTTTGTGGCGATGGTATGACTGGCCGGGGTGGGTCAGATGCCTGCGCACGCCTTGCAATGGCGCGTTTACGACATTGGCTCACCGGCTACCCAAATCCTTGTAGGAGCGGCCTTGTGTCGCGAAAGGGTCGCAAAGCGGCCCCAGCCTCCAGCGGCGTCACCTGAACCCTTGGGGCTGCTGCGCAGCCCGTTCGCGACGCAAGGCCGCTCCTACATAGGCAACCGTTTCAGCAATGGTTTAGAGTGCTGTTCTGCGTCGTTCAAAGGACAGTGCCATGACAGACAAGAGCCAACAATTCGCCAGCGACAACTACTCCGGCATCTGCCCCGAAGCCTGGGCCGCCATGGCCAAGGCCAACCAGGGCCACGACCGCGCCTACGGCGACGACCAGTGGACCGAGCGTGCGTCGGAATACTTCCGCAAGCTGTTCGAAACCGACTGCGAAGTGTTCTTCGCCTTCAACGGCACCGCCGCCAACTCACTGGCCCTGGCCTCGCTGTGCCAGAGCTACCACAGCGTGATCTGCTCCGAGACCGCCCACGTCGAAACCGACGAGTGCGGCGCGCCGGAGTTCTTCTCCAACGGTTCCAAGCTGCTGACCGCGCCCAGCGTGAACGGCAAGCTGACACCCGAGTCGATTCGCGAAGTGGCGCTCAAGCGCCAGGACATCCACTACCCCAAGCCGCGCGTGGTGACCATCACCCAGGCCACCGAAGTGGGCACCGTGTACCGCCCCGACGAGCTCAAGGCCATCAGCGCCACCTGCAAGGAGCTGGGCCTGAACCTGCATATGGATGGCGCACGCTTCAGCAATGCCTGCTCGTTCCTCGGCTGCAGCCCGGCCGAGCTGACCTGGAAGGCCGGCATCGACGTGCTGTGCTTTGGCGGCACCAAGAACGGCATGGCGGTCGGTGAGGCGATCCTGTTCTTCAATCGCGAGCTGGCCGAGGACTTCGACTACCGCTGCAAGCAGGCCGGGCAATTGGCCTCGAAGATGCGTTTCCTGTCTGCGCCGTGGGTGGGGCTGCTGGAAGAAGGTGCCTGGTTGCGCCATGGCGCGCACGCCAACCATTGCGCGCAGTTGCTGGCGTCGTTGGTGAGTGATTTGCCGGGGGTGGAGCTGATGTTCCCGGTGGAGGCCAACGGGGTGTTTCTGCAGATGCCGGAACAGGCGATCGAAGCACTGCGCGGCAGGGGCTGGCGGTTCTATACCTTCATTGGTAGCGGTGGGGCGCGGTTCATGTGCTCGTGGGATACCGAAGAAGCGCGGGTGCGTGAGCTGGCGGCGGACATCCGCGCCATCATCGGCGCCTGACAGATCGCTATCGCCGGCAAGCCGTCTCCCACAGGTACAGCGCCAGCCTCGAAGGCAGCGCAATTACCTGTGGGAGCCGGCTTGCCGGCGATAGGACCACCACCGATCTAAAGCCTGAACCCTCCCATCTGCCGCGCCAGATCATCAGCCAACCCACGCAATGCCCGGCACTCCTCCCGACACCCCTGCACCTCCGCCGCCGTCTCCCGCGCCAAATCCGAAATCCCCTGCACCGTCCGATTGATCTCCTCGGTCACCGCCGACTGCTCTTCAGTCGCCGTCGCCACCTGGTGGTTCATGTCGCTGATGTGCTCCACCTGATCCGTAATCGCCCCCAACGATGTCCCGGTACGCTGGCTGAACGCCACTCCACTGCCGGTCGCCTGCTGCCCCGCCTGCATCGAGGTCACCGCCGAACCCGCCCCTTGCTTGAGCCGCTGGATCATCTGCTGCACCTCATCGGTGGACAGCTGCGTGCGCCGGGCCAGGGTGCGGACCTCATCGGCCACCACCGCGAAACCTCGCCCCATCTCCCCTGCCCGCGCGGCCTCGATGGCGGCATTCAGCGCCAGCAGGTTGGTCTGCTCGGAAATACTGCGGATCACCGCCAACACTTCATCAATGGAAGCGACTTCATCGGCCAGCTGGCTCACCGCATCAGCCGCCTTGCCGATATCTCCCGACATGCCTTCGATCCCCTGAATCGACCGCCGCACCACGTCACGCGCCTGCAGGGCTTCGTCACGTGCCGATTGCGAAGCCTGTGCGGCATCGCCGGCATTGCGCGCAATTTCCTGCACGGTCAGGCCCATTTCATGCACGGCCGTGGCGACCATCTCGGTCATTTCCTGCTGCCGACCGGAGCGCTCGGCGGTGTTGTCCACCACCTGAGTCACCTGCTCGACCGCACGGTGCAGGCGCTCGGTGGTGCGCAGCACGTCGCCGATCAGCCCACGCTGGCTGTCGAGAAAACGGTTGAAGCCTCGGGCCAGGTCGCCCAGTTCGTCCTGACGAGCATCATCCAGGCGATGGCTGAGATCGCCCGCGCCGCTGCCAATCTCTACCAGGGCCGCGGTGACTCGGCGAATCGGCTTCACCAACCCGCGCGCCAGCACGACCACCAGCAACAGTGAGAGCAGCGCGACCCCACCGCCAATCAGGGTGGTCAGCCATAGGGCCTGGTTCATCTGTGCGTAGATCTGCGCCTCGGGCACCTCGGCGACCAAGGTCCAGTTCAGGTCGCGCAAGGGCAGGCTCAGGGCCAGGTAATCTTCGCCATCGCGCTGGAAGCGGCTACTGCGCAGGCCGTGGTCGCCACTGAGCAGCGCCTTGGCGGCGTTGGCGTCGAGCTGTTCGACCAGTTGGCGCTTGCCGCTGAAGGTCGGGTCGGGATGCACCTGGATCAGCCCGTCGTTTCGCACCAGGTACACCTTGCCGCGCTCGCCGAAGCTGAAGTCATGGATCAGCTTCGACAGCTCGCTCATGCGCAGGCCCATGCCCGCCACGCCCACCAGCTTGCCGTCTTTTTCCACGCGGTAATCGATGAACAGCGCCAGCTCACCGGTGGAGCCGTCGATGTCGATGTTGACCAGGCGCTGGGCACCACTGTCGATATAGCCGTAGAACCAGCTGTCCTTGGGGTTGTCGCGGCTGAGGGTGCGATCGAGGCCTTTTTCGTTGTAGTAGTGGCCGCTGTCGGTGGCGGCGAACATCGTGGTGAAGGCCTGGTTGCGCGCCCTGGCGGCCTCCAGGTACTCGATGAAAGGGGCCCGCTGGGCAGGGTCTTCACCCGCCGCCAACCAGTCGCGCAGCAGGGTATTACCGGCAATGTCGGCTGCGGCTACCAACGGTTGACCGAGCATGCGCTCGATATCGTTGCGGATGGCCTCGACGCTGGCCGGGAGCGCTGTGTCGAGCAGATAACGTTCGGTCAGGCGGTTGAGCGCCACCGTGAAAATCACCACCACCACCAGGATGCTCGCCAGCAGGGCGGCGCCCATGCTCGCGATCAACTGCCACTGGATGCTTTTACGCCAGATACGCATGCCCCGCTCCCCGTAATTATTGTTTTACGGGAAGTGTATACACTTGAGTATCCAGTTATTCCAGTGACTTGGGACAACCAGAAACAACTGTGGGAGCGGGCTTGCCCGCGAATGCATGGGTGAATTCACCATCGCATTCGCGGGCAAGCCCGCTCCCACAAGGGTTCGCAGGGTACGTCCTATTGTTCGGCGATGGTCCGAACGATAGCGTCCACCGTGGCGTCGATCTGCGCCTGGGTCCGCTCAAGCGTCTGCTGGTGTTCCTTTTGCAGTTCGACCTGCTTGGAACACAAGTTGAGCGCGGCCAGTACCAGCAGCTTGTCGCCGATCAGGCTCGGGTACTGACGCTTGGTCTCGGCCAGGGCGGTGTTGAGCATCCGCACCGCCTGCGCCAGGGTTTCTTCCTGGCCTTCGGGCGCCTTGATCGAATAGTCGCTGCCGAGGATCGATACGACATTGATCGGCTGCGCTTGCAGTCTCATGCGCCGACGACACCCGCACTGGCGCGGTCAACCAGCGCCTGGATGCGCGCAGCGGTAGCGCCGTTCTTCTCTTCCTGCTCCATCAGCGACAGCTGCAGGGTTTCGTTCTCTTCCTTGGCCTGGGCCAGTTCCTGGCCGAGGGCGGCGTTCTGCTCGGTGAGTTGAGCGTTTTTCTGCATCAGGTCGCTGACCAGTTGCTCGATTTGATTCAGGGATGCTTCAAGCATGGGGATATCTCGGGTTGTTGCAAAGGGCGCACACGATAAAGAAAAGTGTCAGCCATCGCCATTAAATATCGGATTCATAAGGCTTCTGCCTGCCAGATTGACAGGGTAAGTGGCACCTTGTTCCGACTTGGATCAACCGCCGGTCAGGTAAATCGATAGCTGGCTCACAATTTTTCCCGCGCGCGCTCAAGACTGCCCGGTCACGACCGATAGACCAGTACGTCTTATTTTGTCGCACGGATTTCTTCGCCCCATGTCTCTACGCAACATGAATATCGCCCCGCGTGCGCTGCTCGGGTTCGCCCTGATCAGCCTGCTGATGCTCGGCCTCGGCATTTTCTCGCTCATGCAGATGGGCAACATCCGACAGGCCGGTGTGGCCATCGAGAACGTCAGCGTCCCCAGTATCAAGACCCTGGACGAACTGACCGCGCTGAACCTGCGCCTGCGCACCCTCTCCTACCGCCTGCTGCTCAACCGCGAGCCGGACGTGCAGCGCGACACCCTCAGCCTGCTGGACCAGCGCAACGCCCAGATCGACCGCGCCCGCCAGGCCTACCTGCCGATGATCGGTGCCGCCGACGAGCAAGCAGCCTTCGACCAGTACACTCAGTTGCTCAACCAGTACCGCCAGCTGGAAGCCCGCATGCGCAGCCTGAACCAGGCTGGCCGCACCGACGAACTGCGTGACCTGCTCAACCGCGACCTGCTGGCCAACTCCGAGCAGATCAACAAGGTCATGGACACCCTGGTGCAGATCAACACCGCCCAGACCCGCCAGACCAACGAAACCGCCGCCAGCCAGTACGCTGCGACGTTTGCCTTGGTGATCGGCTTGCTGATTGCCGCCACCGTGCTGACCTTCCTCTGCGCCTTCCTGCTCACCCGCAGCATCGTCAAGCCGATCGAAGAAGCGCTCAAGGCCGCCGAACAGGTCGCCGACGGTGACCTGACCCACCTCATCCGTGCCGAAGGCACCGACGAAGCCGCCCGCCTGCTGCGCGCCATGGCCCGCATGCAAGACAAGCTGCGCGACACCCTGCAGTTGATCGCCGGCTCCGCCACCCAGCTGGCCTCGGCCGCCGAAGAGCTCAATTGCGTCACCGACGTGAGCGCCCGTGGCCTGCAGCAGCAGAACAACGAAATCGAGCAGGCCGCCACTGCGGTCACCGAAATGACCAGCGCCGTGGAAGAAGTGGCGCGCAATGCCGTGAGCACTTCCGAAGCCTCTGGCGAAGCCAGCCGTTCGGCCGGCGATGGCCGCGACCTGGTGATGGAAACCGTGGGCGCCATCGAGCGCATGAGTGGCGACGTGCAAGCCACCGCGCAGTTGATCACGCACCTGGCCGAGCAGTCGCGCGATATCGGCAAAGTACTCGATGTGATTCGTGGCCTGGCCGACCAGACCAACCTGCTGGCGCTCAATGCCGCCATCGAAGCCGCGCGTGCCGGTGAGGCGGGGCGCGGGTTTGCCGTGGTTGCGGATGAAGTGCGCGCGTTGGCCCATCGCACCCAGCAGTCGACCAGCGAAATCGAGCGGATGATCAGCAGCATCCAGGGCGGGACCGAACAAGCCGTGGAGTCGATGCGCACCAGCACCGAACGGGCCGACTCGACCTTGAACATCGCCCGCGGCGCGGGGTTGGCGCTGGACAGCATTGCCGGGGCGGTGGCGCAGATCAACGAGCGCAACCTGGTGATTGCCAGTGCGGCGGAGGAGCAGGCTCAGGTGGCGCGGGAAGTGGACCGCAACCTGGTGAACATCAATGACCTGTCGGTGCAGAGCGCGACTGGGGCGCATCAGACCAGTGCGGCGAGTGCGGAGCTGTCGCGGTTGGCTGTGGACCTCAATGGCCTGGTGGCCCGTTTCCGCACCTGATGATGCTGGGGCCGCTTTGCGGCCCATTCGCGACACAAGGCCGCTCCTACAAAGATCACGCGGTCACCTGTAGGAGCGGCCTTGTGTCGCGAAAGGGCTGCAAAGCAGCCCCATGCCTTCGCAGATCAATAATCGATCCGCACATCCCCCTTGGGCACCGAGCAGCAAGACAGGATGTACCCCTCGGCCTCATCTTCTTCAGTAATCCCGCCGTTGTGCTCCATCTCCACCTCGCCCCCCAGCTTGAGCACCTTGCACGTACCGCAAATGCCCATGCCGCAAGCTTTCGGAATCATCAGCCCGACCTTCGCCGCCGCCGCATGCACGGTCTCGCCCGGGGCGATGCGGATGCTCTTCTCGCTGCCAATGAACTCCACAAGGTTCAGGTCCGACGCAGCCACTTCCGGTGCGTCAGCAGCCTGCTCGGCATGCTCCACAGCGTCGGCCTTGGCTTCCGCCGGCGTCGCGCCGAACGACTCCTCGTGGTAGTTCTTCATGTCGAAACCGACCGCTTCGAGCATGCGCTTGACCGCCGTCATGTACGGCGTCGGGCCGCAGCAGAACACCGTGCGCTCCATGTAGTCGGGCGCAATCAGCTCCATCAGCCGCTGGTTCAGGTAGCCGCGATACCCCGCCCAAGGCTCGCCCAGGCCGTGCTTCTCGCAAATGATGTGCAAGCTGAAGTTGGGGATGCGCGAGGCCATCTGCTCCAACTCGCGGTGGTAGATGATGTCCTTCGGCGAACGGGCGCTGTGCACGAATACCATGTCGACATTGGCATTGGTGTCGTAGAACCAGCGCGCCATGGACATCACCGGGGTGATACCGACGCCACCCGAGAGGTACAGCACCTTGCCCGCCGGGAAGTCGATGGCGTTGAACAGACCCACCGGGCCATGCACCGGCAGCTCGGCGCCTTCGTGCATGGTGTCGTGGAGGAAGTTCGACACCAGCCCGCCGGGCACGCGCTTGACGGTGATCGAGAAGCTGTAGGGCACCGACGGCGAACTGGAGATGGTGTACGAGCGCATCACCGGCTTGCCTTCGATCTCCAGCTCCAGGGTGACGAACTGTCCTGGCTTGAAGAAGAACATGATCGGCTGGTCGGCCATGAAGCAGAAGGTGCGAACGTCCCAGGTCTCCTGGATGACCTTGACGCAGCGCACGATGTGGCGGCCGTTGGCCCAGGTCTGGGTAGTGACCGGATTGAGGAAGGTATCGGACATGTTCTTCTCCAGCGGCCGACAATTGGCCTTTTTATGGCTGGGATAATGCGCAAGCTGAACGCGACGTACATTCCTGCCTGCGACATCGGCGTGCTTATCGCGACCAGCCCCGTGCTACAAGGGCTGGCGCGTCGTAATTCAAATCGGCCATGTCGCCCATGGATACGGTTCGCGCCGCCTTCGGACGCACACTCCTCGGCAAATAAACACGCTGTTTCTCGAAGACAGCCTTGCGGCACCACAACAACGATTAGCCACCTTTTGCCGGCCGTACACGGCCCCGAGGAATACACGATGGACGTCACCGCAACCCTGAGCCTGGGCGATCCACTGGAACCTGCACGCAAGGCCACCGCCGAGATGCTGCAGACCCGCGAGCGCACCTACTCGCTGCCCCAGCCGTTCTACACCGACGAGCGTCTGTTTCAGATCGACATGCAGGAGATCTTCCAAAAGGAATGGCTGATCGCCGGCATGACCTGCGAGATCCCGGCAAAAGGCAACTACATCACCCTGCAGATCGGCAAGAACCCGATCCTCGTGGTGCGCGGTGCCGAAGGTAAGGTGCATGCCTTCCACAACGTCTGTCGCCACCGCGGCTCGCGCCTGTGCGTCAGTGAGAAAGGCAAGGTGGCCAAGCTGGTGTGCCATTACCACCAGTGGACCTACGAGCTGGACGGCCGCCTGTTGTTCGCCGGCACCGAGATGGGCGCCGACTTCGACATGAAGGCGTACGGCCTGAAGCCGGTGAACGTGAAAGTAGCCGGTGGCTACATTTTCATCAGCCTGGCGGAAAACCCGCCCGCCATCGACGAGTTCCTGGCCACCCTGGAACACTACATGGAACCGTACGACATGGAGAACACCAAGGTGGCGGTGCAAACCACCTTGATGGAAAAGGCCAACTGGAAGCTGGTACTGGAAAACAACCGCGAGTGCTACCACTGCAGCGGTTCGCACCCTGAGCTGCTGCAAACCCTGCTGGAGTGGGACGACACCAACGATCCGCGCGCCAGCCAGGAATTCAAGGACCACGTGGCCGCCTCGGCCGCCGCCTGGGAAGCCGAGAAGATCCCGTACCTGCACAAGAGCCACGGCCTGCGCAACCGCATCGTGCGCATGCCGCTGCTCAAGGGCACGGTATCGATGACCATGGACGGCAAGCAGGCCTGCCAGAAGCTGATGGGCCGCATCCAGAACCCGGACCTGGGCTCGATGCGCATCCTGCACCTGCCGCACTCGTGGAACCACTGCATGGGCGATCACATGATCGTCTTCACCGTGTGGCCAATCAGCGCCCAGGAAACCATGGTCACCACCAAGTGGCTGGTGCACAAGGATGCCGTCGAAGGCGTCGACTACGACCCGGAGCGCATGCGCAAGGTGTGGGATGCGACCAACGACCAGGACCGTCGCCTGGCTGAAGAGAACCAACGCGGGATCAACTCCACGGCGTACCAGCCGGGACCGTACTCGAAGACTTATGAGTTTGGTGTGGTGAACTTCATCGACTGGTATAGCGAGCGTGTGCTGGCCAACCTGGGGGCGGAGCCGGCGTCGTATTTGAAGGAAGTGCAGGCTCAGTAATCAAGACGTCGTCTGACACGGGTTTCCGTGTCAGACGGAGTATCTGCGGGAAACGGAGTTTTCCCGGGTGACGGAGTTCCTGCGGCGTATGTCTGGCATTGGGATAGAGGTCGGTCCTGGATTACCCGATCGTTGCCAAGCTCGGTACGCTTCCCCCGCTGTATAGGCGAGCCTGCCTGCATATTGCTGTGCTTGCCTACCCACGTAGCTCAGCGCCTCACCTGCCATCCTCAGGCCGGTCACTTCCACGAACGTACCGAATACGACGCTGCTCGCCGGTACGCCGGCCGACCCCATCAACTGCCAGGTCTCTTTCATGGCGTTGAAGTTGCCCATAAGGCCACCAACGATGTTCCCTCCAGCGTTACCTACACCTAACCCGTTACCAACGGTCAACGCGCCAACAGCCCATCCGCTCGAAGCGCCCTCTAGCAGATTGCCCGCAACACCGGTTACCGAGGTTCCCAAGAACGCCACGTTGCTGATGCGATTCGAAAGAGGCGTGGGCGTATAGGGTGACTCTGAATTAAATTGATTCTGCAAGCGTGATACCTCATTTCTTGCGGTTCTGGCGATCGCCCCTAAGCCGGTAACCGTACCTGAAAGAGCTCCCAGCAAGCGCTGCCAGAATTGCGCCCCCGGATCGATCCTATTGACCGGATCCCCGCCGCAGTATGCGTACGTATTCACTCCCCCTCGATCAAAAGGACTGAGGCTATCAGGACTCATGAATCGCATCAGGGTCGGGCTATAGAAGCGATGGCCGTTGCCTAAGGGATAATTGCCCGTGAGCGGATCACGACGCTGACCACAAAACTCTAGCGACGGTACTGGGGTAGCTTGCATGAACCCATAGGGTGAATAAGCCTGCAGACCCGGCAACACGGAACGCTGTAGATCAGTCGTCAGCAAGTAAGTAGCCATAGGTTATCCACAGCACGTGACTCGTGTGCATACCGTAGCGCTGACTGGCCGGACTGCCTACTGACAAAAATATCAGGCTAACCTTTGATCATTATTTGATCAGATCCGGCAAGGCACCATGTCTGTTGACCTGTAGCGGACTCCGTACACCTTATCCACAGAGACACCAACAGAGATTGTGAGCAACTGATTACAGCTCAGTCTTCAGGCTGTGGGTAACCCACCCAACGGCCTGATTTCCATAGATCAAGAGGATGGAAAGAAGGATTGAGCGTTTTTTGATCGAATTGGTGCAAGCCCTGATATTCGTGGCTTACAGCAGCTACCGAACATATTATCCACAGAGGCGCTAACAGCGATTGTGGGAAACTTTAACCCGTCTGGGCCGGAGGACTGGGCAAGCACGTGCGAGGGGACTGGTCATTTTTCGCTCAAAAGCTTGCAGGCCTTGGCAGACGGCGGCTGTAGCGATGGATGAACACTTTATCCACACCTTGGCGAACAGATTCGGTGGGCAAAGTTTGTCTGCACCGGCCTCATCGCCGGCAAGCCGGCTGCCACAAGTAAGATATTCACAATACTTGAGACTTGTGCAGGACCCTGTGGGAGCCGGCTTGCCGGCGATGAGGCCGCGACAGATTCAACGCAACACCCCCTCCTCCACCAGCAGCTTGAGAATCGCCTCGGCGCCCTCCTGTGGAGAAACATCCTTCAATACCTTGCCCCCCCCGCCACTGGCCTTGGCCGTCGCCGCCTTCATCCGGTCGGCACCGCTCTTGGCCTTGATCACCTTGAGCCGCTTGGGCCGTGGCCGCGCGGGCTGCAGCTCGGCTTCGGCCAGCAGATCATCCTCGACGATCGCCACATTGCGCGCCGCCAGCACACCCCGGCGCGCCGGCCCAAACGCACTCTGACGCGGCTTGGGCGCCGCGTTATCCACAGTCGCCAGGAACGGCAGCCGCACCTTCAGCCGCCGCCGTTGCCCACGGGGCAGCGCCTGCAGGACCTGGGCGCAGCCGTTTTCGATCGACTCCACTTCGGCCAGCCCCACCACCAGCGGCCAGCCAAGCTTCTCGGCCAGCAGGAACGGCAGCATGCCCGAACCTTCACCGGTTTCGGCCTGGCTACCGGTCAGGACCAACTGGGCACCGGCATCGCGCAAGTAGTCACCCAGCACAGCCAGTACATCCGCGCCAGCCGGCTGCTCCAGCACGTCGAGATGATCCAGACCCATGCCCAGGTAAGCCCGCAGCGCCTCTTCCCGCGGGTCGCCGGCATGCACCACCTGCAAGTTATCCCCAGCCAGCTGCAAGCCCAGCTCCACCGCACGCGCATCCTGCTCGGCGCGGCGGGCGCGGCCGGAACTGGGGTGGGCACTGATGGAAACCAGGCTGATGACTTTCGTACTCATGCTCATGCCCTTATGCCGCGTCGCGCTGGCCGCCACTGCGGAAATTATCCACAGCCTCGATCAGTGCCTGGAGAATCGCCGAACTGTCGCCAATCACCGACAGGTCGGCCCGTTTGATCATGTCGCAGCCCGGGTCCATATTGATCGCCACCACCTTGTCGCAGGCGCCGATGCCCTGCAGGTGCTGGATCGCGCCAGAGATACCCACAGCCACGTAGACCCGTGCCGTGACCCAGGTGCCGGTAGCACCGACCTGGCGGTTGCGCGGCATGAAGCCGTCGTCCACCGCCACCCGCGAGGCGCCTTCGGTGGCGCCAAGGGCCGCCGTGGCCTTGTGGTAGAGGTCCCAGTCCTTCACCCCGTTACCGCCCGAGACGATGAACTCCGCCTCGGCCATGGCGATGGTGGCCGGGTCGACGGCGACCGCGCCGAGGTCTTCGATGCGCGACAGGCTGCGCGCCACGCTTGTGGACAACTCCACCGGCAGCGCCTCATGACGGGTTTCACTGACCGGCTGGGCGCACTCTGCAGCGCCCAGGATCAAGCGTGGCACCGCACGCTGCAGGTCTTGCTGACCGGCACCGGCACGACCGATGCACTGGCCGTCCTTGACCTGCCAGACCCGCGTCGCCGGGCGCTCGCCCAGCGCGGCGCCAAGCCGACGGCCCAGTTCGCCGCCGCCGCTGCGGCTGTCGGGTAACAGCCAGTGGCGCGGGGTGAACTGGTTATCCACAGCCCGCAGGCCCTGGACAAGCTGCTCCGGTGCATAACCTTCGAAAGCTTCGCCTTCGATGACCAGCAAGCGGTCGACGCCGGCTGTGGAAAAGTTGTTTTCCTTGTGCTCGCCAAACACCACGGCCAGTACGGCGCCGTCGCTGCCGGCCAGGCTGTGGGCCAGGCCGAGCAGATCGCGGTCGTGGCTGCTCAAGCGGCCGCCGACCATGTCCGGCACCACGGCGATGTAGAACGCCGGCGCTGGCACCTGGTGCAGCGGCAATTGCACTTGCGCTGCCGCGCTGCGCCGCCCACCGACCCCGGTGCCCTGCTGGGCGCCGCTGCGGTCGATACGCTTGATGCCGTTGGGGCCGATGAAACCGGCGGCGATGGCATGGGGGTTCTTGCGCAGCAGGCCGTTGGGGCCCATCCAGCGGGTTTGTTGCGTCTGCATCGCCGCATGCAGCGGATGCAGACGGTTACGGGCGATCCACTCGGCGCGTGGGTCGCGGCGGATGATGTCGCTCATCAGTGCACCTCCGCAGGTTCACGTATGACCGTTGGCGACTTTGCGGTCGCGGCGGTTTCCTCTTCGATCAGCACATCGGCGACCAGCTCGGCGAGGTCCTTGATCTGTGGGCGCGGTTCGACCACGCCTTCAAGCATCGCGGTGCACTGCGGGCAGCCCACGGCCACCAGCTCCGCCTCGGTTTCGCGAATGTCGTCCATGCGCATGTCGGGAATACGTTGCTTGCCCGGGATGTCGGTGATCGGCGCACCGCCGCCACCGCCGCAGCAACGGGAACGGAAGCCCGAACGCTGCATCTCGCGCACTTCGATTCCCAGCGCCTTGAGCACTTCGCGCGGGGCTTCGTATTCGCCGTTGTAACGGCCCAGGTAGCAAGGGTCGTGGTAGGTGACGATGCCACCCTTGTGCTGCCCGAGGTTGAGCTTCTTGGCCGCGATCAGTTCGGCGATATAGGTGCTGTGGTGCTGCACCTGGTAATTGCCACCCAGGGCGCCGTACTCGTTCTTCAGCACATGGAAGCTGTGCGGGTCGCAGGTCACGATGCGCTGGAACTGGTACTTGGCCAGGGTCTGGATATTGCGTTTGGCCAGTTGCTGGAAGGTCGCTTCATCGCCCAGGCGCCGTGCCACGTCGCCACTGTCGCGTTCTTCAAGGCCGAGCACGGCGAAGTCCACGCCGGAGGCCTTGAGCACTTTGACGAACGAACGCAGGGTGCGCTGGTTGCGCATGTCGAAGGCACCGTCGCCCACCCAGAACAGCACCTCTGTGGTCTTCACCTCCGACAGCAACTGCAGGTTGAGGTCGGCGGCCCAGTTCATCCGCCCGCCAGGAGCGAAACCGCCCGGGTTGTCGGTGGCGATCAGGTTGTCCAGTACCTCGGCGCCCTTGTTCGGGGTCGCGCCCTTTTCAAGGGTGAGATGGCGGCGCATGTCGACGATGGCATCGACGTGCTCGATCATCATCGGGCATTCCTCGACGCAGGCACGGCAAGTGGTGCACGACCACAGCGTCTCGGCGTCGACCAGGCCGTTGACAATTGGCTGGTGCGGGCTGCCGCCGTGCTCGCCGATCGGCTTGCCTGGGTACGGGCTGCCGGCGAACTGCGCATCAGTGCCACCGGCCAGGCCGATGACCATGTCCTGGATGAGCTTTTTCGGGTTCAGCGGTTGGCCGGCGGCGTACGCCGGGCACATGGCTTCACATTTGCCGCACTGCACGCAGGCATCGAAGCCGAGCAGCTGGTTCCAGGTGAAGTCCACCGGTTTTTCCACACCCAGCGGCGCGTTCGGGTCTTCCAGGTCCAGCGGCTTGAGGCCGGTGGAGCGGCCGCCGCCGAAGCGTTCGGCGCGGCGGTGCCAGGCCAGGTGCAGGGCACCGGCGAAGGCGTGTTTCATCGGGCCGCCCCAGGTCATGCCGAAGAACAATTCCGACACGCCCCACAGCACGCCCAGGCCCAGCACGGCGACCATCACCCAGCCACCGGTGTTGGCCGGCAGGATGCCTGCGACCGGCAAGGTGGCGATGAAGAAGCTTGCCGCGAATACCAGCAGGCTTTTCGGCAGGCGCATCCACGGGCCCTTGGACAGGCGCGAGGGCGGATTCAGGCGGCGTTTGAAGACGAAGATGGCACCGCTGAACATGATGACCGTGGCCACCAGCAAGGCGTAGCCGAGGATCTTGCTCTGCAGGCCGAAGCCGTGCACCAGGATCGCCAGCACGGCCGACAGCACGAAGCCGCCCGCGGTGGCCACGTGGGTCTTGGACATGTACTTGTCGCGCTCGACAACATGGTGCAGGTCCACCAGGTAGCGACGCGGCATCGCCAGCAGGCCGCCGAGCAGGTTGACCTGCGATGGCCGGCCACGTCGCCACATGCGCACCCGGCGCAGGGCGCCGAGCACCGCCAGGCCAAGGGCAGCGAACAGCAGGATGGGTAGAAGGGTGTTCAACATGGGAGGCTCCCACAACAACAGCTGAATTCTTGCGCCGTCTCAAAGGCGGCGCGGACCCCTGTAGGAGCGGCCTTGTGTCGCGAAAGGGCTGCGCAGCGGCCCCAAAAATCTGTGCTGCTGCGAAGATCTTGGGGCCGCTTCGCGACCCTTTCGCGACACAAGGCCGCTCCTACAGGGGGGCCAGTCCCGTCTCTAGAGAGGCGGAGCGATCAGAAATCCTTGCACAGGCGCAAGGCGTCGTAGATCGCCGCATGCACGTTGCGCTGGGCCACGCAGTCGCCGATGCGGTACAGCAGGTAGCCCTCGCCCGGCTGGCTGAGGATCGGCTGCGGCTTGATGGCGAACAGCGCCTCCACGTCGATCTGGCCCTTGTTGCGCGAACCGTCCTTCAGCGCGTAGTACAGCTGCTCGTCAGGACGCACGCCGTTCTCCACCACCACCTGGTCGACCACGCGTTCTTCCTTGGCGCCGGTGTACTCGTTCTCGAGCACCGCCACCAGCTTGTCGCCCTCGCGGTAGACCTTCTCCAGCATCATGTCGCCGGTCATGATCACTTCTTTGGGGTACATGCTGCGGTAGTAGGTCGGGAAGGTCGTGCCGCCCATCGCCACGCCCGGCTTGATGTCGTCGGTGACGATCTCGACCTGGCTGCCCTTGTCTGCCAGGAAGTCCGCGGTCGACATGCCGGTGAACTCGCAGATGGTGTCGTACACCAGCACGTTCTTGCCCGGTGCGACCTTGCCGTCGAGTACGTCCCAGCTGCTCACCACCAGCCCTTCGGCGGCGCCCCAATGCTCGTTCTGCTCGACGAACGGATGGCCGCCCACCGCCAGCACGATGATGTCCGGGCGCAGGTCCTGGATGGTCGCCACGTCGGCGGCGGTACCCAGGCGCAGGTCGACTTTCAGGCGGGCGAACTCCAGTTGGTACCAGCGGGTGATGCCGGCGATCTGGTCACGCTGCGGTGCCTTGGCGGCGATGGTGATCTGCCCGCCGATCTGTTCCTTCTTCTCGAACACGGTCACGTCGTGGCCACGCTCGGCGGCCACGCGGGCGGCCTCCATGCCGGCAGGGCCGGCACCGACCACCACCACCTTGCGCTTGGCTCCGGTGGTCTTTTCGATGATGTGCGGCACACCCATGTATTCACGGGAGGTCGCGGCGTTCTGGATGCACAGCACATCCAGGCCCTGGTACTGGCGGTCGATGCAGTAGTTGGCACCGACGCACTGCTTGATCTGGTCGACCTGGCCCATCTTGATCTTGGCGATCAGGTGCGGGTCGGCGATGTGCGCGCGGGTCATGCCGACCATGTCCACGTAGCCGCCTTCGAGGATGCGCGTGGCCTGGTTCGGGTCCTTGATGTTCTGCGCGTGCAGCACCGGGACCTTGACCACTTCCTTGATGCCGGCCGCCAGGTGCAGGAACGGCTCCGGCGGGTAGCTCATGTTGGGGATGACGTTGGCCAGGGTGTTGTGGGTGTCGCAACCCGAGCCGACCACGCCGAGGAAGTCGATCATGCCGGTCGCGTCGTAGTAGGCGGCGATCTGCTTCATGTCCTCGTGGCTGAGGCCATCGGGGTGGAATTCGTCACCGCAGATGCGCATGCCCACGCAGAAGTCGTCACCGACCTCGGCACGCACGGCCTTGAGCACTTCCAGGCCGAACTTCATGCGGCCTTCGAAGGTGCCGCCCCATTCGTCGGTACGCTTGTTGACCCGTGGGCTCCAGAACTGGTCGATCATGTGCTGGTGCACGGCCGACAGCTCGACGCCGTCCAGGCCGCCTTCTTTGGCACGGCGCGCGGCTTGCGCGTAGTTGCCGATCACGCGCCAGATCTCTTCCACCTCGATGGTCTTGCAGGTGGCGCGGTGTACCGGTTCGCGGATACCCGACGGCGACATCAGGGTCGGCCAGTTGAAGCCGTCCCAGCGCGAGCGACGGCCCATGTGGGTAATCTGGATCATGATCTTGGCGCCATGCTTGTGCATGGCGTCGGCCAGGTTCTGGAAGTGCGGGATGATGCGGTCGGTCGACAGGTTGACCGACGCCCACCACTCCTGCGGGCTGTCGATGGCCACCACCGACGAGCCGCCGCAGATCGCCAGGCCGATGCCGCCCTTGGCTTTCTCTTCGTAATACTTCACATAGCGGTCGGTAGTCATGCCGCCGTCAGTGGCGTAGACCTCGGCGTGCGCGGTGCTGAGCACGCGGTTGCGGATGGTCAGTTTGCCGATCTGGATCGGCTGGAACATTGCTTCGAATGCCATGACGCTCTCTCCGGCTTACAACGGCTTGGTAACGAACAGGCCATCTTCGTGGCCTTCTTCCGACCCGCCATAGACCTGCTCGGCCACGGTGCGGATCTTGCTGCCGCGGGCAGCGAGAATCTGGTCCATGGCACCGGCGAACCAGCCGGTGAACATGTAGTCGACCTTGCGCCCGCACTTGCCATACACGTAGACGAAGGCCGAGTGCTTGAGCTTGACGCTGCAGGTGCCCTTGTCGAGGTCGATGTCCTGGATCTCGAACAGGCCCCAGCCACGTTGCGACAGGCGCTTCATGTAGTGCTCGAACACCGCCACACCTTCAAGGCCGTGGCACTCGGCTTCTTTCTCGCACCAGTGCCAGGCCGACTTGTAGCCGGCCTTGTAGAGGATCTCGGCGTAGGCGTCGGCGCCCAGCACTTCCTCGATGCCGATGTGGTTGTTGACGAAGAAATGGCGCGGCACATACAGCATCGGCAGGGCGTCGCTGGTCCAGACACCGGTCTCGCTGTCGACTTCGATTGGCAATTGCGGGGCGATCTTGGCCATGGAAACTCAACTCCATAAAAATTTTCATGTGGGTGCCCCGGCGTTGCTGGCAGGGGCTATCAGGCTTGGAGAGCGGCTTACTCGCCCCAGACGTCCTTGAGGACGTTGACCCAGTTCTCGCCCATGATCTTGCGCACTACACGCTCGGAGTGGCCGCGCTTGAGCAGGGTTTCGGTGAGGTTGGGGAACTCGCCGACAGTGCGGATGCCCAGCGGGTTGATGATCTTGCCGAAGTTGGTCAGGCGTCGGGCGTAGCCCTTGTCGTGGGTCAGGTACTCGAAGAAGTCCTGGCCATGGCCCTGGGTGAAGTCGGTGCCGATGCCGATGGCGTCTTCACCGACGATGTTCATGGTGTATTCGATGGCTTCGGCGTAGTCGTCGATGGTCGAGTCGATGCCCTTGGCCAGGAACGGCGCGAACATGGTCACGCCAACGAAGCCGCCGTGGTCGGCGATGAACTTCAGTTCTGCGTCCGACTTGTTGCGCGGGTGCTCCTTCAGGCCCGAGGGCAAACAGTGGGAGTAGCACACCGGTTTTTTCGATTCGAGGATGACTTCTTCGGAGGTCTTGGAGCCGACGTGGGACAGGTCGCACATGATGCCCACGCGGTTCATCTCGGCGACGATCTCGCGGCCGAAGCCCGACAGGCCGCCGTCACGCTCGTAGCAGCCGGTGCCGACCAGGTTCTGGGTGTTGTAGCACATCTGCACGATGCCCACGCCCAGCTGCTTGAACACGTCGACGTAGCCGATCTGGTCTTCGAAGGCATGGGCGTTCTGGAAGCCGAAGAGGATGCCGGTCTTGCCCAGTTCCTTGGCCTTGCGGATGTCGGCGGTGGTGCGCACCGGCATCACCAGGTCGCCGTTCTCGCGGATCAGCTTCTGGCTGGCGGCGATGTTGTCGACGGTAGCCTTGAAGCCTTCCCAGACCGACACCGTGCAGTTGGCCGCGGTCAGCCCGCCTTTGCGCATGTCTTCGAACAGTTCGCGGTTCCATTTGGCGATGATCAGGCCGTCGATGACGATGCTGTCGGCGTGAAGTTCGGCTGGGCTCATCAGGCTGTCCCCTTTTTATTCAGTTGGGCTGCGCCAAACCTTCTGCCGGCGCTTTGGGGCCAGCATATGCCTGCGGCTGGAAGCGCCCCGATGCAAAAACGACAGGGGGTTTGCCGAAAGCGTCAATGCGCGACATCAGGCCGTCTGGCCCGCCGTTCGGGGATGAGAGACAGTCTCGATAACGACTTGCGCAGGTCCTACATGAACATTTCTTCAGGAAGCTATCGTCTTGCCTTTGGCTGAGCGAGAATCCCAGCCATTCGTCAGTCTGTTAAGGGGAAAACGGATGAAATCAATGGCATGGCTGGTACTGCTGGCCGTCGTCGGTGGGGCGCAGGCTGGTGAGGAAGAAAGCACGCCTTGCGACAACGTTGAAAGCGACCAGCAGACTTACGCCTGCGCGGCGTTCAACAAGCAGACTGCCGAACGTGAGTTGAAGTCGGCCTATGACGACTTGATCCAGCGTATTCGCGACCAGTATGCCGACGAGGCGGATCAGGCCACGTCGCTCACGGGGCGCATGGATGCGGCCGAGAAGCTGTGGACGCAGTTGCGCGATGCCGACTGCAAGGTCGAGACTTATGCCGAGAAGCCGGGCAGCAAGGCCTTTGAAGCGGCGTGGAATACCTGCGTGGCGCAGCGTAGCGATGATCGCTCGGAATATCTGCAGACCATCGGGCAGCAATAAGTGCCGCTATCGCCTGTAGGAGCGGCCTTGTGTCGCGAAAGGGCCGCGCAGCGGCCCCAAGATCTTCGCAGCAGCACAGATTTTGGGGCCGCTGCGCGGCCCTTTCGCGACTCAAGGCCGCTCCTACAAGCCAGGATACGGTTGAATACCCTCAAACCGCCCGCGCCAACCGATCTTCCCGCGGACACCGCTCAAACCGCACCCGATAACACCGGGTGAAATACGACGCCGACTCGAACCCGCACGCCACCGCCACCTCCAGCACGCTCATGTCGGTCTGGCGCAACAGCTGTCGCGCCTTGTCCAGCCTCAGGCGCAGATAAAAACCGCTGGGCGTGTCCCCCAGATGCAGGCGAAACAGCCGCTCCAACTGCCGCCGGGTCACCTGCACCGCATCGGCCAGCACCTGGGTATTGAGCGGCTGCTCGATATTGCGCTCCATCTCGCCAATCACCTTCACCAGCTTCTTGTTGCTGATGCCATAGCGGCTGGCGATCTGCATGCGCTGATGGTCCTGGCGTGGGCGGATGCGCCCGAGCACGAACTGCTCCGACACCTGCACCGCCAGTTCGCTGCCATGGGCCTGGGCGATCAGGTCGAGCATCAGGTCGATCGAGGCGGTGCCGCCGGCACAGGTGATGCGCCGACGGTCGATCTCGAACAGCTCCTGGGTCGCCTGCAGCCGCGGGTAGCGCTCCTTGAAGGCGTCCAGCGCCTCCCAGTGCAACGTCGCCCGGTAGCCGTCGAGCAAACCCGCCTCGGCCAGCAGCATGGCCCCGGTGTCGATACCGCCGAGGATCACCCCGTCATGGTCGAAGCGGCGCAGGCCTTGCTGCAGCGCAGGACCGAAGTGCACCAGCGGGTCGAACCCTGCCACCACCAGCAACATGCGCCCGGGCGCCTCCTGCGCCAGCGCGCCATCGGCGTTCACCGACATGCCATTGCTCGCCTGCACCGGGCCACCGTCCAGGCTGAGCACGCGCCAGCGGTACAACGGGCCGCGAAAACGATTGGCTACGCGCAGTGGCTCCAGGGCGCTGATGAAGCCCATGGCGGAAAAGCCCGGCAGCAATAAAAAGTGGATGGTGTCCGGCATCGAATGCTCCACAGTGGAGGTGGTCGCTTGCGTGCAATTGTTGGTCGCCAGGGTGCGAATTTCCACCCCGCCAGCGGCGTAGCGTATCCACACGGTCCGCAGAGGCCGCCCACCATAACAATATGCACTGCCGATGGAGAGCCACCATGCACAGCTTGATCCGCCGCAGCCTGTTGTCCCTTGCCTTGAGCAGCATCGTCGCTACCCCGCTTTTCGCCGCAGAACCCGCGGCTTGCAAGAACGTGCGCCTGGGCGTGGTCAACTGGACCGACGTCATCGCCACCAGCGCCATGGCCCAGGTGCTGCTCGACGGCCTGGGTTACCAGACCAAACAGACCAGCGCCTCGCAGCAGATCATCTTCGCCGGCATCCGCGACAAACGCCTGGACATGTTCCTGGGTTACTGGAACCCGATCATGACCCAGACCATCACTCCGTTCATCGATGCCCAGCAGGTCAAGGTGCTCGACAAGCCGAGCCTGGAGGATGCCCGGGCCACCCTGGCGGTGCCGAAGTACCTGTATGACAAGGGCCTGAAGACCTTCGCCGACATTCACAAGTTCGAGAAGGAGCTGGGCGGCAAGATCTATGGCATCGAGCCCGGTTCCGGTGCCAACACCCAGATCAAGGCGATGATCACCAAGAACCAGTTCGACCTGGGCAAGTTCCAGCTGGTCGAGTCCAGCGAAGCCGGCATGCTCGCCGCCGTCGACCGCTCGGTGCGGCGCAAGGAAGCGGTGGTGTTCTTCGGCTGGGCGCCGCACCCGATGAACGTGAACATCGACATGGCCTACCTGGGTGAAAGCCAGGATGCCCTGGGGCCTGACGAAGGCCGTGCCACGGTATGGACGGTTACCGCCCCGGACTATGCCGACCGCTGCCCCAACGCCCACCGCCTGCTGGCCAACCTGAACTTCAGCGCCGAGGACGAGAGCCGGATGATGCAGCCGCTGCTCGATCACAAGGACGCCCTGGAGTCGGCCCGCCAATGGCTCAAGGACCACCCCGAGGACAAGGCCCGCTGGCTTGAGGGTGTGACCACCTTCGATGGCAAGCCTGCTGCGGACAACCTCAAGCTCACCGCCAACTGACAGGGCCTCATCGCCGGCAAGCCGGCTCCCACAGGGATATCGCTCACCAGGGTTCACCACGAACCCTGTGGGAGCCGGCTTGCCGGCGATAGGGCCACCACAGACACCACAAGGAACCGCCATGAACCACGACGTCATCATCACCTGCGCCCTCACCGGCGCCGGCGACACAGTCGCCAAGAGCCACCTGGTCCCCGTCACCCCCAAGCAGATCGCCGAATCCGCCGTCGAAGCCGCCAAGGCCGGCGCCACCGTGGTCCACTGCCACGTCCGCGACCCGCAGACCGGCCGCTTCAGCCGCGACGTGAACCTCTACCGCGAGGTCATGGAGCGTATCCGCGAAGCCGACGTCGACGTCATCGTCAACCTCACCGCCGGCATGGGCGGCGACCTGGAAATCGGCCCGGGCGAAACCCCCATGGAATTCGGCCCAGGCACCGACCTGATCGGCCCGCTGGAGCGCCTGGCTCACGTTGAAGCGCTGCTGCCGGAAATCTGCACCCTGGACTGCGGCACCCTCAACTTCGGCGACGGCAACGCCATCTACGTTTCCACCCCCGCGCAACTGCGCGCCGGTGCCAAGCGCATCACCGAACTGGGCGTGAAGGCCGAGCTGGAAATCTTCGACACCGGCCACCTGTGGTTCGCCAAGCAGATGATGAAAGAAGGCCTGCTCGAAGACCCGCTGTTCCAGCTGTGCCTGGGCATCCCGTGGGGCGCGCCGGCCGACACCACCACCATGAAGGCGATGGTCGACAACCTGCCGGCCAATGTCACCTGGGCCGGCTTCGGTATCGGTCGCATGCAGATGCCGATGGCCGCACAAGCGGTGCTGCTCGGCGGCAACGTGCGGGTCGGCCTGGAAGACAACCTGTACCTGGACCGTGGCGTGCTGGCCAGCAACGGCCAGCTGGTGGAACGCGCGGCCGAGATCATCACCCGCATGGGTGGCCGCGTCCTGTCCCCGGCAGAAGGTCGGGAAAAAATGAACCTCAAGCGCCGCTGATCCCTTCAGGAGCCCGATATGCACTTCATCACCGAGATCAAGACCTTCGCCGCCCTGGGTAGCGGCGTGATCGGCAGCGGCTGGGTCGCCCGCGCCCTGGCCCACGGCCTGGACGTGGTCGCCTGGGACCCTGCACCGGGTGCCGAGCAGGCGCTGCGCAAGCGCATCGCCAATGCCTGGCCTGCGCTGGAGAAACAAGGCCTGGCACCTGGCGCGGCGCAGGACCGTCTGAAATTCGTGGCCACCATCGAGGAATGTGTTCGCGACGCCGACTTCATCCAGGAAAGCGCGCCAGAGCGCCTGGACCTCAAGCTTGACCTGCATGCGAAGATCAGCGCCGCCGCCAAGCCCAACGCCATTATCGGCTCCAGCACCTCAGGCCTTTTGCCCAGCGAATTCTACGAGTCGGCCACCCACCCCGAACGCTGCGTGGTCGGCCACCCGTTCAACCCGGTGTACCTGCTGCCGCTGGTGGAGATCGTCGGCGGTAACCGTACCGCCCCCGAAGCCATCGAGGCAGCAAAGACCATCTACACCGCGCTGGGCATGCGCCCACTGCACGTGCGCAAGGAAGTCCCAGGGTTCATTGCCGACCGCTTGCTCGAAGCCCTGTGGCGCGAGGCGCTGCACCTGGTCAACGACGGTGTCGCCACCACGGGTGAAATCGACGATGCCATCCGCTTCGGCGCCGGCCTGCGCTGGTCGTTCATGGGCACCTTCCTCACCTACACGCTGGCCGGTGGCGATGCTGGCATGCGCCACTTCATGTCGCAGTTCGGCCCGGCGCTGAAGCTGCCCTGGACCTACCTGCCGGCCCCCGAGCTGACCGACAAGCTGATCGACGATGTGGTGGACGGCACCTCGGAGCAACTGGGCGACCGCAGCATCGCCGCGCTGGAGCGCTATCGTGATGACACCCTGCTGGCCGTACTGGAAGCCGTGAAAACCAGCAAGGCCAGCCACGGGATGTCATTCAGCGACTGAGGAGACCGCGATGCCCGCACTGATCACCTACCGCACCCCAGTCCATGAGGACTGGGTCGACTACAACGGGCATCTGCGCGATGCCTTCTACCTGCTGATCTTCAGCTACGCCACCGATGCGCTGATGGAGCGCATCGGCCTGGATGCCGACAGCAGGGGGCAGACTGGGCAGTCGCTATTCACCCTGGAAGCCCATATCAACTACCTGCACGAAGTGAAGCTGGGCACCGAAGTGTGGGTGCAGACGCAAATCATCGGCTTCGATCGCAAGCGCCTGCAGGTCTATCACAGCTTGCACCGGCAAGGGGTCGGCGACGCGCTGGCGGTCAGCGAGCAGATGCTGCTGCATGTCGACCTGGCGGGCCCGAAAGCGGCACCGTTCAGTGAGCGCAGCGCCGGGTTGCTGCAGGCACTGGTCGATAGCCAGCACGATCTGCAAGTACCTGAATACGTCGGACGAGTGATTGCCCTCCCCCCCGCTAAATAAACGGCAGGCAAAAAAATGGCCCCGGAAAGCCGTGAGCATCCGGGGCCAAGAGAGCGAGCAACATCCACTGTGCGTGAGCGAGGGTGACCAAACCCTCTAGTACCGTGAATGGCTTCAGTGTGCTGGCTTCTCAGGCCAGGGATTTAGCCGGGAACGACCTGTTCTTAGCCAAAGCAGCCATGGCGACAATCTGTGGTTGCGGGGCTGTCGTGCGCGTCACAGAATCGGTCGTGAATCAAGCAGCACTCTCTTCGCGATAAAAGGGACAACAGCCATGATGCATGCGGATTTGATTGATCAGGACGACCTGGCAGGCCACCTGCGCGCGCGCGGTTTCGACATCCCCGCCGGGGCCTCTGCCGAGCAGGCCTGCGAGGCGGTGGTACGCGGGCTGACCGAGCCCAATGCCCGTGCGCTCAAGGGCATGGTCGAACAGATGTATACCGGCAGCGCGACGATTCTGCCGGCGGTACGCCAGGCCATCGACAAGCAACTGCTGCCGGCGTTGGCGCAGTTCAACAAGCGCGTCTGACGCCTGTTTTTGAAATGAATTGATCGGCCCCATCGCGGGCAAGCCCGCCCCTACAATTACACCACCGTATTTGTAGGAACGGGCTTGCCCGCGATGGGCCGAAACTGATTCAGATTCTCACGCCCTCCAACCCGGCGTTGCTGCCTCACTGATATTCGCCCAGACAGGCAATACGATTAGTGATGCAAGCACATACGCTGCCTCTGCGACGATAGCCAGCTTCATACAAAGGCCACTATCAGCGATACGATGTGTACCGGCCTGTCAGACGACTCAGCCAGGCCACATAAACTAGTATTCATCCAGTGAAAGCCTTCACCCGCAAGGAGGTACGGGTAAACGATCAAGACGAGCGAAGATATTTACGCTGCGCAAGTACACTACAGGGACACAAAATTAAATGGATATTTTGCGACATGTTCCAACATGGGATGAAATCGAGCGAAACCTGAATGTAAGACTTGGCGAATTAAACCAAAGCATTTTGGCATCTTGGCACGAAAGCAGCCAAAGCTGGAATGGGTTTACGCGTCACGTATCCAATCAATTCGATCAAGCCTACGGAAACTTAGGCGGTGATCGAATCAACGCGGTGCGCCAAGCCCTTTATCGTGCGGAACCAATTTTCATAGGAAGAGTCAGGCAGCATTGGTCCACCCTTCATATAGACCAGATAATCGAAGTACTTCGAAAACTGGCAAAAGAAGTATCGTTAATTTTAGGTGGCAGCATTGCAATAGGCTCGATCATAGGAGGCGCCACTGGCTCTTTGGCTTTTGGTGCGGGCGCCGCCCCTGGTGCAATTGCAGGAGGGGCAATTGGTTTTGAAATTGGCAATCTCATACTTCTAAGCTTAGGCTTGTCGGCAATTGCAGAGTATTTTCTCACGGGAATACCGAAGTGTCTTGCCACACTGCAAGATGGTATCATTACTGCCTGGCGCTCTGAAGATGGAGTTCCTGGCGGGCTCGATCCCACCGGTGGTTCTGCAGCTCGTAGAGAACAGATGGTTAATCGTGCTGCCGACCAACTGGCGAGAGGCCAAGAGCAACTGGTCCAATTGCTACTCACTGCGATAGTTACGTACCTGTTACGCGGAACTGTCAAGGACGGTATTTCAAACAGCATGGAAGCAGTGACTGCTCGGAGCCTGAAATTCAGAGCTGAAGTAAAAAATAAAGAGCTAGTCCGTTGGTTGGACAAGAACCAGGCAGCGCTATTGGCGCACCCAGAGCTTCAACCACCATCCAGCGGGCTGCCCACGGCATCAGTGCTACCAAGGAAACCAGATAACCCGAAATGGGACAATGTTCGCTTCAGAGTCGATGGAGATTTTGGAAACCTTCCGGCGCTGCGGCAAATGTATGTCAGAGAGGTATTTGAGTTACAACAGCAGGTAAGTGCGATGAAGGCATCCGGCGCCACTTCTAAAGCAATCGCAGAATTTGCCTACTCTTCACGCACGACCCTCAAGCTCAAGTACAGAGAATTCACACCGCCCGACTTACTCAAAGTTATTGATGAGCGCAACATGGGGAAATACGGTGACAAGATTGGACCGACATTCGAATGGCTTGTGATAAAAGGCAAATCATTTGATCAAATCATCGAGAGTGCAACCCGCTCTGGCGGTGGAGACCTATTTTAATGAGTAGTCTAAAACTGGATGCCTTGGATGTAGAAATAATGCACTCTGGGCGAGCGTGCCTGAACCTGACCTCATGCATAGACTGGGAGGACTTTCCGAGCTACGCAAATGCAGTGCTGGACGTGCTCAATGGTAACATTGAAAAACGATCGGACTCGGTGGATGTGAGGATCTGGGAGGTAACTATCGAGAAAGAGAAGTTTCACCTTACCTTTGATGACTTCCCCGTTATGGTATCACTCGAGGCGATCACACCCAGAGGCGACATGTTAATTGTCGACTTCAAAAGCAAGCTGTCAAAAGTGTCGGTTTAGCAAGGCTCCCTAGCCTTCTCCCCCACAGGTATCTGCAATACCTGTGGGGGCCGGTGCTGTTTCAGAGCCTCACACTGGCAAAGGTCGACTCATTGCGCGCCTGGCTCAGCGCCGCCATCGGCCCGCTGTGCGGTGACAAGGCCATGGCCTGAGGAATCGGCATCATCGCCACCTGCTGCGCGGTGTTGGAACCGACACGCTCATCCCGCGGCGGAATGCCGAAATACTCGCGGTAGCACTTGGAGAAGTGCGGCGTGGACACAAAGCCGCACACCGACGCCACCTCGATGATCGACATCGGCGTCTGCTTGAGCAGCTGCCGCGCGCGGATCAGGCGCAGTTTCAGGTAATAGCGTGACGGCGAGCAGTGCAGGTACTTCTGGAACAGCCGCTCAAGCTGACGCCGCGAGACCGAGACGTACACCGCCAGCTCGTCCAGGTCGATCGGCTCCTCGAGGTTGGCCTCCATCAGCGCGACGATCTCCTGCAGCTTCGGCTGGTTGGTGCCGAGCATGTGCTTGAGCGGCACGCGCTGGTGGTCCTGCTCGTTGCGAATGCGCTCGTAGACGAACATCTCGGAGATCGCCGCCGACAGCTCGCGGCCGTGATCACGGCTGATCAGGTGCAGCATCATGTCCAGCGGCGCGGTGCCGCCGGAGCTGGTGAAGCGGTTGCGGTCGAGGGTGAACAGGCGGGTACTCATGTTCACCCGCGGGAAGGCCTCCTGCATCGCGGCCAGGCATTCCCAGTGCACGCTGCAGTCGAAGCCGTCGAGCAAGCCGGCACAGGCCAGCGCCCAGCTACCGGTGCACACCGCGCCAAGGCGACGTGACTGGCGGGCCTGAGCCTGCAGCCAGGTGACGTGCTCACGGGTGACCGAACGCTGAATGCCAACGCCACCACAGACGATCACGGTGTCCATGGGCGGTGCATTGCTGATGGCTGCATCCGGGGTGATCTGCAGGCCATCGCTGGCCCACACCTGGCCACCGTCGACCGTCAGGGTGTGCCAGCGATACAGCTCGCGCCCGGACAACTGGTTGGCCATGCGCAGCGGCTCGACGGCCGATGCGAGGGAAATGAGGGTGAAGTTGTCCAATAGAAGAAACCCGATGGACTGGGGTGCTGTGCGGTTCTGGGTTGGATTCCCGGAGGTGTACGACGTCATCGCGATTTCTCCTCACACAAATGCTGGGTGTGCCTCAGGCGGGCACTGATTTCTTGTTATGACCCCTCGGTCATTTTCCGAGGGTTTTGCCAATCTCAACGCAAACGCCGTGCCTAAAATTGAACGGCCATCCAAAAAAAACCAAAAACGACGCATTCATTCGGCAATTCCGGGGGTTGTAGTCGAGTGGGTCGACTTGCGCAAACACCCGGGCCAGCGCCTCTGCGTGTAACGGCTGAGCAATTCGGTGACAGGCGCAGTGCAGGTTGCCCAGAAACGACACTCTTGAGTGTCACCGACAACGCCCACACCGATCGCGACATCCGACAGCCGGCAGTGCTCCAGAACAGGGCGCCACCGAGTGTAGTGCCCCTTTTAGGAATGCGGCGGCTCTATCGCCGGCAAGCCGGCTCCCACAGGAACCCCACAGAGCCTGAGCGTTGTGCATTCCCTGTGGGAGCCGGCTTGCCGGCGATGGGGCCAGCCCAGGCTGTCAGCATTCGATGGCGCTGACCGCCAGGCCACCGCGCGAGGTCTCTTTGTACTTGTCGTGCATGTCGGCACCGGTGTCGCGCATGGTGCGGATCACCTGGTCGAGGGAAATGAAGTGCTCGCCGTCGCCCCGCAGGGCCATCTGCACGGCGTTGATCGCTTTAACCGCAGCAATCGCATTGCGCTCGATGCATGGCACCTGAACCAACCCGCCAACCGGGTCGCAGGTTAGCCCCAGGTTATGCTCCAGGGCGATCTCGGCGGCGTTTTCCACCTGTGCCGGCGTTGCGCCCAGTACTTCGGCAAGACCCGCCGCCGCCATGGCGCACGCCGAGCCGACCTCACCTTGGCAACCAACCTCGGCACCGGAAATCGACGCGTTCTTCTTGCACAGAATGCCCACGGCGGCAGCGCCGAGGAAGAAGTCGACCACGCTGGAGTCGTCCACCACATCGCTGAAGCGCATGTAGTAGTGCAGCACCGCCGGGATGATGCCGGCCGCGCCGTTGGTGGGCGCGGTGACCATACGCCCGCCGGCGGCGTTCTCTTCGTTGACCGCCAGGGCGAACAGGTTGACCCACTCCATGGCGCTCATGGTCGAGCCGATCACGTTGGGTTTGCCGATCTCTTGCAGGCTGCGGTGCAACTTGGCAGCGCGGCGACGCACATTCAGCCCGCCAGGGAGCGTGCCTTCATACTTGAGGCCGTTGTTGACGCATTCCTGCATGGCGCCCCACAGCTTGTGCAAGCCTGCGTGGATCTCCTCCTCGCTGCGCCAGACCTTCTCGTTGGCCATCATCAATTGCGACACGCTGAGGTCGTTTTGCTTGCACAGGCGCAGCAGCTCGGCGGCACTGTTGAAATCGTAGGGCAGCACCGTCTGGTCAGCATCCAGCACGCCACTGGCGGCCTGGGCGGCATCGACCACGAAACCGCCGCCCACCGAGTAATAGGTGTCGCGGTGCAGCTCGCCCTGCTCGCCTTCGGCAACCAGAGTCATGGCGTTGGGGTGGTACGGCAGGTTCTCGTCCAGCAGGCGCATGTCGCGGGCCCAGACGAATTCGATGGGCAGGCGGCCGTCCAGCAGCAGGGTGTCGGTTTCACGCAGGTCGGCGATGCGCGGGATGATCTGGGTCGGGTCGATGGCGTCCGGCCATTCGCCCATCAGGCCCATGATGGTGGCGTTGTCGGTGCCATGGCCGATGCCGGTGGCCGAGAGCGAGCCGTACAGCTGCACCTCGACCCGTTTCACCCGCTCCAGCTCGCCGCGTTCGCGCAGGCCCTGAACGAACAGGGCACCGGCACGCATGGGGCCGACGGTGTGGGAGCTGGAGGGACCGACACCGATCTTGAACAGGTCGAACACGCTGATGGCCATTGTCGCTTCACCTCTTGCTGGGCTTGTCTCTGCGCGCCATGCGCAGGGCGGGGCAACTGCTAGGCTGAAGCTGCGAGCCGCCACGAATGCACGCATCATCGGGGTTTTGCCGCCCTCTTCGCCGTCTGCAACCGACGTACTTTTGTCCAGCAGCGCCGCGCTGTTTTGCGCCGTCTGCGCGCCGCTTTCCAGCGCTCTGGTGACGCAAAAACGCGGCCGCGGAGGTGGAAAAATCCATATGCGACATCGCCCGTACTGGATACGACCCGTTGCGTACTGGTTACGACCCCACCAGTAGGCGTAAGCCCTGTGCTGGAGGATTATCGAAAGCGACTCGTATTGCACGGCCTCGCAACCTGCCCTCTGCAGGCCTGGTCGACCGGACCCTGAGAAAGCCCGGCGACCCTCGCGAACCCGAAGATAAAATCACAGGAGTCCATCCATGAAAGGTTCACCCTCGCTGTTGCTGGTTGCGTTGCTCTCAGCACCGTTGCTGGCCCAGGCCGCCGAACCCGAGCAGTGCCAGACGGTACGCTTCTCGGACGTCGGCTGGACCGACATCACCGTGACCACCGCAACCACCAGCGTCGTGCTCGAAGCCCTGGGTTACAAGACCCACACCACCATGATCTCGGTACCGGTGACCTACAAGTCGCTGGCCACCGGCAAGGACCTGGACGTGTTTCTCGGCAACTGGATGCCGACCATGGAGAACGACATCAAGCAGTACCGCGATGCCGGCACGGTCGAGACGGTTCGCGCCAACCTGGAAAACGCCAAGTACACCTTGGCCGTGCCCCAGGCGCTGTATGACAAGGGCCTGAAGGATTTCGCCGACATTCCCAAGTTCAAGAAGGAACTGGACAGCAAGATCTACGGCATCGAGCCCGGCAACGACGGCAACCGCACCATCCAGAGCATGATCGACAAGAACGCCTTCGGCCTGAAGGACGCCGGCTTCAAGATCGTGCAGTCGAGCGAGGCTGGCATGCTGTCGCAGGTCGACCGGGCGCAGAAACGCGGCGAAGCCATCGTGTTCCTGGGCTGGGAACCGCACCCGATGAACACCCGTTTCAAGATGCAGTACCTCACCGGTGGGGATGATTTCTTCGGCCCCGAATTCGGCAAGGCCACCGTTCTCACCAACACCCGCAAGGGCTACGTGAACGAATGCAGCAACGTTGGCCAGTTGCTGAAGAACCTGTCGTTCGAGCTCAAGGATGAAAGCACCATGATGGGCTATGTCCTGGACGACAAGATGAAGCCCGACGACGCCGCCAGGAAATGGCTCAAGGCCAACCCCGGCAAGCTGGACACCTGGCTGGCCGGCGTTACTACCGTGGATGGCAAACCCGGCCTTGAGGCGGCCAAGGCCAAACTGACGCAATAACGCAAGACGCTATGGCAACACCGCGGGGCGGGCCCATGCCCGCCTCGGACTGATTTCAATCATTTGCAGGTGGAAGCTCGCTATCATGCTTATCGATCAGAAAATACCCCTGGGGCAGTACATCGCCTCATTCGTCGAATGGTTGACCCAGAACGGCGCCAGCTACTTCGACGCCATTGCGCAAGGCCTGGAATTCATGATCCATGGCGTCACCAGTGCCCTTACCTGGTTCAACCCGTTCGTACTGATTGCCTTGTTTGCCGCCCTCGCGCACCTGATTCAGCGCAAATGGGCACTGACCGTATTCGTCGCCCTCTCCTTCCTGCTGATCCTCAACCTGGGGTACTGGCAGGAAACCATGGAAACCCTGGCGCAGGTCACCTTCGCCACGGTGGTCTGCGTGGCCATCGGCGTGCCGTTGGGCATCCTCGCCGCGCACAAGCCGTTGTTCTATACCGCCATGCGCCCGGTGCTCGACCTGATGCAGACGGTGCCGACCTTCGTTTACCTGATCCCCACCCTGACCCTGTTCGGCCTGGGTGTGGTGCCGGGGCTGATCTCCACGGTGGTGTTCGCCATCGCCGCGCCGATTCGCCTCACTTACCTGGGCATCTGCGACGTACCGCAGGAGCTGCTGGACGCCGGCAAGGCCTTTGGCTGCTCGCGGCGCCAGTTGCTGACCCGTATCGAACTGCCCCATGCCATGCCGAGCATCGCTGCGGGCGTCACCCAGTGCATCATGCTGTCGCTGTCGATGGTGGTGATCGCCGCCCTGGTCGGCGCCGACGGCCTGGGCAAACCCGTGGTCAACGCACTGAACACCGCCGATATCTCCCTGGGCTTCGAAGCGGGCCTGGCGATCGTGCTGCTGGCGATCATGCTCGACCGTATCTGCAAGCAACCGGAATTGCCGGTAAGGGGTGAGGCATGAGCATCATTCGCTTCGAAGACGTCGACGTCATCTTCTCCAACAAGCCGCGCGAAGCGCTGGCGCTGCTCGACCAGGGCAAGACCCGCGAACAGATCCTCAAGCAGACCGGCCTGGTGGTGGGTGTCGAAAAGGCCAACCTGGACATCAACAAGGGCGAGATCTGCGTGCTGATGGGCCTGTCCGGTTCGGGCAAGTCGAGCCTGCTGCGCTGCATCAACGGTCTCAACACCGTGAGCCGCGGCAAGCTGTTCGTCGAGCACGAAGGCAAGCACATCGACATTGCCCACTGCACCCCGGCAGAGCTGAAGATGATGCGCACCAAGCGCATCGCCATGGTGTTCCAGAAGTTCGCCCTGATGCCTTGGCTGACCGTTCGCGAAAACATCAGCTTTGGCCTGGAAATGCAGGGCCGCCCGGAGAAAGAGCGGCGCAAGCTGGTCGATGAGAAACTGGAGCTGGTGGGCCTGACCCAGTGGCGCAATAAAAAGCCGGACGAGCTGTCCGGCGGCATGCAGCAGCGCGTGGGCCTGGCCCGGGCGCTGGCGATGGATGCCGACATCCTGCTGATGGACGAGCCGTTCTCGGCCCTCGACCCGCTGATCCGCCAGGGCCTGCAGGATGAGTTGCTGACCCTGCAGAGCAAGCTGAACAAGACCATCGTGTTCGTCAGCCATGACCTCGATGAAGCGCTGAAACTGGGCAGCCGTATCGCCATCATGAAGGACGGGCGGATCATCCAGTACAGCAAGCCTGAAGAGATCGTGCTCAACCCGGCTGACGAGTATGTGCGGACCTTCGTGGCCCACACCAACCCGCTGAACGTGTTGTGCGGCCGCAGCCTGATGCGCACGCTGGACAACTGCAAGCGGATCAATGGCTCGGTGTGCCTGGACCCGAGTATCGACTCGTGGCTGGACCTGGGCGAAGGCGGCTCGCTCAAGCGCGCGCGGCAGGGGCAGAACGGGCTGGATTTGCAGAACTGGGCGCCGGGGGAGGATGTGGACCTGCTGGAGCGTCGACCGACGCTGGTGAATGCCGATATCGGCATGCGCGAAGCGCTGCGGATTCGTTATCAGACGGGCAACAAGCTGGTGCTGCAGGATAACGACAAGGTGGTGGGGATTTTGGGGGATACCGAGCTTTACCACGCACTGCTTGGCAAGAATCACGGGTGAAGCTATTGGGGCCGCTTTGCGGCCCATCGCTGGCAAGCCAGCTCCCACATTGACCGCGTTGTACACAGGACCATTGTGGGAGCCGGCTTGCCGGCGATGGGCTGCAAAGCAGCCCCAATCAATCGATCAGCGAACCACGATCCCGCGCGAAGCCATGTAGGCCTTGGCTTCAGGCACCGTGTACTCACCAAAGTGGAAGATACTCGCCGCCAGCACTGCACTGGCATGCCCTTCCAGAATCCCGTCCGCCAGGTGCTGCAGGTTACCCACACCCCCCGAAGCAATCACCGGAATCCCCAACGCATCGCTGATGGCCCGGGTAACCCCCAGGTCGAAGCCGTTCTTCATGCCGTCCTGGTCCATGCTGGTCAGCAGGATCTCACCGGCACCCAGGCCTTCCATCTTCTTCGCCCACTCCACCGCATCCAGCCCGGTTGGCTTGCGCCCGCCGTGGGTGAAGATCTCCCAGCGCGGTGTTTCACCCGGCCCGGACACCTTCTTGGCATCGATGGCAACCACGATGCACTGCGAACCGAAACGGTCCGCCGCCTCACCCACGAACTCCGGGTTGAACACCGCGGCCGTGTTGATCGAGACCTTGTCGGCACCGGCATTGAGCAAGTTGCGGATGTCCTGCACGGTGCGCACGCCACCGCCCACGGTCAGCGGGATGAACACCTGGCTGGCCATGCGCTCGACGGTATGCAGCGTGGTGTCGCGGCCATCGACGCTGGCAGTGATGTCGAGGAAAGTGATTTCGTCGGCACCTTGCTCGTTGTAGCGACGGGCGATTTCCACCGGGTCGCCGGCATCACGGATGTTCTCGAACTTGACGCCCTTGACCACCCGGCCGTTGTCCACGTCCAGGCAAGGGATGATGCGCTTGGCCAGTGCCATGGTTCAGTCCTCAGCCTTGGTAGTTGTCGCAGAAGGCCTGGGCCTCGGCGACATCGAGGGTGCCTTCGTAGATGGCACGGCCGGTGATGGCGCCGATGATGCCCGGGGCCTTGGCGTCCAGCAGGGCCTTGATGTCGCCCAGGTTGTGGATGCCACCGGAAGCGATCACAGGAATGCGGGTGGCTTCGGCCAGTGCTTTGGTGAATGGCACATTGCAGCCTTGCATCATCCCGTCCTTGGCGATGTCGGTGTAAACGATCGCCGAGACGCCATCGGCCTCGAAACGCTTGGCCAGGTCGATGACCTGCACCGAGCTCACTTCAGCCCAGCCGTCGGTGGCGACGAAACCGTCCTTGGCGTCCAGGCCGACGATGACCTTGCCCGGGAAGGCCTTGCAGGCTTCGGCAACGAACTCAGGCTGCTTGACCGCCTTGGTGCCGATGATCACGTAGCTGACGCCAGCCTTGACGTAGTGTTCGATGGTTTCCAGCGAACGGATGCCGCCGCCGATCTGGATCGGCAGGTTCGGGTAGCGCTTGGCGATGGCAGTGACTACCTCACCGTTGACCGGCTGGCCCTCGAAGGCGCCGTTGAGGTCGACCAGGTGCAGGCGGCGGCAGCCACCCTCGACCCACTTGGCGGCCATGCTCACCGGGTCGTCGGAAAATACCGTGGAGTCTTCCATGCGGCCCTGGCGCAGGCGCACGCAGGCACCGTCCTTCAGATCGATAGCGGGGATAATCAGCATCTTGGGAACCTGTCTATTTGTTGGGTTTCAGGGCTTCTCGAGTGCCCACAGGTCGCTTTCGATGCTCTCGAACCGCTCCTTGAGGTGCAGCTGAACATCGGCAATCGCCCTGTTGTAGTAATGGGGTGCAATCTCTTTGCTGAACACGTCGAGGACCTCGGCCACTTCGAACGACCCCAGTTGCAACTCGAAACGGTCTTCGAGAAAACGCTTGAGGGTATCGAGCGCCTCGCGCTCCTGTTCGGGGGCCAGGGTGATGACCGGGGCCTTGGTCTTCGACCTGCTCATTTACCAGCGACCGTCCCAGGCGACGAAGTTCTGCAGCAGCTGCAGGCCATGGGTATGGCTCTTCTCCGGGTGGAACTGCACGGCAAAACGCGAACCTTCGGCCAGCGCAGCGGCGAAGTCGACGCCGTAGTGGCCGCGACCGACCACCTGGCCCGGCTTGCCGGCATTGATGTAGTAGCTGTGCACGAAGTAGAAGCGCGCACGCTCCGGGATGTCGTGCCACAGCGGGTGGTCGATGGTCTGGCTGACCTCGTTCCAACCCATGTGCGGCACTTTCAAGTGCTCGCCGTCTTCTTGCAGACCCTTGCCGAAGAAGCGCACCTGGCCGGGGAACAGGCCGATGCAGTCGACGCCATCGTTCTCTTCGCTGTGGTCAAGCAAGGCTTGCATGCCCACGCAGATACCGAGGAACGGACGGTCCTGGCTGACTTCGCGGACCAGGCTGTCGAAGCCCAGGCGGCGGATCTCGGCCATGCAGTCGCGAATCGCGCCGACGCCTGGGAACACCACGCGGTCAGCCTCGCGGATTACCGCGGCGTCGCTGGTGACCAGCACCTTGCCGGCGCCGACGTGCTCCAGCGCCTTGGCCACCGAGTGCAGGTTGCCCATGCCATAGTCGATTACGGCTACCGTCTGCATTTACAGGCATCCCTTGGTGGATGGCATCTGCCCGGCCATCCGCTCGTCCAGGGTCACGGCCATGCGCAGGGCGCGGCCGAAGGCCTTGAACACGGTTTCGATCTGGTGGTGGGTGTTGTGACCACGCAGGTTGTCGATGTGCAGGGACACCAGGGCGTGGTTGACGAAGCCCTGGAAGAACTCCTGGAACAGGTCGACATCGAAGCCACCGACCGTGGCGCGGGTGAAGGGCACGTGCATCTGCAGGCCCGGGCGACCGGAAAAGTCGATGACCACGCGCGACAGGGCTTCATCCAGCGGCACGTAGGCGTGGCCGTAGCGGAAGATGCCTTTCTTGTCGCCAATGGCCTGGGCAAATGCCTGGCCCAGGGTAATACCGACGTCTTCGACGGTATGGTGATCGTCGATATGCAGGTCACCCTTGCATTCGATATCCAGATCGATCAGCCCATGGCGGGCGATCTGGTCGAGCATGTGTTCAAGGAAAGGCACGCCGATATCGAATCGAGCCTTGCCACTGCCATCGAGGTTGATCGAGCACTTGACCTGGGTTTCCAGGGTATTGCGCTCGACGGAAGCCTTACGTTCGACCATCACCAGCTCCGCAAAATCATTGGGCGAAAAGGGCTCCATTATAGGCCCAGAACGCTCAAGCTTGGAACGCGGATGACATATGGCAATGCACGGGGCTGCTTTGCAGCCCGATCGCCGGCAAGCCGGCTCCCACAAATACCCCACTGTTCTCAAGGGCAATGGAGCAACCTGTGGGAGCCGGCTTGCCGGCGATAGGGCCATTACGGCCTGCGCGGAACTGTCAAAACCCAGACTGTCGAAACCAGCACTACCTGATCCATTAGTAGGAAATGCCCTGTATCTCTTGTCGGATTCTCAGGGCCCACCCCGGCGGCGCTATACTCAGCCGCTTGAAATTCAAAAACGGACTACAAGGACTCGCCCATGAAAGCGTTCGGCAAAATCCTGGGACTGGGGCTTCTCGGGTTGCTGCTGATCATCGTGGCACTGGGCTTTGCCCTGACCCACCTCTTCGATCCCAACGACTACAAAGACGAGATCCGCCAGTTGGCGCGCGACAAGGCCCATGTCGAGCTGACCCTCAACGGCGATATCGGCTGGAGCCTGTTCCCCTGGCTGGGCCTGGAGCTGCATGAGGCCAGCATCGCCACATTGAACAAACCCACCGAACCGTTTGCCGACCTGCAGATGCTCGGCCTGTCGGTACGCGTGCTGCCCTTGCTGCGCCGCGAAATACAGATGAGCGACGTGCGCGTCGAGGGCCTGAACCTGAACCTGACCCGCGACGAGCAGGGCCATGGCAACTGGCAAGACATCGGCAAGCCGCTGCCGCCACAGGGTGGTGCCACCGCCAACGCACCTGCACCCGCTGAGCAACCCGCCGCGCCGTCGGACGGCGGCACCGAACGCACACTCAAGCTCGACATCGACAGCCTGACCGTGAACAACGCCCAGGTGCAGTACACCGATGCCCAGAGCGGCAAGAGCTACAGCGCCGAAAGCATCCAGCTGAGCACAGGCCCCGTGCATGAGGGCGCGAACATCGCGCTCAAGGCCAGCGCCTTCCTCGGTGCCAGCCAACCGAGCCTCAAGGCCCGTACCGAACTGACCGGCGAGCTGCGCTTCGACCGCAAGCTCAAGCGCTACAACTTCGAAGACATGCGCCTGTCGGGCGAGACCTCGGGCGAGCCAACCGGCGGCAAGACCGTAACCTTCGCTGCCCAGGGCCAGCTGCTGGTCGACATGGCGGCCAACGTTGCCTCGTGGAACGGCCTGAAGATCTCGGCCAACCAACTGCGCGCACTCGGCGAGCTGAACCTGCGCGACCTGGACAAGGAGCCGCAGCTCAGCGGTGGCCTGTCGATCGCCCAGTTCAACCTGCGCACCTTCCTCGACAGCGTCGGCCACCCCCTGCCCGCCACCAACGACCCGGCCGCCTTCGCCAAGCTGGAGCTGGTGACCCGCCTGCAGGGCTCGCCGAACAGCCTGACCCTGGCTGACCTTGCGGTAAAACTGGACGACAGCACCTTCACCGGCCGCGTGGCCGTGGAAGACTTCGCCAAACAGGCCCTGCGCCTGCAGCTCAAAGGCGACAAGTTCGATGCCGACCGCTACCTGCTGGCCAAGAGCGAAGAGGCCAAGGGCGCCACGGCCGCGCGCCAGAGCGAAGTGCAGCAGCAAGAGGCCAGCGCCGTGGCCAGCCCAGGCAACTCGCCGCTGCCAAACGCCCCGACCCAGGTGGCCTGGAGCAATGACAAGCTGCTGCCGGTGGACCGCCTGCGGGTGCTTGACCTGCAAGCCGACCTGTCCTTCGGCTCGCTGACCCTGGACAAGCTGCCAATCAGCGACGCCCAGCTGCAAGCCACCGCCCAGGGTGGCCTGGTAACCCTGCAAAGCCTGCGCGGCGGCCTCTACAACGGCAGCTTCGACGCCAAGGGCAGCGTCGACGTGCGCCCAGCGGTGCCGCAGGTTGGCGTGAACACCAAGATCACCCGCGTGCCGGTTGAACACTTCATCAAAAGCGAAGGCAAGGAGCAGACCCCGCCGGTCAAAGGCCTGCTGACCCTGACCAGCGATCTGACCGCGACCGGTAACAGCCAGAAGGCACTGGTCGACACACTCAACGGCAAGGCAAACTTCACCATCAATGATGGCGTGCTGGTCAACGCCAACCTGGAGCAGCAGCTGTGCCAGGCCATCGCCACCCTCAACCGCAAGACCCTCAGCGGTGAACCGCGTGGCAAGGACACTCCGTTCGAAGAGCTGCGCGGCAGCCTGGTGGTGCGCAACGGCGTGGCCAGCAACCCCGACCTCAAGGCACGTATCCCCGGCCTGACCGTCAATGGCCATGGCGACCTCGACCTGCGCGTGCTGGGCATGGACTACAACGTCGGCGTGCTCGTCGAGGGTGACCAGCGCGCCATGCCCGACCCGGCTTGCCAGGTCAACGAACGCTATGTCGGCGTCGAACTGCCGCTGCGCTGCCGCGGCCCGCTGGAGCTTGGCGCCAAGGCCTGCCGCCTGGACCAGGACGGCCTGGGCAAGGTCGCGGCGAAGCTGGCCGGCAACCGCCTGCAAGACAAGATCGATGAAAAACTCGGAGACAAAGTGAGTCCAGAACTGAAAGAAACGCTCAAGGGGCTGTTCAAACGATGAACCCTGAGCAGTTCTCCAGCGCCGTGCTGGCCTGGTACGACCAGCACGGCCGCCACGACCTGCCCTGGCAGCAGGGCATCACCCCGTATCGGGTGTGGGTGTCGGAAATCATGCTGCAGCAGACCCAGGTCAGCACCGTGCTCAATTACTTCGACCGCTTCATGCAGGCCCTGCCGACCGTGCAGGCGCTGGCCGAGGCGCCGGAGGATGAAGTGCTGCACCTGTGGACCGGCCTGGGTTACTACACCCGTGCGCGCAACCTGCAGAAGGCCGCGAAAATGGTCGTCGAGCAGTATGGCGGCGAGTTCCCGCGCAGTGTCGAGCAGCTCACCGAGTTGCCCGGCATCGGTCGTTCCACTGCCGGGGCCATCGCCAGCATCAGCATGGGCATCCGTGCGCCGATCCTCGACGGCAACGTCAAGCGCGTGCTGGCCCGCTACACCGCCCAGGCCGGCTACCCCGGCGAGCCCAAGGTGGCCAACCAGCTGTGGGCCACGGCCGAACGCTTCACCCCGCAGCAGCGCGCTAACCACTACACCCAGGCGATGATGGACATGGGTGCCACGCTGTGCACCCGCAGCAAACCCAGCTGCCTGATCTGCCCGCTGCAGCGTGGCTGCGAAGCGCACCTGCATGGCGAGGAAACCCGCTACCCCGAGCCCAAGCCACGCAAGGCGCTGCCACAACGGCGCACGCTGATGCCGCTGCTGGCCAACCACGAAGGCGCGATCCTGCTGTACCGCCGTCCTTCCAGCGGCCTGTGGGGCGGGCTGTGGAGCCTGCCCGAGCTGGATGACATCGAGCAGCTCGACGACCTCGCCTACCAGCACGGCCTGCGCCTGGCCGACAGCCGTGCGCTGGACGGCCTGACCCACACCTTCAGCCATTTCCAGCTGACCATCGAGCCATGGCTGGTGCGGGTCGACCCGGTCGGCACGCACGTGGCCGAGGCCGACTGGCTCTGGTATAACCTCGCCACCCCGCCGCGCCTGGGCCTCGCCGCCCCGGTCAAGAAGCTGCTCAAACGCGCGGCCGACGAACTGATTTCAGGAGACGCCCGATGACCCGCACCGTGATGTGCCGCAAGTACAAAGAAGAATTGCCAGGCCTGGAGCGCGCCCCTTTCCCCGGCGCCAAGGGCCAGGACATCTACGATCACATCTCGCAGCAAGCCTGGGCCGACTGGCAGAAGCACCAGACCATGCTGATCAACGAAAAGCGCCTGAACATGATGAACGCCGAGGACCGCAAGTTCCTCCAGGGCGAGATGGAGAAGTTTTTCGCCGGCGAAGAGTACGCCCAGGCGGAAGGCTACGTTCCACCAGCCGAATGACCCCAGAAATCGTAAGCGACGGAATTAATTTAAAATTTTTTCAAAAAGTCGTTGACGAGCGGTCTGGAAATCTATTTAATTCACCTCGTCGCCCAGATAGCTCAGTCGGTAGAGCAGAGGATTGAAAATCCTCGTGTCGGCGGTTCGACTCCGTCTCTGGGCACCACCTTCAAGCTTCTGGTGGTTGCAAAGTTACCCGAAGCGACAACAAGAAACCCGCCTAGTGCGGGTTTTTTGTTGTCTGTCACTTTTGCATCGAGAACAGCAGATCCCTGACTGAGATCTACTGCCTCCCGATATGCCTACCCCGCCACTCAGGGGCGTACGACTTCAGCGTGCAGCTTCACTCCGAGCGCAGCCATGACCTTCATGATAGTGGCCAAGCTGGGATTACCCTCCGCAGACAACGCCTTGTACAGCCCTTCACGTGTCAGGCCAGTGTCGCGCGCCAACTGAGCCATCCCACGCGCACGTGCGATATCGCCCAAGGCGGCAGCGAGCAATGCCGGATCATTTTCTTCAAGGCAGGCCTCTAGGTACAAGACCATGTCTTCTTCGGTCTTTAAGTGGTCTGCGGCATCCCACTTGCTCAGTTTGATATCAGTCATGGTGGCCTCCTAAAGCTTGCGTGCCAGCGAACTACCTTTTGTAGTTATCGGTTTGGATTAAAGTACGCCTGCGAAAAATGTGAACCATGGTTCACATCAGCTCAATCCACACCTGTTTCAAACTGTTTATGCATACCCTGCCACACCCCACCAATACCCCCCATCTTGACCAGCATCAAAAAGCCATCCCTCGCTCGACTCCACAATTGCAGGCGGACACTCGAACCCCCTCGCAAGGACCTCCATGAGCGAAGAATCCCCCCTCCTTCTCCCCGCCCCCGACTCACCCTCGACCAGCGCCTCACCCACCCCACGCGCTCGCCGCACCCGCCAGCGCAAGCCTGAAGCCAGCATCATCCAGGTCAGCCAGCAACCTGCCGCGCTCGAAGTCGCCAGCGCGCCCAGAGGCAGCCGCGAGGACAGCACCCGGGCTCGCTTGCCGGCCTGCTACCCGTACCCTACCCGCATGTGCCGCCAGGAATACGACAAGGCCAAGCATGCGCTGCAGATCGAGCTGCTCAAGGTACAAAGCTGGGTCAAGGAGACCGGCCAGCGCGTGGTCATCATGTTCGAGGGGCGGGATGCCGCAGGCAAGGGCGGCACCATCAAGCGCTTCATGGAGCACCTGAATCCGCGTGGCGCGCGGGTCGTGGCGCTGGAGAAGCCTTCCGATCAGGAACGAGGCCAATGGTACTTCCAGCGCTATATCCAGCACCTGCCCACGGCGGGTGAAATGGTCTTCTTCGACCGCTCCTGGTACAACCGCGCCGGGGTCGAGAAGGTGATGGAGTTCTGCACGCCGCTGCAGTACCTGGAGTTCATGCGCCAGGCGCCAGACCTGGAACGCATGCTGTGCAACAGCGGCATCCTGATGTTCAAGTATTGGTTCTCGGTGACCCGCGAAGAACAACTGCGCCGTTTCATCTCGCGCCGCGACGACCCGCTCAAGCACTGGAAGCTTTCGCCCATCGACATCAAGTCCCTGGATAAATGGCAGGACTACACCGCAGCCAAGGAAGCGATGTTCTTCCATACCGATACCGCAGCTGCGCCGTGGACGGTGGTCAAGTCGGATGACAAGAAGCGGGCACGGATCAACTGCATCCGGCATTTTCTGCATTCGCTGGACTATCCGGGCAAGGACCACAGCGTGGCGCATGCGCCGGATGAGTTGTTGGTTGGGCGGGCATCGCATGGGTTCGAGGAGGATGAAACGCCTGCGCCTGGCCGTTGAAATGTTGGGGCTGCTGCGCAGCCCATCGCCGGCAAGCCGGCTCCCACATAATCCCTGTGGGAGCCGGCTTGCCGGCGATGGGCCGCACTTGGGTTTTGCAGGCAACTGCGCTTCAATACGCGCACTTTTCAGACACACCCAAGGATTCGCCCCATGGCCACCAGCACCAAGCAACAGAAACGCGCCAAACGCGCCGCCAGCAAGGCCAAGCAGAACCGTATGGTCCGTAGCGGCCAGGCAGTCAAGGCCAGCGCCGGCGACAGCGCCAGCATTGAACAGGTCTTCAACAAGGCCATGGAGTCGGACAGCTACAAGGAGCTGTTCGAGAAGATGAAAGCGGCGCAGGAGACCAGCCTGGTCGCGATGATTTCGGTGTTCCTGGTCGACCCGCTGCTGGCACTGGTGCTCAAGGGGCACAAGGAAGAGCACGCCACCGACTACATCGTGCTGGTGTTCAACGCCTACCGCACGTGGCTGGATGGCGCTGACGAAGACACCACCATGGCCTGGCTGGAGAGCGACGAGTTCCAGGAGGCCTATATCGCAGCCTCGGAGCTGGTGGCCAAGCAGCAGCAACAGCAGAAGCAGTTTGGCTGAGGCCTCACGGGCCCTATCGCCGGCAAGCCGGCTCCCACAGGGATTTGCCCTGGCCTGAAGCGGGTGGGGTACCTGTGGGAGCCGGCTTGCCGGCGATAGGGCCGGTTCAGACAAACAAAAAGGCCGCGCCCTTCACAGGACGCGGCCTTTTCATTGCAGCCAGCGCGGATCAGTTATCCAGCGCCACCCGCCCAGCAGCTTCACGCTTGCGATGCACCAGCAAGCCCGCCGCCACCACACCAATGCTCAGCAGCGCAGTCGCGATGATCTCGGCACGGTGATCTTCCCGCAGCGCCATCACCACCAGAATGGCAACGATGAAGGCGATGGTTGCCCAGGTCAGCCCCGGGAACAGCCACATCTTGAAGTCGATCTTCTCGCCACGTGCCTCACGCTGGCTGCGCATGCGCAGCTGCGAAATGGCAATCACCAGGTACACCAACAGCGCGATCGCGCCGGAGCTGGCCAGCAGGAACTCGAACACCTGGGCCGGCGCCACATAGTTGGCGAACACGCAGAGGAACGCCGCCGCGGTCGACAGCAGCACCGCCACATGCGGGGTAGCCGCCTTGGTGGTGCGCTGGGCAATCGCCGGGGCATCACCACGCTTGCTCAGCGAGAACAGCATGCGCGACGAGGTGTACAGCGCCGAGTTCAGGCAGCTGGTCACAGCGATCAGCACGACGATGTCGACGATCAGCTTGGCATTCGGCACGCCGATACGGCTCAGCACGGTCTGGTAGGAACCGGTCTCGGCCAGCGCCGGGTCATTCCATGGCACCAGGGCCACGACCAGGAAGATCGACACCAGGTAGAACAGGCAGATACGCCAGATCACCGAGTTGGTGGCGCGGCTGATCTGCTTGCCCGGGTCTTTCGATTCGGCGGCAGCGATGGTGACGATCTCGGTACCCATGAACGAGAACATGGTGGTCAGCATCGCTGCCAGCACAGCGCCCAGACCGTTAGGCATGAAGCCCTGGGTGTCGAACAGGTGGCTGGCACCGCTGACCTGGCTGTTCGGTACGAAGCCGAACATGGCGGCGCAGCCAACCACGATGAAGCCAATGATCGCCAGCACCTTGAGCAGGGCGAACCAGAACTCGAATTCACCGTAGTTCTTCACGCTGCACAGGTTGGTCGCCGTCAGCGCCAAGGTAATCAGCAGGGAGAAGGCCCACAGGTCGACCGCCGGGAACCAGGCATGCAGGATCGCTGCAGCCGCGTTGGCTTCCAACGGGATGACCAGCACCCAGAACCACCAGTACAGCCAGCCAATGGTGAAACCGGCCCAGCGGCCAATGGAGCGGTCGGCATAAGTAGAGAACGAACCGGTATCCGGCGAAGCGATCGCCATCTCACCGAGCATGCGCATCACCAACACCACCAGGGTGCCCGCGGCAGCATAGGCCAGCAGCACGGCAGGGCCGGCGGCGGCAATGGCGTGGCCGGAACCAACGAACAGACCGGCGCCGATGACGCCAGCAATAGACAGCATGGTTACATGCCGTTGTTTGAGCCCCTGAGCGAGGTCATTGGAATTGTTACCGCTCATGAAAACTACCTTTGTAAGGAGTGGACCACCCGACTGAATACGAAGCGCGCCTGGGGTTGATTTAGGCGTCGCTGCAATCGGCGGATTCCATAGGGCAATAAGCGGGCCATGTGCTGAATGCATTCGTCAGATAAATCTGGCGACCCGTAAAGGGCGCGGCTTGCAGGCCATTCGGCCAATAGCTGGCCGAATGGTCGCCAAATCCACAAACAAACGTAGGATTACGGAAATACCCACTTACAAACGCACCAAAGGTGCCCCTCGGTAACACCTTTGCACTATTGCAAAGCAGAAAAAGTGCAACCTTTGGTACAACCTTAGACCTCATCGACCCTATCGCGGCTGAAGCCGCTCCTACAGGCGCCAGCGTTGTCTGTAGAAGCGGCTTTAGCCGCGATAGGGTCAAAACCGCTTCCCAGCCTTGCCCAAAGCTGGCACCATCGCGCCTTTTTTCATCAAGGCTCTGGGGCTGGGCGAGACCTTCGCGGACATCGGCGCGACGTTGCGCTGCAGCGATGCGACAAACTGCCCCGGCATTGCCCCGAGCCCCCTGCGACCCTGTTGGCCGCCCTGATGCCGCTATGCTAGCTTGGCGCACGCCAGGAAGGCCGCCAACAGCTGGGAACGCACCCGAACACATGAGGACCGCACATGGCCCAGGCCACGCCCGCGCTGGAAATCCGCAATCTGCACAAACGCTACGGCGAGCAGGAAATTCTCAAGGGCATTTCGCTGACCGCACGTGACGGTGACGTGATCTCCATCCTGGGATCGTCCGGCTCCGGCAAGTCCACCTTGCTGCGCTGCATCAACCTGCTGGAAAACCCGCACCAGGGCGAAATCCTCGTCGCTGGCGAAGCCCTCAAGCTCAAGGCCGCCAGAAACGGCGACCTGATCGCTGCCGACAACCGCCAGATCAACCGCCTGCGCAGCGAAATCGGCTTCGTCTTCCAGAACTTCAACCTGTGGCCGCACATGTCGATCCTCGACAACATCATCGAGGCCCCGCGCCGCGTGCTCGGCCAGAGCAAGGCCGAAGCCATCGAAGCCGCCGAGGCGTTGCTGAACAAGGTCGGCATCTACGACAAACGCCACAGCTACCCCGCCCAGCTTTCCGGTGGCCAGCAGCAGCGTGCTGCCATCGCCCGCACCTTGGCCATGCGGCCTAAAGTGATCCTGTTCGACGAGCCAACCTCGGCGCTCGATCCGGAAATGGTCCAGGAAGTGCTAAACGTTATCCGCGCACTGGCCGAAGAAGGCCGTACCATGCTGCTGGTGACGCACGAGATGAACTTTGCCCGCCATGTGTCCAGTGAAGTGGTCTTCCTGCACCAGGGCCTGGTTGAAGAGCAGGGATCGCCGCAGCAGGTCTTCGAGAACCCGACCTCGGCGCGTTGCAAGCAATTCATGTCCAGCCACCGCTAACGGAGCAACACGAATGCAGACCTACAAGAAATTCCTCCTGGCAGCTGCCGCCACGCTGGTGATGTCGGCCAATGCCATGGCCGCAGAGAAACTGCGCATGGGTATCGAAGCCGCCTACCCACCGTTCAACAACAAGGATGCCAGCGGCCAAGTCGTCGGCTTCGACAAGGACATCGGTGACGCCCTGTGCGCCAAGATGAAGGTCGAATGCGAAGTCGTCACCTCTGACTGGGACGGCATCATCCCGGCCCTGAACGCGAAGAAATTCGACTTCCTGATCTCCTCGCTGTCGATCACCGACGAGCGCAAGCAGGCCGTTGATTTCACCGATCCGTACTACTCGAACAAGCAGCAGTTCATCGCGCCGAAGAACGTCGACTTCAAGACCGACGATAAATCCCTCGAGGGCAAGACCATCGGCACCCAGCGCGCCACCCAGGCTGCGACCTGGCTGGACGATCACGGCGGCATGGACGGCAAATTCAAGGTCAACCTGTACGACGGCCAGGAAAACGCCTACCTGGACCTGACCTCCGGCCGCCTCGACGCCATCCTCGCCGACAAATACGCCAACTACGACTGGCTGAAGTCCGAGGCCGGCAAGAACTACGAGTTCAAAGGTGAGCCGGTCAACGACAGCGACAAGGTCGGCATCGCCGTTCGCAAGGGCGACGATGAGCTACGCAACAAGCTCAATGCCGCTCTGAAGGAAATTGTCGCCGACGGCACCTACAAGAAGATCAACGACAAGTACTTCCCGTTCAGCATCTATTGATTCGCCCCGACCGGTACGCCCTTGCGGCGTGCCGGTCCCTAGAACGACCCTGCCCATGAATATCGACCTGCACGGATTCGGTCCGGCCCTGGCGGCTGGCACCCTGATGACCGTAAAACTGGCGCTCTGCGCCTTGCTGCTGGGGCTGGTCCTGGGCCTGCTCGGCGCCTTGGCCAAGACTTCCTCGATCAAGCCACTGCAATGGCTTGGCGGCTTCTACTCGACCCTGGTTCGCGGCGTGCCCGAACTGCTGTGGGTGCTGCTCATCTATTTCGGCACCGTCGGGCTGATGAACAGCCTCGGCGCAGCCTTCAACATGCCTGGCCTGGAACTCAGTGCCTTCGCTGCCGGCGTGATTGCCCTTGGCTTGTGCTTTGGTGCCTATGCCACCGAAGTATTCCGTGGCGCCATCCTGGCTATCCCCAAAGGCCACCGTGAGGCCGGCCTGGCGCTGGGCCTGTCGAAGGCGCGCATCCTGTCGCGGATCATCCTGCCGCAGATGTGGCGCATCGCCCTGCCCGGCCTTGGCAACCTGTTCATGATCCTGATGAAGGACACCGCGCTGGTCTCGGTGATCGGCCTGGAAGAAATCATGCGCCACGCGCAGATCGGCGTGACCGTGACCAAGGAGCCATTCACCTTCTATATGGTCGCCGCCTGCATCTACCTGAGCCTGACCATCGTTGCCATGACCGGCATGCACTTCATGGAAAAACGCGCCGCTCGCGGCTTTGCGAGGGCCGAATAATGAATTGGGAAGTGATCATCAAGTGGCTGCCACGCCTGGCCCAGGGTGCCACCCTGACCTTGGAGCTGGTAGCCATCGCGGTCGTCGCCGGGTTGATCCTGGCCATCCCGCTGGGTATCGCCCGCTCCTCGCGGCACTGGTACGTGCGCGCCCTGCCCTACGGCTACATCTTCTTCTTCCGCGGCACGCCGCTGCTGGTGCAGCTGTTTCTGGTCTACTACGGCCTGGCGCAGTTCGACCTGGTGCGTTCGAGCAGCCTGTGGCCGTACCTGCGCGATCCGTTCTGGTGCACCGTGCTGACCATGACCCTGCACACCGCCGCCTACATCGCCGAGATCCTGCGCGGTGCGCTGCAGGCCATCCCCAAGGGTGAGATCGAGGCCGCCCGGGCGCTGGGCATGTCGCGTGGCAAGACGCTGTTCTACATCATGCTGCCACGTGCGGCGCGCATCGGCTTGCCGGCCTACAGCAACGAAGTGATCCTGATGCTCAAGGCCAGCGCCCTGGCCAGTACCGTGACCCTGCTGGAACTGACCGGCATGGCGCGAACCATCATTGCCCGGACCTACCTGCCGGTGGAGATCTTCTTCGCTGCGGGCGTGTTCTACCTGGTGATCTCGTTCGTGCTGGTGCAAGGCTTCAAGCTGCTGGAGCGCTGGTTGCGCGTGGATGCCTCCCAGGGCCGTTGAGACCGCACTGACTTCATCGCCGGCAAGCCGGCTCCCACAGGTACAGCACAGTGTTTGAATCTGTGGTGTACCTGTGGGAGCCGGCTTGCCGGCGATAGGGCCCTCCAACTCACCCAATACCTGAACCCATGCCCCCTTTCCTCCACAGCCACCACCTAAGCGACCGCTTCCAGGCCCTCGATCAGTTCCTGACCGAGCACCAACACCTGTGGAAACCCCGCCCCTTCACCGCCCTGCGCCTTGACTGGGAAACCCAATACCCCGAGCTCGCCGCCCACCTGCGCCAATGCCCCCTGGCCGACGCCGAAGCAGCCCTCAACCCGCAAGACCTCCCTGCGCCCTTCCCGCAACTGGCCCAGCAAGCCCAGCAGCTATCGGCCGTGGGCGACCTGCCCGACATCGGCCTACCGCCTGCCGGGCACCGCCTCGACGTCAACGTCCCAGGCCGCAAATGGCAGCAGATCGAAGCCTTCAGCCGTCGCCTGAGCTTTGGCCAGCAAACCCACCACTGGCTGGACTGGTGCTCGGGCAAAGGCCACCTCGGCCGTCGCCTGCTGCAGCCCGGCCAGCAATTGACCTGCCTGGAATACGACGCCGAACTGGTCAGCGCCGGCCAGGCCCTGAGTGACCATCACCACCTGCCGGCCACCCACGTGCACCAGGACGTCTTAGCCGCCGACAGCGCCCGCCACCTGGGCCGCGACAAGAGCGTGGTGGCCCTGCACGCCTGCGGCGACCTCCACGTACACCTGCTGCGCACCGCCAGCCAGCAAGGCTGCCGCCATCTGGCCGTGGCCCCGTGCTGCTATAACCGCATCCAGAGCGAGCACTACCAGCCGTTATCCACAGCCGCGCAGCGCTCACCCCTGCAGCTGTCGCTGCTCGACCTTGGCCTGCCGCTGAGCGAAACCGTCACCGCCGGCGGCCGGGTTCGCCACCAGCGCGACTGCTCGATGGCCCGACGCCTGGGCTTCGACTTGCTGCAGCGCCAGCAGCGCCAGTGCGATGAATACCTGCCCACCCCTTCCTTGCCCACTGCCTGGCTGCACAAGCCGTTCGAACAGTACTGCCGCGACCTGGCCGAGCTGCGCGGGCTTGAACTGACCTCTACCCCAGACTGGGCAGCCATTGAAGCTGCTGGTTGGCAGCGCCTGGCCGAAGTGCGCAACCTCGAACGGTTGCGCAACCTGTTTCGCCGGCCGCTGGAATTGTGGCTGGTGCTGGATCGCGCCCTGTTCCTCGAAGAACAGGGCTACAGCGTTCGCGTTGGCACGTTCTGCGACTATCCACTGACGCCGCGCAACCTCCTTTTGCTTGCCGAACGCGACCGTTAGCCGCAGGACAACCTGTGGATAAGTCTGTGAACAAGCTTTTGATGACTGCATCAAGCCGAGCGCTATTTAAAGCCGCTCGGTTATTCCCTCAGGTGCTTCAAGCCCAGTAAAAACAGGCGTTTGCGCAAAGACCAGCGGTGTTGCCCGTCGGCATGCCTTTCGCGCAAGCAGGTCATGCCTCTTGTGCATAAGCTTTTCTTGTGCATGGACGCAGGGCCTCAATGCAGGCGGTTCTTGGCCATCTCGATATCGTTCATCAAGGCCTTGGCCAACGCACTGAGATAGTCGGCTGCTCCCAGCAACTTGTGGTCATCTTCCATATCGCCTTCGCGGACCAGGTGCTTGATGTAGCCCAGCAGTATCGAAACCTGCTCGTAGGCATCGTCCAAGGGAATGCCTGGTTGTACGCGCAGCAGGTCGATGGGCGGGTTGCCGACCTCAAGGAAGGTTTCAACGCCCGCTGTCAGGAGGGCTGTGGGTTTGCCGTTCATGGTTCTACTCCCCTTCCTTGTCAGCGTTTATCCGCACTAGCGCATGCTCGGCCAGTACCCGTGCCGAATCGGTCGCGTGCGCAGCGTTGCCGAGGATGTTCAGACCGGGTTCGCCGGCGTGGAGGTGGCAGTACTCGTCGAGGGTGTCTGCGACACCGCCTAGCAGCTCGCAGGCGTAAACCAGGGCGTCGGGTGGGGTGATGTCGCTGTGGATGGAAAAGAAGGGGGAGTTGAGGATTTTATGGCGGGGTGGATCGGGGACGATCTTCTTCATGGCAGTAGCTCCAATTAGAACTGCCACAGTGACCTTTCTCACGGATCAAGGCGGCAGCCAGTACACGGGGTGAGAAAACCGAGGGAGCTACAAAGCTCGGCCAGACCGAAGTCTGCCCGTGTACGGCTGCCATAACAGCAAGCTCAGTAACTCCATAGCGGGTTCTCACACCCGGTCACCAGGAATTGGCGACCCCGGAACCGTATCCCTGGGCCACTCCCCCGCCAACAGTGAAACTTCGCTAGCGTGCGTAGGATAATTCGCTTTGTGATCTTTCCTGAAGCATTTGGTTTCAGGTTCAGAATCGCCTTACAGGCTGATGGCCCTATCGCCGGCAAGCCGGCTCCCACAGGTACAACACAAGCCTTGAGAGCGGTGCAATACCTGTGGGAGCCGGCTTGCCGGCGATGAGGCCAGAACAGCCACCCCAGCACAAAAGCGTTACACCCGCGCCCACATCACCGGTGTATCATCCGCAACCCAAATCATCAGAAAGCTACGTCGCACGCTGCCCCCAGCCTCGCGACCGTCTGGCGTTGCGCCAGAACCGACAATGGCCCACCGGACTAACCCATCGTGACCCACGCCAAACCCCTGATCCTCCTGGCCTGCACCCTGGCCCTGGGCGCCTGCGCCAGCGGCCCCACCAAGCCCCACGGCAGCAACCTGGACTGGAACACCCCCGGCATGCAGCTGGGCGGCGACAACGGCCTGCCCCTGCGCGCCGTCGAAAGCCCTTGCCGCAAGCGCGGCTGCGACAACGACAAGCTGTTTTTCAACCCCGCCAAGACCGAGCCGAACGTCAATACCATCCACCGCGGCTGGTAGGAAAATTCCCCTTTCAGACCGGTGACTTAGCTCATTTGCGCACAATCGAAAGGAAGTGGTTTACAGGCGCCAACCGATCGCTATAATGACGCCCCATTGCCGGTATAGCTCAGATGGTAGAGCAACTGACTTGTAATCAGTAGGTCCCGGGTTCGATTCCTGGTGCCGGCACCATTCAAGGTTCCATAGAAAGCTTTCAAAATCTCTGGAACCCCCGAAAAACCCGCCTTCTGGCGGTTTTTTTTGTTTTGGCGTTCCGTCGGATTCCGAGGGTAGCCAGCGATAATAAGGGTAGTTTTAAGGATAGAGGTCCGTTTCGATATCGGAGACTACCCTTATGGCCCGCACAACTGCCCCGCTCACAGACACCGCCTGTCGCACAGCAAAGCCCAGAGAGCGCGAATACAAGCTCTTCGACGGCGACGGTCTTTACCTGCTTGTGCAACCCAACGGCCGCAAAGGCTGGCGGCTCAGGTACGTGAAACCCGATGGCCGAGAAGGCCTGACCGCCCTCGGCAGCTATCCGGTGGTCGGGCTGGGCGACGCACGCCGCAAGCGCTTCGAGATCAAGCAGCAGCTCGCCAACGGCATAGATCCTATCCAGTACAAACAACAAACCAAGACTCAGGCCGTGATCAACGGCCGGACCTTCGAAAGCGTTGCGCTCGACTGGCACGCGAGCATGGTGCCCAAGTGGGCGCCTGGCCACGCCAAGACAGTGCTCAGCCGATTGAAAACTCACGTATTCCCTTTGATCGGTGCCAGAGCAATCGTTGAGTTGGACACCCACGACCTCATGCAGCCACTGGAAGCCGTGACGAAGCGCGGCACCATCGACGTGGCGCTCAGGATCAAGAACTACCTGCAAAGCATCATGCGCGAAGCCAAACGGCTGCGACTGATCACGGCGAACCCGGCTCACGATCTCGATGGCTCGATCAAGACACCACGGGTAACTCACCGACCTGCACTACCCCTATCGCGGCTCCCAGAGCTATTGGCATGCATCGAGGACTACAGAGGTCGCCCGCTCACGCGCCTCACGGTGATGCTGTCCTTGCATGTATTCGTACGCTCCAGTGAACTGCGCTTCGCCCGTTGGAATGAGTTCGACCTCAAGCGCGGAATCTGGGAGATCCCCGACACCCGCCCGGCACTAGACGGCGTGCCGTTTTCCACAAGGGGTACGAAGATGGCCGGGGACATTCACGTTGTACCCTTATCGCCGCAGGCAGTGGCCTTGCTTAAGCAGATCCACGCGATCACCGGCAAGTTCGAGCTGGTGTTCGCGGGGGATGCCAAACCGTGGAAACCGATGTCCGAGAACACGGTGAATGCAGCGCTCAGGACGATGGGCTACGACACCAAGGTGGATATCTGCGGCCACGGGTTCCGAGCCATGGCGTGCAGTGCGCTGGTCGAGTCCGGGCTGTGGTCGGAGACGGCTATCGAGCGGCAGATGAGCCACAAGGAACGCAACAACGTGCGCGCCGCCTATACCCACAAGGCCGAGTTCCTCGAAGAGCGCCGGATGATCATGACCTGGTGGAGCCGGTTTCTGGAGGAAAACCGCGAGGACCATGTGACGCCGCATGAGTTTGCCAAGCAGACGGGCGAGAACGTCACGCGCCTGCGCAGTGCCAAGAGGACCGAGTAACCCGCCGCACCACCACCTCAAACTCGCTATGAAGTTACCCACAGCACCCCATGAAGCTCCTCCGCGCGGGTCCATTCAAACGGGGCTGCAAAGCCGCCCCGTTTGAATGGACCATACCTAAGAAAAAAAGCTGGCACAGTGTAAGTCTGTGGAAAACCACAGATGTCCACCGGGGGATAGTTTTATCCACAGGCGCTAAATCCCTGAAATCGCTTTGCTTGACGAACATTGTCCACAGGCGTAGACCGGGAGTTGCAATCGCTGTCGATGACAGCACCCCAGGTGATCCGAACCTTAAAGGTCACGCCGCTCTGGCGGTGGTTCTCCCCAAGGGCGATTCGCATCCGGCAGCTCGCCCGGTCACTACCCATGTGATGGATGCTCTTACACATATGACGCTCGTGCGCCAGATACACCGTACCTCGCTGCCCAGCAGCAACCTATCCGCTTGGCCGACTACTGCGCCAACCTGTGCCCGTCTCTTTCTCTGGAAAGAGACGGGCACTTCTAGCACTGCTGCAGCCCCGATCGCACATGGCTTTGCGGCATTCCCCCTCGTGACAATCGGCGTGACAAACGCCGATGTCACCAGCAACAGCCATGTAGATGATGGTGCCGCAGACCAAGGAATGGACTGCACCTGACTGACAGTCAGGCATGCCCCGGTCATCGCATTGCTGCTTGCACATGGCTCAGGATCTTCAGGCTCTGGTCTCGTCAGCCAGTGCTGCCTCCACCCGCCCACCGGTAACGGTGCTCAGGAGGCCAGATCATGAGATGTCCTTGCTCCCGGACGTAAGGAGCCGCCAGTCCCGCGTAGAGCACATTCCCCACAGGTCGCAGGGGCCTTGATCCCTGATAACACTCAGCATTCTTGGCGGGATGACGTGGGGCGAGGATCGGAGAACGGTAGATGAGGTGACTGATATGGCATTGGTGGGTAGACGCAATGGTCGTAATTTCGGCTACGGCAGGCAATTGAGTTACGCAGGACCTCAGGCGCTGAAAGACATGTTCTGCGGCGGTCATTACGGCACGGTCAAGGCACACTGTGATCGGTGGCAGGCATTCGTGAAGTGGTGCCGCTCCGAACAGGGACCCGGTATCAATGACTCGCGACAAATCGATCGAAAGGTGCTGGCCGCCTATGCGGCGTATCTGCGTGGTGCGGTTGAGCGCGGTGACCTCGCCATCAGCACCGCACAAAACCGGCTATCCAGCGTTAACAGGACCATGGCAGCGCTTCGCGGTGATCAGTACGTGAAATTGCCCAACCCGAGCAAGGCGTTGGGTATGCAGCGCAGCGGGGTTCGTCACTCGGTGCCGCAGGGACAAGATCGCGAACAGGTTAAACAGATCGTCGATGCGCTTTGCCGGCATCATCAGCTACGAGCCGCTGCGATTGTTCTGTTGGCGCGAGCCACCGGTATGCGCTTGCGTGAGGCCATCTTGGCTGACTTGCCACGGCTAAGCCGTGAGGCTAACAACCTAGGCAAGATCAATATTCAGGATGGCACCAAAGGCGGCCGCGCCGGTGCCTCGGCGCCACGTTGGATAACCGTGGACGATCATATTCGTGGTGCACTTGAGTTTGCACGGCAGATTTCGCCTGCGGGTAGCCGTAACCTGATTGCGCCACATGAAAGCTACCTGAATGTTCTGCAAGAAATCATCCGCCCTGCACGGGGCATCCTGCAGGCACACAACCTCAAAGGCTTCCATGAGCTACGAGCGGCGTACGCGTGTGAGCGCTATGAGCAAGTCACCCAACACCGCGCGCCTATCAACGGTGGCCTACGTCGCGAGATAGATAAGACCCTTGATCGTGAGGCTCGTAGACAAATCAGCTACGAGCTGGGGCACGGGCGGATCGACGTGGTCGCGGCCTACATAGGTGGCCGGACATGAGTAAGCCATTCGATATGGAGTTGTTTTTAGCTGGCGTTCTGACCGGGTCGCACGCGACGCGGCAACGCCATATACGCCAGGCGAAAATCATCCAGGCTGCAATTGCAGATCGCTGGCAGCAAGACACACCTTGGGCTTGGCAAAGAAAAAATTTGGCATGGTTTATCGAACATCGCATGCGTCAACACAGCGACGCTACGCGATATTACTACTTGCTGACTGTCCGGCTGCTTGCTCGACGTTTAGGAACGTCATGGATTTTCAATCTCTGAAGCAGCGGATTAGTCAAGAGAGGAATACCCGTTAACCATCGGTAGACGTGGTGATGGCGTTGAGCTATTGTCGCTACAGCTTCGGTGTATTCTATGTATTACTGCTCTTATACCTAACCTCCCAGTTATATCATAGGGAAATCCATGACTGATTGTAAGCAGCAAGGTGATGACTTGAGCAAGGTAATAGAGCAAAAGATAAAAAACCAGTTTGAGGTAATCAAACGGATAGATGTCTACATTGGCACTACCAACACCAAATGTACGATTATCATGTCTTACTGCGCTGCAGTAATTGCGCTGATATTTGCTCTGCTTGGTAAGCTGGTAGTGGCAAATACAACCCCGATTATCGTATGCATTTGCTTGTTTGGTTGTTTTAGCTTGATTGCCGCTATTACCTGCATGCTAATGGCGTGTTTTACTATATTCCCCGTGACATTTAGTAGCCCTGATAAAAACAGAGGGGAGTCACTAATTTTTTATGGCGATATCGCAGGCACTAAAAACGGTTCTACTGGTTACGCTAAACGAATCATTGAAGTCACTGACGAAGACTATCTGAATGACTTGAGTGGCCAAGTATTTACTTTGGCGAAAATTGTCGATCGAAAATTTTGGCTCATTCAAAAATTATCTGTTGTCCTGTGTGTTCATTTTGCGTGCATCTCCGTATTTCTTGTGGCTTTTATTATTAAGTCATTTTCGTAGAGGGATCTGTGTTGAAGAGAAGTATTTCAAGAGAGTCTTTTGCCCGAATGTTGGATTCGGAAATAAAGAAGAGCAATAAAAAGAAGTCTTTCGCAATGGATGCTGCGCTGGGTCGCGCATCCATGGAAAGCTTGAATGAACATATTGAAAAGTCACTTGCCACATCAGATGCTTTTGATCAAGAATCAATTCAGCAGGATATTCGCACTTCATTTAAAAGGGACGGAGTTAACCAAAGTAAAATTGGAACTCACCCTGATTTTGTACACCTCGCGGAAACTGATGACCAAGAGAATCATTACATTTGCTCACTTTTTCTGGACATAAAAAACTCAACAAGGCTTACTTTTATATATGAACTTCATGAAGTCGTAGCTATCAAGAATACGATTTTAAAAGCTGCAGCTGAAACCGTGAGGGCCATGGACGGGCATGTTCATCGGTTTATGGGAGACGCCTTGCTAGCCTTTTTTGGAGGTAAAGCACAGGATAAAGACGACAGCATAATTAACGCTATTAACTGCGTTTCGGTTCTTGAGTCCTTGATGACGGGAACCATCATTCCTGTCCTTGAGCAAAAATATGTTCAGAATCCCAAGGCAGATTATTTGGGTTTTCGCATTGGTTTGGACTACGGCTCTCACGATGACGTGTTGTGGGCGTCTTACGGATTTAGAGGCGTTTACGAAGTAACTCCAACATCTTTCTTTGTGGATGTTGCAGCCAAACTTCAAGGTATCGCGGGTAAGAATAAGTCGATGCTTGGTCGAAGTATCATGGAAGAAATCGATCTCCCTGAGGATTACACAAGAATCAGAACTCGCACGCAAAAAAATAAAGACGGCGAGATAGAAACTATCTCTCTGCCGAATCTCCCTAAGTCATATACGGATGGAGAAGGACGGGTTCACACATACAAGGTGAGAGAGCTAAATCATGCTAAATATAGGGATTTGCTTCCATTTGCAACTGAACTAAAAGAATCGCATCCAAACTCGATGGTGGTGTCATGCCCTGGCATATCATTTAAGTGCTTCATTGTAGAAGGCAATACTTTGGTTGAGTATCCGTCGGTTTCAAGAATGCTTGACAAAAACCTCAGCCTTAAATTCAAAGTTACATTTGACAAGTCGGTCCACGCCAACCAAGACTTCCCTCTTGAACTGAAATTGACGAAGCGAAATTATGGTACAGAAGCTCAACTGAAAGGGCAGCGAGGGACTTTCCCCATTACAAAAACTTCAGTCATTAAAGACAACAACTATTTAACAAGTTTCTTTAGGGCTGACCCTCAAATCCATACGGATTCAACAGCGTATCGCGGGCTGCACACCATGGAAGCTGTGGTAACTGATGTCAAGGGAGATGTTATATTTAAAGACATTATTGGAGTATATATCAGATAGCTTTTGAGCGGCCTTTCCGAGTAATTTTGTTATTGGTTTTTGCTTGGTGTACGAGCTCAATCCAGGGCCGTTTTTGATCGACATTTACCTACGCCAAGCTCAGCGTGGGGCACGCCTGATGCCCCCGCAACCGTCCGGCGATTAACGAAGGGTTCGCAGTCATCTATCGACCATATGTTCAAAATCCGTTTTGTGCCGCCATCTCAATCATCAGGCGACTGCCAAAGGATAGTTTTAGGGATAGACTGAAAAATAATTCAGAAAAAATACATACAAATCATGTATTAAACCCACGCTTCGACTCCTGGTGCCGCACCATACGCAGTACCAAAAAAGGCTCACCGAAAGGTGGGCCTTTTTTGTTTTCAGTGTCCCGTCCTGAATCAGGCAGCTTTCGGCCCTAACGTCCCCCAGACTAAACAGGCCAGTGCCGATGTGCGCGGCACCGGTCCACAAGCACTGGCCGCGCTCCCCACAGGGCAAATTTGATTGGTGACCCGCCAGCCGCCAATAGAGTTTTCCTACGCAACTGCCGGAAATCGGTAACTTGTCCTCAATGAATCAAGGACTGCAGGATTCACAGCTTCAAGCTTGGGCCTATCATGAAGTGCGAGAACCTTGCAAATCCTACTACCCCCAAATAAGCTCTCACGCAATATACCCGCCATGCCTATGGTTGCTTCGGCAGCTAAGCACAAATTGTGCGGGTTTTTTATGCCCGGCAGCTTCGCATGAAGCCCTTCGACAAACCGGCCATTGATATGCAGGCCATGGGATTCCCCTTAAGCTGGAAAGAGGACCCATTCTGGCAATTGCTCGACTGATTCGATGGATCCTTGGTTCTCATGCTTCACGCAACTCAAACCACTCGAACAGTTGCCCCAGGTACTGCCAAGTGCTCTCTGCGTCAGCCGGCTGCGACGCATAACCTAGTCCGCCATCAAGCATCCGCCCCGCCCGCGCCAACTGCACCACAAACCTGCGCACCCCCACCCCCGCCAAGCGCTCACCCAATCGCTGCACCTGCTGCAGATCGAACAGCCCCCAATGCACCGTAGTACGGCACTCGTACTCCACCCCACTGGCCAGCAGCAACTCCAGGCTCGTCCAATTGGCCCGCCCACTGCCGCGCACGCCGGTGATCAGCTGGCAATCCTCTTCCAGCGCCTTGACGTCCAGGCCCACCCAATCGCAATACGGCAGCACCCGGCTCAACGAACGGGGGCGGATACCTGCGGTGTGAAGGCCGACCTTGAAGCCTCGCTCGCGGACCGCCTGCATGGCTGCAGGGAGTGCGGGTTGCAGCGTGGCTTCGCCGCCGCTGAATACCACGGCCTGCAACAGGCCCTGGCGGCGTTCGAGCAGGTCGGTCACGTCTTGCCAGGGTACGCCGGGCTCGGTGCCACGGTGGGTGAGCTCGGGGTTGTGGCAGTAGCGACAGCGCCAGGCGCAGCCTTGGCAGAACACCACGCAGGCGAGGTGGTCGGGGTAGTCGAGGGTGGTCAGGGGTTGCAGGCCGCCGATACGCAGGGCGCTGGCTTGGGATTTGGGGTTGGGGGTTGGCATGGGCGCTCCTGGGCAGGGAGGGAGAGCTGTGTTGCCTGGGCTGGCCTCATCGCCGGCAAGCCGGCTCCCGCAGGGAAATCACAGGCCTTGAATTCAGCGCTGTACCTGTGGGAGCTGGCTTGCCAGCGATGAGGCCAATTCAGGCAACGCAGAAACCGGCCATTAGCGCTGCTCGCGGAAATGTCGGCGCTCTTGGTGCTCGGACTGTTTGCCTGGGTTGAACGCGGCTACGGGGCGGTGATAGCCCATCACCCGCGTCCATACTTCGCAACGCTGGCGTTTTTCTTCAGGCAGTGGCTGGTTTGCATTCATGCTCATGCTCCTTTTGTGCGCTCAACAGCGCTTCATCACAACGCGGGCAAAACGCGTGTTCCCCCGCCAGGTAACCGTGCACCGGGCAGATCGAGAAGGTCGGTGTCACGGTCAGGTACGGCAAACGGAAGCGGCTCAGCGCACTGCGGACCAACTGCTTGCAGGCCTGGATCGATGAAATGCGTTCGGCCATGTACAGATGCAGCACGGTGCCGCCGGTGTATTTGCACTGCAGGGCGTCCTGCAGCTCCAGCGCTTCGAACGGGTCGTCGGTAAAACCCACCGGCAACTGCGAGGAGTTGGTGTAGTACGGCGCCTCGGGCGTGCCGGCCTGGAGCATGCCGGGGAAGCGTTTGCGGTCTTCGCGGGCGAAGCGGTAGGTGGTGCCTTCGGCTGGGGTGGCTTCGAGGTTGTAGAGGTGACCGCTGCGTTCCTGGAAGGTCACCAGGCGGGCGCGTACATGGTCGAGCACGGCCAGGGCGAAGGCCCTGCCTGCCTCGCTGTGCAAGCCTTCGCGGTCGCCGGTGTAGTTGCGCAGCATCTCGTGCAGGCCGTTCACGCCAATGGTCGAGAAGTGATTGCGCAGGGTCCCGAGGTAACGCCGGGTATAGGGGAACAGGCCGTTGTCCATGTAGCGCTGGATCACTTCGCGCTTGCGCTCCAGGCTTTCGAAGGCCAGTTCCAGCAGCGTGTCCAGGCGCGCGTACAAACCCACCGGGTCGCCGGGATACAGGTAGCCAAGGCGCGCGCAGTTGAGCGTGACCACGCCCAGCGAACCGGTCTGCTCGGCGGAGCCGAACAGGCCGTTGCCGCGCTTGAGCAGCTCACGCACATCCAGCTGCAGGCGGCAGCACATCGAGCGCACCTGGTTGGGCTGCATGTCGGAATTGAGGAAGTTCTGGAAGTACGGCAGGCCGTAGCGGGCCGTCATTTCGAACAGGCGCTGGGCGTTGTCGCTGTCCCAGGGGAAATCGTGGGTGATGTTGTAGGTCGGGATCGGGAAGGTGAACACCCGGCCCTTGGCGTCGCCGGCCATCATCACATCGATGTAGGCGCGGTTGAGCAGGTCCATTTCCCGTTGCAGCTCACCATAGGCAAAGGGCATATCCTCGCCGCCGATGACCGGAATCTGCTCGCGCAGGTCCTCGGGGCAGACCCAGTCGAAGGTCAGGTTGGTGAAGGGGGTCTGGCTGCCCCAGCGCGACGGCACGTTGAGGTTGTAGATGAACTCCTGCAACGCCTGGCGTACCTGCGGGTAATCGAGCTGGTCCTTGCGCACGAAGGGCGCGAGGTAAGTGTCGAACGAGCTGAACGCCTGGGCCCCCGCCCATTCGTTCTGCAGCGTACCGAGGAAGTTGACCATTTGCCCGAGGGCGCTGGTGAGGTGCTTGGGTGGCCCTGCCTCGACTCGGCCGTGCACACCATTGAAACCCTCGTGCAACAGAGTGCGCAGTGACCAGCCGGCGCAGTAACCGGCGAGCATGTCGAGGTCGTGCAGGTGGAGATCACCCTCACGGTGCGCTTCGCCAATGTCGGCGCGGTAGATCTCGTCGAGCCAGTAGTTGGCGGTGACCTTGCCGGACACGTTGAGCACCAAGCCGCCCAGCGAATAGCCCTGGTTGGCGTTGGCCTGCACGCGCCAATCCTGGCGCGACAGGTATTCGTTCATGGCCCCCGCCACGTCGATCGATCGTCCTCCGTGCGAACGGTCTTGCTCCCTCTCCATCTGGCCTCCAAGACACATCATCTAGTAGTAATTTGAGCTTTAACTACTATATGTTGTGCCGCCAACGGCAAACTGACCCATATCAAGGGTTTTAGCCACTACTGGCACCCGCCTCTGAACGACAGGGCGCAGCCTGAGCCCGTTGCAGCAAAGCTTGATTTCGATCAAGCCTGGCGGGGGTAGCGGGCATAGTCTGGAGGCACAAGGCGACTGCTGGAGGCCTGCCATGGCCAAGAAATTTCCCCTCAACCCCAGTCACCCCGAGCGCATTTGCTGGGGTTGCGACCTGTACTGCCCGGCCAAGGCGCTGGCCTGCGGCAACGGCGCGGACCGAACCATGCACCCGGTGGAGTTGTTTGGAGAGGATTGGGACAGCCTGGGTGAGCATCTGCAGGGTGAAACGGTTGGGACGACTACCAAAACCCCGAACACTCATTTGTGAATCTTTCGTATTTGCAGATGATTTTTTGTTACGATAGCCGGCATACCCTCCACGACCTCCCTGCCGGTGTTTTACCCGATGAGCACGACCTTGCCGGTCGTTGTCGATGACGACCACATTAAACCCCAATGCCAGGATGCTCCTGCCGAAGTACAGCGCTTTGCAGGCTTCACCCTGGAGCAGTCCACCCGCCAACTCACCCGTCCCGACGGCGTGTCGCTGACCCTGCCCCGCTCCGACTACCAAGTGCTGTGCGAACTGCTGGCGGCCAGCAACCGTGTGGTATCACGCGATCGATTGACGCGCAGCGCGTTCGGCCGCGAACACCTCCCCGACGACCGCTCGGTGGACATGTGCATCAGTCGCCTGCGCCAGCAACTGCGCCGTGCACCCGGCGCAGACGTGCAGATACTCACCCTGCGCAACGAAGGCTACCTGCTGAGCATCGGCTGCGCCGAGGTCGGATAGGGCTGCTTTGCAGCCCATCGCCGGCAAGCCGGCTCCCACAGGGACAGCGCAAGTCTTGAAGCCTGTGGTGAACCTGTGGGAGCCGGCTTGCCGGCGATGAGGCCAGCAGCAGCACCGCAGCCGTAATAGTGTTTTACCGATTCGCCTGGTTTTCCGACGGTCCAGTTTGCCTATCCTTGACCCGGTCATCCTGTCTGCGATGGACCCATGAAACACTCTCTACCCAGCCGCTACGCCTGCCTGGCCCTCTGCCTGCTCTTCACCTTCGCCAGCCTGCCGCTACTCGCCCAGCACGCCTGGCTCTGGCCACTCACCGTGGTCACCGCTCTGCTCAGCCTGGTCGGCCTCAACGACCTGCGCCAGAGCCACCACGCCGTGCGGCGCAACTACCCGATCCTGGGCAACATCCGCTACCTGATCGAAACCATTCGCCCGGAAATCCGCCAGTACCTGATCGAAGGCGACGACGACAAGCTGCCCTTCTCCCGCTCGCAGCGCTCGTTGGTCTACGCCCGGGCCAAGAACGAGAGCGCCGAGAAAGCCTTCGGCACGCTCAACGATGCCTACAAACCCGGCTTCGAGTTCATCAGCCATTCGATGCTGCCAGTGGCAATCCCAGACCCGGCGTCGTTCCGCATCGCCATCGGCGGGCCGAAGTGCCGCCAGCCCTACTCGGCGTCGATCTTCAATATCTCGGCCATGAGCTTCGGCGCCCTGAGCGCCAACGCCATCGCCGCACTCAACCAGGGCGCGCGCCTGGGCCGTTTCGCTCACGACACCGGGGAAGGCAGCATCAGCCCTTACCACCGCGAACATGGCGGCGACCTGATCTGGGAAATCGGCAGTGGTTACTTCGGCTGCCGTACCGATGACGGGCGTTTCGACGCGCGACGCTTCGCCGCCCAGGCCAGCGACCCGCAGGTGAAGATGATCGAGATCAAGCTCAGCCAAGGCGCCAAGCCGGGCCACGGCGGCATCCTGCCGGGGCACAAGGTGAGCGAGGAAATCGCCACCACACGCGGCGTGCGTGTGGGTGAGGACTGCATCTCGCCCGCCGCGCACAGCGCATTTCGCACGCCGGTGGAGCTGCTGCATTTCGTCGCCAGCCTGCGCGAGCTGTCCGGTGGCAAGCCGGTGGGTTTCAAGTTCTGCCTGGGCCATCCGTGGGAATTCATGGGCATCGCCAAGGCCATGCTGGCCACCGGTATCACCCCGGACTTCATCGTCGTCGATGGCAAGGAAGGCGGTACGGGCGCGGCGCCGCGCGAGTTCAGCGACAACATGGGCGTGCCCATGCGTGAAGGCCTGATGTTCGTGCACAACACCCTGGTGGGCTTGAACCTGCGTTCGAGCATCCGCATCGGCGCGGCGGGCAAGATCGTCAGTGCCTTCGATATCGCCAGCGCGCTGGCCCTCGGTGCCGACTGGGTGAATTCGGCGCGCGGTTTCATGTTCGCCATCGGTTGCATCCAGTCGCAGAGCTGCCACACCAACAAGTGCCCGACCGGCGTGGCGACCCAGGACCCGTTGCGCCAGCGCGCGCTGGTGGTGCCGGACAAGGCCCAGCGGGTTGCCAGCTTCCACCGCAATACCCTGCATGCCTTGGCCGAGATGCTGGCTGCAGCCGGCCTGGAGCATCCGTCGGAGCTCAAGCCCAAGCACTTGGCGCGGCGCATCAGTACCGGGCAGATCAGCCTGTTTTCGGACTTGCACCAGTTCCTCAAGCCTGGCGAATTGCTCAGCGGCTCGATCCAGAGCGAGTTCTATGCGCGGATGTGGCGGATGGCGCGCAGTGACAGCTTTGCGCCGGAGACGGGGGATGGGATGGCGGCGAAGGTCGTTCGCCAAGAGGAAGTGGAACCGGCTTAGGGCCTCATCGCCGGCAAGCCGGCTCCCACACGGGCGATGCTGGCCTGCTCTGTGTAGGAGCCGGCTTGCCGGCGATCGGGCTGCAAGGCAGCCCGCGAGGCCATCAGATCAGAAGATGCTGATCGGGTACTCGACGAATACACGGACTTCGTTGCCGTCGTCGTTGTAGCCGTTCTGCTGTACAGCGTTGTTGGTGCGAACGAACGAGCTGCGCAGCTTGATCGACAGGTCCTTGGCCGGGCCATCCTGCACCACGTAGCGGATCTGGTTGAAGATCTCGCGCTCTTTACCTTCGCCGAAGCCTTCTGGGTTGGCGGCGTTGCGGGTGTTGATGTTGTCACCCACCACGTAGGCCAGCTTGTAGGTCAGACCCGGGATGCCGTAGGCACCGAAGTCCAGGCCGTAGCCCAGCTGCCAGGAGCGCTCGTCCTCGGCGTTGAAGTCGGACCAGTAGGAGTTGGCCAGGTAGATGGTCGAGCCACCGTCACCCACGCCACCTTCGTTCTGGTACCAGCCGTAGTTGTAGCCGGTGCTGCCGGTGCTGCGCTGGTGCGCGAGGGTGAACGAGTGCGCGCCGTAGGCGTAGGTCGCGGCCAGGCTCCAGATGGTGTTGGAGTCGCCGTTGAGCTCGGCAGACTCGACGAACTTCTTGTCGATGTCCGACTTGTAGCCGTTGAAGTCCAGGGTCAGGGACTGGTCATTGGCGATCGGGAAGACGTAGTTCAAGCCCAGGTAGTGCTTCTTCATCACGTCTTCGTTGTCTGCGGTGTACAGCGAAGCGGTGAAGTTGTCGGTGAACTTGTAGCTACCGCCGAGGACGTTGATCGACTTCAGGCCGCCACCGTCACGACGCTCGGCGCTCTTGCGCGCCTCTTGAGTGAAGCGACCGGCGTTAAGCTCCAGGCCCTGAATTTCCTTGGAGGTCAGCAGGGTGCCGGTGAAGCTTTCCGGCAGCAGGCGCGCGTCGTCGTACTGCAGCACGGGCAGGGTCGGCATCTGGTCACCGTACTTGAGCACGGTGTTGGAGATGCGGAACTTCACGGCTGCACCGGCACGCGACAGGTCATGCGGGCTGCTGGCGTTGCCGTTGGCGTCCTTGGTGTTCTCCGGCTTGAAGAAGTCGATACCGGCGCCACCGTTGTGGCCTTTGCCGCCGTCCAGACGCACGGCGTACAGGCCGAATGCGTCGACGCCGACACCGACGGTGCCCTGGGTGAAGCCGGAAGAGAAGTTACCGATGAAGGCCTGGCCCCATTCCATCTGGTCATCGGTACCGTGCTTCTTGTCACGGTTGATGTAGGCGTTACGCAGGAGAACGTTTGCGTGACTGTCTTCGATGAAGCCTTTGCTCTCGGCCTGCTCGTTGGCCTGGGCCTGGGTCGCGGCGATCATCGCCATGGCGACCAGGCTGATCCTGGTTTTCAACATGTTGTTTTCCTTATTTCTTAATCAAAAACGCTCTGCAATATGACGCCAGGAACCAACGCCCCTACGTAGGTTCGACGCTATGCGGATCCACACTGAAAAGCCCGTGGCGGGCCTTGTACAGCAGCCTGGCCATGGCATGGCCAGCAGGCGTTGGCCGAATCCTAGCGGTGTGCGATTACAAATGTCAAAAAGTCGTGAAAAGCAGGTAGATATAACCTTGATCAAACGCAGGAACGGTGCATTTTCACGCAAGTTCGCGCCATAGGCGGACAATTTGTCTCTTGTCAGAAATCTCATTTTGATAGCAATGACAATTTCCCCGAAGGCCCCTACCCCCAATGGGTTAGTAACAAAGTGATACATACGTAAAGGCCAGCCTTTACGAATAGCCGAGCGACAGCAAATAACAAGCATTACCATTTGCATCCTTTTTCACCTGCCCCAGGTCTGGATGCCTCCATGCTTGCCCCTTGCCGCCTTTCACCCCTGACCCTCGGCCTCTCGCTGCTGTTCAGCGCCAGCCTGGCCAGCGCCGCCACCACTACCCTGCCCGAGCAGTCGGTAACCGCCGACAGCGAGCGCGAAGAAGACAACCCACGGGTCAAGGAGGTGAGCACCGCCACCCGCACCTCCACGCCGGTGCGCTACGTGCCACAAGCCATCGACACGGTGAAGGCCGCCAATGTCCTGGACTACGGCAGCAACACCCTGGGCAAGGCACTCGAAGGCATTCCCAACGTCAGCAGCGGCGCCGATACGCGCTTCGACAGTGTCCGTATTCGGGGCTTCGACGCGAGTAACGACTTCTACCTGGACGGCGTGCGCGACGACAGCCAGTACATTCGCGACCTGCACAACATCGAACGGGTCGAAGTGCTCAAGGGCCCGGCGGCAGTCCTGTACGGCCGCGGCAGCCAGGGCGGCATCGTCAATCGGGTAAGCAAGGCGCCAGAGCGTGGCCGGCGTTCCTCGATCGAAGCCCAGGGCGGCAGCGAAGACCTGCGCAGCCTGTATGCCGACCTCAGCGCCGACCCCAGCGACACTGTCAGCCTGCGCCTGAACCTGGGCAACCAGGACAACAACAGCTTCCGCGATGGCATCGATGGCAGCCGCCAGCTGTTCGCCCCCTCGATGAGCTGGCAGCTCTCGCCTGACTTGAACTGGCTGGTGCAGTACGAGTACAGCCGCTACAACCGCACCCCGGACCGTGGCATCCCCGGGGTCAACGGCCGCCCGGCGGATGTGAGCCGCAGCACCACCTACGGCGATACCCAGCGCGACTACATCGACGACCGCGCGCAGTCGTTGCGCTCGCGCCTGAACTACCAGCTGAACGAGACCTGGCAACTGCGCCATACCCTCGGCCTGTTCCAGCTCGACAGCGACTTCGACAACACCTACGTGACCGCCTACAACCCCGGCAACAACACGGTCACCCGCCAGCGCTGGCAGCAGGACCTGACCACCCGCAACCTGTTCAACAACCTTGAGGCCGAAGGCGACTTCGCCACCTGGGGCGTGGAGCACAAGCTGCTGCTGGGCCTGGAGCTCGGCCACCAGCGCCGCGACCCGACGCTGTACACCGCCGCACCGGTTTCAGCGGGCGGCAAGCCCGTGCCCCCTCTGGACCTGAACAACCCGAACCGCCACCTGCAGCACAACGGCGACATGGTGGTGTCGAGCGACAACCACAGCGTGGTCGACAGCCGTGGCCTGTACCTGCAGGACCAGATCCGCCTGAACGATGAATGGCAGATCCTCGCGGGGGTGCGCTTCGATCAGTTCGAGGTGGAAACCACCAACAAAGTGCGCGACCTCACCGAAAAGCAGGACAGCAACAGCACCAGCCCGCGCCTGGGCGTGGTCTATACGCCGTGGCGCGACCATTCGTTCTATGCCTCCTGGAGCAAGACCTTCTCGCCGGTCGGCGGTGGCCTGATCGGAATCACGCCTGGCGCCCCCGGCAACACCAACGACACCAGCCCCGAGGAGACCCGGCAGAAGGAAATCGGGGTGAAGAGCGATTGGCTGGATGATCGCCTGACCACCACCTTGGCCATCTATGAGCTGGAGCTTTACAACCGTCGCACGCGTGATCCGATCAACCCGGAGATCACCCTGATGAGCGGCCTGCAGCGCTCGCGCGGCATCGAGCTGACCGCCACGGGCAATATCGTTGGCAACTGGTACGTGCGCGGTGGCATCGGCCTGCAGGACGCTACCATCGTCGAGGATAACAACGGCTTGGAAGGGAACCGCATCAACGATGTGGCCAAGCGCAACGGCAGCCTGTTCGTGACCTGGAAACCGGAGCTGGGCTGGTATGCGGAGACCGGGTTGACGCTGGTGGGCGAGCGTTATGCCGATAACCAGAACACCACGGTGATGCCAGGGTATGGTCGATGGGATGCGCTGGTAGGCTTGCGTACCCATGATTGGGATGTGCGGGCAGCGTTGAGCAATATTACCGACAAGACCTACTACAGCTCGGCGACCAGTGCGGCGCAGATCCAACCGGGGGATCCGCGTAGTCTGGTGGTAACGGGGAGTTACAGCTTCTGAGGCTTGTCTGCACTGGCCCTATCGCCGGCAAGCCGGCTCCCACAGGTACTCCACTGCCCTTGAGAACGGTGGTATCCCTGTGGGAGCCGGCTTGCCGGCGATAGGGCCGGTACAGGCACCCCACAAACGAAAACGCCACCGCATTCACGGTGGCGTTTTGCATGGGGGCGGGCTCCTGCCCTGCTCAGTGCCACACACCCAGCAATGCTTCCAGCTCCGCTTCACTGATCAGGCCTTGTGGATAGCGGCCGTCAAGCAGACGTCGTGGGTCGGTCGTCCTGACCCTTTTGCTTCCCTGGTGTTTCAACCACTGCGTCAGCGTTCTGAGCGATTGGCGATTCACGGATGATGGGCGCAAAGCCGTCTCACTTGCTGCATTCATGTCTACACGTACTCCCTGGGCCCGTGAGCGGCTAATTTACGTCGTGATTGTTACAAGACGGATATCCGACCTGCAGAGTTAACTCCCTGAAATCAATACAAAACATATGCCATTTGGCATGCCGGACATCACCCATGACAAAAAAAGGCCCGTCATCTGACGGGCCTTCTTGTTCAACTCGTTCTCAGCGCTTGACCGGTGCCGGTTGCTGCTGGGTCAGGCAGTGGATGTTGCCCCCCCCCAACAAGAGCTCACGGCCAGGGATCATCACCACTTCGTGGTTCGGGAAGATCTTGGCCAGGATCGCTCTGGCCTGGGCATCTGCCGGGTCGTCGAAACTCGGCGCGATGATGCCGCCATTGACGATCAGGAAGTTCACATAGGAACCGGCCAGGCGCACCGAAGGGTCGCGCTCCTGGCTGCCGGCCACGTGATCGACGCCGGCGCATTCTGCTTCGGTGGCGAACAGCGGGCCCGGAATCGGCATCTTGTGCACCACGAACTCGCGGCCTTTGGCGTCGCGGCTGTTTTTCAGCACTTCATAGGCCGCGTGGCAGCGTGCGTAGTTGGGGTCGTTCGAATCATCGGTCCAGGCCAGTAACACTTCGCCTGGGCTGACGTAACAGCAGAAGTTGTCGACGTGACCGTCGGTTTCGTCGTTGTACAGGCCGTCCGGCAGCCAGACGATGGTCTCCACCGCCAGGTGCTCGCGCAGGATCGCTTCGATCTGCTCGCGGTTCAGGTGCGGGTTGCGGTTGCGGTTGAGCAGGCATTCTTCAGTGGTGATCAGGGTGCCTTCGCCGTCCACGTGGATCGAGCCGCCTTCGAGCACGAAGCCCTCGGTGTGGTAGCGCTGGCAACGTTCCATTTCCAGGACCTTGGCCGCCAGTTCCTCATCACGGTTCCATGGCGCGTACAGGCCGCCATCGAAGCCGCCCCAGGCATTGAAGCCCCAGTCCACGCCACGCACCTCACCCGCATCGTTGATCACGAAGGTCGGGCCGGTGTCGCGCACCCAGGCGTCATCGTTGCTGATTTCCACCACGCGGATGTTCGGCAGGTCGAGCTGGCGACGGGCGTTTTCGTACTGGCCGGCGGAAACGGCGACGGTCACCGGTTCGAACCGAGCGATGGCCTTGGCCAGGGTCACGTGGGCAGCCTGTGCAGGCTTGCCACCCAGGCGCCAGTTGTCAGACCGCTCGGGCCAGACCATCCAGACCTGGCTTTGCGGCGCCCACTCGGCAGGCATGTGGAAGCCGTCGGCGCGAGGCGTGGAGTTGAGGGTTTTCATCGGTAACCTCTGGGAAGAAGGGAGGGCATGGCGAATTTATACCCGATATATATCGGCAATAAAAGCTAACCAACCAACCGTTAAGGAATAAAAAAGCCGAACATATCGATAACAATCGACATGTTCGGCCTCACCGTTGATTACAGGTCTTCGGACAGGATGCGATCGATGCTGTCGACAAAATAGTCCACGCTGGCCCGCGTGGTACACATCGGCGGCTTGATCTTGAGGATATTCAGGTAATCCCCGGTCGGCTGCATGAAGATACCCAGGTCGCGCAGGCGGTTGCACAGCACCATGGTCTCCTCGGTGGCCGGCTCCAGGGTCTGGCGATCGCGCACCAGCTCCAGCCCCAGGTAGAACCCGGAGCCATGCGCCGCACCGGCAAGCGGATGTTTATCGACCAGCGCCTGCAAGCGCGCCTTGAAGTAGCGCCCGGTGTCGCGGGTGTTCTGCCACAGCCCTTCCTCGTTCATCACATCCAGCACCGCCATGCCGATTCGGCAACTGACCGGACTACCGCCCGCCGACGAGAAGAAGTAGCCCTCGGCCTCCAGCGCCTCGGCGATTTCACGGCGGGTGATCACCGCGCCCAACGGCTGGCCGTTGCCCATGCCCTTGGCCATGGTGATGATGTCGGGCACCACGCCCTGCTCCTCGAAGCCCCAGAAGTACTCGCCCAGGCGGCCATAGCCCACCTGCACTTCGTCGGCGATGCACACGCCACCGCGAGCACGCACCTTGGCGTAGGCCTGCTGCAGGTAGCCCGCGGGCAGCGAGATACCCCCGGCGTTGCCGTACACCGGCTCGCAGATCATGCCGGCCAGCTGGCGACCACGGGCATCGAGATCGGCGAGCTTGGCATCGACATCACGCAGGTAGTCGGCTGCGCTATCGGCGCCCCGGTAGCGCCCCCGGAAGGTATTCGGCGCCTCGACCGGGTGCACCCAGTCCGGGCGGGTTTCCAGGGCCAGTGGGTTGTCGGCGATCGAGGTGGATATGGCATCGGTGGCCACCGACCAGCCATGGTAGGCCTCCAGCACGCTGATCAAGTCGCGCCCACCGCTGTAGGCCCAGGCCAGGCGAATCGCCAGGTCGTTGGCTTCGGTGCCGCTGTTGACCAGGAACACCCGGTCGAAGCCCGCTGGCGCCAGTTCGAGCAGGCGCTCGGAAAACTCGGCAATGGCGGCGTAGTGAAAACGCGAGTTGGTGTTGACCAGCGACCATTGCCGCGCCGACTCGGCGGCCATGCGCGGATGGCCGTGGCCAAGCACCGCGACGTTGTTGAGCATATCCAGGTAGGCGCGGCCCTGCATGTCGATCAGGTAGTTGCGCCAGCCGCGCTCGATCTGCGGCGGCTGCGCATAGTAGTGCTTTTGCGAGCGGGCGAAGCTGGCGTCGCGGCGGGCCAGCAGGGCCTGCGGGTCGGCCAGCGGCTCGGCATCGCAATCGAAGCCCAGCAGTGCTGCCGGCGAGGGGCACAGGGCCAGCCAGGCCGCGGCCCGGGAAGGTGTGGCAAAGAACGGTGGCTGGATGTCGCCGTCCAGGCTCAACTGAACACTGAGGAAACCACAGCTGCTGCCCAGCGCCTGCCCCTTGGCCACGGCCTGGCCATCTGCCGGGGTATCTTCCAGGCCGCTCAGCCACAAGGACCACTGCGGCGTGCGCAAACACCCGCGGCCGTCGCCATGGCGCTGCCAGGTGCCCGCCTGCGGCGCCTGCACCGCCGTGCCGTTGGGCACATGCAGTTCGACGCCGAGGGCGCAGGTAGCAGGCTCTTCGGGGCGGTCGATATGAGTCTGCGACAGGCGGTACTGCCCGTGCAGGCTGCAGGCCGGAGCGGGTTGCGCCGTCAGCAGGTGCTGGTCGAAACCAGGCTGTTCCCAGTTACCAGCTTCGCAGTGGGTGCTCAGCACACCCAGGTCGACCCGATTGACCGCCTGCCCGGCCAGCTCCGGGAGCAAGGGCGCGCAATCGGCCAGGTCGGGCAGGCTCGGTTCGATCCCGGCGGCCTGCAGGATGGCGGCTTGCATCAGGGCAAAGGGCACGGCGGTGGCAGTGTCGAAGATCTCCCACTCGTGGGCGATATTGTCGCGGATGTACTGGTTGCCCGGGTCCACGGCCAGTTGCTGCTCGCTGCTCAGCACCAGTACCGCGGCGCGGTTCAGCACCAGCGGCCACAAGGCGCGCAGCTCGGCCTCGTCCAGCGGGTTGACGGCCTGGTAGGCACGCACCGCCGGCAGGATGCGCAGCGGGTCGCCTTCGGCATGGTGCAGCAAGGCCGCACAGGTTACCGACAGGTCGGCGATACGCCAGGTGCGCAGCAGGTCGCCGAAATCGATGACACCCTGCAGTTGCCACTGGCGTTCGTCATCACGGGCCCAGACGGCGTTGTCGTCGGTGATGTCCAGGTGCACCGCCTGGCTCGGCAGCTGCCCTGCCAGCGGCGCCAGCTGCGCGGCGGCCTGGGCCGTGGCCTGCTCGATGCGGGCGCGTTGGGCCGGGTTCTGCAGTACCGGCAGCAGGTGCTCGATCAGCGCCTCGGCGTGCTGCGGGTCCCATTGCAGGGTACGTGCAAGGCCCGGATGGTCGAAGTCGGCCAAGGCCTTGTCGACACGGGCGCAGAGCGCACCCAGTTCGGCCATCAGCCGCGTTGGCATGTGCTTGAGTCGAGTCAGCGGCTGGCCCTCGATATAATCGAGCAACCGTGCGCGCAGCGGTTGCCCGTCGATGTCCAGCGCCAGCAAAGCTTGCCCGTCGCGCGCCACACGCACGGCCGGCACCGGCACGCCCCGCTCGCGCAGGTACGCCAATGCGGCGTGCTGCGCCTCCAGCTCCACCTGGGCGTAACTGCCGTGGCAGACCTTGAGGACATAGCGCCCCTGGCCCGTGTCCAGCCGGAAGTTCAGGTCCTGCTGGCTGCCCAGGGCACACAGGCTGCCGGCAAGATCATAATGCGCCTGCAGCAAGGCATGGGCCTGCGCTTCGCTGAGCGAAGGGCTGGGCAGGCTGGAACGCTGGATCAGGGTGCTGAGGGGCATGGAGATGAAACCTCTTTTACTTTTCGCTTATCTCGCCACTGCCAAGGCCGATAAACAAGTGGCAAAGATGAAATGATGTTGATGCGCCGACGCGTAGACCCACCGACAATCTAGGCTGCAAAGGGCCAAGGGCGGCAAACTGCACATGACCGGTACGGTCGAATCCTGAGCTCACTGGTCAAAGAATCGCCATGAACATAATCGCCACTGAAATACCTGACTTGCTGATCATCGAACCCAAGGTCTTCGGCGATAGCCGCGGATTCTTCCTCGAAAGCTTCAACGCCCGCGAGTTCGCCAAGGCGACCGGCGTCGAGGCGCGCTTTGTGCAGGACAACCATTCACGCTCGCAGCGCGGTGTGCTGCGCGGGCTGCACTATCAGATCGACAACCCCCAGGGGAAACTGGTGCGGGTAACCCAGGGCGAAGTGCTCGACATTGCCGTGGATATCCGCCGCAGCTCGCCGACGTTCGGCCGCTGGGTGGCCGCCCGCCTGAATGCCGACGACCATCGCCAGTTCTGGATCCCGCCAGGGTTCGCCCATGGTTTCCTGGTACTGAGCGAGTCGGCCGACTTCCTGTACAAGACCACCGACTACTACAACCCCGCTGCCGAGCGCTGCATCCGCTGGGATGACCCGCAACTGGCCATCGACTGGGGCCTGGAAGTACCGCCCTTGCTGTCGGCCAAGGATCAGGCGGGTGCACTGCTGGCTGACGCGGACCTGTTCCCATGAAGATTCTTGTCTGTGGCCACAATGGCCAAGTGGCCCAGGCCTTGAGGACGCAGCTGGCCGGCCTGGGCGAAACGCACTTGCTGGGCCGCGACCAGCTGAACCTGGCGCGGCCCGAGGCACTGCGCGAAGCGCTACGCCGCCTGGCTCCCAACCTGATCATCAACGCCGCCGCCTATACCGCCGTGGACCAGGCCGAAAGCGAGCCGGATACAGCCTATGCGGTCAATGCAGAGGCCCCGCGCGTGCTGGCCGAAGAGGCCGTACGGCTCGGCGCGCCGCTGATCCACTATTCCACCGACTACGTTTTCGATGGCTACAAGGCAACGCCCTACACCGAAGCGGACCAGCCCAACCCATTGAGCATCTATGGCCGCAGCAAGCTGGCCGGAGAACAGGCGATTACCGCCGTGGATGGCGAACACCTCATCCTGCGCACCAGTTGGGTCTACTCGCTGTACGGGCGCAACTTCCTGCTGACCATGCAACGCCTGCTGCAGGAAAAACCGCAGCTGAAGGTGGTGGATGACCAGATCGGTGCGCCGACCTGGGCGGCGACCATCGCGGCCAGCACCCGCGCACTGATCGAGCGCTGGCAGGCGGGTCAGGCCGGCGCCTGGGGCACCTATCACCTGACGGCCCAGGGCGAAACGTCGTGGTTCGGCTTCGCCCAGGCCATCGCCGCGCAGCTCGAAGCCCGCGGCCTGCCCTGCGCCGAGCTGCTGCCGATACCCACCCGCGAATATCCAACCCCCGCACGCCGCCCGCTCAACTCGCGCCTGGACTGCACGCGCCTGGCCCGCGAATGGGACATCCACCTGCCGCAGTGGCAGCAGGCGCTGATCGACTGCCTCAAGTAGCGCATAATTGCGCCAGACTCTTCTGGCGCATTTACGCAATGATTGCAAAACCGACGCCCCCACGCCGTCCCCGCTGGCGCAGCCTGGCCTTGCTGGCGCTGTGCCTGACGCCACTGCTGTGGCCGCTGCATCACCTTGCCGAACGCTATTATCAGGACCAACTGGCTTCACAGAACCGCCAGACCCTCGACCTGTACGTGGCCAACCTGCTCGGCACCTTGCACCGCTATGAAACCCTGCCGCAGATCCTCGGCGAAATGCCGGCGCTGCGCACGGTGCTGGCGGACCCGCTCAAGCTGGAAGCGGTGACCAACGCCAACCGCCTGCTCAAGGACATCGTCCAGCAGACCGGCGCCGAAGTGATGTACCTGATGGACGTTCGCGGCAACACCCTGGCAGCCTCCAACTGGGACAAGCACGACAGCTTCGCCGGCCGCAACTTCGCCTTCCGCCCGTACTTCAACGAAGCCATGGACGGCCACCTGGGGCGCTTCTTCGGCCAGGGCACCACCTCGGCCAAGCGCGGCTACTTCTTCGCCGCCGCAGTACGCGACCGCGAGCGCATCGTCGGCGTGCTGGTGGTCAAGGTCGACCTCGACCACACCGAAACCCTGTGGGGCCGCACCCCCGAGCAATTGCTGCTGACCGATCACAATGGTGTGGTGATCCTCACCTCGCGGCCCGACTGGCGCTTCCGTGCCACCCGCGCACTGACCGAGGCCGAGCGCCAGGCCATCATCGCCATCCAACCCTATCCGACCCAGGCGCCGCAGCCCTTGGCGCTCAACCCCAACGCCTGGCTGACGCAAACCCGCGACATCAAGGAAACCGGCTGGCAGGTCAGCATCCTCGCGCCCAGGATGCTGGTGGATCGTTCGGTACAGACAGTCATGGCCATCGGCGGCGCTGTCCTGCTGGTGTTGATGCTGCTGGCCGGCCTGGTCATGCAGCGGCGCCGCCACTACATCGACCGCATCGACTTCGAGGCCCGCGGCCGCCAGGAGCTGGAGAACCGCGTGGCACAGCGCACCGCCGACCTCGAAGGCCTCAACACCCGCCTCAAGAGCGCCGTGCTCGAACGCGAGAACGCCCAGCAAGAGCTGGTGCGGGCTCAGGACGAGCTGGTACAGGCCGGCAAACTGTCGGTGCTGGGCACCATGTCGGCAAGCATCAGCCATGAGCTCAACCAGCCATTGGCGGCGATCCGCAGCTACGCGGAAAACGCCGAGATCCTGCTCGATCACCAGCGCACCGAGGAGGCCCGCGGCAACCTCAAGCTGATCGGCGAGCTGACCGGGCGCATGGCCTCGATCATCGCCCACCTGCGCGCGTTCGCCCGCCGCGACCGCCATGCCCCGGAAAGCGTGGCCTTGCAGCCGGCGCTGGAAGATGCCCTGGCGTTGTTGGCCAAGCGCCGACGGGCGATGGCCGTGGAGCTGATTCGCGACCTGCCGGACGCCACTTTGTGGGTGCAGGCGGGCGAAACACGCCTGCGCCAGGTACTCGGCAACCTGCTGGCCAATGCCCTCGACGCCTTGACCGAAAAGGCCAACCCGCGCCGCCTGTGGCTAAGTGCCGAAACCGGCGAGGGCTACGTCTACCTGTACATTCGCGACAACGGCCCGGGCTTCAGCCGCCAGGCCCTGGAGCATGCCAAAGAGCCGTTCTTCACCACCAAGACCCGCACCCAGGGCCTGGGCCTGGGCCTGGCCATCTGCGAAAGCCTGATGCGCGCCCTGGGTGGCGAACTGCTGCTGGCCAACCACCCGGAAGGTGGCGCCCTGCTGACCCTGCAGCTGCGCATGGCCGCGCCCGGCGCCAACCTGCAACCCACGGAGGACCCCTCGGCATGACGACCGAGACACAGATCGACAGCCAGGCCCAGGTGCTTCTGGTCGACGACGACCCGCACCTGCGCCAGGCCTTGAGCCAGACCCTCGACCTGGCCGGGCTCAAGGTGGTCGCCATGGCTGATGCCCAAGGCCTGGCCGAACGCCTGGAGCCTGACTGGCCTGGCGTGGTGGTCAGCGATATCCGCATGCCGGGCATCGATGGCTTGCAACTGCTGGAACAGCTGCATGGCCGCGACAACGAACTGCCGGTGCTGCTGATCACCGGCCACGGCGATGTGCCGCTGGCCGTGCAGGCCATGCGCGCCGGCGCGTATGACTTCCTGGAAAAGCCGTTCGCCAGCGATGCCTTGCTCGACAGTGTGCGCCGCGCCCTGGCCCTGCGCCGTCTGGTGCTGGACAACCGCAGCCTGCGCCTTGCCCTGAGCGACCGCCAGCAACTGGCCACCCGCCTGGTTGGCCATTCGCCGTCCATGCAGCGCCTGCGCGAGCAGATCGGCGCCCTCGCCGGGACCCGCGCCGACGTGCTGATCCTCGGTGAAACCGGGGCCGGCAAAGAGGTGGTGGCCCGCGCCCTGCACGACCTTTCCAGCCGCCGCGAGGGGCCATTCGTCGCCATCAATGCCGGCGCGCTGGCCGAATCGGTGGTGGAGAGCGAACTGTTCGGCCACGAGCCGGGGGCGTTCACTGGCGCGCAGAAGCGCCGCATCGGCAAGTTCGAATTCGCCAACGGCGGCACGCTGTTCCTCGACGAAATCGAGAGCATGAGCCTGGACGTTCAGGTGAAGCTGCTGCGCCTGCTGCAAGAGCGGGTGGTCGAGCGCCTCGGCGGCAACCAGTTGATCCCCCTGGACATCCGCATCATCGCCGCGACCAAGGAAGACCTGCGCCAGTCCGCCGACCAGGGGCGCTTTCGCGCCGACCTCTACTACCGCCTGAACGTGGCGCCACTGCGCATCCCGCCGCTGCGCGAACGGGGCGATGACATCCTGGTGCTGTTCCAGCATTTCGCCGACGACGCCAGTCAGCGCCACGGCCTGCCGCCGCACAGCCTGCAACCGGCGCAACGCGCCATGCTGCTGCGCCACGACTGGCCGGGCAACGTGCGTGAACTGCAGAACGCCGCCGAGCGCTTCGCCCTGGGCCTGGAGCTGGCCCTCGACGGCCAGGTCGCCGCTGCAGCGCATTCTGCGGCGCCGATGCTGCTGGGCAACCTCAGCGAACAGGTCGAGCAGTTCGAGCGCTCGCTGATCGCTGCCGAACTGGCCCAGCCCCACAGCTCCATGCGCAGCCTTGCCGAAGCCCTCGGCATCCCGCGCAAGACCCTGCACGACAAGCTGCGCAAACACGGCCTGCACTTCGAAGGTGGCAGCAGCGGGTCCGACGACCACGAGGAAAACCGCCCATGAGTTCCGATAGCCAATACCTGCAGTCCGTCCTGCACGGCGACATCCCGCTGACCCGTGAAATGGGCCTGGAGGTCATCGATTGGCAAGCCCACACCCTGCGCCTGCAGCTACCGCTGGCCGCCAACGTCAACCACAAGAGCACCATGTTCGGCGGCAGTTTGTACTGCGCTGCGGTGCTGGTGGGTTGGGGCTGGCTGCACCTGCGCCTGCGCGAGCTGGGGATCGATGACGGGCATATCGTCATTCAGGAAGGGCAGATCAGTTACCCACTGCCGGTGACCGGCACGGCAGTGGCGCGCTGCGCGGCGCCGGACGAGAAGACCTGGGAGCGGTTCGTGACGATGTACCAGCGCCGTGGCCGGGCGCGGCTGACGCTGGAGACCACGGTGAGCAATGTCGGTAGCGACGAGCCCGCTGTCAGCTTCAGCGGCCAGTACGTCTTGCATCGCTGATTGCAGGGCCGGCCCTATCGCCGGCAAGCCGGCTCCCACAGGTGCTCCACCGCTCTGGAGATTTGTGCGGTCCTTGTGGGAGCCGGCTTGCCGGCGATAGGGCCGGGCCTGCTATCAACGCTTGATGTGTTGCTCGATGAACGCCTGGCGCCACACAGCCGCTGCGGGCAAGGCCAGGAAGAACGGGTTGAGCAGCGACTCGCGCGCCGGATAACGGAACGGCTGCCCCTCCATGTCGATCACCTCGCCCCCAGCACCTTCCAGCACCCCCTGCGCCGCCGCGGTATCCCACTGCGAAGTCGGCGCCAGGCGCGGATAACAGTCGGCGCTGCCTTCAGCCAGCAGGCAGAATTTGAGCGAGCTGCCGATGTTCGCCAACTCCAGCTCTCCCACCGCATCCTTCAGACCTGCCAGCAACGCCTCCTGCTCCGGACTGGAATGGCGACGGCTGGCCACCACCGTGAAGCGGCCATCGGCAGGCGGCGTATTGCGCACCTGAATCGGCAGGGCATCACTGCCGGCCTCGGCGCGCCAGGCACCCAGACCGCGCCCGCCGAAATAGCAGCGCCCGCTGGTCGGCATCGACACCACGCCAAACAGCACTTCACCGTTCTCGATCAGGGCGATATTGACGGTGAATTCCTCGCTGCCGGCAATGAACTCCTTGGTGCCGTCCAGCGGGTCGACCAGCCACCAGCGCTGCCACCCCTGACGCGTGGCCAGGGGGATATTGCAGTCTTCTTCGGACAGCACCGGGATCTGCGGCGCCAGCGCCTGCAGGCCGTCGGCAATCACCCGATGCGCCGCCAGGTCGGCGGCGGTCACTGGCGAGTCATCGGCTTTGTTGGTCACGGCGACATCGGCGCGCCAGAACGGCAGGATCGCCTCGCCAGCCAAACGGGCCAGCTTGACCACTTCATGCATCAGTTGCAGGTCATTCATGCTTCGAGCAGCCCCCGCTGGATCAGCAGGTCGCGGGCCAGGTACAGCGCCGCCAACGCCCGCCCCTCGGTGAACTGCGGGTGCATGGCCAAGGCCGACAGCTCGCGCAGGTTGACCTTGTCGACCCGCATCGGTTCGGGCTCGTCGCCTTCCAGGCGCTCTTCGTACAGGTCGCTGGCCAAGACCACCTGGATCTTCTGGCTCATGTAGCCCGGCGACAGCGACAGCTCGGTCAGGTGCTCCAGCTGGCGTGCGCCAAACCCGGCTTCTTCCTTGAGCTCGCGGTCGGCCGCCGCCAGTACGTCCTCGCCCGGCTCGATCAGGCCCTTGGGCAGCGACAGCTCGTATTCATCGGTGCCGCCGCAGTATTCCTCGACCAACACGGCGTGTTCGGCGTCGAGCATGGCCACGATCATCACGGCGCCATAGCCATTGCCGCGGCCGACCAGACGCTCGTAGGTGCGCTCGTTGCCATTGCTGAAGCGCAGCTGTACGGCTTCGACGCGGAACAGACGACTGCTGGCGACGATCTCTCGGCTGAGGACGGTGGGTTTCTGGCGCATGGGGCGGCTCCTTGGCGTGAACGGGTTACTATACCGTGGCTTGCCGACTGAACGAGAGTTTCCCATGCCTGTTCTTCCCTGGTCTGCCATCGATACCGTCCTGTTGGACATGGACGGTACCCTGCTCGACCTGCACTACGACAACCGCTTCTGGCTCGAACACCTGCCCCAACGCTATGCCGAGCTGCACGGGGTGAGCCGGGCCATGGCGGAAATGGAACTGCAGCCGCTGTTCGAGCGCAATGCCGGCACCCTGAACTGGTACTGCCTGGACTTCTGGAGCCAAGAACTGAAGCTGCCGATCCGCGAACTCAAGCGCGAGATCGCCGACCTGATTGCCCTGCGCCCCGATGCCGATACGTTCCTGGCGGCGATCCGCAAGGCTGGCAAGCGCGTGGTGATGATCACCAATGCCCACCGTGATTCGCTGTCGCTGAAGCTGGAGCGGGTGGAACTGGCGCCGTACTTCGAGCGGCTGATCAGTTCGCATGACTACGGTTATCCCAAGGAGAGCCCGCAGTTCTGGGATGCGTTGCAGGCGGATATCGGCTTTGAGCCGGGGCGCAGCCTGTTCATCGACGATACCTTGGCCATCCTGCGCAGTGCGCGGCGGTTTGGTGTGGCGCATCTGCTGGCGGTGCGCCAGCCGGACAGCCAGGCGGCGCCGCGCGATACTCAGGAGTTCGCGGCGGTCGAGGATTACCGGGAATTGCTGGTGGGTCTGTAAGGCCCTCATCGCCGGCAAGCCGGCTCCCACACCGATCACCTCCGACCTTGTGGGAGCCGGCTTGCCGGCGATGAAGCCTATGACGATCTATCAGTCAGGAATACGCAGGACCTGCCCCGGATAGATCTTGTCCGGATGCTTGAGCATCGGCTTGTTGGCCTCGAAGATCTTGTTGTACTGGCTGGCGTTGCCATACACGACCACGGCAATGGCTGACAGCGTGTCGCCCTTCTTCACGGTAACGAACCGCGCAGCCTTGACGACCGGCCCGGTCACGGTGATCTGGTCATCGACACTGGCCACTCCAGCGATGTTGCCCGCCGCCAGGATGATCTTCTCTTTCTCCTCCTGGCTGGCCACCTCGCCCTTGAGGATGATCTTGTCACCCTCTACAGTGGCGGTGATGTTGGGGTTGCCCAGGCCGACACTCTCCACGTGTTTCTTCAGCTGCTCCTCGGCGTTGGCATTGCCGGGGGTCAGCAGGTCGATCAACTTCTCGCCGGCTTCCTTCACGAAACTGAACAGGCTCATGACGCGCTCCTTGTTGACGTTAACCTCGGAGCAAGGAGTCTAGGCCAGGATTGCCCTCCCCGCCCCACTGCGACCAATCGACGCGGTCTATCAAGGCATAGACCCTAGCGATTAGACGTGGGCGGCACACGGGCCTAGGCTGGTGCTATCGAAAAGCCGCCGGTCAGCCCTCCGATGCAAAGCAAACCCCCGGTCTGCGCGGTCTCCACGCCCCTGGAGCTGCCCGCCGCCAGCAATACTTACGACTACGTACAACTCAGCGATGGCGAGCGCGCCTGCACGCCGCTGGCCGAAGAAGTTGCCCTCGCCATCGCCTACAACGGCCTCAACCAGGCTGTCATGCTGGTCAGCCCCACCGACCTGGAAGACTTCGCGGTCGGCTTCAGCGTCGGCAGTGGCATTGTCGAGGGCCCGGCGGAAATCTACGACCTGAAGCTCTCCGGCAGTGGTTCGGCGATGTACGCGGACCTTGAGATTTCCAGCCGTGCGTTCTGGAACCTGAAAAATCAGCGCCGCCAGCTGGCCGGCACCAGCGGTTGCGGCCTGTGCGGGGTCGAGGCCCTGGAACAGGCATTGCCGGAGCTCACGGCACTGCCGGGCGCGCCCTTGCCACCCGTGCAGTGGCTTGCCGGTCTGCGTGAGCGCATCGACGCATTCACCCCGCTGGGCCAGCACTGCGGTGCGGTGCACGCTGCCTTGTTCATGAATGCGCAGGGCGAACTGCTGATGGGCCGCGAAGACATCGGCCGGCACAACGCCCTCGACAAGCTGATCGGCGCCCTGCTGCGCCAAGGCATCAGCAGCGAAGGCGGCCTGGCCATCGTCACCAGCCGCTGCAGCCTGGAGCTGATCCAGAAAGTCCTGCGCGCCGGCATCCAGACCCTGGTCAGCCTGTCGGCACCTACCGGCCTTGCCCTGCAGTGGGCGCGCAAGCACAACCTCAACCTCATTCACCTGCCCAAACACAGTGCACCGCGGGTCTATAGCCCAGCGGCGGAGTCGTAACAGCCGTGACCTCGTACCAAAACCTTCCGGACAACGCCCCAGCTTCCTCCCCTCGCTACCAGCCCTACCACGGCCCCGCCGGTGGTTGGGGCGCGCTGCGCAGCGTGGCCAAGGCCTGGGTTGGCAGCGACAATGCGCTGAAGAACATCCGCGCACTGCTCAAGACCAACCAGAATGGCGGCTTCGACTGCCCGGGCTGCGCCTGGGGCGACTCGCCCGAAAGCGGCATGGTCAAGTTCTGCGAGAACGGCGCCAAGGCGGTCAACTGGGAAGCCACCAAGCGCCGCGTCGACGCGGCCTTCTTCGCCCGCTACAGCGTCAGCGCGCTGCGCCAGCAGAGCGACTACTGGCTCGAATACCAAGGCCGGCTGACCGAGCCGATGGTCTACGACCCGCTCAGCGATCGCTATCAGCCCATCGCCTGGGACGCCGCCTTTGCCCTGATCGCCCGCGAACTGAACAAACTGACCAGCCCGGACCAGGCCGAGTTCTACACCTCGGGGCGCGCCAGCAACGAAGCGGCATACCTCTATCAGCTGTTCGTGCGTGCCTACGGCACCAACAATTTCCCCGACTGCTCAAACATGTGCCACGAAGCCAGCGGCGTGGCCCTGGGGCAAAGCGTCGGGGTCGGCAAGGGCACCGTCACCTTCGACGACTTCGAGCACGCCGATGCGATCTTCGTCTGGGGCCAGAACCCCGGCACCAACCACCCGCGCATGCTCGACCCACTGCGAGACGCGGTGAAGCGTGGGGCGCAGGTGGTGTGCGTCAACCCGCTCAAGGAGCGCGGCCTGGAACGCTTCCAGCATCCGCAGAACCCGCTGGAAATGCTCACCAACAGCGACCGGCCGACCAACACCGCGTTCTTCCGCCCGGCCCTGGGCGGCGACATGGCAATGCTGCGCGGCATGGCCAAGTTCGTCCTGCAGTGGGAACGCGAGGCCCAGGCCAAGGGCGAGCCTGCCGTGTTCGATCATGGGTTCATCGCCGAACACGGCCAGGGTGTCGAGGAGTACCTGGCCGCGGTAGACGCCACCCCGTGGCAGCACATCGAGGAACAATCCGGCCTGGCGCTGGCCGACATCGAGCTGGCCGCACGCATGTACTGCCGTGGCCGTCGGGTGATCATGTGCTGGGCGATGGGCATCACCCAGCACCGTCATTCGGTGGCGACCATCCAGGAAATCGTCAACCTGCAGATGCTGCGCGGCAACATCGGTGCGCCCGGCGCTGGCCTGTGCCCGGTGCGTGGCCACAGCAACGTGCAAGGCGACCGCACCATGGGCATCAACGAGCGCCCGCCGCTGGCACTGCTCGATGCCATCGAACGCCGCTTCGATTTCCCGGTGCCACGGCACAACGGCCACAATACCGTCGAGGCCATCCACGCCATGCTCGACGGCCGCGCCAAGGTATTCATCGGCCTGGGCGGCAACTTCGCCCAGGCGACCCCGGACACTGAACGTACCGCCCAGGCCCTGCGCAACTGCGCGCTCACCGTACAGATCAGCACCAAGCTCAACCGCAGCCACCTGATCCACGGCCAGCAGGCGCTGATCCTGCCGTGCCTGGGGCGCACCGACATCGACCTGCAGGCCGAGGGGCCGCAGGCGGTCACCGTGGAAGACTCGTTCAGCATGGTCCACGCTTCCAATGGCCAGTTGAAACCGCTCTCGACGCAAATGCGCTCAGAGCCAGCAGTGATCGCCGGTATCGCCGCCGCCACCTTGGGCAAGCAGCCGGTGGACTGGCACTGGCTGGTGGCCGACTACGACCGCATTCGCGACCTGATCGGCGACACCATTGCCGGTTTCAGCGACTTCAACCAACGCCTGCGCCAGCCCGGCGGGTTCTACCTGGGCAACAGCGCCGCCAAGCGTGAGTGGAAGACCACCTCGGGGCGCGCCAACTTCAAGGCCAACCTGCTGCCGGACACCCTGCTCGACGAGCGCGTGCGCGCCAGTGGCCAGCTGCCTGACCTGATCATGCAGTCGATGCGTTCACACGATCAGTACAACACCACCATCTACGGCCTGGACGACCGCTACCGTGGCGTGCGCGGGCAACGTGAGGTGCTGTTCGCCAACGAGGCAGACATCATCCGCCTGGGCTTCCAGCCGGGGCAGAAGGTCGACATCGTCTCGTTGTGGGGGGATGAGCATGTGCGCCGTGTGCATGGCTTCACGTTGCTGGCGTTCGATATTCCGGCTGGACAGGCGGCGGCTTACTACCCCGAGGTGAATCCGCTGATCCCGCTGGAGAGCATTGGCGAGGGCAGCCATACGCCGACGTCCAAGTTCGTTGCCATCAAGCTGGAGCGGGCGCGGGACGACGGGCGCATTCTTTAATCGATCACTGGCCCCATCGCCGGCAAGCCGGCTCCCACAGGTACACCACAGTTTTCTCGAATTGTGCTGTTTCTGTGGGAGCCGGCTTGCCGGCGATAGGGCCAGCTGCAGCACCGCCAAAAACAAAAAAAGCCCTGTTCCACGGGGGTCAGGGCTTCGTCACAAATGTTTCAGACCTGCAATATTCGAGAAAGTTTCATCACAAAAACAATAACTTAGAAAATTGTGTACAACCCGTGCTACTCGTCGGATTTCAATTGCCACGGGCATCCCAGAGCCTCAAATTCGCCTCGTCATCCCTATGAGGCTCTCTCGATGAAGAAGTACTCCTCGATTCTGTTGTTGTCTTTCAGCTTGCTCAGCGGCGTTGCCATGGCAGGCGGCAATACCGAGGCTGGCATTGGCGGCGCATTGGGTGGGGTACTCGGCTCCGTAGTGGGCAACTCCATCGGTGGTAGCACCGGCGGCGCCATTGGTGCCGGTCTGGGCGGTGCAGCAGGTGGTGCCCTGGGTGCCGACAAGCGCCAGCGTGGCGAGGCCGCCATCGGTGGCGCACTGGGCGCCGCAGGCGGTAACGTGGTCGGTCGCTCGGTGGGCGGTACCACCGGTAGCTACATTGGTGCAGCCGCGGGCGGCGGTATCGGTGGCGCGGCGGGTAACTACCTGGGCAACAGGGCCGATGAAGACGAGCGCCATGACGAGCGCAAATACTACAGCCGCGGCTACAGAGACGGTCGTCACTACGACCGTGGTCGCCACTACGGCCACCGCAAGCACAAGCATCACCATCACTGATACCGGGGCTAGCACCTCGGCAGCAAAAGCCCCGCCCTCACCGGCGGGGCTTTTTCATGCCTGCGCGTCGAGCTGCAGGCCGGACAGGATGGTGTGCAACGCTTCTGGCAACGGCACGGGCCTGCCGGTAGCGCGTTCGATGAACACCTGCACCACCGATCCCGCCGCACAGGCATCCGCTTCACCCGGGCGATACAGCGCCAACCGGTACTCCACCGTACTCCCCGCCAGGCGCGTCACGCCCAGGCCCACTTCCAGCAAATCCGGAAAGCCCGGCAGCGCGTAGAAGTCCGCCGCCGAACTGACCACGAAGGCCGCCAGCTCACCCTCGCGCAGGTCGAACTCGGCTTGCTCGACCAGGAACGCCTGGATAGCGGTTTCGAAGAAGCCGTGCACCGTGGCACCGGCGATGTGGCCGTTGTGGTCGTTGTCCTGGGGGCGGGTGAGGATGGGGTGGAAATGAGAGAAGGCTGTGCGGTCGGGGGATTCGAGCATGATAGTTCCACAATTGGTGACACCGTGAGGAAGCTTCCCACAGCAAGACAGGAAGGACTATAGTCGCAATCAACTATAGATTGCATAGCATGGTGCATCCCGATGAAACCGAGAAATGCCCCGATGCCAACCCATCAATTAGATCATGCCAACCTGAGCCGAATGGTGGAATGCGGCAGTGTCCTGGCCACCCACATCGTTGGCCAACCTGGAGGATGGGCAATCCAGGTTGACGTCAACCACCAGGAACATGTGCTTGTTGCCCAGCGAAGTGGAAACGTGCGGCTGTTCAAAAAGTTCGAAACGCTGGTGACCTATCTGCTCGACATCGGTATTGATCACTTCGAAGTCGACACCTCTGCCTTCGACCGTGATCAGACAAGTACCTACCAACGTCCTGATCGTGCACAGGCGTTGAGGCGAGCCCATGAAGCAGCGGCTTACGATGCCTGGTTTGCCGAGCAGGTCGACGCGAGCCTGCAAGACCCAACGCCCCCGTTGGAGGATGAGGAGGTACAGCGGTTGTTCGCAGCCCGCCGTGCCGAGCTCAAAGCCAGAATCCGCTGATGCGCCTGACGTGGCGCGCAATGGCGTGCAATGACCGTTTGCGCATCATGGAGCATATTGCCCAAGACAATCCCCAGGCCGCTCTGGCACTGGACGAACGCTTCGACGAAAAGGCCAGGCGAGCAGCCCTCAGTCCTTTCCTGTACAGAGCGGGCAGATTTCCCGGAACAAGGGAAATTGTAATTCATCCCAACTACGTGATGGTCTTTCGGGTTATGGAGGAATACGTAGAAGTCATCCGCATCCTTCACGCCAGACAGCAATGGCCTTGAGCACACAAAAAAGCCGCCCCAAGGGGCGGCTTTCTCGTTGCAACTGGCTCAGCTTACAGCTGTGGGCCAGCGGCCTTGATGGCGTCGGACACGTCGAACTTCTTGAAGTTCTCGGTGAACAGCTTGGCCAGGCCTTTGGCAGCTTCGTCGTAGGCAGCTTTGTCAGCCCAGGTGTTGCGCGGGTTGAGCAGCTCGGTCTCGACGCCCGGAACGGCCTTCGGCACGTCCAGGTTGATGATGTCCAGGTGCTCGGTTTCGGCACCGACCAGAGCACCGCTCTGGATCGCCGCGATCACGCCACGGGTGGTCGGGATGCTGAAGCGCTTGCCGACGCCGTAGCCACCGCCGGTCCAGCCGGTGTTGACCAGGTAGACCTTGGAGCCGAAGGCGTTGATACGCTTGATCAGCAGCTCGGCGTACTCGCCAGCCGGGCGCGGGAAGAACGGTGCGCCGAAGCAGGTGGAGAAGGTCGACTTGATGCCGCCACCCGAACCCATTTCAGTGGAACCGACCAGCGCGGTGTAGCCGGACAGGAAGTGGTAGGCCGCCTGCTCGTTGTTGAGGATCGAAACCGGAGGCAGAACACCAGTCAGGTCGCAGGTCAGGAAGATGACTGCGTTCGGCTCGCCGCCCAGGTTGGCTTCGGCGCGCTTGGCGACGTGCTCCAGTGGGTAGGCAGCGCGGCTGTTCTGGGTCAGGCTGACATCGGCGTAGTCGGCGTGCTTGTTGCCGTCGAGAACGACGTTTTCCAGCACTGCGCCATGCTTGATGGCTTTCCAGATGACCGGCTCGTTCTTCTCGGACAGGTCGATGCACTTGGCGTAGCAGCCGCCTTCCATGTTGAAGACAACGCCTTCGCCCCAACCGTGCTCGTCGTCACCGATCAGGTAACGGCTTTCGTCGGCCGACAGGGTGGTCTTGCCGGTGCCGGACAGACCGAAGAACAGGGTTACATCGCCTTCTTCGCCAATGTTGGCTGCGCAGTGCATTGGCAGCACGTCAGCGGCCGGCAGCAGGAAGTTCTGCACCGAGAACATGGCTTTCTTCATTTCACCGGCGTAACGCATGCCAGCGATCAGCACCTTCTTCTTGGCGAAGTTGATGATCACGCAGCCGTCGGAGTTGGTGCCGTCACGCTCAGGTTCGCATACGAAGTTGGCGACGTTGAGGATCTGCCACTGGTCGCGGCCAGCCGGGTTGAACTGCTCCGGGTTGATGAACAGGCAACGGCCGAACAGGTTCTGCCAGGCGGTCTGGGTGGTCATCTTCACCGGCAGGTAGTGCTCGGCGGCAGCACCTACGTGAACGTAGGAAACGAAGTGATCCTGGGCGTTGTTGAACGCCTCGACGCGGTCCCACAGGGCATCGAACTTGTCGGCCGGGAACTTGCGGTTGATCGGGCCCCAGGCGATGGCGTCCTGGGTGGACGGTTCTTCGACGATGAAACGGTCAGCCGGCGAACGGCCAGTACGGTGGCCAGTCTCGACTACCAGCGCGCCAGTATCGGCGAGCACGCCTTCACCGCGTTGCAGCGCTTCTTTTACCAGCTCATCGACGCTCAGGTCGGTGTACACGGTGTTGTTGGCTTGCGTCATGAGATACCCCATCCGGCCCGAGGCCGAGTGCTCCAAACGTTTTGTAGTTGTCTAAAAAAAACTACTACAGCGAAAAAAGTGGCCGGATTATGCCAGAAACGCCCAAAAAAAGTAGGCCCCTCCTGTCGTAACCGCGCTTTTGCGCAATTAGACAGGAGATTTACCTGTGATTAACCGTTTCAGTGGCGAGTTTCTGAGGCCGTGTCTGTACCGCCGCCGGCAAAGAGTTGCGCAACATCGTTGGCATCGAAGAAATAGCGCTCGTTGCAGAACTGGCAATCGATCTCCACCTTGCCGCCACACTCCTCCACCAGCTGCTTGGCATCGTGTTCGCCAAGACTGACCAGCGCATTGCCGGAACGTTCACGCGAACAGCTGCAGTTGAAGCGCAGTGACTGGATGTCGAACAGGCGCACGGCGTCTTCGTGGTACAGGCGGTGCAGCAGGGTTTCGTTGTCTTCGGCCCACTCTTGGGCTTTCAGCGTGCTGGCCAGGGCAACTACGTGCTGCCAGCTGTTTTCACGGTCTTCTTCGTCACGCTCGCGATCGATCGGCAGCTGTTGCAGCAACAGACCGCGCGACTTGCCGCCTTCGGCATTGAGCCAGAAGCGCGTATTGGTCTGCTGCGACTGGACGAAGTAATTGGTGAAGCATTCCGACAGGTTGGCGCCGTCGAGGTCGACAGTACCCTGGTAGCGCTGGCCTTTGACCGGGTCGATGGTCAGGGTCAGGTGACCGTCGGGCATCAGCTGCGCCAGCGTTGCATCGGCAGGGATCTGCTCGGCTTCGTAGCGGGCCATGCCACGGATGTCACGGTCGCTGGAGCACTCCACCATCAGCAGCGGGACCGGCCCGGCCGACCGCGCCTGCAGGATCAGCAGGCCGTCGAACTTCATCGCGCCTACCAGCAAAGCCGTAGCGGCCATCAGCTCGCCGAGCAGTGCAGCCACTGGCTGCGGGTATTGGTGACGCGCCAACACCGCAGCGTAGCTGTCATCGAGTGCCACCCACTCGCCGCGGATGTCGCGGTCGTCGAAGATGAAACGTTGGGTGAAATCGGTATCCGGCAAGTCGCTCATAGGTTTCGGCTATCTGAAAAGGGTGTCTAAATGATTACACGGACATGCGAGATACCGCACGCGGCAACCATCGCTCTACAGTGTTTCTGGTTATGGCCATTTGGCCAGATGTTGTGCATGACTTTCGACGAGTGGCTGTGCCACAGGCCTGATGCCTATGTGGTGGTTGATGCGCTGTTTTCCAAGTGGCATGCAGCCCTATCGCCGGCAAGCCGGCTCCCACACTGTCCGCGTCGCCCTCAGTTCCTGTGGGAGCCGGCTTGCCGGCGATAGGGCCGCCGCTCAATCAAAACTGCCATGCAGCTGATGGATCTGCCGCCGCTGCTTCTTGTTCGGCCGGCCATCGGTAGTCACACCCATGGCGCCGGCCTTGCGCATCTCTGCCGCCTGCTCACGGCGGCGCACACTGTCCTGGGTTTCTTCATACAGCGCCTGGGCCTCAGGCGCGCCCCTGCGCACCACCGACAGCGCCTTGACCACCACCGTGCGCTCGTCGAAGCCGGTGCGCAGGACGAACTCGTCGCCTACGCGCGGTTCCTTCCCAGGCTTGCAACGTTCGCCCCGGCAATGCACCTTGCCGCTTTCGATCGCCGCCTTGGCCAGCGCCCGCGTCTTGTAGAAGCGCGCCGCCCACAGCCATTTATCCAGGCGAACCTTGTCGTCGTCTTCGGCTTTTTGTGCCATCCCGTTACCTCGAACACTGTCTTTCATCGAACTGTACTACCGTAACGATCGGATGCAAAAAGATCGCGCCGTGCTTACAGTTCACCACCTTATTCTCAGGGTGTGCTTCGTGAAGACATTTGACCATCTGACTGTGATCGGCCTGCGTGAGTGGGTCGCCTTGCCCGACCTCGGCGTGGCAGGCCTGCGCGCCAAGATCGACACAGGCGCCAGCACCTCCAGCCTTCACGCCACCGAGATCGAGACGTTCGAGCGCGACGGCGAAGCCTGGGTACGTTTCACCGCCCACCTGGGTTCGGTGGTGCAGTTGCGGCACCGTCGTTGCGAGGCACCACTGGTCACCATGAAGACCATCAAAAGTTCCAATGGCCAGGCCCAGACCCGCTACGTCATCCGCACCTCGCTGGCGCTGGGCGACCGCGTCTGGGAAGTCGAATTTACCCTGGCTTGTCGCAAGAGCATGCGCTACCGCCTGCTGCTCGGTTCCAAGGCGCTGATTCACGGCCAGTTGGTGGTCAACCCTGGCCTCAAGTACGTTCAAGACAAACCGGCCTTTGCGGCCACCCTTTCTCCTGTCACAGGTGCTGCATGAAGATCGCTGTGCTGTCGCGCAACCCGCGTCTGTATTCCACCCGCCGCCTGGTCGAAGCCGGTATCCAGCGTGGCCATGAAATGGTAGTGATCGATACCCTGCGGGCCTACATGAACATCGCCAGCCACAAGCCGCAGATCCATTACCGGGGCAAGCCGCTCGAGGGCTTCGATGCGGTGATTCCACGCATCGGCGCCTCGGTGACCTTCTACGGTTGCGCTGTGTTGCGCCAGTTCGAAATGATGGGCGTGTACCCGCTCAACGAGTCGGTGGCCATCGCCCGCTCCCGGGACAAGTTGCGCTCGTTGCAGCTGCTGTCGCGGCGCGGCATCGGCCTGCCGATTACCGGTTTTGCCCACTCGCCGGACGACATCCCGGACCTGATCCAGATGGTCAATGGCGCGCCCCTGGTGATCAAGGTGCTCGAAGGCACCCAAGGCATCGGCGTGGTGCTGTGCGAGACGACCCAGGCGGCCGAGTCGGTGATCGAGGCGTTCATGGGCCTGAAGCAGAACATCATGGTTCAGGAGTACATCAAGGAGGCCGGCGGTGCCGACATTCGCTGCTTCGTGGTGGGGGACAAGGTGATTGCTTCGATGAAGCGTCAGGCCAAGCCAGGGGAGTTTCGCTCGAACCTGCACCGGGGCGGCGTCGCCAGCCTGATCAAGATCACTCCTGAAGAGCGGATCACCGCGATTCGTGCGGCCAAGGTGATGGGCTTGAGTGTGGCCGGGGTGGATATTTTGCGCTCGAACCATGGGCCGTTGGTGATGGAGGTGAACTCCTCGCCGGGGCTGGAGGGGATCGAGGTGACCACCGGCAAGAACGTGGCTGGGATGATCATCGAGCATCTGGAAAAGAATGGCGGGCCGAATCAGACCCGGACCAAGGGTAAGGGTTGATTCGAGGGCCCTATCGCCGCGGTTCGTCGCCACGACAAGCCGGCTCCCACAGGGTCACCACAATCCTCAAGACCTGTGGGATACCTGTGGGAGCCGGCTTGCCGGCGATAGGGCCGGAACAATCAACCAAAAATCAAACAGCATTGCGCGGTAGCAGCAACCCCAACGGCAACCTCACCCGCGCCTCGATCCCACCACCGGACCGATTGCGCAGCTCCACATTGCCGCCATGCTGCGCCGCAATCCGCTTGACGATCGCCAGTCCCAGCCCGGTGCCCTTGCCACCCCGGGCACGGTCCCCACGAATGAACGGGTTGAAGATGGTCTCTAGCTCCGACTCGTCGATCCCGGCGCCCCGGTCAAGCACGCTGAGCACCACATACGGCGCACTCTCGTCACCCGACACATAGGCCGCCACTTCGACCCCCTTGCCCGCGTGGTGCAGGGCATTGCCGATCAGGTTGCCCAGCATGCGCTTGAGCGACACCCGACGCAGCGGGAACGGCGGGATCGGTTCCAGGCACAGGCGCACACGTTCGTGCGGCTGGTTGAAGGGCGCTACCACTTCACGCACCAGGTCGGCCAGGTCGACCTCTTCCACCGGTTCGTCACGGCCATCGCGGATGAACGCCAGGAACTGGTCGAGAATGGCGTCCATGTCCTCGATGTCGCGCACCATGTCGTCGCTCAGCTCGCTGTCGCTGCCCAGCAGGGACAAGGACAAGCGCAAGCGCGTAAGGGGTGTGCGCAAATCGTGGGATACCCCAGCCAGCATCAGCTCTCGCTCACGCCCGGCCTGCTCGACATCCTCGGCCATCTGGTTGAAGGCCCGGTAAACCTCGGTCATCTCGCTGGGCGTGTCGCTGATCGGCAGACGCACACTGCGCCCCTGGCCCAATTGGCGGGCGGCGAACACCAAGCGCTTGAGCGGCTGGTTGAGCTGGCGCACGAAGATCCACGCCGAGGCGGTGGACAACAGGCCGATGGCCAGGAACCAGCCCAGTACGTTCCAGATCTTCTGCCCGCGCAACGGGTGGGGATACAGCGGTACTTTCAGCCAGCCAGGCCCCAGGCTCGGCGCGTTGACCCACAATGCCGGCGGCGCGTGAATGCGCAGACGCACTTCGGTGTCTTCACCCAGCTCGGCCTGCATCTGCCGTTGGTAGATCTCGCTGTATGGCCAGTGCTGCTCGCCTTCAGGTACGCCAGAGCCAGTCACCCGGATAAGGCCGGCGGCCTCGGCGATCTTGTCGCGGTTCTCTTCATCGGCGGCCCAATAGGCGCGCAAGGTCAGCGCTACGCCGTGGCTGTACTGACGATCGACCAGCACGTCCTCGTTCATCAGCAGGTAGACGAGGGTCAACGCCTTGGAAAACAGGACGACGATCAGCACCAGCCACAGGGTGCGGGCAAAGAAACTCTGCGGGAACCACAGCGGTGTCTTCATCAAAGGTGCAGCATCATTTGCCAGCGTTTCCGTCTGGGACGAACACATAACCCACGCCCCAGACCGTCTGGATGTAGCGTGGCTTGGACGGGTCCGGCTCGATCATGCGGCGCAGGCGCGAAATCTGTACGTCGATGGAGCGCTCCAGCGCGTCCCACTCGCGACCGCGGGCCAGGTTCATCAGCTTGTCGCGGGTCAGCGGTTCGCGGGCATGCATGACCAGCGCCTTGAGCACAGCGAACTCACCGGTGGTGAGCATGTGCACTTCGTCACCGCGCTTGAGTTCGCGGGTGGCCAGCGACAGTTCGTAGTCGCCGAAAGTGACCGACTCGTCCTCGCTGCCCGGAGCACCCGGCACACTAGGCGCCTGGCGACGCAGCACGGCCTTGACCCGCGCCATCAGCTCGTCGGGGTTGAACGGCTTGCCCAGGTAATCGTCGGCGCCCAGTTCCAGGCCCTTGATGCGGCTGAGCTCGTCGCCCTTGGCGGTGAGCATGATGATCGGGATCTGGTTGTTCGACTGGCGCAGACGCTTGCACGCGGACAAGCCGTCTTCACCCGGCAGCATCAGGTCGAGCACCACCAGGTTGAACACCTCGCGCTGCAGCAGACGGTCCATCTGTTCGGTGTTGGGGACCGCACGGGCGCGATAGCCCTTGCTGGTGAAGAAACGTTCCAGCAGGCTGCTGAGCCCCGGATCGTCGTCGACGATGAGAATCTTGTCACCTTCAGCGGTGTTGGGGGTGCCAGTCATGAATAACTCCTCTGATATCGCCGCGCATTATGGCGTAGCCATTACCCTGCGTGACGTGAGCATTGTTAGCAGATTTTTCCCCGGGCGCCAGTTCCTGGCCACAGGCGCTGGCCTGGCGCCATCACCGCAAGCCGATTTCGATCGGTATAATGCGCGGTTTTCAATCCTTGTCAGGTGGTTCACATGGACAGCATCAACAGCCGTATCGCCGAGGAACTGGGCGTTCGCCCGCAGCAGGTCGAAGCGGCCGTGGGCTTGTTGGACGAAGGCTCGACCGTGCCCTTCATCGCCCGTTACCGCAAGGAAGTGACCGGCAGCCTGGACGACACCCAGCTGCGCCACCTGGAAGAGCGTCTGCGCTACCTGCGCGAGCTCGACGACCGCCGCGCCAGCATCCTGTCCAGCATCGAGGAACAGGGCAAGCTGACCCCGGAACTGGCCCGCGAGATCAAGCTGGCCGACACCAAGACCCGCCTCGAAGACCTCTACCTGCCGTACAAGCAAAAGCGCCGCACCAAGGGCCAGATCGCCCTGGAAGCCGGCCTTGGTGCGCTGGCCGACGGCCTGTTCAACGACCCGCAGCTGAACCCGGAGAGCGAAGCCGCGCGCTTCGTCGACGCCGACAAGGGTGTGGCCGACGTCAAGGCCGCGCTGGAGGGTGCCAAGTACATCCTCATGGAGCGCTTCGCCGAAGACGCCGCCCTGCTCGACAAGCTGCGCAGCTTCCTCAAGCACGATGCGGTGCTCAGCGCACGCGTGGTGGCGGGCAAGGAAGAAGAAGGCGCCAAGTTCCGCGACTACTTCGCCCACGACGAGCTGCTGCGCAACGCGCCGTCGCACCGCGCCCTGGCGATTTTCCGCGGGCGCAACGAAGGCGTGCTGAGCGCATCGCTGAAAGTCGGCGAAGAGCTGCCAGGCACCCTGCACCCGTGCGAGGTGATGATCGCCGGCCACTTCGGCCTGGAAAACCGCAGCCGCCCTGCTGACAAGTGGCTGGCCGAGGTAGTGCGCTGGACCTGGAAGGTCAAGCTGTACACCCACCTGGAAACCGACTTGTTCGGCGAGCTGCGCGACAACGCCGAAGGCGAGGCGATCAACGTCTTCGCCCACAACCTGCACGACCTGCTGCTGGCCGCACCGGCCGGCCCGCGTGCCACCCTGGGCTTCGACCCGGGCCTGCGCACCGGCTGCAAGGTCGCCGTGGTCGATGCCACCGGCAAGCTGCTGGACCACACCACGGTCTACCCGCACGCGCCGAAAAACGACTGGGATCGCACCATTTCCATCCTCGCCGCCCTGTGCGCCAAGCACTCGGTGGAACTGATCGCCATCGGCAACGGCACCGCCAGCCGTGAAAGCGACAAGCTGGTGGCTGAGCTGGTGAAGAAGTACCCAGCCCTGAAGATCACCAAGATCATGGTCTCGGAAGCCGGCGCATCGGTGTATTCGGCGTCGGAACTGGCCGCCCGCGAGTTCCCGGACCTGGACGTGTCGATCCGTGGCGCGGTGTCGATTGCCCGCCGCCTGCAGGACCCGCTCGCCGAGCTGGTGAAGATCGACCCGAAATCCATCGGTGTCGGCCAGTACCAGCACGACGTGTCGCAAATGAAGCTGGCCCGGGGCCTGGACGCCGTGGTCGAGGACTGTGTGAACGCCGTGGGCGTGGACGTCAACACCGCCTCGGTGGCCCTGCTGACCCGCATCTCCGGCCTCAACAGCACCTTGGCACAGAACATCGTCGCCCACCGCGACGCCAACGGCCCGTTCGCCACCCGCGCCGCACTGAAGAAAGTCAGCCGCCTGGGCGAGAAAACCTTCGAGCAGGCTGCAGGCTTCCTGCGCGTGATGAACGGCGACAACCCGCTGGACGCCTCGGCCGTGCACCCGGAGGCCTACCCGCTGGTGCAACGCATCGCCGCCGATACCGAGCGTGACATCCGCTCGCTGATCGGCGACAGCGGCTTCCTCAAGCGCCTCGACCCGAAACGCTTCACCGACGAATCCTTCGGCCTGCCGACTGTCACCGACATCCTGCAGGAACTGGACAAGCCTGGCCGCGACCCGCGTCCCGAGTTCAAGACCGCCACCTTCCAGGACGGCGTCGAAGACCTCAAGGACCTGGAACCGGGCATGATCCTCGAGGGGGTGGTCACCAACGTCACCAACTTCGGTGCCTTCGTCGACATCGGCGTGCACCAGGACGGCCTGGTGCACATTTCGGCGCTGTCGGAGAAGTTCATCAAGGACCCACGCGAAGCGGTCAAGGCCGGTGACGTGGTCAAGGTCAAGGTCATGGAAGTGGACATTCCGCGCAAACGCGTTGGCCTGTCCATGCGCATGAGCGACACGCCGGGCGAAAAGGTCGAAGGTAACCGCGGCGGCAACCGTGGCAACGGTGGCAACCGCGCGCAGCAGGCGCCGCGTCAGCGTGAAACAGCCCCCGCCGCACCGGCCAACAATGCCATGGCCTCGCTGTTCGCCAACGCCAAGCAGCTGAAGAAGAAATGATGGAAATCCCCAAGGAGCTTGTCGAGAGCGCTTACAGCCAGCTGCTTGGCTGCCGCGTGCAACGCCTGGACACAGGCGTTGCCGAGGTGGCCCTGGCGCTCGAGCCGCACCTGCGCAACCGCGGCCAGAAGCTGCACGGCGGGGCGATCTTCAGCCTGGTGGACATCGCCATGGGCCTGGCCTGCTCGGCCAGCCATGGCTTCGACCAACAGAGCGTGACCATCGAGTGCAAGATCAACTACCTGCGCGCCGTCAGCGAAGGCGACGTGCTGTGCAACGCCCGCGTGCTGCACGCCGGGCGCCGCACCCTGGTGGTCGAGGCCGACGTAGTCCAAAGCGACAAACTGGTGGCAAAAGCACAAGGAACCTTTGCGGTTCTCTAGCTCACCAAGCGTTATCTACGGTATTTTTGGCAGCATCTGGGGGCAACTTTGCGTCCCATCGCCGGCAAGCCGGCTCCCACAAGGTCCACCGCTGACCTCCTGTGGGAGCCGGCTTGCCGGCGATGGGCCGCAAAGCGGCCCCGAATTCGGCGCCGGAACCGCGTAACCCAGGCGACAACGCCAGTTCCTTTTCCAACTACCCTTGTAGACCGTCAACGCTACCCCCATATTGGGGCGACTGACGCGTGAAGGAATCCATCTTGAGCGACCTCCTCAACCGCCGCCTGAGCCTGCTCAGCGCCAATCTTCCCCTGCTCGAGCAGTGCCTGCACGGTATTGAGCGCGAATGCCTGCGCGTAACCGACGAAGGTCGCCTGGCTCAGACTCCACACCCGGTAGCGCTGGGTTCGGCGCTGACCAACGAGCAGATCACCACCGACTATTCCGAGTCGCTGCTGGAGTTCATCACCCCGGCCCTGGCCGACCCGGCCAAGGTGCTCGAGAACCTCGAACAGACTCACCGCTTCGTCTACAGCAAGCTGGGCGACGAATACCTCTGGAGCCCGTCGATGCCGTGCACGCTGCCGGCCGAGGAGGACATCCCGATCGGCGAGTACGGTACGTCCAATATCGGCAAGCTCAAGCACGTCTACCGCAAGGGCCTGGCCCTGCGCTACGGCCGCACCATGCAGTGCATCGCCGGTATCCATTACAACTTCTCGCTGCCCGAAGCGCTGTGGCCACTGCTGCGCGACGCCGAAGGCAGCACCGAAGGCGACCGCGACTACCAGTCCTCGGCCTACATCGCGCTGATCCGCAACTTCCGCCGCTACAGCTGGCTGCTGATGTACCTGTTCGGCGCTTCGCCGGCGCTGGACAAAGGCTTCCTGCGCGGCCGCCCGCACCAGCTCGAAGAGCTGGATGCCGAAACCCTGTTCCTGCCCTACGCCACCAGCCTGCGCATGAGCGACCTGGGTTACCAGAGCAACGCCCAGGCGGGCCTCACGCCCTGCTACAACAACCTGGACAGCTACACCGACAGCCTGCGCAAGGCCGTCGGTACGCCCTACCCGCCCTATGTCGAGATCGGCACCCATGTCGATGGCGAGTGGGTGCAACTGAACACCAACATCCTGCAGATCGAGAACGAGTACTACTCGAACATTCGCCCCAAGCGCGTCACCTACACCGGCGAGCGGCCGATCCAGGCCCTGACCTCGCGCGGCGTGCAGTATGTGGAAGTGCGCTGCCTGGACATCAACCCATTCCTGCCGGTCGGCATCGACCTGGCCGAGGCCCGCTTCCTCGATGCGTTCCTGCTGTTCTGCGCGCTGGAAGAAAGCCCGCAACTGGACAACGGCGAATGCGGCCAGTGCACCAGCAACTTCCTCACCGTAGTCAAGGAAGGCCGTCGTCCCGGCCTTGAGCTGCACCGTGATGGCCAGCCGATCACACTGAAAACCTGGGCCACCGAACTGATCGGACGCATTGGCCAGCTGGCCGAGCTGCTCGACCAGGCCCACGGCGGCGATGAACATGCCAAGGCCCTGGAGGCGCAACAGGCCAAGGTCGACGACGCCTCGCTGACCCCATCGGCCCAGGTACTGGCCCGCATGACCGAGCATGACGAAAGCTTCGTGCAGTTCTCACTGCGCCAGAGCCGCATTCATGCCCAGACCTTCCGTGAGCAGCCACTGCCCCCCGAGCGCCAGCAGGCCTACGAGACCCTGGCCCGCGACTCGCTGGCCGAGCAATCGCGCCTGGAGCAGCAAGAGGTCGGCGACTTCGACTTGTTCGTGGGTGCCTACCAGGCCAGCATCCTGGCGATCAGCAACTAATGACCCGCAGCGCCACCCCACGCAAGCCACGCGCCAGCAGCCAGGCCAGGATCGAAGCGATCCTGGCGGCGGCTCGCGAATTGCTGGCCGGGCAAGGGGTGGCCGCGCTGTCGATCTACAGCGTGGCCGAGCGGGCGCAGATTCCGCCATCGTCCGTGTATCACTTCTTCGCCAGCGTGCCGGCCTTGCTTGAAGCACTGACTGCGGATGTGCACCGAGCATTTCGCGAAGCCCTGAGCGCGCCCATAGACAGCAGTGCATTCACCACCTGGCACGAATTGTCTCGGCTGGTCGAGCAGCGCATGCTGGCCATCTACAAAGAAGACACCGCAGCGCGTCAGCTGATCCTGGCCCAGCATGGGCTAAGCGAAGTGGTACAAGCCGACCGCCAGCACGACATGGAGCTTGGTGAGCTCATGCACAGGCTGTTTGATCGACATTTCCAGCTACCGGCCATGCCGGGCGATGTGGATGTCTTCGCCTTGGCCATGGAGCTGAGCGACCGGGTGTATGCTCGCTCGATGCAGTTGTTCGAACAGATCACACCTCGCATGGCAGAGGAAGGCATGCGCGTTTTCGAGGCCTACCTCGCACTCTACTTGCCGCCCTTCCTACCCAAGCGCACCCTCGGCTGAATACATAGATTTACCACCGAGCAAGGCGTAGCGACCGTTTCAATGAGGCATTTGCAAACATGCAACCTCAAAGAGACCTTTGCCCATGCCTACCCCCGAAAGCTTTCAATACGCCAACGTGCAGGCATTACCGCTTACCGACACGGATACCGTCGACCAACAGTTGGCCGGCAGGAGTAATCTGCTGGTGGCAGCCAAGCCCGCTTGGGTGCACGCCACCAGGCAGCTGCAACGGCTGTTGGACGCAGCGCCCACCTTGCAGCATGCGCTGCGGACAAGGTTGCGTGCCCACCTCGATTTGAACCCTGATGCCTGCGGCCTGCACCACGATGGCCGGCAAGTGACCCTGCTGAACTTCGCCGCCCGCCTGCTCGCCAGCCCGGTGCTCGGCAATGCCTTTTCCGCGTGGGCCACCTGGGGCTTCGACGACGCGTCACAACGCTCGCAATGGACCGCCAAAGACTGGATTACCGACCTCAATCCCGTCGTGAATGCGCTGAGCCTGCAGGCCGCCCGCAATTACTGGCAAGGCCGTATGCCAGGTACCGCCATCTCGCGGCAAAAACACGCAAGCGGCTTGCTGCGCCAACACTTCCTGAGCTGCCTGGACATCGCATTCGGCATCGGCAAGTTGGGTCTGGACGACTGGAAACAAGGCCGGCGGCCTGAGCTCAGCCACGCGCAGCTGCAATGGCGACTCCCTACCGGAACCCTGCTGACCAGTACCGCGGCACTGGCGCTGGCGCCGCGATCCGGCGATTCGGCTTGGCTGATCTACCTGCCAGGTATCAACAACGCCATCCTGCGCTTCGACAGCCTTCAGAGCATGCGCGACTGGATCTTGCTCAACCGTTCCTGGTTCTGGTCGGACCCAAGGTCGCCCATTGCCACCGGCACACGCGATAACGTGATCGTCACAACGATTGAAACCGATGGCTTCGAGACGCTGGTGGAAGACCATGTGCGGCAATGCCAGGTCATTTCCGACCATCTGCTGGAGCAGGCCTGTGAGCAAAGTGAAACCGACCCGCTGGACTGGAGCGACTTGCAGCGCTGGGAAGCCAATCGCAGTTCGATCATCCTGGCAACCCTCGCGCCGGCAACCGAGACTGCCATTGATGCAGTGACCGCGACCGATACGGCAATGGCGCAGGAGGAGGTTCATTTCGCTCACTTGGAGCAGTACCTGCCATCGGCCTGGCGCCAGGATCAGATCGAGCATCAGGAGACCTTGCTGGCGCAATACCTGGACGACGACACAGCGCCCACTTCGCTCAACTTCACCCTGTTGCGAGAGCGCCAGGAACAGCTAGACCAGTCGCAGGACGAACTGGACCTGCTCCTGCTTGAGCTACCCGATCAGGTAACCGATGCAGACCTGAAGGTGCTCAAGGGGGAAGAGACGCTGGAAGAGCTGATCAGCGAAAAGCTGTGTCAGGCCCTGCTGAAGGAGGCACGTCTGCAGAATACCTTGGGGGATCTTTCATCCACCCACCTGGAATGGATAGAAAAACTCGTCGACAGGCCCGAGCCAAGTCTACGGCGCCCCGTGCAAGCCAGCACGCTGGAACTGGTCGCCGGCGATCGCAAGTGGCAGCTGTGCGGCTACATGACATTTCGCGCCACGCCCAACGACGACACACAGGATGATTCGCTGCTGCTCTACCGGCCCGGCCAGCGCGGCGGCCTCATGGCCTTCGATGATCAGTGGCAGCTTGCCAGGCGCCTGCTGGCAACGCTCCAGGGAGCATGGCCCGATGCCCTGCTGGAATCGGCTGTTCCAACAGACAGCTCACGGCTGCTCGACGCCCTGGCAAGCTCAACAGCGGTCACGTTCACACACCCACCCATCCTTTCGCACTTCATGCGCGATTGCGTGAAAGCTGTCGTCAATGCGCTGCCTGCCCAGGCTACTCGCGAACAGATCCGGCAACGCCTGTGCAGCAGCGAGAACCGCGCCAGGGCCCAGGCCATGGCGCGGTTTGCGGAGCAGAACCGTACTGACCATATCCAGCAACAGCTAACGCCGCTGCAACACCTCGACAGCGAACAGCGGGCCGAGCTCGTCGCTCGAATGAAGGCATTGCAGGTATCACTGTATGCATCGGGAACGGTGCTCAAGGGCCTGCCAACGCAGCAAGCATTTTCGCGGGCCATGCTGCATCAACACCTGCGCAACGCATTCAAGCTGCAGGAAATACCACGGATCAGCCTTGATATCGCCGACAGCGTCACGACCAAGAAAGAGGTCGCCGGTCAGTCCGCCACAGGCGGTGCCGGTGCCAGAGTCGTACCGGTCTACAGCAAGGAGCGCAGCGATGTTGCCCTGGAAACATTCATGCTGCAGGCGTTGGATGATGATCGGCGCTTGCTGCTCAAAGACGCCAATGTGAAGTTCGAACCCTCAGGCAACGCCCTGCTGCGAGCCAACGTAACGCCAGCCTACATTGCTGAGCTGATCGAGCAGCTGGACATGGCTGGCAGCTACGAAAGGCACATAGTCGACACTTTTCAAGGTGCCAAGGAAGCATCCGATTGGCTCGTCCAACTGCGCCAGGAAACCCTCCGTGCACCTTATGAGGATTGCTTGAGGGTGCTTGTGCTGACCAGGCCGCCCAGCCTCGACAACCATGGCCAACACCTGCTGGAAACATTCTGCCAGGAACAGGTCGATGCATTGGCTTCCAGAACCATTGCCTACCACACCCTCATACTCAGACCCGGCACGGCAGCCGACGGCTCGAGCGACAGTGCAGGGCTTTCCGACACCTATGTGATCAAGGGCACCACCGGCCCCGTACTGCTCTACGTACCGAACGCTCCCGTCGGACACGTCATCAGCCAGCACGAAAGCACCGACGCGGCCTGCGAGGCGCTGCAACGCATGGCGCTGGACGACAGGATGGTCCGGTTTCTGGCGCTGCAGGCCGACGCTGGCGACCCAACCCAGCATGAAAGCTACATCAACACCGCATTGAAGAGCGCTTTCAGATTCATCGCTCTTGGCCCGGCACGCCGCGAACCGATGCCCACGCACCAGTGTCACCTGGACATGGGCGAACGGATCCGCAAGCACCGCGCCACCTCACGTAGCCAGGCCGACCTGACGCTGTCAGCACCGGACAGCTTTGATCATCATTTTTTCATGGGTTTGAAACTGGCGCTCTGCTTCGTGCCAGGCGCGGGTACGGCAATAGCGGCATACGATGGCTGGCATGCCGCGAATGCAGCAGTGCGCGCCTTCGGCCGTGGCGATGAAGAGGAAGGGCTGCAGCACCTGGTCAGCGTGCTGCAGTCGTTGAGCGACGCCATCGTTTCGCTCGCACTGCTGGGCGCCTCGTCCAAACCTGCGCCCTCGGCACGCCAACTGACGCTGCAACGCCAGCGGATCGACCCGCTTCGCCCGCTGGGCGGAATTCGCAAGCAGCGGCCCAACCCCTTTGCCGGTTACGAAGTCGAACCGCCGCTGGGGTCGCTGCAACGCTCCACCCATGTCAAAGGCGCAGGTGTGCTCAAGCTTGCAGGCACCGAGCAGCACTACATTGCACGAAACAACACCTGGTATGCCGTGGATTGGGATTCGACCTACGCGACCTGGAGGCTCAAGCCGCAGGGTACCCGCAGCTACCGTCAGGCTGTGCAGCTCAGCGAGTCGGGGACATGGGATACCCCCGGCAGGCTGAGCGGCCTGCTGGTCGAAAACGGGCTTGCTGGCGGCGGCGACGCACTCAGCAACCTCTACGCACAAGGCATTGCTGTCTGGCGCACTGCGCTTGGCCGGCAGCGGCCACAACTGACCGGGCTGGAACTGGCGCGCGAGATAGACGGTGAGCTCCAGCGCATCGCCGCAAGCATGCAATCAAAGCAGATAGCCTACCAAACAGCCATGCGGCCGCACATCGATGGGAAGGAGCTCAGCACTGCACAAAAGGTCGCCATTGCCAATACCCGCAAGCAACTGAGTGACGAGCTCAACGTGAACATCGCGTACAACGAACACAGCATTGCGCGCCTCAAGGAGCAACGTGCAACGCTGAACAGAGCGGATTTCAGAAGGTTCGTTGGCCTGTGTGAGCAAAACATCAATGAAATGAGCGTGCTCGACATGAAACTGGCGTCTGGGCGTTTTCTCCTTGCCAGTGAGCGGGTGCTGCAGGCCTCCAACGCCATGAGGACTGCAAGTGCCAGTGCCTCGGCCGCCTCATTGATCAAGCGCCTGGCGATCGAACTGCAGGTGGCAGAGAACGAACTGGCCGACACTTTGGCGATGATGGAGCGCATCGCCATTCGCCACCACGACCGGCGCAAGCAGTTGCAGGGCAGCGTATTGACCCAATACATGCACAACGCCGACGCGTCGGGCCTGACGCTTGATGTGGCCAACACCCGACTGACTCGGGCGGCGATCCTTTCAAATTCACTGTTCGACGCCAACGCTGTCGAAGATGTGAACTTGGATATCTTTCTGGATCTTTACCTCGACCAGGGTAGTGCCTTGCGCAGCACGCTCTTCAGCCATCTTGCCTTGCCCAAGGCAGGCCTCACCCGCGCTCAGGATCGGCATTTCCTGACTAATGCCCAAAGGCACTACCAGCATTACCTCAACCACCTCACCGCCTGGGAAGACACCTTCCAGGCCCTGATAGCCATGGACCAAGCCCAAACCTTCCGCCAACTCATGGGTCAACTGATCAAGGAGATCGATGACGACCTGGCCAACGTTATCCAGCGCCCCGCCGTCAAACCCGACCGCGGCCCTACCCGCCCGCGGTTGTTCGAAACCGAGGACGGGCCACGCATCGGTAGCGAGGTCAGCGAACACGGGCAGATACGCATGCACATCAACCGGCCCAATACGCAGCAGGCGCATTCCATCTACATCAAGAACGATGCGAACACCTGGCAGCTGGTCCGGCCCGCACGCGCTACCCCGACTCAGTCGCTGCCGGAACTTGTGAAGATTGCCAAGGCGCGGCTGAGCGATGTGCCCAAGCACCGGGCCAGGTTGCCCCAATACAAGACACCGGATGCGATACCCATCGACCTTGAAGACATTGCACAGGGCTACGCGCAGCAACTACGATTTCTTGCAAAAAGGATTCGTGAAAAAGCTGGCCCGGCGATCACCAGTGAGCACGACACCCTGGTGAAAAGGCTGGACACCAGCGCCGACGAACTGGACGCACTGGGTCGAACGCTACGTATCGAGCAGACCAAGGCGACCGGCAAGCCTTCGGTATGGCATCTGGATTACCTGCTGGAACAGCAAGCAGTTGAAGTCGCCTGGTCGCGCACATTGAAAGCGAAAGTGGATCGTAAAGGTAAACCCATCGAATACCTGGAAGAGTATCGGGTGAATGACAAGCAGACCAAGGAGCCTGTCTGGTATGCCCATTTCCACTTTCGTCAACGGCCGACGCAGGGCTTTACGCGGCTTGAGTCAGGCCATTTGAAACATCCGAGCGAAAGAAACCTTGGTGCCGGGGCCTGGCGGGGTAGCTTGAGTGAAGCTCAAGCCACCCGGATTTTCGGCAACCTGCGCCCGGTCAGCGACTGACGCGGCATCCTCGCCTGGGCTGCACGGCAGCCCAGGCATTAACTACTCACAGCTTGGCGATAGACACTTCCGTCGATTTGACGAAGGCAATCACCTCGCTGCCCACCTGCAGCTCCAATTCCTTCACCGAACGCGTGGTAATCACCGACGTCACGATACCCGAGGCCGTCTGCACATCGATTTCCGACAGCACCGGGCCTTCGAGGATCTCCTTCACGGTGCCTTTGAACTGGTTACGTACGTTGATCGCTTTGATGGTCATGGCTTTATTCCTTCTCTTGGGTTCAGTCGGGTAAGTGAGTCATTCAGTGCGCCCAGCGCAGTTGCGTGGGCAGAGGGGCTACAGGGTCCGGCTCGGGCGCAGTGCCAGGAGCCGACAGCACACGGTTGAGCACTTCGCTTTCCAGCGCAGCCAGGCGGTGCGAACCACGTGCCCTGGGCCTTGCCAGTTCGACATTGAGGTCCAGGCCGACTTCGCCGTCCTCGATCAAGACCACCCGGTCGGCCACCGCGACGGCCTCACTGACGTCGTGGGTCACCAGCAGCACGGTAAACCCGTGCTGGCGCCACAAGCGTTCGATCAGCTGCTGCATCTCGATTCGGGTCAACGCATCCAGTGCGCCCAGCGGCTCGTCCAGCAGCAGCAGGCGCGGCTGGTGAATCAGTGCGCGGGCCAGGGCCACACGTTGCTTCTGGCCGCCCGACAAAGCCGCTGGCCACTCGTTGGCGCGGTCAGCCAGGCCGACCGCCTCCAGGGCATCCAGCGCACGTTGGCGCCAGTCGCCACGCAGGCCCAGGCCGACGTTGTCTATCACCTTCTTCCAGGGCAGCAAGCGCGAATCCTGGAACATCAGGCGGGTATCCTCGCGGGCATCTGCCAGCGGCGCAGCACCGGCCAGCAGCTCACCGGCGCTGGGCTGGTCGAGCCCGGCCAGCAGCCGCAGCAAGGTGCTCTTGCCGCAGCCACTGCGGCCAACGATGGCGACGAACTGGCCGGCCGGAATGTGCAGGTCGATACCGCGCAGCACTTCACGCTGGCCGAACGTCTTGCGCAGGCCGTTGGACGCCAGCGGAATGCCCCGCAACAAGCGCGGCGGTTGTTCCTTGAGCACGGTCATACGCCCTCCTTCTTCGCCACTTGATAGGCCGGGTGCCAGCGCAGCCAGACTCGCTCCAGGCCGCGGGCGGCAAGGTCGGCTAGCTTGCCGAGCACGGCGTACAGGACGATCGCCAGGACCACCACATCGGTCTGCAGGAATTCGCGGGCATTCATCGCCAGGTAACCGATGCCGGCATTGGCCGAAATGGTTTCGGCGACGATCAGGGTCAGCCACATGAAGCCCAGGGCGAAGCGCACCCCGACCAGGATCGACGGCAGCGCACCCGGCAGGATCACCTGGCGGAACAGGCCGAAGCCCGACAGGCCGTAGCTGCGCGCCATCTCCACCAGCGCCGGGTCGACGTTACGGATACCGTGGTAGGTGTTCAGGTAGATCGGGAACAGCGTGCCGAGCGCGACCAGGAAGATCTTCGCCGACTCGTCGATTCCGAACCACAGGATCACCAGCGGGATCAGCGCCAGGTGCGGCACATTGCGGATCATCTGCACCGAGCTGTCGAGCAAGCGTTCGCCCCACTTCGACAAACCGGTGATGAAGCCCAGCGCCAGGCCGATGCTGCCACCGATCAGAAAGCCCAGGCCGGCACGCCAGCCGCTGATGGCCAGGTGGCTCCAGATCTCGCCGCTGCGTACCAGCTCGACACCGGCACTGACCACCGCACTCGGCGCCGGCAGGATGCGCGTCGACAGCCAGCCCGCGCTGACCGCCAACTGCCACACCGCCAGCAGCGCCAGCGGCAGTGCCCACGGCGCCAGGCGCTGGCTCAGGGTGGAGGACGTTGCACGACTCATGGCCCGGCCCTCAGCTCTGCGACACGGATTTGGGCAGGATGTCGTTGGCCACCATCTCGCCGAACGGGCTCACATAGCCGCCGGTTTTCGGCTGCTCCGGGCGCTGAATGTCGAGGTGAGGGAACAGCAGTTCGGCCACACGGTAGGACTCTTCCAGGTGCGGGTAGCCGGAGAAGATGAAGGTATCGATGCCCAGCTCGGCATACGCCTTGACCCGCGCGGCCACGGTCGGGCCATCGCCGACCAGCGCGGTACCCGCGCCGCCACGCACCAGGCCGACACCGGCCCACAGGTTGGGGCTGACTTCCAGGTTGTCACGGTTGCCGCCATGCAGCGCGGCCATGCGCTGCTGGCCGACCGAGTCGAAGCGCGCAAGCGACGCCTGGGCGCGAGCGATGGTGTCGTCGTCCAGGTGCGAGATCAGGCGGTCGGCGGCGGCCCAGGCTTCGTCGTTGGTTTCCCGCACGATCACGTGCAAGCGGATCCCGAAGCGTACTTCGCGGCCTTGGGCGGCAGCCTTTTCCCGTACTTGGGCAATCTTCTCGGCGACGGCAGCTGGCGGCTCGCCCCAGGTCAGGTACAGCTCGACCTGTTCGGCGGCCAGGTCCTGGGCGGCTTCGGACGAACCACCGAAATACAGCGGCGGACGCGGCTGTTGAATCGGTGGATACAGCAGCTTGGCGCCCTTCACCTGGATGTGCTTGCCGTCGTAGTCGACGTTTTCGCCTTCCAGCACCTTGCGCCAGATGCGGGTGAATTCGACCGAGGCCTCGTAGCGCTCCTGATGGTTCAGGTGCAGGCCATCACCGGCCAGTTCGTCAGGGTCGCCGCCGGTAACCAGGTTGAACAGCGCGCGGCCGTTGGACAGCCGATCCAGGGTAGCGGCCTGGCGTGCGGCCACGGTCGGCGAAATGATGCCCGGACGCAGGGCCACCAGGAACTTCAGGCGCTGGGTCACCGGGATCAGCGATGCTGCCACCAGCCAGGAGTCCTCGCAGGAACGCCCGGTCGGGATCAGCACCCCACCAAAGCCAAGGCGGTCGGCGGCCTGGGCGATCTGCTGCAGGTAGCCATGGTCGACCGCGCGGGCGCCGTCGGAAGTGCCCAGGTACTTGCCGTCACCGTGGGTAGGGAGGAACCAGAAGATGTTCAGGCTCATTGGAGTTGTCTCCTCAAGGGTGGCTCATGCCGGAGCGGCGCCCCGGCGCAGGCGTATCGATCAAGGCGCGCTGGCGACCTTGGCCGGGGGTGTCCAGATCACATCCTTGATGCTCAGCGGCTTGGGAATCAGCTTGAGCGCCTGGAAGGTGTCGGCGATTTTCTGCTGTGCAGCCACAACCTCAGGGGTCAGCGGGGCGGCACCGTAGCCTTGGCGCTTGACCGAGGTCAGGGTGATGTCGGCGGGCAGACCGAGCAGCGGCGAAACTTGGTCGGTCACCTGCTGCGGGTTGGCCTGGGACCATTCACCCACGGCGCGTACCTCTTCGATCAGGGTGTTGATCACGGCCGGGTGCTGGGTCGCGTAATTGCGGGTGGCCAGGTAGAACTGGTGGTTGTCGACCAGGCCCTTGCCATCACGCAAGGTGCGGGCCTGCAGCTGTTGCTCGGCGGCAGCCTGGTACGGGTCCCAGATCACCCAGGCATCGACACTGCCACGCTCGAAGGCGGCGCGGGCATCGGCGGGTGGCAGGTACACCGGCTGGATATCGCTGTAGGTGAGGCCGGCGTCCTGCAGGGCGCGGACCAGCAAGTAGTGGACATTGGAGCCTTTGTTGAAGGCGACCTTCTTGCCTTTGAGCTCCTTGACCGACTGGATCGTCGAACCCTTCGGCACGAGGATGGCTTCGCTGTGAGGCGCAGGCGGCTCGTATGCGACGTAGAGCAGATCGGCACCGGCGGCCTGGGCGAACACTGGCGGGGTTTCGCCGGTGACGCCAAAGTCGATGGAGCCGACGTTCAGCCCTTCGAGCAGCTGAGGGCCTCCGGGAAATTCGGTCCACTGCACCTGTACGCCCTGCTCGGCCAGGCGCTTTTCCAGCGTACCCTTTGCCTTGAGCAGCACCAGGGTGCCGTATTTCTGGTAACCGATACGCAGGCTCTCGGCCTGGGCTTGGGTAATGGCGCCGAAGGACACAGCCGCCGCAAACAGGGCGACCAGACCACGACGCAAGAAGACTGTGCGCATGGCGCTCTCCTGTGCGATTGGGTTCGGGTTGCACCTGCTTGCCTCGTTGGCGGGCGAGTAAGGTGATACAGCGGTAGGACGGGGATCAAACGATCTGTGGAAGTGACAGTACCAGCCTTCTCATATACCTAGAAATCATATTTTTTCATTTGTTTATTCCATTTAAATCTTTTGACCTTTAGGGCCTTATCGCTGGCAAGCCAGCTCCCACAGGGGGGGCAGCGCCGATCCCTGTGGGAGCCGGCTTGCCGGCGATGAGGCCCTTGCAGGCATAAAAAAAGGCCGTCGAAACGGCCCGAATATCCCTGCTATGGCTAAGAGCAATGCAACGAGGAATGCGTCAGCGGTTGGGTTGCGGAGTCAGCCGCAGATAGGGTTTGACCGCCCGATAACCTTTGGGGAAGCGCTGCTTGATTTCGTCCTCGTCCTTCAGCGAAGGCACGATCACCACCTCGTCGCCGTCCTGCCAGTTACCCGGCGTGGCGACCTTGTGGTTGTCGGTCAGTTGCAGCGAGTCGATGACCCGCAGGATTTCATTGAAATTGCGCCCGGTACTGGCTGGATAGGTGATGGTCAGGCGCACTTTCTTGTTCGGGTCGATGACGAACAGCGAGCGCACCGTCAGGGTGTCGCTGGCGTTCGGGTGGATCAGGTCGTACAGGTCGGACACCTTGCGGTCGGCGTCGGCGATGATCGGGAAATTGACCACCGTGTTCTGGGTTTCATTGATGTCATCGATCCAGCGGTGGTGGGAGTCGACCGGGTCCACCGAGAGGGCGATGGCCTTGACCCCACGCTTGGCGAAATCGTCCTTGAGCTTGGCGGTCAGGCCCAGTTCGGTGGTGCACACCGGGGTGAAGTCGGCCGGGTGGGAGAACAGCACACCCCAGCTGCTGCCCAGCCATTCGTGGAAGCGGATCTTGCCTTCGCTTGAGTCCTGTTCGAAATCCGGGGCGATGTCGCCGAGTTTGAGGCTCATGGGGTGCGGCTCCTGTGCTGTGTGCTGGCCTTGTTGGAGTTCAATGTGCCTGCATCCTGATCAAAATAAAAAGAATAAATACTGATTTATTTATAACCATACGGCATACGGAATTGCAGGCACAAAAAAGCCTCGCACTAGGCGAGGCTCTCTTCGATCAGCTACGGCTTACAGGAAGTTGTAAGTGTAGTTGAAGATCAGACGGGTCTGATCCTTGTCGGCCGGCGCTTGGCCTTCACCGCGGTAGACACCGTGACGCAGGCTGGCGCCCAGACCTTTGAGGGTGCCTTCCTGGATCACGTAGTCGATACGGGCGTCACGTTCCCACTCGTGGTAGGTGCCGTTGCCGGAAGTATTGCGGATATCGGTACCACGCAGGTACGCAATGGAAGCTTTCAGGCCAGGTGCGCCAAGGCGGGCGAAGTCATAGCTGTACTGACCGAAGGTGGTGTTGGTGCCGGCACGGGCGAACTGGTTGATCATGCTGTCGGTGAACAGGTAGAAGCTTGCACCGCCAGCACCTTCCAGGTTGCCATTGCCGTCTTCGACGTTACCTTGGTTCAGCCAGACGAAACCACCGTCATCGCTGACCTGTTGGTGGCCGAGCATCAACGCATGGCCACCCAGGGCGTAGGTGAACATGGCAGACCAGGTCTTGTTGTCGATCTCGCCAGCATGCTTGGCATAACCGCCGTTGTTGTTGAAGAAGTACTCGCCGCCGTCACCGTTCTTGCCATCGCTGCTGCTGTCAAAGTAGCGCAGGTCAGTCTTGAACGAAGAGTCGTCGGAAATCTTGTAGAGGTGGGTCGCACCCAGGAAGTGCTGCTTGTAGAAGTCCTTCAGGTTCGAGTAGTAGTACTGCAGGGTCAGGTCCGGAGTGAGCTTGTAGTCCAGACCGCCGTAGTAGAACTTGTTGCTGTCGACTGCGGAACCTGCGACAGACAGGCCAGTACGGTTGCTCGAAGCACGGCCCATGGCGTGAGTCAACTGACCGGCGTTCAGGGTCAGGTTGTCGATTTCCTTGCTCTGGATGGTGCCGCCTTCGAAGGTCTGCGGCAGCAGACGGCCGTCGTTGGCTACCAGGATCGGTAGGTTCGGCGCCAGGGCGCTACCGAAGTGAGCTTCCGTCTTGGAGAAGCGAGCCTTGGCGTTACCGCCAATGCGTGCCCAGTCGTGGACGGCGGAGCCATCGGAGTCGCTAGGGAAGAAGGTGTTGTTGGCATCCGGACGGCTGCCACGACCGCCATCCAGATGAATACCCCACAGCGCCTGGATATCGACGCCGAAACCAACGGTGCCTTCAGTGAAGCCGGACAGGTAGTCGAGCTTGAAGCCCTGACCGGTTTCGTTCTGGTCAGCGCCACCTTCACGGTTATCGTCGTTGAAGTACATGGTGCGCGAGCTCAGCGCCAGTTTGCTGTCTTCAACGAAACCTGCAGCAGCTGCTTGTTGGGCGAAAACCCCCAGTGCCACGGCCAGAGCCAGGCTGGACTTGTACATGTTTTGCTCCTCTACGTTCTAATTCTTGTGTATCTCTGGCGGCGGGATCTTCTGCCCCGCTTCGCCGTGGATGGGCGATTTAGTCCCAAAGCGTGACCAATAAGTCAATCGTTTCTAAACGTTTCGCGACTTTGGTCTAAGGACATCTCCTGCGCTACAGGATAATGACAATCCTATAAATCCAAAATGACTGTTTTATGAATTTGTAAGACTTTTAAGGAATATCAATGAAACCTTCACTGCGAAAAGTTGTATCGACGCCGTCAATCATACCTTTAGGTTATGTGCAAACGTTTGCCAACCCGCTACGCGCCAAGCCACCTTATGACGAGGGATCAAAGGCTAGCAGCGGTCTGGTGATCTGCCAGTCGTCATCTTCGACACCTTGCGTGGGTTAAAGCGTTTGGCTCCTAAGCTAATTCTAAAAAGTTATTTATTTTTGATTTCTTAGATCATCTAGTCTTCTCGCCATCAAAGCCCAATTGCCTGACGAGAGGTTCACCATGATCCCGCATGCCCCGCTGCGCCTGTTCGCCGCCCTGTCTCTCGCCAGCGCCAGCTGGTTGGCCCAGGCCGCCGACCTCACGGTTGCCTACCAGACCACCGTTGACCCGGCCAAGGTGGCTCAGGTCGATGGTGCCTATGAAAAAGCCAGCAAGGCCGACATCGCCTGGCGCAAATTCGACAACGGCGCCGATGTCATCACGGCGGTGGCCAGCGGCGATGTGCAGATCGGCTACCTGGGCTCGAGCCCACTGGCCGCAGCCGCCACCCGCAAGCTGCCGGTCGAAACCTTCCTGATCGCCACCCAGATTGGCGCCGGCGAAGCACTGGTCGCTCGTGACAGCATCAAGACGCCGCAAGACCTGATCGGCAAGAAAGTCGCCGTGCCGTTCGTGTCCACCGGCCACTACAGCCTGCTGGCCGCGCTGAAAAGCTGGAACATCGACCCGTCCAAGGTGCAGATCCTCAACCTTGCGCCGCCGGCGATCATCGCCGCCTGGAAGCGCGGCGACATCGACGCCACCTACGTCTGGGACCCGGCCCTGGGTGTGGCCAAGGAAAACGGCAAGGTGCTCATCACCTCGGGCGAACTGGCCAACAAAGGCGCACCGACCTTCGACGCCTGGATCGTGCGCAAGGACTTCGCCGACAAGCACCCGGACGTGGTCAAGGCCTTCGCCAAAGTCACCCTCGATGCCTACGCCGACTACCGCAAAGACCCCAAGGCCTGGCTGGCCAACCAAGACAACGTGGCCAAGCTGGTGAAGCTGTCCGGCGCCAAGGCCAGCGACATCCCGGTGCTGCTGGAAGGCAACGTCTACCCACTGGCCGCCGACCAGGCCAATGCCCTCGGCGCACCGACCACCAAGGCATTGACCGACACCGCCACGTTCCTCAAGCAACAAGGCAAGGTCGACGCGGTACTGCCGGACTACTCGCCCTACGTCAGCGCCAAATTCCTGCCTAACTGAACCTGATCCGGAGCCCGTCATGGCCTTGCTCGAACTGGAGCGCATCAGCGCACAGTACCCCGGCGCCAACACCCCGGTGCTGGCCGACATCAACCTGAGCCTGGGGCCTCGCCAACTGCTGGTGGCCCTCGGGCCATCGGGTAGCGGCAAGACCTCGCTGCTCAACCTGATCGCCGGTTTCGTCGCCCCCAGCGGCGGGCGCATCAGTCTCGATGGTGTGCCGGTGCAGGGCCCTGGTGCCGAACGCGGCGTAGTGTTCCAGGACGACGCCCTGCTGCCCTGGCAGAACGTGCTGGGCAATGTTGCCTTCGGCCTCGAACTTGCCGGCGTGCCACGCGCAGAACGTGAAGCCAAGGCGCGCGAAATGCTGGCCTTGGTCGATCTTGCCGGTTTCGGCGAGCGGCGCATCTGGCAACTGTCCGGCGGTCAGAAGCAACGCGTGGGCCTGGCCCGCGCGCTGGCAGCCGACCCACGGGTGCTGCTGATGGACGAGCCGTTCGGCGCACTCGACGCCTTTACCCGAGAACAGATGCAGGAACTGCTGCTGCAGGTATGGCAGCGGACAGCCAAGCCGGTGTTCCTGATCACCCACGACATCGAAGAAGCAGTGTTCCTGGCCAGCGAACTGGTACTGCTGGCGCCCAACCCGGGCCGTGTGGTCGAGCGCCTGCAACTGGAGTTCGGCCAGCGCTATGCCGCCGGCGAGCCAGCCCGGGCGATCAAGTCCGACCCACGCTTCATCGAAACCCGCGAGCATGTGCTGGCGCGGGTGTTCTCCCAACGTCAAAGCCTGCAGGAGCCCGCATGAGCAGCATCGATCTGCCGGTCGCCGGCAAGCGCGACGCCCACACCCGGCCAGCCGTCAAGGCCCGCCGTCCGCTTTCCACCCGCTGGATCAGCACATTGACCCTGGCCAGCCTGCTGCTGGTCTGGTGGCTGGTGACCGCTGCCGGCTGGATCGAACCGCTGTTCCTGCCCTCGCCCAGCGAAATCCTGGCCAAGGGCTGGACACTGCTCACCCAGGGCTACATGGACGCCAGCCTGTGGCAGCACCTGGGCGCCAGCCTGGGTCGTATCGGCCTGGCCTTGGCCGCCGCCACCCTGACTGCCATCCCGGTCGGCATCGCCATTGGCTACAACCGTGTGGCACGCGGCATCCTCGACCCGCTGATCGAGTTCTACCGGCCGATTCCGCCGCTGGCCTACCTGCCGCTGATCGTCATCTGGTGCGGGATCGGCGAGCTGTCCAAGGTGCTGCTGATCTACCTGGCGATTTTCGCCCCGATCGCCATCGCCACGGCCACCGGCGTGCGCACCGTCGACCCGGCCAAGCTGCGCGCCGCCCAGTCGCTGGGCGCCACTCGGGCCCAACTGATTCGCCATGTGATCCTGCCCAGCGCGCTGCCCGACATCCTCACCGGTATCCGCATCGGCCTGGGGGTCGGCTGGTCGACCCTGGTCGCCGCCGAACTGATCGCCGCTACCAGCGGCCTGGGCTTCATGGTGCAGTCGGCGGCGCAGTTCCTGGTCACCGATGTGGTGGTGCTGGGCATCCTGCTGATCGCCCTGATCGCCTTCGCCCTGGAGATGGGCCTGCGCGCCCTGCAACGCAAGCTGGTGCCCTGGCACGGGCAAAGCCATTGAACTGGACTGACCACGCCGGCAACCCGGCGCCTAGCACGAGATAAGCGATGAGCCTGACCATTACCCCACTCAGCCCGGCGCTTGGCGCCCAGATCAGCGGCGTGGACATCAGCCGCGAGATCAGCGCCGAGCAACGCGACGCCATCGAGCAGGCGCTGCTCCAGCACCAGGTGCTGTTCTTCCGTGACCAACCGATCAACCCGGATCAGCAAGCGCGCTTCGCTGCCCGCTTCGGTGATTTGCACATTCACCCGATCTACCCCAACGTGCCGGAAACCCCGCAGGTGCTGGTGCTCGACACCGCCGTCACCGACGTGCGCGACAACGCCGTGTGGCACACCGACGTGACCTTCCTGCCCACCCCTGCACTGGGTGCGGTGCTCAGTGCCAAGCAGCTGCCGGCCTACGGTGGCGACACCTTGTGGGCCAGCGGCATCGCCGCGTTCGAGGCGCTGTCGGCGCCGCTGCGCGAGATGCTCGATGGGCTGAGCGCCACCCATGACTTCACCAAGTCGTTCCCGCTGGAGCGTTTCGGCACCACGCCAGAGGACCTGGCGCGCTGGGAAGAAACCCGGCGCAAGAACCCACCGCTGTCGCACCCGGTGGTGCGCACCCACCCGGTGAGCGGGCGCAAGGCGCTGTTCGTCAACGAAGGGTTCACCACGCGGATCAACGAGTTGAGCGAGCTGGAGAGCGAGGCGCTGCTGAAGCTGCTGTTCGCCCATGCGACGCGGCCGGAGTTCAGCATTCGCTGGCGTTGGCAGGAGAATGACGTGGCGTTCTGGGATAACCGCGTGACGCAGCATTTTGCGGTGGATGACTACCGGCCGAATCGGCGGGTGATGCATCGGGCGACCATCCTTGGGGATGCGCCGTTCTGAAGGGCCTTGGGGGAGGCCTTTGGCCTCCAATCGCCGGCAAGCCGGCTCCCACAGAGGACAGTGCAGCGCTGCAAATCCTGTGGGAGCCGGCTTGCCGGCGATTGGGCCTACCTGACCAGATGCAGGTACTGCATGTGCCGCTCGTACTGGTCGAGGATGTCGTTGATGATCTGCTCCTTGCTGTAGCCCACCAGATCATAATTCTGGCTGCCTTCGCTCAAGTGCACCTCCGCCCGGTAATAGCGACGGTTCTTCAACTCCTGAGTCCCCAACCCACCCAGCGCGAACGATGGCGTGAAGTAGCCACGCATCTGCACCTGGTAGATGAACGGCTGCTCCTCGCCATGGCCGACCTTCAGGCTGACGTTGTCATGGCTCGGGTCATCCTGGGTCACCAGCACCAACCCCTTCTGCTCGAACACTTCGCGCACGTCGGCAATCGCCGGACGCACCACGTCGTCCATGAAGCGGTACACCTCATCCCGTGACGGGAAGTGCACGGCCTGGCTCAAGCGCTGCCGCCAACCACCACGGCCGCGACGGGACTGGGCAAACGGCGCCAGCGAGTGCATCTGCGCGATCTGCCGCTGGCTCTCCAGGTAGAAGGCCTTGTGCAGCCCCCACATCATGCACAGCAGGATTAGCGAGAACGGCAGCGACGTCAGCACCACCGCCGATTTCAGCGAATCGATGCTGCCGGCGAACAGCAGGCCGCTGGTGATCAGCGCGGTCATCACGCCCCAGAAGATACGCAGCCAGTTCGGGCCGTCTTCGTCGGCGTCACCGCCCTTGGCCGACAAGGTCGACAGCACCACCGTGCCGGAGTCGGCCGAGGTGACGAAGAACACGAAGCTGATGAACACCGTCACCGCGATGACTGTCTTGCTCCACGGGTAGGTTTCCAGCAGCAGGTACAGGCTCATCGACGGGTTGTCCAAGGCCGACTGCCCAAGGGCTGTCATGCCGTGGTTGATCACCTGGTCGAGCGCGCTGTTGCCGAAGATCGACATCCACGCCAGGGTGAAGCCCAGCGGAATCAGCAGCACGCCGAAGACGAACTCACGGATGGTGCGGCCACGGGAAATACGCGCGATGAACAGCCCCACGAACGGCGCCCAGGCAATCCACCAGGCCCAGTAGAACACCGTCCAGCCACCCAGCCAGTCGCGGTTCTCGCCGTAGGCGTACACGTCGAAGCTCTTGCGCGGCAAGGCCCCCAGGTAATCGCCGAGGTTCTGGATCAAGGTGTTGAACAAGTGCTGGGTGGGCCCTGCGAACAGCACGAACAGCAGCAGCGCGCAGGCCAGGAACAGGTTGATGTCGCTCATCACCCGCACGCCCTTCTCCACCCCGGCGACCGCCACGGCCACTGCCGCGCCCATCATCAAGGCGATGAGCATCACCTGCACCCACTGGCTGTGGCTGATGCCGAACAGGTAGTCGAGGCCGGCATTGAGGTGCAGCACGCCGAAGCCCATGTCGGCCCCCAGGCCGAACACCGTGGCGATGATGCCGAAGCCATCCACCGCGTAGCCGATCGGCCCGTTGATGCGCTTGCCGATCAGCGGGTACAGCGCCGAGCGCAAGGCCAGCGGCAGGTTGTGACGGTAGGCGAAATAGGCCAGCGCCATGCCGACGAAGGCGAACACGCCCCAGCCATGCAGGCCCCAGTGCAGGAACAGGATCTGCATCGCCTGGCGCCCGGCTTCCGCGGTACCGGCCTCGCCTTGCGGCGGCTGCAGCATGTGTGTCAGCGGTTCGGAGACGCAGAAGAAGAACAGGGTGATGCTGATGCCGGCGGCGAACAGCATCCCGGCCCACGACAGGTAGCTGAACTCGGGTTCGTCGTGGTCGGCACCGAGCTTGATCTTGCCGTAGCCAGACAAGGCGGTGACCACCACGAAGACCAGGTACAGCGTCATGGCCAGCATGTAGTACCAGCCGACCGTGTTGGCCGCCCAGTTCTGCGCAGCCATCAGCCATTCGCCGGCGGCTTGCGGGAAGGCGATGACCACCAGGCCGAAGAGAAGGATGAAACTTGCCGCGAAGTAGAAAACCGGGGGGTTCATGCGCATCTTGCCGGTGGCAAGAGAGGGGTTCGGTGCACTCATTTTGCGTGCACCTCGTCGATTGACGTGAGGTTCGGGTTGAACGGGTTCAGCAAAGGAATCCTCCTGTTGAACACCGGCAGCGGACCAGCGTTTTTCGTTGAACAAGCGTTCAAGTTAAACATGGATTGGATTTCAATGCGAACCGGGGGGCTGATCGGTGCATGCCTGTACCGGCCCTATCGCCGGCAAGCCGGCTCCCACAGAGACACCACCGAACCTGTAGGAGCCGGCTTGCCGGCGATAGGGCCAGTACAGCCAGTAAAGAACTCAGTTCTTGTCCTGGCAATCCAGCTGCAAATTCGCCTGGGTAATGTTGCTTTCAGCCGGCACACTGCGGGTCAGCCAAACGTTACCGCCAATGGTCGAGCCCTTGCCGATGGTGATACGCCCCAAGATGGTCGCCCCGGCATAGATCACCACATCGTCCTCGACGATCGGGTGGCGCGGCAGGCCCTTGTGCAGCGTCCCCGACTCATCGCTAGGGAAGCGCTTGGCACCCAGCGTGACCGCCTGGTAGATACGCACCCGCTCGCCGATGATCGCGGTCTCGCCGATCACCACACCGGTGCCATGGTCGATGAAGAAACTCTGGCCGATCTGCGCGCCGGGGTGAATGTCGATGCCCGTGGCCGAGTGCGCCAGCTCCGAACTGATCCGCGCCAGCAACGGCAAACCGGCCTGGTACAGGTGGTGGGCCAGGCGGTGATGGATGATCGCCAGAATCCCCGGGTAGCACAGCAGAACTTCATCGACGCTGCGCGCCGCCGGGTCGCCGTGGTAAGCCGCCAGCACGTCGGTATCGAGCAGCACCCGCAGGCCCGGTAGCGCCGCGGCGAAATCCTGGATCAGGCGCAGGGCCTGGCCATCGACTGCAACCGAGTCGCCCTTGCTTTGGCGTGCGGCGTAACGCAGCTCAAGGCGCGCCTGGGCCAGCAAGGCGGTCAGCGCCGCATCCAGGGTATGGCCCACGTAGAAATCTTCGCTCTCCTCGCGCAGGTCCACCGGGCCCAGGCGCATCGGGAACAGCGCCCCGCACAGTTGCTCGAGGATCTGCCGCATCGCCTCGCGCGAGGGCAACTCGCGCCCGCCCTGCTCGCCAATGCTGCGGCCATTGCGGCTGCGCCACTGCTCACGGGCACCGCGCAGGCCGCTGACGATGCTGTGCAACTGCCAATGCGCGGATGATGGTTGTTCGCTCACGGGGTTCTCCTGCCAGTGGGGCAATCTGTGGTTTTGCAATCCACTCTACGGCAAATCCGTCCCTTGGAAAAAACAACGCTTTATTCCATCCTGCGCTAAGTCAGGCATAAGCGGCGATGACGAACCGGGCATCCTCGCCTACCCTCAAAACAGCCGAATCCTGAACGTTTTCAAAAACGCATAAGAAAATAAGTTTTTATTATTTCCTGGCCTATGAAGCCAACTCTATAGTCGCCACCCACTACTTCCACAACAAGCGCGGGGCCTGACATGTCGAAATTCGCCAAACCGCTTCTCAACGCCAGCCTGGCCATCCTTCTGGGCGCCGGCCTGCTCAGCCAGGCATTCGCCGGCGAGCAATTGAAGACCATCCAGGAAAAAGGCGTGATCAACGTCGGCCTCGAAGGCACCTACCCGCCCTTCAGCTTCCAGGATGAAAACGGCAAGCTGGCCGGCTTCGAGGTCGAGCTGTCGGAGCTGCTGGCCAAGGAGCTGGGGGTCAAGGCCAAGATCCAGCCGACCAAGTGGGACGGCATTCTCGCCGCCCTGGAATCCAAGCGCCTGGACGTGGTGGTCAACCAGGTGACCATCTCCGAGGAGCGCAAGAAGAAGTACGACTTCTCCGAGCCCTACACCGTCTCCGGTATCCAGGCGCTGGTCCTGAAGAAAAAGGCCGACGAGCTGAAGATCAAGACAGCACAAGACCTGGCCGGCAAGAAAGTCGGCGTGGGCCTGGGCACCAACTACGAACAGTGGGTCAAGCAGGACGTACCGAAAGCAGAAGTGCGCACCTACGAGGATGACCCGAGCAAGTTCGCCGACCTGCGCAACGGCCGCATCGACGCCATCCTGATCGACCGCCTGGCCGCGCTGGAGTACGCGCAGAAAGCCAAGGACACGGAACTTGCCGGCGATGCCTTCTCGCGCCTGGAAAGCGGCGTGGCCCTGCGCAAAGGCGAGCCTGAACTGCTGGCGGCCATCAACAAGGCCATCGACAAGCTCAAGGCTGATGGCACGCTGGCCAAGCTGTCCGAGAAATACTTCGGTGCCGATGTCACCCAATGATCGCTGAAAGCCTGCAACTGGTTGCCGACTCCACGCCCTTCCTCTTGAAGGGCGCGGGTTACACGGTGCTGCTGAGTGTCGGCGGCATGTTCTTCGGCCTGGTGCTGGGCTTTGCCCTGGCGCTGATGCGGTTGTCGAAGATCCTGCCGCTTAACTGGCTGGCACGCATCTATGTCTCGTTCTTCCGGGGCACGCCGCTGCTGGTGCAGCTGTTCGTGATCTACTTCGGCATGCCGCAGATCGGCATCGAGCTCGATCCGATCCCGGCCTCGCTGATCGGCCTGTCGCTGAACATGGCCGCCTACATCTGCGAAATTCTCCGTGCGGCGATCTCTTCCATCGACCGTGGTCAGTGGGAAGCCTGTGCCAGCATCGGCATGACCCGCACCCAGGCCATGCGCCGCACCATCCTGCCGCAGGCCCTGCGCACCGCGCTGCCGCCTTTGGGCAACAGCTTCATCTCGCTGGTCAAGGACACCGCCCTGGCGGCAACCATCCAGGTGCCGGAGCTGTTCCGCCAGGCGCAGCTGATTACGGCGCGCACCTTCGAAGTGTTCACCATGTACCTGGCGGTTGCGGTGATCTACTGGATCCTCTGCAGCATCCTCGCGCACTTCCAGAACCGCATGGAAGCGCGGGTCAACCAGCACGACCAGGAGCACTGAAGATGATCGTCGTAGAAGGCCTGTCCAAGCAGTTCAAGGGCCAGACCGTGCTCAACGGCATCGACCTGACCGTGCAGCCCGGCGAAGTGGTGGCCATCATCGGCCCCAGCGGCTCGGGCAAGACCACCTTCCTGCGCTGCCTGAACCTGCTGGAAACCCCGGACGCCGGGCGCATCCGCATCGGCGACATCAGCATCGATGCCAACCGCCCGCTGGGTGGGCAGCAAAGTGCGATCCGCCGTTTGCGCCAGCAGGCCGGGTTCGTGTTTCAGAACTTCAACCTGTTTCCCCATCGCACGGCGCTGGAGAACGTCATCGAAGGACCGGTGATCGTCAAGAAGACCCCTCGCGAGCAGGCCATCGAGCTGGGCCGGCGCCTGATGGCCAAGGTCGGCCTGGCGGGCAAGGAAGACGCCTACCCCCGACGTCTTTCGGGCGGCCAGCAACAGCGCGTGGCCATCGCCCGTGCTTTGGCCATGGAGCCGGAGGTGATCCTGTTCGACGAACCCACCTCGGCGCTCGACCCCGAACTGGTCGGTGAAGTACTGGCGACCATCCGGGGGCTGGCTGAAGAAAAGCGCACCATGATCATCGTCACCCACGAGATGAGCTTTGCTCGTGATGTGGCGAACCGGGTGATCTTCTTCGACAAGGGGGTGATCGTCGAGCAAGGCGAGGCCAAGGCGCTGTTCGCCAGCCCCAAGGAAGAGCGAACCCGGCAGTTCTTGCGCAAGTTCCTCGGGACTGCGGCTTCGGAATAATCTACTGGCCCTATCGCCGGCAAGCCGGCTCCCACAGGTGCCCCACAATGCCTAAAGGTTGTGGTGTACCTGTGGGAGCCGGCTTGCCGGCGATAGGGCCAGTGCATTCACCACAAACCCCTCTTCTATATATATTCCAAAAGGTTAGTTCATAAACTTTTAATAAGCCTTTAGGGTATATAAACCGGACCACCGGACCAGCAAACGCTTGTCGCCCATCAGCTGAAGCGACGCATCCACTTTGTGAGGTTCGGTACTGATGTCCACCCTGTCAAAACCCCAATTCCACAGCGATCTCGACAGCTCGCCCCTGCTGCTGCCGGCCAAGGTACTGCGCAACGACGCCGAAGCCCTGCAAGCCGCCCGTGAACTGGCCGAAGCCGCCCGCGAGCAAGCCGCCCGCCGCGACCAGCAGCGCAAGCTGCCCTGGGCCGAGATCGAGCAATTCACCCGCAGCGGCCTGGGCAGCATCAGCGTGCCCAAGGCCCATGGTGGTCCCGACGTCTCGTTCGAAACCATCGCCGAAGTATTCCGCATCATCAGCGCCGCCGATCCGGCCCTGGGGCAGATCCCGCAGAACCAGTTCGGCATGCTGCAACTGCTGCGCGTGACCGCCACCGAGGCGCAACAGGCGCTGATCTTCCGCAGCGTGCTCGACGGCTGGCGTATCGGCAATGCCGGGCCGGAGCGCGGCACCAAGGACACCCTGACCCTGAAGGCGCGCATCACCCGTACAGGTGACGGCTATCGCATCAGCGGTGAAAAGTTCTATTCCACCGGCGCGCTGTTCGCCCACTGGGTCGCCGTGAAGGCACTGGACGATGACGGCCGCCAGCGCCTGGCCTTCGTCCGCCGGGGCTCGCCGGGGCTGCGTATCGTCGATGACTGGTCGGGCTTTGGCCAACGCACAACGGCCAGTGGCACCGTGCTGCTCGACCAGGTGCCGGTCGACGCCGACCTGGTGATCGACAACTGGCGCCAGCGTGACCTGCCCAATATCCAGGGCGCCGGCTCGCAGCTGATCCAGGCCGCCATCGACGCCGGCATCGCCGAGGCGGCGATCGACGACGCCATTCATTTCGTGCGCGAAAAATCGCGGCCATGGATCGAGGCCAAGGTCGAGCGGGCCAGCGACGACCCCTATGTGATTGCCGACATCGGCCGCCTGAAACTCGAACTGCATGCGGCCCAGGCCCTGCTGCGCAAGGCGGCGCGGGTACTGGACGAAGTCAACGCCACACCGATCGATGCTGCAGCGGCGGCACGGGCATCGATTGCCGTGGCCGAGGCCAAGGTGCTGACCACCGAGATCTCCCTGCAGGCCAGCGAGAAGCTGTTCGAACTGGCCGGCAGCCGCGCCACCCTTGCCGAATTCAACCTCGACCGCCACTGGCGCAACGCGCGGGTGCACACGCTGCATGACCCGGTGCGCTGGAAGTACCACGCGGTGGGTGCCTATTACCTGAACGGGACCTTGCCGGCGCGGCATTCCTGGATCTGATTTTTGGCCCTTGGGGCTGCTTTGCAGCCCTTTCGCGACACAAGGCCGCTCCTACAAAGACCCACGCCCCCTGTAGGAGCGGCCTTGTGTCGCGAAAGGGCCGCACAGCGGCCCCAGGCCTGGAGAACACCATGACAACAGCAATCATCACCCGCGACACCCAAGCCCTGGCCATCGCCGAAGAAATCGCCCAGCAACTGCGCCGCGACAGCGCCCTGCGCGACCGTGAACGCCGCCTGCCCCACGCCGAACTCGACCTGTTCACCCGCAGCGGCCTGTGGGCCATCAGCGTGCCCAAGGCCTTCGGCGGCGCCGGGGTCTCCAACGTCACCCTGGCCAAGGTCATCGCCCGCATCGCCCAGGCCGACGCCTCGCTCGGGCAGATCCCGCAAAACCATTTCTACGCCCTGGAAGTCCTGCGGGTAAACGGCACCCCCGCGCAGCAGCAACGCCTCTACGCCGAAGTACTGGCCGGCCAACGCTTGGGCAACGCCCTGGCCGAGCTGGGCACGAAAACCGCCCACGACCGCACCACCCGCCTGACCCGCGACGGTGACGGCTACCGCATCAACGGCCGCAAGTTCTACGCCACCGGCGCGCTCTATGCCCAGCGCATCCCGACCTCGGTGATCGACGAGCAAGGCGTGCAGCAACTGGCCTTCGTGCCGGCCGACAGCCAGGGCCTGCAAGTGATCGATGACTGGAGCGGCTTCGGCCAGCGCACCACCGGCAGCGGCTCGGTAGTGTTCGACAACGTGTTCGTCCGCATCGAAGACGTGGTGCCGTTCCAGTCGGCCTTCGAGCGCCCGACACCGGTCGGCCCACTGGCGCAGATCCTTCACGCCGCCATCGACACCGGTATCGCCCGCGCCGCCTTTGAAGACGCCCTGCACTTCGTGCGCACGCGCAGCCGGCCATGGGTCGACTCCGGCCTCGACAAGGCCAGCGACGACCCGCTGACCCTGAAAAGTTTCGGCCACCTGGCCATCCGCCTGCACGCCGCCGAAGCCCTGCTCGAACGCGCCGGCGAATACCTCGACCACGCCCAGGCCGACAGCAACGCCGACACGGTCGCTGCCGCCTCCATCGCCGTGGCCGAGGCTCGGGCGATCAGCACCGAAATTTCCCTCGCCGCCGGCACCACACTGTTCGAGCTGGCCGGCAGCCAGGCCACCCTGGCCGAGCACAACCTCGACCGCCACTGGCGCAATGCCCGCGTGCACACCCTGCACGACCCGGTGCGCTGGAAGTACCACGCTATCGGCAACTACTACCTCAACGACGAAAACCCACCACGCCGGGGGACCCTCTGATGGCCAAGCAGATCCTGCTCAATGCCTTCAACATGAACTGCATCGGCCACATCAACCACGGCCTGTGGACCCACCCTCGGGACACCTCGACCCAGTACAAGTCGCTGAGCTACTGGACCGACCTGGCGCGCCTGCTTGAGCGCGGGCTGTTCGACGGGCTGTTCATCGCCGACATCGTCGGCACCTACGACGTCTACGGCCAGTCACTGGACGTGACCCTGAAAGAGTCGATCCAGCTACCGGTCAACGACCCGCTGCTGCTGGTCTCGGCCATGGCCGCGGTCACCCGCCACCTGGGCTTCGGCCTCACCGCCAACCTCACCTACGAGGCGCCGTACCTGTTTGCCCGGCGCCTGTCCACACTCGACCACCTGAGCAACGGCCGGGTCGGCTGGAACATCGTCACCGGCTACCTGGACAGCGCCGCCCGCGCCATGGGCCTGGAGCAGCAACCGGAACACGACCGCCGCTACGACCAGGCCGACGAATACCTGCAGGTGCTGTACCAGCTGCTCGAAGGCAGCTGGGCCGACGATGCAGTGGTCGAGGACCGCGAGCGGCGGGTGTATGCCGAGCCGGAAAAAGTGCGCAAGGTCCATCACCACGGCGAGTTCTACAAGGTCGAGGGCTACCACCTGTGCGAGCCCTCACCGCAGCGCACGCCGGTGCTGTTCCAGGCCGGCAGCTCGCCGCGCGGGCTGGCCTTCGCCGGCAACCATGCCGAGTGCGTGTTCATCAGTGGCCAGGACAAGGTCGCCACCCGTGCCCAGGTCGGCAAGGTGCGCGCGGCCGCCCAGGCTGCCGGCCGCGACCCGCAGGCGGTCAAGGTGTTCATGGGCATCACGGTGATCGTCGCGCCCACCGAGCACGAGGCCCAGGCGAAGTACGCCGAGTACCTGCGCCATGCCAGCCCGGAAGCGGGCGTGGCGCATTTTGCCGCGTCCACCGGCATCGACTTTGCCGCCTTTGATCTGGATGAACCGATTGGCGCCAGCAAAGGCAACGCCATCCAGTCGGCCACCCGCCAGTTGCAGGAGAACGCCTGGACCCGCCGTCGCCTGCTGGAGCAGCACGCCTTGGGCGGGCGCTACGTGACCTTGGTCGGCGCACCGGAGCAGGTCGCCGAGCAGTTGATCGCCTGGATCGACGAGACCGGCCTGGACGGCTTCAACCTGACCCGCACCGTCACGCCGGAAAGCTTCGAAGACTTCATCGACCTGGTGGTCCCGCAACTGCAACAGCGAGGCCGCTACAAGACCGCCTACGCCGAAGGCACCCTGCGCGAAAAGCTGTTCGACAGCGACCACCCACACCTGCCTGCCGACCATATCGGCTCGACCTATCGCCACACCCCTGCCCCGACTGGAGTTGCACAGCATGCTTGAGAAACTGTTCCGGCCCGTCGCGGCCATCGCCCTTACCCTGGGCCTGGCCAACGCTGCAGCCGCCGCCGAGCCGCTGAAGATCGGCACCACCGCCGCCTTCGCCATCCCGCTGGAAGCCGCAGTCGAAGAAGCCCACAAACAAGGGCTGGAAGTGAAGCTTATCGAGTTCAGCGACTGGATCGCGCCGAATGTCAGCCTCAACAGCGGCGACATCGATGTGAACTACTTCCAGCACATCCCTTTCCTGGAAAACGCCAAGGTCGCAGCAGGCTTCAAGCTGGTGCCCTACGCCCCGGGCATCATCAACAACGTCGGCCTCTACTCGAAAAAGTACAAAAGCTTCGCCGAGCTGCCTGAAGGCGCCAGCGTGGCCATCGCCAACGACCCGATCAACAGTGGCCGCGGCCTGCAACTGCTGGCCAAGGCCGGGCTGATCACGCTCAAGCCGGGCGTTGGCTACAAGGCCAGCGAAGACGACATCGTCGCCAACCCGAAGAAGCTTAAGATCCTGCAGGTGGAGGCCGTGCAACTGGTGCGCGCCTATGACGATGCCGACCTGGTGCAGGGCTATCCCGCCTACATCCGCCTGGCCAACAGCTTCGACGCCACCTCGGCCCTGCTGTTCGATGGCCTGGAGAACAAGGAGTACGTGATTCAGTTCGTGATCCGCCCACAGAGCAAGGACGACCCGCGCCTGGCCAGGTTCGTCGACATCTACCAGCACTCGCCCGCCGTGCGCGCTGCGCTGAACAAAGCCCATGGCAGCCTCTACCAAGCCGGCTGGGAAGGCTGACATGAGCCAGGCCAGCGCCCTCAAGGCGCCCACCGCTCGAACCGCGCCGCCACCGGCTCGGGAGCAGGCCTTGCGCCCGGAGGTCAATGAAGCCCATGTGCGCTTCATTGGCCTGGGCAAGACCTACCCGGGCCAGGAGCAGCCGGCATTGCGAGGCATCGAGCTGAATATCCGCCGAGGCGAGATCTTCGGCATCATCGGCCGCAGTGGTGCGGGCAAGTCATCACTGCTGCGTACCATCAATCGCCTGGAGCAGCCCAGCCAGGGCCGCGTGCTGATCGACCAGGTGGACATCGCGCCGTTCGACGAGGACCGCCTGGTGGCGCTGCGCCGGCGCATCGGCATGATCTTCCAGCACTTCAACCTGATGTCGGCCAAGACCGTGTGGCAGAACGTCGAGCTGCCGTTGAAAGTGGCCGGCGTGGCCAAGGCAGAACGCCAGCGCAAGGTGCGCGAGTTGCTGGAACTGGTCGGCCTGCAGGAAAAGCACCACGTCTACCCGGCCCAGCTGTCAGGTGGCCAGAAGCAACGCGTGGGGATCGCCCGCGCCCTGGTACACGATCCTGAGATCCTGCTGTGTGACGAGGCCACCTCGGCGCTGGACCCGGAAACCACCGCGTCCATCCTCGAACTGCTGCGCGAGATCAACCAGCGGCTGAACCTGACGGTTGTGCTGATCACCCACGAAATGGCCGTGATCCGCGATATCTGCCACCGGGTGGTGGTGCTGGAACGCGGTGAGGTCGTCGAGCAGGGCGAGGTATGGCGGGTATTCGGCTCGCCCCGCCATGAGATAACCCGCACCCTGCTGGCACCCTTGCAGGCCAAGCTGCCCAAGGCGCTGCAGGCAAACCTGAGGGCCAGCCCGGCGGGCCGTGACAGCGCGGTGGTACTCAAGCTCACGGTGCTTGGCGAGCCGGCGCTGTCCGATCTTTTCAGCGACCTGGGCGGGCGCGTGCGCCTGCTGCAGGGCGGGGTGCAGACCATCGGCGAACATGCCCTCGGGCAACTGATTCTGTCGGTGCAGGGCTCACCGCACGACACTCATCAATTGCTGGAACGCGCCCGCCGCTGGGCCGAAGACGTGGAGGTACTGGGCCATGTGGTTTGATCGCTTGCTTGAAGGCTTGCTCGACACCCTGCTGATGGTCGGCGTGTCGTCGCTGATCGCCCTGCTGGTCGGAGTGCCGATGGCAGTGCTGCTGGTGACCAGCGACAAGGGTGGCATCTTCGAGGCGCCGCTGCTGAACCGGGTGCTGGGCGCCTTCGTCAACCTGTTCCGCTCGATCCCGTTCCTGATCCTGATGGTCGCGCTGATCCCCTTCACCCGCCTGGTGGTTGGCACCACTTATGGCGTGTGGGCCGCGGTGGTGCCGCTGACCATCGCCGCCACACCGTTCTTCGCGCGAATTGCCGAGGTGAGCCTGCGCGAGGTCGACCATGGCCTGGTGGAAGCGGCGCAGGCCATGGGCTGCCGGCGTTGGCACATCGTCTGGCATGTGCTGTTGCCGGAGGCGCTGCCGGGGATCGTTGGCGGGTTCACCATTACCTTGGTGACGTTGATCAACTCGTCGGCCATGGCTGGGGCGATTGGCGCGGGTGGGCTGGGGGACATTGCCTATCGGTATGGGTATCAGCGTTTCGACAGTCAGATCATGTTGACCGTGATTGCCATGCTGGTGGCGTTGGTGGCGCTGATTCAGTTGGGTGGGGATCGGTTGGCCAAGGGGTTGAACAAGCGCTAAGGCTGGGCCCGGTTCGCGGGCCAATCGCCGGCAAGCCGGCTCCCACATGTTCTCCACAGCCCTCAAGCACTGCGCTGTACCTGTGGGAGCCGGCTTGCCGGCGACTGGCCCTCAACCCCAACGCAGATCCTCAGCCGGCACCGGTCGCCCAAACCAATACCCCTGCCCCAGCTGGCACTGCTGCTCCAGCAGGAACCTGGCCTGCTCCGCCTGCTCGATGCCCTCGGCATGCACCTGCATGCCCATGCTCCGCGCCAATGCAATGATCACCCGCACGATCGCGATGTCGTCGTCATCCAGCGGCAGACCGGCAACGAAGCCCTGGTCGATCTTCAGCTTCTGCACCGGCAAGCGCTTGAGCCGCAGCAGCGACGAATAGCCGGTGCCAAAGTCATCGATCGCCAGGCTCAGGCCCAACTCGCGCAAGCGGTGCAATTGCTCCAGCGCCACCTCCGGATCTTCCATCACCGCGCTTTCGGTCACTTCCAGCTCCAGCAATGCAGGGTCCAGACCGGTTTCGTGCAGCACCTCGGCCACCTGCCGGTACAAGTCGCGCTGGCCAAACAGGCGGCTGGACAGGTTGACGGCGACGAACGCCAGATCGCGCCCCTCCTCCTGCCACTGGACCATCTGCCGGCACGCCCGGCGCAGCACCCAGGCATCGATGTCGGCGATCAAGCCAGTCCGCTCGGCGATAGGAATGAATTCACCCGGCGGCACCAGGCCCCGCTGCGGGTGCTGCCAGCGCACCAGCGCCTCGACCCCGACCATGCGCGTGCTGAACAGGTCGAACACCGGCTGGTAGAACACCCGCAGTTCATCCTGCTCCAAGGCACGGCGCAGCTCGCCTGCAGTTTCCACGCGGTGCTGGGCGTGGGCAGTCAGTTCTTCGGTGTACAGCGCGTAGCAGGCGCGGCCATTGGCCTTGGCCTTGAACAATGCCGAGTCGGCGTTGCGCAGCAGCTGCTCGGCGCCCAGCGCATCACTGGGGAACAGGCTGATCCCGACACTGGCACTGATGAACAGCCGATGACCTTCGAACTCGAACGGTTCGCGCAGACGCTCGATGATGCTCTGCGCCAGCTTGCCGGCCTGGCCGACCTCCTGGCAGTTCTCGGCCAGCATGGCAAACTCGTCACCGCCCAGGCGCGCCAGGGTCACGCCGTTGCCCAGCAGGTCGTGCAGGCGGTCGCCTACCAGCTTGAGCAACTGGTCGCCGATGGTGTGGCCCAGGCCGTCGTTGATGCTCTGGAAATGGTCCAGGTCGAGCAGCAGCAAGGCGCAGCCACGCTTGTTGGCCTCGGCTGCGGCCAGTGCCTGCTCGACGCGGTCGTTGAACAGCAGGCGGTTGGGCAGGCCGGTGAGCGGGTCGTGGTGGGCGAGGAAGGCCAGCTCCTGCTCGGAGTGCTTGATCGCGCTGATGTCGCTGAACACGGCCACATAATGGGTCAGCTCGCCGCTGTCGTCGCGAATGGCACAGATGGTCTGCCACTGCGGGTAGATCTCGCCGCTCTTGCGCCGGTTCCAGATTTCCCCGCTCCACTCGCCCTTCTCGGCCAGGGTGGTGTAGATCTGCTGGTAGAACGCCACCCCGTGGCGGCCCGACTTGAACTTGCTCGGGCGCTGACCGAGCACTTCGTCCTGCTGATAGCCCGTGATGCGCATGAAGGCGCGGTTGACGTGCACGATCACGCCTTGGCGGTCGGTGACCAGCACGCCTTCCAGGGTGCTGTCGAATACCGCTGCGGCCATGCGCAGGCGCTCGCGATCATCGCGACGCAGGCGCGCGCCGACACCGATGAAATTGAGCAGGCGAGCACGGGAAAAGAAGATCAGCAAGGCACTGACCAGTACCCAGACCACCACATTGATCTGCCGGCCCACGGTCAGCGCCAGGGGGTCATCGGTCAGGCTGCGCAGCGCCAGCTCGGCCAGCACCAGCCACAGGAACGAGAGCACCACGTAAAGCGCGGCCATGCGCAAGGCGTCGCGAACGGAAACAGACATGTCGGGGGGAAAAGCCCATGAAAAAGAATGGGGCATTATAAAGGCAGAAACATACCGTGACGTCCTATCTGAAAGGGTGACTGGTTTTATTTCCCGACCAAGGGATAATCAGACCCTTCCCCTGCATTTTCGAGGGTTTCCTTACCTATGTGGTACAACGGTCTACTCGACTTGTCGGTCTGGCAACTGGTCGGCGTCACCCTGCTGATGACCCATGTGACCATCGTCAGCGTCACCATCTACCTGCACCGCTACTCCGCCCACCGTGCGCTGGAGCTCAACGGCGCGCTCAAGCACTTCTTCCGCTTCTGGCTGTGGCTGACCACGGCGCAGAACACCCGCGAGTGGACTGCCGTGCACCGCAAGCACCACGCCAAGTGCGAAACCCCCGATGACCCGCACAGCCCGGTGCACAAAGGCTTGAGCACGGTGCTGCGCAAGGGGGCCGAGCTCTACCGCGAAGAAGCACGAAACCCTGAGACGCTGCGCATCTACGGCAAGAACTGCCCGGAAGACTGGATCGAGCGCAACCTCTATTCGCGCTACAAGCTCGGCGGCATTGTCCTGATGGCGGTCATCGACCTGCTGCTGTTCGGCACCCTCGGCATCACTGTGTGGGCCATCCAGATGATGTGGATTCCGTTCTGGGCCGCCGGCGTGGTCAACGGCCTGGGGCACGCGGTCGGCTACCGCAACTTCGAATGCCGCGACGCCGCCACCAACCTGGTGCCCTGGGGCATCATCATTGGCGGCGAGGAGCTGCACAACAATCACCACACCTACCCCAACTCCGCCAAGCTGTCGGTCAAGCGCTGGGAGTTCGACATGGGCTGGGCGTGGATACGCATCCTGTGCACGCTGCGCCTGGCCAAGGTGCAGCGCGTGGCCCCCATCGCCCATCGCGTCGAGGGCAAGGCCAGCCTGGACATGGACACCGCCATGGCCATCCTCAACAACCGCTTCCAGATCATGGCCCAGTACCGCAAGCTGGTGATCGGCCCGCTGGTCAAGCAGGAGCTGGACAAGGTCGACGCCTCGATGCGTCACCGTTTCCGCCGCGCCAAGCGCCTGCTGTCGCGGGAAACCAGCCTGCTGCAAGACCGCCACCATGTGCGCATCGAGTCCATGCTCGCCCACAGCCAGGCGCTCAAGACCATCTACGAGAAACGCCTGGCACTGCAACAGATCTGGGCCCGCACCAGCGCCAACGGCCACGACATGCTGGCGGCGATGAAAGACTGGGTACAGGAGGCCGAGGCCAGCGGCATCCATGCCCTTCGCGACTTCGCCGGGCAACTCAAGACCTACTCCCTGCGCCCCACCGGCGCCTGAAGCCGTTGATCGGCACGCCCCGTTCCAGGGCGTGCCGCTTCGGAACTTCAGCCCCTCCAACACACTCGAATCCGGCACATCGCCCGCGTGGCGGGCCGGTTCGTGGCCGCACGCTTTCCCGTCGAGAACCGCTCCGTGCACATGGCCAAGAACATCAATTCATCCCTGCCCGGCAATTCACCACCCGTAGCCGCCCAGACCCTGCTTGCCCTGCTCCACGCCCAGGGCGAAGTGGCCCGACTCAGCGAACGCGAGCAGCTCTACAGCGCGCTGCTGGATAGCGTCAACGCCGTACTCTGGGCGTTCGATTGGGAAACCCGCAAGGTGCTCTATGTCAGCCCCGCCTACGAGCGCATCTTCGGTCGCCCGGCCAACCTGGTGCTGGCCGACTACAACGAGTGGCGCGACAGCATCTACCCCGACGACCTGGAATATGCCGAGCGCAGCCTCGCCCAGGTCCTGCTCAAGGGCGCGGTGGAAGACCGCGAGTACCGCATTCTCAACGCCAGCGGCCAGGTGCGCTGGCTGAGCGACAAGTGCTACATCAACCAGCAGCGCGAAGGTGACCGGGTGATCATCGTCGGCATCGCCGAAGACATCACCGAGAAGAAGCAGCTCGAAGGCGAACTGCAGCGCCTGGCCACCACCGATGTGCTTACCCAGAGCAGCAACCGCCGGCACTTCTTCGACTGCGCCCGCCAGGCCTTCGACAGCGCCCGCGCGGGTGGCACGCCGCTGGCGTTCCTGCTGCTGGACATCGATGACTTCAAGCAGATCAACGACAGCTACGGCCACCAGGAGGGTGACCAGGTGCTGCAGCGCATCGCTGACACCGGCAAGGCCGTGCTCCGTCGTGGCGATTTGTTCGGGCGCATTGGTGGTGAAGAATTTGCCGCCGTATTCCCCGGTTGCACTGCACAGGTTGCCGCGCAGATTGCCGAGCGGCTGCAGCGGGAGATTCAGCGGTTGAGCTTCTGCCATGGCGGGCAGCAATACGGGGTGACGGTGAGCCAGGGGGTGACCGAGCTGACCGGTGAGGACGAATCGCTGGACAGCTTGTTTGGGCGGGCCGATGCGGCGATGTACCAGGCCAAGCGGCAGGGCAAGAATCAGATAGTGCGGGGGTAGCTGGGGGCGCGTTGCGCCCCTTTCGCGACACAAGGCCGCTCCTACAGGATATCGCGTACGTCTGTAGGAGCGGCCTTGTGTCGCGAAAGGGCCGCAAAGCGGCCCCAGGTTCTCAAGTCGAAACCTGTTCTTCAGAGCTCGGCGGCTCTTGCGGATTCTGTACCTTGCGCAACCGGCCAAGCTCCGGCAACCCAACCTTGAGCAACCGCGCCGTCTTGTTGTCGGCCAACCTCTCCAGCCCTTGGTCCGCCGGCAGCCGCGCCAATTGCCCAGCCAGGTTCATGGCCAGGATCTCGCGCGAATACACCCCACCGCCCAGCTGGTAGATCGCCGCGATCAGTTCACGCAGGCTCAGCGGCAAGCGCCAGCGGGTACGCAAGGCCGAGCCGAACGCTGCGCCGAACTCATCCAACGCCGACTCCACCCGCGCCTCGTCCAGCTCACCCCCGGCAAGGCGCCATTCCTGCAGGCAGCGCAACACCGCCAGGTCACCCAGGCAATGCAGAAGGCCCGCGCAATAGCACCGCTCCTGATCCAGTTCGAGCATGCGCGCCAGGGAACGGGCGTACTCGGCGGTATGCAGCGACAGGTTCCAGAAGTGCGCGGCGTGCTGCGCCAGCAAGGGGTCACTCAGGCGCGCGCTGCGCTTGAGGGTCAGGCCCAGGATCAGGTTCATGCTCTGGGTGCTGCCCAGCTTGTTCAGCGCCTGCAGCAAGGTTTGCACCGGCGCATCGCGGTGCAGGGCGGCGCTGTTGGCGGCCGCGATCAACACTGCAGTGATCTGCGGGTCGCTGCGCACTTCCTCCTCCAGCACCTTCAGGTTCAGGCCCTGAGGGTTGAGCGCGCGCTTGATCGCCAGCTGCACATCGGCGAACAACGGGCCTCCGTCGGCACTGGCCCGACGCTGTTCGAGGAAGGCCGGCAAGCTGGCATCCGGCTTCAAGGGCGGCACCGGGCAGGCGATCTGTTCGCCTACGGCCAGCAGCAGCTCCTCCAGGCGCTTGCGCAGGTTTTCCATGTTCAACGGCTTGCTCAAGTAAGCCGTGGGATGCAACGGCAGCGCTTCACGCACGCTGGCACTGTCGCTGCGGCTGCTCATGAGAATGAACGGCAGGCCCGGTCCCTTGGCGCGCACCTTGCGCAGCAGGTCGAGGCCATCGACACCTGCCAGTTCACGGGCGGCAATGATCAGGTCGGGTTTGCTGGCCAGGGCCGTCAGCGCCTGTGAGCCGTCGGCACATACTTGTAGCCGGGCATCGCAGCGCACGCTGAGGAGCATTTCGCGAAGCATGTCGCGTACCCACGGATCGCCTTCGGCAATCAGTACGCTAGGTGGTGTGGGGTCTGCAGCGCTCATGGCCAACTCCTAATATCCCTGACACGCAATCCGTCGCAGCTTCCAAGGCAAGTCCTGCCACAACCATAGCGTCAAGGGCCTTTGTTGGGCACAAAAAAAACCCGCCTAGGCGGGTTTTTTTATGAAGCGCGTCACATCAAGCGAGTTCAGCGAAGCACTCTTCGATGATGGCCAGGCCTTTGTCCAGCAGTGCGTCTTCGGCGGTCAGCGGAACCAGGATACGCAGGACGTTGCCGTAGGTGCCGCAGGACAGCAGGATCAGACCCTTGTCACGAGCCTTGGCAACCACTTGGGCGACGGCAGCAGCGTTCGGGGTGTGGGTGCCTTTCTCGAAGACTTCCACAGCGATCATCGAGCCCATGGCGCGAACGTCGCCGATGATTGGGTTTTTGGCTTGGATCTGCTTCAGGCCGGCAACCAGACGCTCGCCAACAGCCTTGCTGCGGTCGAGCAGTTTTTCTTCTTCGAACACTTCGATCACGGCCAGAGCCGCAGCGCAAGCGATCGGCGAACCGGCATAGGTACCGCCCAGGCCGCCTGGGGCGATGGCGTCCATGTACTCGGCCTTGCCGCACACACCGGCCAGCGGGAAGCCGCCAGCGATGGACTTGGCGAAGGTGGTCAGGTCAGGCGCGACGCCCATCTGCTCCATGGCGAAGAAGGTGCCAGTACGGCCAGCGCCGGTCTGTACTTCGTCGGCGATCAGCAGAATGCCGTGCTGGTCGCACAGGGCGCGCAGACGCTTCATCAGCTCTTTCGGAGCAGGGATGAAGCCACCCTCGCCCTGAACGGGCTCGAGGATGATCGCGGCGATGTCCTTAGGCTCGGCGTCGTTCTTGAAGATGCGCTCGATCGAAGCGATGGCGTCGTCAACGCTGACACCGTGCAGTTCGTTCGGGAACAGTGCGCGGAAGATGCCGCCTGGCATCAGGCCCATGCCAGCGGAGTACGGAACGACCTTGCCGGTCAGGCCCAGGGTCATCATGGTACGGCCGTGGTAAGCGCCGGTGAAGGCGATCACGCCAGCACGGCCGGTGGCAGCACGGGCGATCTTGATGGCGTTTTCAACGGCTTCGGAGCCGGTGGTGACCAGCAGGGTCTTCTTGTCGAAGTCGCCTGGGACCAGCTTGTTGATCTTCTCGCACAGCTCTACGTAGGGCTCGTAGGCCAGAACCTGGAAGCAGGTGTGGCTAACTTTGGTCAGCTGCTCTTGCACGGCCGCAACCACTTTCGGGTGCAGGTGGCCGGTGTTCAGTACTGCGATGCCACCGGCGAAGTCGATCAGTTCGCGGCCTTCAACGTCGATCACGGTCGAGTTCTTCGCGGTATCGACGAAGATCGGGTGGATCTGGCCAACGCCACGTGGGACGGCGGCTACACGACGTTGCATCAAGGATTCGTTGGTCTTGCTCATAATGCCCTCATTTGCGCCGGTCAGCGGCGCCTTTACTCGGGGGTGGCTGGGAGTGCCCTTGATCAGTATTCGTTGATCGACTGTCAAAGGTGCCCTGGCCACCAGGTACTGCTATGTCAAAAAGGCCAGCGAGACGTCGCTCTCGCGCCCCGCTGGCAGAGGTAAAACCTTTAGCGCATCAGATGCTGATGCACAGGTACTTGATCTCGAGGTAGTCCTCGATACCGTACTTGGAACCTTCACGGCCCAGGCCCGAGGCCTTGATGCCGCCGAACGGCGCGACTTCGTTGGAAATCAGGCCGGTGTTGATGCCGACCATGCCGTATTCCAGGGCCTCGGCGACACGGAACACACGGCTCATGTCACGGGCGTAGAAGTACGAGGCCAGGCCGAACTCGGTGTCGTTGGACATGGCGATGACTTCGGCCTCGTCCTTGAAGCGGAACAGCGGCGCCAGTGGGCCGAAGGTCTCTTCCTTGGCGACAGCGGCAGACTTCGGCACGTCGACCAGGATGGTCGGCTCGAAGAAGTTGCCTTCGATGATCTTGCCACCGGCCAGTACCTTGGCGCCCTTCGAAACGGCGTCCTCGATGTGCTCCTGGACCTTGGCGACAGCCTTGCCGTCGATCAGCGGGCCAGTGGTGGTGCCTTCTTCCAGGCCGTTACCGATCTTCAGCTTGCGCACTGCAGCGGCCAGCTTCTCGGCGAAGACGTCGTAGACACCGTCCTGCACGTAGATGCGGTTGGCGCAGACGCAGGTCTGACCGTTGTTGCGGTACTTGGAGATGATCGCGCCCTCGACCGCCTTGTCCAGGTCGGCGTCGTCGAACACGATGAACGGGGCGTTGCCACCCAGCTCCAGGGACACTTTCTTGATGTCCTTGGCGCATTCTTCCATCAGCTGGCGACCGATTTCGGTCGAGCCGGTGAAGGACAGTTTGCGTACCAGGGAGTTGCCGGTCAGCTCGCCGCCGACTTCGCCAGCGCTGCCGGTCACCACGCTCAGCACGCCAGCCGGGATGCCGGCACGGGTAGCCAGCTCGACCAGGGCCAGGGCGGAGTAAGGGGTTTGCGAAGCAGGCTTGAGCACCATGGTGCAACCGGCGGCCAGGGCCGGGCCGGCTTTACGGGTGATCATCGCGGCCGGGAAGTTCCACGGGGTGATAGCCGCGGTAACGCCGATCGGCTGCTTGATGACGATCAGGCGCTTGTCTGCCTGGTGGCCAGGGATGGTGTCACCGTAGATGCGCTTGCCTTCTTCGGCGAACCACTCGATGAACGAGGCGGCGTAGACGATTTCACCCTTGGCTTCGGCCAGCGGCTTGCCTTGCTCGGTGGTCATCAGGCGAGCCAGGTCGTCCTGGTTTTCGATCATCAGTTCGAACCAGCGACGCAGCTTGGCCGAACGCTCCTTGGCGGTCAGTGCACGCCAGGCCGGCAGGGCCTTGTCGGCGGCTTCGATGGCGCGGCGGGTTTCCGCGGTGCCCATCTTCGGCACGGTACCGATGACTTCACCGGTGGCCGGGTTGGTCACCTTGATGGTCTGGCCGCTGTCCGCATCCAGCCACTCACCGTTGATGAAGGCTTGCTGGCGGAACAACTGAGCGTCTTTGAGCTGCATGTCGGCTTCCCGAATTGTTGAATTATTGAAAAGCGCCCATAACAGGGCATCGAGCGTTTGAAATCTCAAACGAATGCTAAGCGGCTGCTGGGGTGTAGGACAATAGGCTGTTCGAAAAAAAGAACGAATGGTTGAACAGCCGGTAGGAAATTCATGGTTTTTTGGAGCAGCAACTGGCCCTATCGCCGGCAAGCCGGCTCCCACAGGGACCCCACCGAGCCTGAGAATCGTGGAGTACCTGTGGGAGCCGGCTTGCCGGCGACAGGGCCAGTACAGGTTAGACGAATGAACTGAAGAAAATGTGAAAGGAGGACCGACGGCCCTCCCGAAGGGAATGACTCAGAAGGCCTTGGCCAGGTCGATCACCAGCGCCCGGTACCCGACACTCCCCGGCTGGCGGCTATGCACCTTCAACTCCACCAACACCTCCTGAGTCCCCCGCCGCACCTCGTTGAGCACCGTGGTGGTCAGCTTCTCGGCCGTCAGGAAATTCACCGACGCCGAGTAGATGAACTGGGTATCGGTCTCCGGCCGGTACGTCACCACCGAGGTCACCGGGCTGTACCACTCGTCGCCACGCTCCTTGCCGTACTCCCACACCTGCTCGACCGTGCCCTTGGCCTCGTCGATCTTGTACTCCACCGCCCGGCTGTAGTTGCCGGTCAGCTTGGTCGGTGCGAAATCCCGCCCCCAGCCATTGTCGAACACCGTCAGCGTGCCTTTGCCGGTCAACCAGGCGGTGTGCTGGGTCCACGACCAGTCGAAGCCTTCGCTGGCAATCGGCTTAAGCACCTTGTCTTGCAAGCGCTGCGGCCAACCCTGTGGCGAAGCCAGAATCCACTTCACCTGCTTGTCACGACCAATCTTGGCAACGCCTTGATGGCGCGCTGAAACGATAATGCTGTCGTCATCGGCGTCGTAGTCGATGGCATTCACATGCGCCCAGTTGCGCCCAGTGCCGACGCCCGGCGTGTCGCCGAACGGCAGGTCGCCCTCGGCCAGTTCGTTGGCCAGGCGGTCGTCCTGTTTCTGTACACCCTCAGGTAACTGCAACGCAGCCTTGCCAAGGGTTTCCAGCAGGTCGCCACGGTAAGGGTCGAGGATCTGGTTGAGGTCCCAGAAGTCCAGGACATCTCCCGCTTCGTTGACCTCGATGATGTGGTCGCGGATCGAGCGCACGCGCTTGCCATCCGGTCGGCGGTAGTCGCTAGTGCCGACCCGCAGCAGGTAAGTGCCGTTGGCCGTCTCGCGGATTTCGTGGGAGAAGTCGGCGAACTTGTCCGGCAGGCTGCGTTGCCAGATGCGCCGGCCGAGCAGGTCGTACTTCGAATAGGTCTGGCCCTGGCCCCAGATCAGCTTGCCGTCGCGGGTCTGCTGGAAGCCCATGGTGCCGCCCAGGCCATCGCGGCGGTTGGAGTCGTGGATCTGCTCGATATCCAGGTACCAGCGCACGTCGCCATTGCTGTCAGCGATCCAGTTGTTGCCCACCTGATCCCACTCGGCGGCACCGCCAAGGCCATTCCACTTGAAGGCACGGCCACCGGGAATGTCACCTTGCAAGTGGTTGAACAGGTACAGGCGGTGCTCGAAACCGGGCGCGACCTTGACCGGCTCGACCTCCGGCAGCGCGGCGGTCTGCTTCGCCACCACCGGCAGGCGCACGGCCGGGGCGTAGATCTGGTAGCGCTCGCGAATGCGCTCGCCGTCCAGCTTGTAGGTCACTTCCACCTGGTTGACGTAGTCCGGGTACAGCCCGAACACCGGGATGCCGCCGTAGGTCCACAGCGAACGGTCGGACACCTCGTAGGCGATGTCCACGCCGCGCTCGCCACGGCCCAGCACGCGGACATGGGCCGCGCTCAGGGCGCGCCCACCGTCACGAATGATGGCGGTCAGCGGCGCCAGGCGATACGGGTTGACCAGCACATCGCCGAGCAGCGCTTCATCACGCTCGGGCACCTTGGCTGTGAGGCAGGCGCCTTCAGGCAGTGCAGGGGTTTCGGTCTTGGCATTCATGGCAAAGCTCCTTGTGCTCAGAAGTCGTAACGGGCGGTGGCGCCGAAGGTGCGCGGGGTACCGAGCACGCCGGCATAACCACCGTTGGCGGAGTTCCACAGGCTGGTGAAGTAGGTCTTGTCGCCGGCATTTTTCACCCACAGCGACAGGTCGAGTACGCCGTCGCCCTGGTCCAGGCGCACGCCGGTGGACAGGTTGACCAGCGCGTAGCTGGGGATCTGGCCGAAGTCGGAATCGTCGATGGTGCCCACCGCCTTGGAGCGGAACGCGTAGCTGGCGGTAACGTAGGGCTCGACGTGCTGGCTCAGCTGCCACTTGTACTGGCCGTTGAGGTTGGCGATGTACTTGGAGGCCCCGACCACCTGGTGGCCGGACAGGTCGCACGTGGCGGTGGCATTGGCCAGGCTCACTTCAGGTGGGCACGGGGCGTCGTCGTACTCGGTGTAGCGCACGTCGTTCCACGAGCCGTTGAAGTTCACCGTCAGGCCGCGAATCGGCAGCGCCGTGGCCTCGAACTCAAGGCCCCGGGAGCGTACGCGGCCGGCGTTGGCCAGGTACTGCACGCGGTTGATCTGGTCGTAGACGTTGGCCTGGTAGCCATGCACCTCGGCCCAGAACAGGTTGGTGTTGAGCTGCAGGCGGTCGTCGAACAGGCTGCTCTTGAGGCCGACTTCGGCGTTGTTGACCCGTTCGGTACCGACCAGCAGCGAGTCGGTGCCCAGGCGCGGCGCCGCACCGACGGTCAGGTTGATGCCCCCGGACTTCTCGCCATGGGTGAGCGTGGCATAGCCGAGCAGCTGCTCGTTGAAGCGGTAGCTCAGGCCGAGCAGGCCCGATGGGCTGAAGCTGTACTGATTGAGGTCGCCCGAGTCGTAGGCCCCCACCCTGCCCTTGCGCGCGGCGGCGGCGGCACCGGTCACTGCCGCGCCACCCGTTGGCGCATCGCGGGTCACCCAGGCGCTCTTTTCTTCATAGGTGCCGCGCACGCCGGCGGTGAAGTCCAGGCGGTCGGTAAGGTGCCAGGTGCCCTGGGCGAACAGCGCATAGCTGTCGGTGTCGATGTGCCCGTCGCCGAGGGTGTTGACGTTGTTCAGGGCGCCGACCGGGGTGAGGTTCCAGATGTCTGCCTGCGGGCCGTAATAGGTGAAGGACTTGTTGTCCAGATCCTGCTTGAAGTAGTACGCGCCCAGCACGTAGTCGAAGCCACCACCGGTGGGCGACGCCAGGCGGATTTCCTGGGAATACTGCTTGTCGCGCACCGATACCCCGGCGCTGTAGAACACCGGCACGTCGAGGCCATCGTCGTTGCGCGGGGTGAAGTCCCACCAGCGGTAGGCGGTGATCGAGGTCAGGGTGAAATCGTTGGGCAACGTCCAGTTGGCCTCCACCGAGGTGCCACCCTGGAACACCGTCACTTGCTGGTCGGCGTCGAAGTTGACCTTGCGGTGCTTGCCCGACACCAGCGTCGCGCCGGCCTGGGCCGCCAGGCTTTCATAGCGGTTGACGCCGTTGATGGTCGGCCCGGTGCTGTACAGGCTGAGGATGCCGTTGTCGGAGTCTTCTTCGTTGTACTCGCCGATCCAGCGCAGGTTGAAGGTTTCGCTGGGCTGAAACAGCAGCTGGGTACGAAAGCCCTGGCGCTTGCCGCCGTTGAGGTCTTCGCCGTTGTGGATGTTCTTCACATAGCCGTCGTCTTCGGTGTGATAGGCACTGATGCGCCCGGCCAAGGTCTCGCTGATCGGCCCGGAGAAACTGCCTTGGGTCTGCAGGTAACCGTCTTCACCGATGGACTGCTGAATGCTGCCCTCGCGGTGAAAGGTCGGCTTGCGCGTGGTGATGTTCAGCACCCCCGCCGTGGTGTTCTTGCCGAACAAGGTGCCTTGCGGGCCGCGCAGCACTTCCAGCTGCTCCACGTCGAGCAGGTCGAACACTGCCATGCCCGGCCTTCCCAGGTAGACGTTGTCCAGGTAGATGCCGACGCTGCCTTCCAGGCCGTCGCTGGCCGGGTTGTTGCCCAGGCCGCGAATCGAGATGCTCGACTGGCGCGCATGCACATAGGCCACGTTGGTACTGGGCACCAGCTGTTGCAGATCCTGCACACGGTAGATGCGCTGGGTTTCCAGGGTTTCGCTGTCGAGCACGCTGATCGGCGTGGGCACGTCCTGGGCGGTTTCTTCTCGACGGCGGGCGTTGACCGTGACGGTGCCGAGCTTGGCGTCCTGTTCCACGGCGGGGGTGGTGCTTGGCGATTCTTCGGCAAAGCTGGCACCGGAAGCCGCCAGCAACACGCCAGCGGCCAGAGGTTGCAGGGCGGACCGCGACACATGCGCAGGCCAATGGAAAATTCGGGACATGCAAATGCTCCTTGAGGCATGGGCCCTGGCGAGCATTTCCGTTGGCGGAACCGAATCGCGGTCAGTCGGGCTTATATTCTTTTAAGCGATATAAATATTTGTAATTCATATTTTGTGGAATAAGTGACACCCTTTATAAGGGGGCTCACCCTCTTCATCAATTGCATTCGACCGATAGTTTTCATGTAGAAAATGCATATAGATCTCCGTCAGCTCCGCCACTTCATCGCCCTTGTCGAGCACCGCAGTTTTGTCGCGGCGGCCGCCGCGGTGAACCTGTCGCAATCGGCCTTCAGCCGCAGCATCCAGACCCTGGAGCACAACGTTGGCTGCCGTCTGGTCGACCGCGCCAGCAAGGAGCTGTCGCCTACCCGTCAGGGCTTGCTGGTCCTGGAGCATTCGCGGCGGCTGGTGCATGGGGCGCACAACCTGGTCAACGAGATTCACCAGTTCAATGGTGCCACCACGGGGGTGGTGCGCTTCGGCTCCGGCCCGGCGCCGGCCGGCGGCCTGGTCCCTCGGGCCGTGGCGCGTTTCGTCGCCGAGTACCCGGCGGCGCGCACGTGCTTTCAGGTGGATAACTGGCAGGCCCTGAACCGCAAGTTGATCGCCGAAGAGATCGAGTTCTTCGTCGCCGACACCCGCCAGTTCGAGTCCGACCCGGACTACCGGGTGCACAAGCTGGCCGCCCAGCGCTGGCATTTCTGCTGCCGCGCGGGCCATCCGCTGACCGAGCGCAGCCAGGTCAATGCACGGGATCTGTTCGATTACCCGCTGGCGACCACCTTCCGCCCGCCGAACATCCGCAAGGTGCTCAGCGACCTCAGCGGCAGGCAGGACTTTCTGCCGACGGTGGAATGCGAGCATGGCTACGCGCTGCTGAATGTGGTGATGCACTCGGACACCATCGGCATTGCTTGCGGCGCCAACTTGCGGCCCTACCAGGCGGGGCTGGTGGCGCTGCAACTGGCGGATCTGGCGCCGGAGCAGGAGGAGTCGTTCTATACCCGTTATGGGGTGGTGAGCCGGGTGGGGTATGGCTTGTCGCCGTTGGCGCAGGGGATGGTCAGGCAGTTGATTGCCTGTGATACCGAGGTGTGATTGGCGGGGGCTTTGCCCCCGTTTCGCGACACAAGGCCGCTCCTACAGAAACCGCGCAGTCCTGTAGGAGCGGCCTTGTGTCGCGAAAGGGCCGCAAAGCGGCCCCTGTAATATCAGCCTTTACGCGTCGTCCGGCTCAACTGCCCATCGATCCCGACCGGCACCTCACCTGCCAACGTCACCCGCCGCACGATGCGCGCCTGGGTACCGTAGTCATCCACCGCATAATGCTGCGTCGCGCGGTTATCCCAGATCGCCACATCCCCCGCTTCCCAGCGCCAGCGCACGGTGTTCTCCAGGCGCGTCACGTGCCCCTGCAGCACCGCGAACAAGTGCTGCGAATCCGCCAGCGAATATCCCTTGATGCGTTTCACGAAATGTCCCAGCTGCAGCGCGCGCTCGCCACTGATCGGGTGTACCCGCACCACCGGGTGCTCGGTTTCGTACACCGTCGAGGTGAACACCTGGCGGTAGCGTTCGAGCTTGGCCGGGTCCACATCCGGCTTGAGGCTGGCGTAGTCGTATTCGTTGCTGTGTACCGCCCACAGCTTGTCCGCCAGTTCGCGCAGCGGCTCGGGCAGTTCCTGATAGGCCGCAGCGGTATTGGCCCACACGGTATCGCCGCCGGAAGTCGGCGCCACCACGCTGCGCAGGATCGAGGCCTTGGGGTAGGCATCGACGAAGGTCACATCGGTGTGCCAGGAGTTGGCCCGCTGACCTTCGGCGCCGTCGAGCTGAAGCAGGTAGCTGGTGCCATCGACCACCGGCACGGTGGGGTGGGCGACCGGCTCGCCCAGCAGCTTGGCGAAGCCTTCCTGGCTTTGATCGTCCAGGTGGGTCTGGCCGCGGAAGAAGATCACCTTGTGCGTGACCAGGGCGGCCTGGATCGCCTCGACCGTGGCGGCATCGAGGTTGGCGGACAGTCTGACGCCGCGAATTTCGGCGCCGATGCGGCCGGCGACAGGGTGGATATCGAGTTCGAGGATTTGCGGCGCGGTGGCCAGGGCGGCATTGCTCATGGTCGTGGTCCTTGCGGTCATTGTCGGGTCATGGGGTTCAGCGGGCGGCCTGCACGGCCTGTTCCTGTTGCAAGGCAGCATCGAGGAAACGCGGTTCGATCCACTGGGATACCTGGAAGCCGCGGCGGATCAGGCGCTCCCGGGCAGCCAGGTCGACGCCTTGCTGCAACTGGGCGACGAATTCGGCGTCCAGTCGTGGATCGAAGTAGTGGGCAAGGTCTTCCTCGGCCAGGTCGTCGGCGAGGATGCTGCGCGGCCAGTTGGCGTTGCTCGCCACCAGGTCGACGTAAGCCTCGCGGTTGTGTTCGTCGCGCAGCCAGTTGGCGGCTTGCTGCTGGGCAGTGACCAGGCGCTGGACCAGCTCGGGGTATTTGTCGATGAACGCACCGGTGCCCAGCAGGACAGCCTGGGTGCTACCGGCGCCTTCCAGGTCACGGGAGTTGACCGGCAGCTCGACCAGGCCGCGCTCACGCAAAGACAGCAGGGTGGAAAGGCCCCAGGTGGCATCGATCTGCTTGGCGGCCAGGGCGGCGTTGGCGGCGTTGAAGTCCAGGTTGATCACTTTCAGGTCACGCTCGGACAACCCTTGGCTGGCCAGGGCACTGGCGAACGACAGCTGGTTGGCAGTGCCACGGAACACCGCCACGCGCTTGCCCTTGAGGTCGTGCAGGTTCTTGATCCCGGAGCCCGGCACCACGCCCAGGTAGCTTTTCACCCCGCGCACACCGGCCGTCAGTACGCGGGTGTCGAGGCCATTGGCCTTGCCGACGATGGCTGCCAGGTCGCCCAGGTAGGCGAAGTCGGCCTGCCCATTGGCCAGTGCTTCGTTGACCACTGGCCCGGCGCCCTTGAAGAAGTGCCAGTCGATGCGGATGCCGTCCTTGGCGAACGCTTTCTCCAGCAGTTGCTGATCGCGCAGCACATCGACCACACCCCCGGCACTGTGCTTGCTGCCGGCGCTCAGGTCGGGCACGGCGATGCGGATGCTCTCGGGCTTGGTCGGCTCGGCCGCCTGGGCACTGAGGGCGAAGAAACCGACCAGCCCAAGGGCGGTGATCAGGTGGCGCAACGGGGTTTTCATGGCAAGGCTCCTTGGCAGGCTGCCACCGGCGATGGCCGGCGCTTTGGCCAGAAGCTAGGCAGGTCTGGGTAGAACCTACAAAGATCAAAACTTCATTTTTTAGTAACCAGAAGACATAAAGCACGAAGTGCGCGGCTCGGCGATCAGGTTGCGAAAAACGCATGGAAAATATGAGGAAAACGCAACGCACAAAGGGTTACGGATGCAGGGAGTGCATGCTCTTATCTCTTGAAAGTCACTTGAGAGAATTTTTAATTCCATAAGTGCATAACCTAGAAACGCTTCGAGAGATGGCCGATGAATGGAATTCTGAGTAGGGGTTGGGGGAGGCTTCGGGGGCCGCTGCGCAGCCCTTTCGCGACGCAAGGCCGCTCCTACAGGGCCAGGCGCGCTCTGGCTTGGGTGCTGCCGGTGCTGATCGCGCTGCTGTGGGTGGTGGCGAGCCGGCAGCACTGGATGAGCGAGCAGATCCTGCCGGCGCCCTCGCTGGTCTGGCAGAGCGCCGTGGAATTCGGCTCTGGGGAGCTGTGGGGGCACTTGTGGATAAGTTTGCAACGGCTGTTCTGGGGGCTGCTGGCGGGCATCGGCAGCGGCCTGCTGTTGGGCTCCTGGCTGGGCACTTCGCGTAACGCCCAGACGCTGGTGCTGCCCACTTTCGTGGCGCTGGCGCAGATCCCTACCCTGGCATGGATCCCGCTGTTCATGCTGTTCTTCGGCATCGGCGAGCTGCTCAAGCTGGTGGTGCTGGTAAAAGCTGTGGTGGTGCCGGTGACCTTGCATACCCTGGTCGGTGTGCGCGACGCCCAGCCCAAGCTGCGCGAAGCCGCCGCCGCGCTGCGCCTGCCGCGGCACCTGCTGTTTCTGCGCCTGTTGCTGCCCGCCGCCCTGCCCGCCTTCCTTACCGGTGTGCGCCTGGCCCTGGCCACCGGCTGGACCTCGCTGCTGGCCGTGGAGCTGCTGGCTTCCAGCGAAGGCATCGGTTACCTGATGGTGTGGGGCCGGCAGCTGTTCATGCTCGACCTGGTGCTGCTGTGCATCCTGGTGATCGGCCTGGTCGGGGCGCTGCTGGAGGGCGGCTTTTCAACCCTGGAAAAGCGCCTGTTGCACTGGCCGCAAGCCGCCACTGGCGAACAGCAGCGCGGGCCCGTGCCCAAAGGCTGGCAAAGCCTGCTGCTGCCGGCAGCCTTGCTGGCGCTGTGGCAAGCCAGCAGCAGCCTTGGCTGGGTCGACCAGAACATCCTGACGTCGCCGCTGGATGTCGTGCGCACGTTGTTCGCCGGCCTGGCCGATGGTTCGCTGCCGCAAGCCATGCTGCTGAGCCTGCAACGCACCCTGACCGGGCTGCTGCTGGGCGGCGGCGCAGGCCTGCTGGCTGGGCTGTTGCTGGGCCTTTCACACAACGCCGAGCGGGTGTTCGGGCCCAGCCTGTCGGCATTGCGCCAGGTGGCACTGTTTGCCTGGGTACCGCTGCTGACCGCCTGGTTCGGCCTGGGCGAAGGTGCCAAGCATGTGTTCGTCGGCCTGGCCGCCTTCTTTCCCCTGCTGATCGCCACCCAGCGCGGTATCGCCAGCCTTTCGCCGCAACTGGGCGAAGCCGCCCGCACGCTGCGCCTGAACCTGTGGCAACGCCTGCGCCTGCTGGTACTGCCCGGCGCGGCCCCGGCCATTTTCGCCGGCCTGCGCCTGTCGCTGATCTATGCCTGGCTGGGCACCATCGGCGCGGAGTACTTCATGCCGTCGGACGGCGGCATCGCCAGCCTGATGATCGGCGCGCAACAGCTGTTTCGCATGGACCAGGTCATGGCCGCCATGGTCCTGATCGGCCTGGTCGGCGCCCTGCTCGGCACCCTCGGACAACGCCTCGAATCGCGCACCACGCGCTGGAGAACCGCATGAACGCTTTCAACACATCGCACCTGCTGGCGGCCAATCAACCCGACACCACGCCCGCGCTGGTCAGTTTCGAAGGCGTCGGCAAGGTCTTCAGCGTCGATGGCCAACCCTTTGAAGCCATCCGCAACTTCAACCTGTCGATCAATGAAGGCGAATTCATCGCCATCGTCGGCGCTTCCGGCTGCGGCAAGTCGACCCTTTTGCGCCTGCTGGTCGGGCTGGACACCGACTACAGCGGCAGCATTCGCGTCGACGGCCAGGCCGTCAGCGGCATTGGTGGCGAGCGTGGGATCGTGTTCCAGGAGCACCGGCTGTTTCCGTGGCTGACGGTGGAGCAGAACATCGCCCTTGGCCTGGTCAACGAGCCGCTGACCCAGGGCGAACGTGCCCGCCGCGTGCATGAGTTCGTGCTGCTGGTGGGCCTGGTCGGCTTCGAGTCGGCTTACCCGCACCAGCTTTCCGGCGGCATGGCGCAGCGGGTGGCGATCGCCCGCGGGCTGGTGGCCAGCCCGCGCATCCTGCTGCTGGACGAGCCGTTCGGCGCGCTGGATGCGTTGACTCGCCAGCAACTGCAGGATGAGCTGCTGGCCATCCGTGAACGCGCGGGCATTACCACCTTGCTGGTGACGCATGATGCCGAGGAGGCCACCTACCTGGCTGACCGGGTGGTGGTGCTGGAGCCGCGGCCGGGGCGGATCAAGTCGGTGGTGGAGATCGATCTGCCACACCCACGGCTGCGCACGGGGGTGGCGCTGCACGGGTTGCGGGAGAAGGTGCTGCACCAGATCACCGGCGATGGTGGGTATCTACCGGTGCCAGCGCGTCGGGTCGAAGGGTTGAGGCCAGAGCTGATTGCATTGTGAAGGCCGCTGGCCCTATCGCCGGCAAGCCGGCTCCCACAGGTACTCCACAGATTTCAAGACTTGTGGGGTTCCTGTAGCTCCCACAGGGACACCACAGATTTCAAGACTTGTGGGGTTCCTGTGGGAGCCGGCTTGCCGGCGATAGGGCCGGTTGCTTCAGCCAAGATCGCGCAGGTAGTCCCAAGGATAAATGCCCCGCTCATGCCCATCACTGAACACCAGCTGCACCCCATACCCCTGCGGCTCGACCCGCTCGATGCGAACCTCGGCGGGCACCACGGCGATGCTTCCTGCCAGCCGCGCCGCACGGCATTGCGAGCACGGGCAGGCGCCGCGCAAGCGGGCATGGCTGAGCGTACGCTCGCCATCTTGCCATTGCAGCAGCAACTGCCCAGGCCCGCGCAGGTTGCGGATTGCCCCCGGCGCATTCATCAGACAGTACCGCGCAGTTGTGCCAGGGCAATGCGCACCGCCTTGCGCACCTCCGGGTCGCTGTCGGCCTCGGCCGCCTGCAACACCGGCAGGGCTCGCGCCTGACCCAGTTCGCCAAGCGCCAGGGCCGCCTCCTTGCGCAGGTTGGCGATGCCATGGCCGAGCAGCTCGCCAAGCGCGTCCAGTGCAGGGCCATAGCGCAGGCGCCCCAATGAACGCGACGCTCGCAGGCGCACCTGCCAGAAGTCATCGGCAAGCGCATTCACCAGCGCCGGGCCGGCCTGTTCCTGGCCCACTTTACCCAAGGTAGTGGCGGCCTCTTCGCGCACTTGCCAGGCCGCATCATTCAGCGCCGCCACCAACGCCGGCAGCACGGCGCTGTCACGGGCAAGCCCCAGTGCACCAATGGCCGCACGGCGCACTTCGGTGTCCGGCTCGACCTCGGCCAGCCTGGCCAGCGCCGGCAAGGCTGGCTGGTGCTTGAGCCAGCCAAGAATGCCTACCGCCTCGCGCCGAACGGCCGCGTCGTCATCCGCCAGCGCCAGCAGCGCAGGCGCGGCGGCCTCTTCCAGGCGCAGCTCGCGCAACGCACGCAGGGCACTGGCGCGCACGAAGGCCTCGGCGTGACTGGCCCACGGCAGGATCAGTTGGCCGGCTTCGGGGCTCTTGAGTTCACTGAGGCTCTGCGCAGCGGCCTGGCGCACGGGCTCGGCAGCATCGGCCAGCGCGGCGCACAGGGCCTGCACCACTTCGGGGTCTTCCCAGGCTTCGAGCAGCCGTGCGGCCTCACTGCGAACCTCGTCGGCCGCGTCGACCAGCAGCGCATCGGTGAGCCACGGCAGGGCCTGCGGGTCTTCGAGGTCGGCCAGTTCGATCAGGGCGATGCGGCGCACGCCAGCGTCGGTGGCCTCCAGGCGAGGCAGCAGGGCGAGGATGTCGGGGTTGTCAGTGTTGCGTTCAGTCATGGCGCGGTCCTTCGTTGCGAGGGTTCAACGCAGCAGGTAAGGGATGTCGACCTTTACCGCTCCGGTGGGGCAGTCCTTTTCGCAAGGCATGCAGTACCAGCACTCGTCGAAGGCCATGTAGGCCTTCTGCGTGGCCGGGTTGATGGCCAGCAGGTCCATGGGGCAGACCTCGACGCACACGGTGCAGCCTTTTTCGGCGATGCATTTGTCTTCGTCGATGGTGACCGGGGCGCTGCTGCGCAAGAAGATTTCTTGGGGTTGGTAGGCCATTTCACGGGATCCTTTATTCTGATTTGTCGGTGGGGCTGAGGGCCCTATCGCCGGCAAGCCGGCTCCCACACCGATCACCGCTGACCTTGTGGGAGCCGGCTTGCCGGCGATGGGCCGCACAGCGGCCCCGCTTCACGCGGCATCGGCCTTGACCCGCAGCCGGTCATAGGCCGTCTGCTCATCGGCATCCAGGGCAATCAGGTACGGCTCGACAGCTTTCTTGAAGCTGGTCATCTCACCGTCCTCGCCCTTCTTCAGGTGGCAATGGCAGAACCACTGGCCATCGTTGCGCTCGGGAAAATCGACCCGATGGTGGTACAGCCCCCAGCGGCTTTCCTCGCGGAACAACGAGGCGCGGGCGGCCATCTCGGCGCAGTCACGGATCACCGCCACTTCCATCGCCCGCATCAGCTCGTGGGGGTTGCTGGCCTTCATCTGGTCCAGGTCGCGCTCGATCTCGGCGAAGCGGGCCAGACCGATCTCCATCTTCTTGGTCACCTTGGGCGGCTGCAGGTAGTCATTGACCATGCGCCGCAGCTTGTACTCCACCTGTGCCGGGGGCAGGCCGTGCTCTCGCTGCAGCGGTGCGAACACCCGTTCGCGCTCACGCTCGACCTGGGCGACATCGACCTCGGCCAGCTCGCGCCCGGCCACGTATTGCGCGGCGTTGACACCGGCGAACCAGCCATAGGTAAACGCACCGAGCATGTAGTTGTGCGGCACCGCCGCCATGTCGCCCGCGGCGTACAGGCCTTTGACGCTGGTCTCGGCTTTCTCGTTGACCCACACCCCCGAGGCCGAATGCCCGGAGCAGAAGCCAATCTCGGAGATGTGCATCTCGACCATGTGCTGGCGGTAGTCGGTGCCACGCCCGGCATGGAACTGACCACGGCTGGGGCGTTCGTTGCTGTGCAGGATTTCTTCGATGTTCTGGATGGTCTCCTCGGCCAGATGGTCGAGCTTGAGGAACACCGGGCCGTTACCGCCTTCGAGCTCCTGGTGGAACTCCCACATCATCTGCCCGCTCCAGTAGTCGCACTCGATGAAGCGCTCGCCCTTGCTGTTGGCGGTGTAGCCACCCAGCGGGCCGGTCACGTAGGCACAGGCCGGGCCGTTGTAGTCCTTGATCAGCGGGTTGATCTGGAAGCACTCGAGGTTGGCCAGCTCGGCGCCCGCGTGGTAGGCCATGGCATAGCCGTCGCCGGCATTGGTCGGGTTCTCGTAGGTGCCCATCAGGTAGCCCGACGACGGCAGCCCCAGGCGCCCGGCGGCACCACAGGCAAGGATCACCGCCTTGGCCCGCACCACACGGAACTCGCCGCTGCGGCAGTCGAAACCGAGCACCCCGGCGGCGGCGCCTTCGCCATCGAGCAGCACACGGGTGCAGACCATGCGGTTGCTGATCTCGACGCGGGCACGCTTGAGCTGGCGGTACAGCACCTTCTTGATGTCATGGCCTTCCGGCATGGGCAGCACGTAGGCGCCCATGTGATGGACTTTCTTCACCGCGTAGTCGCCGGTTTCGTCCTTCTCGAACTTCACGCCCCAGCGGTCGAGCTGCTCGAGGGTCGCGAAACTGTGGGTGGCATAGGCATGCACGGTGGCCTGGTTGACGATGCCGTCATTGGCCACGGTGATTTCCTTGGTGTACTGCTCCGGCGTGGCGTGACCGGGGATGATCGCGTTGTTCAGGCCGTCCATGCCCATGCTGATGGCGCCGCTGCGCTTGACGTTGGCTTTGTCCAGCAGCAACACGCGCAGGCTCTTTTCCTGCTCCTTGGCCTTGATCGCCGCCATCGGCCCGGCGGTGCCGCCACCGATGACGATGATGTCGTAGTCCTGGGTCGGGATACTCATGCCTTGCCCCCCTTCTGGCGATCGATGCGCAGGCGGTACTGGAAGGCATCGCCGCGGTAGTACAGGTGTTCGAAGTCCAGCGGCGTGCCATCGGCGGTGTGGGTCAGGCGCTCGATGCGCATGATCGGCGAGCCTTCTTCAACCTCCAGTGCCTGGGTCAGGTCGCTGTCGGCCAGCACGGCATCGATGGCCAGGTCGGCGTGGCCGAGCGGGATGCCGCAGTCGTTTTCCAGCAGCAGGAAGATGTCGCGGGTGACCAGGTCGGCTTTTTCCAGTTTTTCGCCCACGGCCTTGGGCAGCCAGGTCAGTTCCAGCGAGACAGGCTCGCGGTTGATCAGTCGCACCCGGCGGATCTCGGTCACCAGGCTGCCCTCCTCGACCTGCAGCCGCGCCGCCACCAGTGCCGTGGCCGGTACATGGCGGAAGCTGCGCAGGCGGTTGATCACTTCGTAGCCCATCTGCGTCATCGACTCGCCCAGGCCCTGCAGGGTGCTGACGTTCTGGAACGCCTTGGGCTTGGCGACGAACGTCCCTTTGCCGTGGATCTTGAAGATCAGCCCTTCTTTCTGCAGGTCGCCCAGCGCCTGGCGCACGGTGATGCGGCTGACATCGAACGCCTTGCCCAGCTCGCTCTCCGAAGGCATGCGGCTATGCGGCGGGTAGGTGCCGTCGAGAATGCGCTCGCGCAGCAGTTCCTTGAGCTGGGTATAGAGCGGTACCGGGGACAGGGGGAGCAGTTCGGCCATGGGTTCCTTCGCTATTTGGCTACTTGTTATAACAAGTTGTGCTGAGATAGTAGCGGGCATAAGAATTGATGGGGAAATACTGTTATTGCATATGGATAGAGGGGTTTGTGGTGGCCGGGCGGGCCCTATCGCCGGCAAGCCGGCTCCCACAGGCCTGAACAAGCCGGAAAAAAGTCCGAAGATCAAGGCGATGGACGACATCGAATCAGATGGGTATCATGCGTGCGCGTTGCACTCGTAGCTCAGCTGGATAGAGTACTGCCCTCCGAAGGCAGGGGTCGTGGGTTCGAATCCCGCCGAGTGCGCCATATCAAGAAGCCCTGGGCCCACGCCCGGGGCTTTTTCGTTTGTGCGACATATCGCGTTCTGGCACTCCCGTGCCGCGGGGCATTGGTGATAGCGTGAGCAACCTTTTCACCTATCGCGAAGGAATGCGCCCCCATGCTCCTGAAAACACTTTCCGTAACCGTGCTGCTGGCCAGCGCGGGTCTGCTCAGCCTGCCTGCCCAGGCCAACCTTTCGCAGCAACAGTCCGCCGCCATCGTCAAAGCCTACGACGGCGCCGACCCGGCCAACTTCAAAGCGTTCCTCGGCAAGCTCAAGGGCAGTGAACTGGCCAAGGCCGACAACCTCGGTGCAACCCTCGACGCCTACCTCGCCAAAAAAGCCCTTACCGCCGACCAGCAGAACGAGATCAACCGTCTGCTCGGCCTGTACACCCGCATCAAGTACGGCAAGGCCGCCACCGAAACCCTGCGTGAACTGGTGGCCATCCCCACGTTCAGCGTCGATGGCGTCCCGCAGCATGAGAACCCCGAGTTCCACAAGATCGCCGACAAGATCAAGGCCCTGGCCGAAGGCTTTGGCCTGGCCTTCCGCAACATCGACAACCGCGTGTATGAGATTTCCCTCGGGACGGGCAAGGAAGTGGTCGGCATCCATGCCCACGCCGACGTGGTGCCGGTCAACCCTGACAACTGGAAGCTGGAAGACGGCACCCGCCTGGACCCCTTCAAGGTGACCCTGGTCGGCGACCGCATGTACGGCCGTGGCACCGAGGACGACAAGAACGGCATTGTCGTCGCCCTTTATGCGCTGAAGGTGGCCAAGGACGAACAGCTGCCACTGGCCCGGCAGTTCAAGCTGCTCATCGACACCACCGAAGAAACCAGCGGTGACGCCATCCCCTATTACTTCGCCCGCAACCCTACGCCCAACTACAACCTGGCGCTCGATGGCGGCTACCCGGTGGTGATCGCCGAGAAAGGCTACGGCACGGTCATGGCCAGCTTCAGCAACCGCCCAGGCAGAGGCGAAGGCGCAGAAATCATCAACCTTACCGGCGGCCTGGCCACCAACCAGATTCCGACCACTTCCGTGGCCACACTGGTAAGCGACAACCCGGCGCAATTGGCCGCGCAGCTCGAAAAAGCCGGTGCCGACTATGTGCAACGTAACGGCAACGACTTCAAGATCGACGCCAAGGCCGAGGGCGACAAGGTACTGCTCACGGTCACCGGCGTTTCGGCCCACTCTTCCGAACCGGAATCCGGGGTCAACCCGGTGGCGCGCATGCTCGGCTTCATCAACGGCCTGGGCCAGCAAGTGCCCCTCAAGCACAACCACTTCACCGATGCCGCCCGTTTTGCGGACGACAACTGGGGCCTGGACTACCTGGGCAACAAGCTTGGCATTGGTTTCAAGGATGAGTTCATGGGCCCGCTGACCGCCTCGCTGACCTTTGTCGGCGTGGATGAAAAAGGCCTGAAGCTGGCCGTCAACCTGCGCATCCCGAAAGGCAAGCCGCTGGCCACGATCAAGGACGAAATGGCCGACAAGCTGGGCCAATGGGCGCGCGGGAGCCACACCTCGGTGGCCTTCAACTACAGCCTCGACGAGCCGATGTATCGCAACCCCGAGGGTGAATGGGTCAAGGCCCTGCTGGACGTTGCCAGCGAGAACCTGGGCATGAAGCATGCGTTCGGCGCGTCGGCCGGCGCGACCTCGGTGCATGACTTGCCCAACGGCGTGCAGTTCGGTCTGGCCATGCCGGATGTGAAGTACACCGGGCACAACGACAACGAGTTCAAGACGGTTGAGCAGTTCATGCTCGACCTGCAGGTGGTGAGCGAGATGGTGGTGCGGATCGGGCAGATGCCGAAGCTCTGATTCGTCAGCACTGGCCCTATCGCCGGCAAGCCGGCTCCCACAGGTACTCCACTGTTTTCAGATTCAGTGGTGTACCTGTGGGAGCCGGCTTGCCGGCGATAGGGCCACAGCGCTTACCGCAGATCGGTACTCAGGCTCGGCGTACCAAACCCTTCCAGCGTCGCATTGGACGCATTCAGGTACTGCGCCCAGAAGTCGTTCAGCGCATCCATGGTCTTGCCGGATCGATACGCATGCTTCACCGCATCGGTAACCAGGCCTGCGCCGGACACATACACCCTGGCGCCTTGCAGGTCCGCGTACAGCCCCTTGCTCTGCGCAAGCTTGAGCTCGTTGCCGACATTGAGCTGCTTGATCTGGTTGGCCGCGTAGAAGCTGGTGTAGTCGGAATGCTCGAGCATGTCCGAAATCAGGTACACCACGCGCTCCTCCACCCCCTGCTCTTTGCTCATGTCTTCACCCACCCGGCGCAGGGTGTTCATGATCTCGCTCTTGGGGATGTCCTGGCGGGCCTCGCGCAGGCCCTTGACGAACAGGCCACCAAAGCCGGCCTGGAACGCTTTTTTCTGAGCCGCCAGGCACTGGTCCAGGCCACGCAGCTTGCGCATGTTCACATCGTCGCGCACATCGCCCTGCAACGGCATGTCCAGCTCGCCGGCATACACCAGGCGCTGATACTCACCCGGCAGGAACGCCGAGAAGGTATACAGCCTGACCCGGTCGCCCGCCTGCACGAACCGGTCGATCTGGCCCCAGCTGCTGCGTTGCAGATCTTCAGGCATCGGGATGGTCTGATCGATGATCACCACCAGCTCGCGGCCGGAGCCTGCCGGCTTGATGTCGACCAGGCCGTTGCGTGCGTAGCAGCTCTGCAGGTCGTTGCGTTCGGCGGCCAGCGCTGCACAAGGCAGCGCCAGCGCAAGGATCAGGGCCTTGGCAAGCCTCATGAGTGCATGCCCTCCTTTTTCGCCGGGAACAGGCCAAGCGCCTTGAGCGCCTGTTGTTGCTCGCGCACGTCGCGCAGTTGCGCCTCGCTGACATTCAGCGCACGGCTGGCGGCAGCCAGGCTTTCTTCCGGCAGGCCCGTGACATCGTGGAAGTCCGAAGCCTTGATTTCGGCCGCGGCGGCCGGGTCGACCACGGGGGCCTGCGGTGCAATCGGGGCGGCTACTACGGGTTGAGCCGCAGGTGCTGGGGCCGGTACTGGTGCTGGTGCAGCCACTTCGACAGCAGGCTTGGGCTTGACCGCCTGAGGCGAAACCTTGCCAGCCTTGTACTCGACGTAGGCGAGGAAGTTGCGATGTGCGGTGTTCTCCCCTTCCAGCGCGTGCAGCACAGCAGCGTCGGTATGGTCGCGGCTCGACAACGCGGTCTGCAGACGGCGCAGCTTGTCGTCGGCGTGGCTGGCGATGGCGTTGCGCTTCTGGTCCATCGCGTCGAGCATTTCCTCGGCGGTGGCATACTCGTGGGTCAGGCGCCAGGCGGTCGACGAGTGAGTGCCCGCGAAGTAGTAACGGCTGGCGAGCCAGATGCTGATGCCCTGAATGGCGATGTAGATCAGCGACAGCATGATGTAGGTGGTCAGGCTGGCCTGACGGATCGCATGCATCTTGTCGTCGAGGGTGGCGTTGTCAGCCTCGTCGTTGATGGCCTGGGACTCTGCCGGCAGGTCGAAAGGCGAACCGACGCTAGAGGTCTGCGCCGCCGTCTCGGCGCGCATGCCGTTGACCATTTCGGTCTCGATGCTGTCGAGGGTCGCCGAACGCACCACGAACGCACCCACGGCCATGGCCGCCACGAACACGCCGCAGACGATCAGCCAGACGAACTTGCGCGATACGTTGGAGTTGACGTCCTTCACCCGGGCCAGCAGTTGCTCGTAGTCCGGCTTGTCCGAGTCAGTGAAGGAGTCCTCCAGGTTGATCGCCTTGTTGGCCTTCAGCGAACGCGAGCGCTTGGACGGCTCTTCGCCTTGCCACCAGTGGCGGGCCCGGGCGATCAGGCTGTTGTGGTGCAGCGTGTGACCGGCGGCTTCGGCGAAGAACGCCGAGGCCACGGCGAGCAGGATGGCGGTACCCGCGGTCAGCCAATGGCGGTCATTGGTCGAGGCATCCATGTTCATCCAGCCTGCCAGTACGTAGGCAAAACCCATGGCTTCGATCAGTACCAGCATCAGCACCAGCACCAGTACCCAGGCCGGGCGCGGCGAGCGCCCCGCTTCACCGGCCTTGGCCAGGTAGTCGAGGGAGGCGTTGTAGCTGTTGGCGCCCTTCATGTACTTCTTGAACTGGCCAAAATACGGCTTGGCCAAGGTCACTTCGTGGTTGATCCAGCCATCGCTGTCGACCGAAGAGCGCTTGCGCGACAGGCGCGCCACCGTACCGATCAAGGGGAAGCTGTGCCACACACGGATCAGGAAGTACGACACCTCTTCCCAGTAGTTGCGCACGATCAGCGCAGTGACCAGCAGCGAAACGAGGCCGGCTGAGAGCAACTGATTGGCAAGAACCAGTGATTTGAGTGCAGCGAGCGATAAGTCTTCCATTCAGGACGTCCTTGACTGGGGTTACTTGATAACCGGGGTCGGCTTGTAGGGTGCAACGAAAGCGTCATTGCCGGCGGCATAGAACAAGGCGCCTTGGCTGACCTCGGCGTTGCCTTTGCTGAACACGATATCCATGCAGGAAATCGATGCCTGGCCGTCGCGGGTGAAGACCCGGTAGAGCACTTCGCTTTCGCCTTCGTAGGTGTTGGCCACGGCCTTCATGGTCCGTGGCTTGTGCTGGGTGGGCTGCTTGTAGTCTTCGACCAGCTGAAGGATCGGCTGGCGGTCGACCCTGGCGTTCTCGCGCAGAATCGATACCGGCGACACCGTCACCAGGTGGCCATTGACCAGGTTGGCCCAGACCCGGTTGTTGTAACCCGGCAGGTAGTCCTTGGTAGCGCGACGCTCCAGGGGCTGGTCGTTGACCATGCTCAGGACTTCGCCGGCATTGCGTGGCATGTCGGCTTCGCAACTGGACATCGGCATCTGCGCGGCATAGGCGCTGCTGACCAGGGTGAAACCGCTCTGTTTCGGCTTGATGCTCTGCGCCATGGTCCATTGGTAGCTGGTCACGGGCGTCCCGGCGAAGTCGACTTGCGGGCGAGCAGAGGCCGCCGCCTTGGCGGGGCTGGAACGGTCAGGGAGGCTGGCCACGGTCGTTTCGGGTTGTGCAGTCGCCTGCCGGGTGGGTTTCGACGCAGGCTTGCTGCGTACCTGGGCGGTGCTGGTGGCCTTGGGTTTGGCCGTGGTCGAGGTGCCATAGTGCAGGTAGCGCGTGTTGCCCGCTTCGGCCTGGGCCCGCATCACCAGAGCCTGTTCGTTGGCCAGTTCGACGATTTCCACGCGGCGGTTCTGGCCACGCAGCAGCGGGTCGCTGTTATCGGCAATCGGTCGCGAAGCCCCGGCCCCCTGGTAGTAGATTGCACTGGCGGGAATCCCCGCCTGCAGCATGACCTTGCCGACGGTCTTGGCGCGGCGCTCGGAGAGCTTCTGGTTGAAGTCGGCATTACCCACGGCATCACTGTGGCCGACGATCAGCATGCGACGCATCTGCGACTCTTTGGCTGCGGCCTGCTTGTCAGTGGCGGCAGGCTTGGCATACATCTGCGCCAACTTGGCCACGGCGCGCTGGCCGCTGGTGGTCAACTGGTCGGAGCCGGTGGCGAACATGCCGGTATCTTCGATCTGGGTCACCAGACCTGCCTGTTCTGGCACTGCGGTCACCACGGCGGCCGAAGCGACCGTCAACTGTTCGGTGGTGATCTTGAGGTTCTCTTCCTTGGCGATGCGGTCAAGCTCCTGCAGACGGGACTGCCAGACATAACCGACGACGCAACCCAGCGTGCCGCCGACTGCAACGCCCGGCAAGATTCCGTCCTTGCCCTTGAGGGCGTAACCGGCAGCGCCGCCGGCCACGACGCCAACGCCGCACAGCACTGGCATGCCGTAGTCCCTGCCAATGTCTTTCACGCTCTTGGAGATACTGTCCATCTGCTGAGTACTGCAACCAGCAGCGGTGATGAAGGCGCAGCTTAGCGCCGTGAGGCGAAACATGTTTTGCATGGCGGCTCCTTGCCGAAAAAGATCTGAATGATGGCAACTTGACATGCATTGTCACAGATTATTACCCCACCTGGGTATGCATTGCCGCCTCATCACAGCGCTTTTTTACCCATGCGCGTTGCACGCAATCGGTTCACCCATGACGTTTTTCAATTGACTCAATGCCGTTTCCTGCATTGCCGTGCAGGCCGGCGTGCCGGATGCTTTATTTACTCCGAGAGCTCGGTTTTTCCATCTGCAGAGGCCCGTATGAAGAACGTCGAAGAAATCCTCAAGACCAAGTCCCAGCACCAGACCGTGTACACCATCGGCCCGGATGACTCGGTGCTCGACGCGCTGAAACTGCTGGCGGAGAAAAACGTCGGTGCGCTCCCCGTGGTGGAGAACGACCAGGTGGTGGGAATCGTCAGCGAGCGTGACTATGCCCGCAAGCTGGTGCTCAAGGGCCGCTCTTCGGCAGCCACGCCAGTGCGGGAAATCATGAGCGCGCCGGTGGTCACGGTGGAGCCCAGGCAGAACCTTGAGTACTGCATGAACCTGATGACCGACCGTCACCTGCGCCACCTGCCAGTGGTCAATCATGGCGAATTGCTGGGCCTGCTCTCGATTGGCGACCTGGTCAAGGAAACCATCAAGGAACAGGCCAGCCTGATTCAGCAGCTGGAGCAGTACATTCGCGGCGAATGACCCCCCGCTAGTGGTAAGCGCGCTCCAGCTCGTCCAGCTGATGGTCGAAGCTGCGCAGGCGCGCCGACCAGGTGTACACCAGCACTTCCAGGTCGCGGTTGAGCACCGCCGTGTTGCCATGGCCGGTGCTCGACGGTTCGCACAGGTCGAGCTGGTAACGCTCGCGCGCCATGGCCGTGGCCACGCTGGAAAGGTCGCGGGCATTGGCCAGCCAATGGTGGTGGTGGTCGTGGATCTCGCGGTCGAGCGCTCGACACTGGCGTTTCAGCGCATCCAGGCTCTGCTCCAGGGGCGTACCCTTGAGTTCGCCCATCACCTCCTCGAAGGTGCGCCCGGAATGCCAGTAGCTGCCCCAGAAATAGCGGTCGAACACCGTCTCGACGCGGCGCAGGGCGACCTTGGTGTTCCAGATGGTCAGCAGCGTTCGCCCCTGCCTCACTTCACGTTTGTTCAGGTGCAACTGCTGCCAGGCAATCCACGTCAGCCCCATCAGCGCGACCGCCGCGGTCACCGCGGCCGCGGCGTACAGGAACTGCACAGCCTGGGTCATCTGCTGGGTTTGGCGGATACCGTAGAAATAACCGGCCGTCAGGGTGCCCAGGATCGTCACGGAGCACCAGAAACCTGGTGCGTAGGGATCTTTCATAGCGCGTATCCCCTTCTTGTTTTTCCTGAGCATAGCAACGGCCAAATCACTCATCAGGTGCCGCTCGGCGCTTTATTTTCGCGGGCGGCGTAATGCTTCGTTGAGTTGATCGAAAGGCTCCGCCCAATCAGCATCTTCATTGATGCTTTCTTTCAGGAAAGCGCGCTGGGAATCAGTCCAGAACGGCGCATCCACCAGCTTGATCTCGTTCTTCAACGGTGAGTGGCTGGTGATGAACTGGTCGATGCTCCTGGCGTCGTCGGGCAGGCCCAGTTGCTTGAACAGATCGGCGAATGGATGGATCGGTGCTTCCATGATTCCTCCTCATGTGCCGGGCAGGCCGTCCACGACGCCAACCCGGCATTGGTTTGTGCACATCAGCACAGCTCGCGTACTTCGGCTTGCGGTACCAGTTTCAGGTACTGCTCCATGCTCATGTGGATCAGGTGATCGTGATCGCCCGCCTCCAGGTAGACATCGCCCTGGCGGGTAAGACTCGAATCGAGCAGCATCTTTATCTGGTAGGCGTCACCCATTGCCGGAATGGCGCCGCGCTCGCAATCGCCGAACAGGTTCGGCAGGCCGCTTTCGCGGGTCAGTTGCCAGGCGCCGGACATGCGCACCTTGCTCATGTCCAGGTGCCGGTTGGCCGGTAGCACGGCCATGATGTAGTTGCCATGACGGTCGTCGAGCATGACCGACTTGGCGACCCGCTCTGCGGGTACCCCGGCCGTGCGCGCCGATTCGAGGCTGGTGGCCGAGTGTGGGTGGGGAATGATGTCGTAGTCGCAGTTGGCCTGGTCCAGGCGCTGCTGCAAGGTCTTGGCCATTCGCATGATGCACCTCCGGTTTCGCCCCCAATGTTCAAGTTTAGGCCGTACCCCGGCAGCCACGACTAAACTTCAATGATATAAACCCACGAGGTGACGACAGGTGCTCGCTCGCTGTTGCCGCTGGTTGATGCTGTTGCTGCTACTTGGCTGTGCACCGAGTAGCTTTGCAGCGCCCGGCACGGTCTGGGTGCTGAGCATCGACGACGCCATCGGCCCGGCCAGCGCCGATTACCTGGTTCGCAGCCTGGATCAGGCCAAGGACCAGGGCGCGCAGCTGGTGGTCATCCGCATGGACACGCCGGGCGGGCTGGACAGCGCCATGCGCCAGATGATCAAGGCGATCCTCGCAAGCCCGGTCCCGGTGGCCACCTTCGTCGCCCCCAGCGGCGCCCGCGCGGCCAGCGCCGGCACCTACATCCTGTATGCCAGCCACGTGGCGGCCATGGCCCCCGGGACCAACCTCGGTGCCGCTACACCGGTGCAGATCGGTGGTCCACCTGGCGCGCCAAAGGACGACAAGGCCAAACCGAGCGAGGATGAGCAAACCCTCGCCCGGAAACAGGTCAACGATGCCGCTGCCTATATCCGTGGTCTGGCCCAGCTGCGGGGGCGCAATGCCGACTGGGCGGAACAGGCCGTACGCGAGGCGGTCAGCCTGCCGGCCAGTGAAGCGCTGCGCCTGAAGGTAATCGATCAGGTGGCCGACGACCTGCCCGACCTGATGCGCCAGCTCGACGGCAAGACGCTCGTCGCCGCCGGTCAGTCGCACGCGCTGCAAACCCGCGACGCGACCCTCGTCGAACACTTGCCGGACTGGCGCACACGCCTGCTGGCAGTCATTACCAACCCCAGCGTGGCGCTGATCCTGATCATGATCGGCGTCTACGGCCTGCTGTTCGAATTCATGAACCCAGGCTCGGCGGTCGGTGGTGTAGTCGGTGGCATCTGCCTGCTGCTGGCGTTATATGCGCTGCAGTTGTTGCCGGTGAGTTTCGCCGGCGTGGCACTCATTCTGCTCGGCATCGCCTTCATGATCGCCGAAGCGTTCCTGCCCAGTTTCGGCGTGGTCGGTTTCGGCGGCATCGTTGCCTTCGTGGTCGGTGCACTGATCCTGGTCGACACCGATGCGCCCGGCTTCGGCATCCCGTTGGCACTGATCGCCACCTTGGCCGTGCTCTCGGCGCTGTTGATCGGCGGCGTGTTGGGCATGGCCATGAAAGCGCGTCAGCGGGCACTGGTCAGTGGCGATGCCGGCCTGGTCGGCAGCCTGGTCACCGTCACCCAGGTCACAGCTGAAGACCCCTTCTGCGGCTCTGTGCAGGCCCAGGGGGAACAGTGGCAAGTCCATTGCGCGACACCCCTGCAAACTGGCCAGCACGTGCGGGTCACGGCACGCCATGGGGTCATGCTGGAAGTGAGCGCCGCCGCAGCGGCGCAAGGGGAATGACGATGTTCATGCAATTGGGTTTTGGCGCCGTGCTGATCGTGCTGGCGATGCTGCTGCTCTCGGCGTTTCGCATCCTGCGCGAATACGAGCGTGGCGTGGTGTTCCAGCTGGGGCGCTTCTGGCAGGTCAAGGGGCCGGGATTGATCCTGCTGATTCCGGTGATCCAGCAAATGGTGCGGGTCGATCTGCGTACCGTGGTGCTGGATGTGCCGCCGCAAGATGTGATCACCCGCGACAACGTCTCGGTCAAAGTCAACGCCGTGCTGTACTTTCGCGTGCTCGACCCGCAGAAGGCGATCATCCAGGTCGAGGACTTCCTGGTCGCCACCAGCCAGCTGGCGCAAACCACCCTGCGCGCGGTGCTCGGCAAGCACGAACTGGATGAGCTGCTGGCCGAGCGCGAACAGCTCAACCTGGACATCCGCCAGGTGCTGGACGCCCAGACCGATGCCTGGGGCATCAAGGTGGCCAATGTCGAGATCAAGCATGTCGACCTCAACGAATCGATGGTCCGCGCCATCGCCCGCCAGGCCGAGGCGGAACGCGAGCGGCGGGCCAAGGTGATTCATGCCGAAGGGGAGCTGCAGGCTTCGGAGAAACTGATGCAGGCGGCGCAGATGCTGAGCCGGGAGCCGGGGGCCATGCAGTTGCGGTACATGCAGACGCTGGGGTCGATTGCCGGGGACAAGAGTTCGACCATCGTGTTTCCGATGCCGCTGGACTTGCTCAAGGGGATGGTGGAGAGGCCGAAATAGCTGGGGCCTCTGCGAGGCCCTTTCGCGACACAAGGCCGCTCCTACAGACGTTCGCGAACCCTGTAGGAGCGGCCTTGTGTCGCGATAGGGCTGCAAAGCAGCCCCAACAATCGGTCAGATCGGCGCGCGGCGCAACGTCGCCAGGAAAGTAGCTGCACCAATGAACAACCCGGCAAACGTGCGGTTCAGGCGTTTCTGCTGCTTGGGCGTGCGCAGCATGCGCAGAACCCGAGCCGCCAGCCCGGTGTAACCCGCCATCACCAGCATATCGACGGTGACCATGGTGATCGTGATCGCCACGTACTGCGGCAACAGCGGTGCATGCGGGTTGAGGAACTGCGGCAGCACCGCGAGCATGAACACCAGCGCCTTAGGGTTGCTGACGTTGACCAGGAAACCGCGGAACACCAGGCTCAGGGGCTTGCCGATCGGACGCACGCCCGATTCCTCGGTCATGTCCATCGGCAACGCACGCCATTGCTTGTAGGCCAGGTAGATCAGGTAGGCGACACCGAACCACTTGATGATCTGGAAGGCGGTGGCGGAGGCAGCGAGGATGGCGCCGACACCGGCGGCAATGATGGCGATCTGCACGATCAGGCCCAGCTGCAGGCCCAGGGCGTTCCAGTAACCGCGCCAGAAACCGTACTGCAGGCCGCTGGACATCGAGGCAATCGCCCCGGCGCCCGGTGAAAGGCTGATCACCCAGCACGCGGCAAAGAAGCCCAACCACACTTCCATCGACATCACACACCTCGCTCGACATATGTTGCAAAACGTTAAGCTAAGGGGTTGGTGAAAAAATGACCAGTGATTTCTGCAGAATTTCTGGCGCCTGTTCCGGCCCTATCGCCGGCAAGCCGGCTCCCACAGGGGAAATCACAGGGCGCATCTGTGGGAGCCGGCTTGCCGGCGATGGGCCAGCACTGACTACATCAATGAATCAGGACAACGCCTCAAGCTCAGCCTGCATGCTCTCCAGCGTTTCCAGGGCTTCCATCCACCCCTCTTCAAGCTCGCCTTCACGCTGCTTGAGCTTGGTCTGCCGCGCCAGCAGGTCACGCAGCTCATCCTTGCGTGCCGCCTCATACAAGCCACTGTCACCCAACGCCGTCTCGATCTCGGCCAGCTGCGCATGCACCTGGTTGAGCTCGGTCTCCAGCTTGTCGGCGACCTTCTTGTGCGGCGCCAGCTGCTGACGCAAGGCTGCAGCGGCCTGACGCTGGGCCTTCTTGTCGGTCTTGTCCGGGTTGACCGGGGCATTGCTCGCCGGCGCACTGCGCTGACGGAATTCGACCAGCCAGCGGCTGTAGTCGTCCAGGTCGCCATCGAAGGTGTCGACCTTGCCGTCGGCCACCAGCAGGAACTCGTCGGTGGTGCTCTTGAGCAGATGACGGTCGTGGGAAACCACCACCACGGCACCGGAAAACTCCTGCAACGCCATGGTCAGCGCCAGGCGCATTTCCAGGTCGAGGTGGTTGGTCGGTTCGTCGAGCAGCAACAGGTTAGGCCGTTCCCAGGCGATCAGTGCCAGGGCCAGCCGGGCCTTCTCACCACCGGAGAAATTCACCACTGGCTCGTCGACGCGATCACCGTGGAAGTCGAAGCCACCGAGGAAGTCGCGCAGGGTCTGCTCGCGCTCGGTCGGGGCAATACGCTGCAGGTGCAGCAGCGGGCTGGCCTTGTCGTCCAGCGAGTCGAGCTGGTGCTGGGCGAAGTAGCCGACGGCGAGGTTCTCGCCACGGACCAGGCGGCCCGACTGCGGCTCGAGCTCGCCGGCGAGGTTCTTGATCAGGGTCGACTTGCCGGCGCCATTAGGGCCCAGCAGGCCGATCCGCGCACCCGGCACCAGCTGCAGCTTGACCTTGTCGAGGATCGCCTTGTCGCCATAGCCGAGGCGGCCTTCGGAGAGGCTCAGCAGCGGGCTGGAAATCTTCGCCGACTCTCGGAAGACGAAGTCGAACGGCGAATCGACATGTGCCGCCGACAGCTCCTCCATGCGCTCCAGGGCCTTGATCCGGCTCTGCGCCTGGCGGGCCTTGGTGGCCTGGGCCTTGAAGCGGGCAATGTACTTTTCCATGTGCGCGCGCTGGGCCTGCTGCTTCTCGTAGGCTTGCTGCTGCTGCGCCAGGCGCTCGGCGCGGGTGCGCTCGAAGGCGCTGTAGCCGCCTTTGTACAGGTTGAGTTTGCGCTGCTCGACATGCAGCACATGGTCGACCACGGCATCGAGGAAGTCGCGGTCGTGGGAGATCAGCAACAGTGTGCCGGGGTAGCCCTTGAGCCAGTCTTCGAGCCACAGGATGGCATCGAGGTCCAGGTGGTTGGTCGGTTCGTCGAGCAGCAACAGGTCGGACGGGCACATCAATGCCTGGGCAAGGTTCAGGCGCATCCGCCAGCCACCGGAGAAGTCACCGACCTGGCGGTCCATCTGCTCATTGGTAAAGCCAAGGCCCGCCAGCAGCTTGCGCGCACGCGCATCGGCGGTGTAGCCGTCGGCGCTTTCCAGCTCACTGTGCAGGCGCGCCAGCGCGGTGCCGTCGTGGGCCTGCTCGGCCACGGCGAGCTCGGCCTGGACCTTGCGCAGGCGCGCATCGCCGTCGAGCACATAGTCCACGGCCAGGCGATCGAGGGTATCGACCTCCTGGCGCATGTGGGCGATGCGCCAGTCAGCGGGCAGCTGGCAGTCGCCGCCATCGGGCGACAGCTCGCCGCGCAGCAAGGCGAACAGGCTGGATTTACCGGCACCGTTGGCGCCGATCAGGCCGGCCTTGTGACCGGTGTGCAGGGTCATCTCGGCGCCTTCTAGCAAGCGCTGCGGACCACGCTGTAAAGTGAGGTTGGATAGTCTGATCATGATGGTCGCGGAGTCTACCAGCTTCCTCGGCCCGTAGCGTGAGTGGAATCATGTACACCGACCTGTGGAATCACGCCTTGGCCCTGTATGCACGGCCCGGTGTCGAAACGGCCTGTTTGCACGTGCAGGCACTGGATGGCGATGTCTGCCTGCTGCTGTGTGCGACCTGGTTGCAGGCGCGCGGCGTCGAGCCAAACCCTGCGCGCGCAGCCGCATTGCGCGCACTTGCAGAACCTTGGCAGCGGGAGGTGGTGACGCCTCTGCGCCGTCTGCGCCAGGCATGGCGAACGCCCGCGCAGCACGACCCGCACCTGGCGGCGCTGAGAGAGCAGGTGAAAGGGCTGGAACTACAAGCAGAGAGGACGTTGCTGGAGCGCCTGCAGGCATGCGCCCAGCAATGGCCCGCAGACGCGCACGCGAGCACGGGCGACTGGCTGGCCTGGCTGGCACCCGACCAGGCCCGTGGCCACGACGCGCTGGAACAGTTGCGCGTCGCGGCCGCAGGGCTTCAGGAGGCCGACGAAGGCGCCTGAGCCGAGGTGCTGGCGGGTGCCGAAGGTGCTGCCGGTGCAGCAGCCGAGTTGGTCACCGGTGCAGGGGCGGTCGAAGTAGCCGGTTTGGCTTCGGCCGGCTTGCTCGCAACCGGCTTGGCGGCGGGCTTGGCTGCAGTCCTGGCAGCGGGCTTGGCTGCGGCTGGCTTGGCGGCCGATTTGGCGGCTGCCGGCTTGGCAGGGGCTTTAGCAGCAGCAGACTTGGCGGCCGGTTTCGCAGCGGGCTTGGCCGCTGCAGGTTTTGCAGCGGGCTTGGCGGCAGCGGTTTTGGCGGCGGCAGGCTTGGCGGCGGGTTTAGCGGCAGCAGCTCTTGCCGGAGCGGCTTTGGCGGCGGCCGGCTTGGCAGCAGGTTTAGCCGCAGCAGCTTTGGCCGGGGCCTTGGCAGCGGCTGGCTTGGCAGCTGCAGTGCGAGCTGGAGCCTTGGCGGCAGCTGGCTTGGCAGCTGCGGTTCGAGCTGGAGCCTTGGCGGCGGCAGCCCGAGCAGGTGCCTTGGCCGGTGCCTTGGCAGCGGTAGCCCGAGCAGGTGCCTTGGCCGGTGCCTTGGCAGCGGGTTTTGCAGCCGCCTTGGCCGCAGGTTTGGCTGCAGCTTTCGCAGGTGCCTTGGCAGCGGCAGGTTTAGCCGATTTGGCCGCGACCGCGCGCTGGTCCAGTGCCTTGCCAGCAGCTTCGCGCACCTTGCCAACACCCTGGGCCAGTTTCAGGCTTTCCTGAGCATCGCGCTTGAGTTGCTGAATATAAGTACGGGTCTGCGTCTGGCGTTCTTTGAGCGCATCGAGCAGCCCTTCAAGTTCACCGATCGCTTTCTGCGCCTTGCCCTGGGCCTTGGCTTTGCCTGCCTTGGCCGCGTCCTGCAACTTCACGCGACCGTTATGCAGTTTTTCCTGGGCCTTGACGCGTTGCTTTTCCAACTTGGCCAGCAGTTTTTCCGCATCAGCCAGCGCTTGCGAGCAGGCATCTTCCAAATGTTCGAGCAGGCTGCCCGAAAGTTGCTGGAGCAGGTGTAATGGCGTACTTACTGGCTTCTTTTTAGCCGACATGGTTTACCTCCTGGCTGACGAGTTTGCGGCTCATACTATGCTTCTGCTGCTACTGCCGCTAGGGCATGTGACAGTATCACTCGTGCCGCGTTGCATGCCTGGGCAAAGTTGTTATCTTGCAGCTCCGTGAAAGTGTAGTTGCTTAACAAATCGCTGCTGATATTTACGCATAGCTGCCCAACAAGGCTGGCATACTTCATCGCTCATTGAGCTGGAGTTGAGCATGCCTCGTTATCTTGTATTTGGCCTGTGCCTGGTGGCGCCCTTCGCCCTGGCCGCCCCCGAGGCTGCCCCCAACGACGACCCTGACCTTGCCTACAGCCTTGGCGCCAGCCTGGGCGAACGCCTGCGCCAGGAGGTCCCTGGGCTGCAACTGGAGGCATTGGTCGAAGGCCTGCGCCAGTCCTATCAGAACCAGCCACTGAAACTCGACAAGGCACGCATGCAAGCGATTCTGCAGCAGCACGAAGCGCAGGCGGGCAACGCAGCCGAGCAGCCCGAAGTGACGCAGCTGCAAGCGATCGAAACGCGCTTCATGGCCAGTGAACGCGCACGTGCCGGCGTGCATGAGCTGCCAGAAGGTGTGCTTTACAGTGAGCTGAGCAGCGGCAATGGCGCACAGCCAAAAGCCAACGGCAAGGTACAGGTGCGCTATGTCGGCAGGCTGCCGGACGGCTCGGTATTCGACCAGAACCAGCAGCCGCAATGGCTCAGCCTGGATTCGGTGATCGAAGGCTGGCAGGTGGCGTTGCCGCAGATGAAAGTGGGCTCGAAATGGCGCCTGGTGATCCCTTCGGCCCAAGCCTACGGTGCCGAGGGCGCAGGTGACCTGATCGCGCCCTACACACCACTGGTATTCGAGATCGAGCTGCTTGCGGTAGGCGACTGATACAGGCCTCAGGCCTGGACCACGCCCTCTTCCTTGTGCGCGGTGTGCAGCACCTCGATCAGGCAGTCTTCCAGCTCGAAGCGCTCGTGCAGCAGGCTGCCGAGCTTGCCCAGTTTCTCGGCGAAGCGTTCGGTATCCGTGCACTCGCCTTTCTCGCAGTGGTCATTGAAGGCCAATGCGATCTGGGTGATGTCGTTGATCCTTGGGTTGATTTCTTCAGCCAGCTTCAAGGCCTTCTGGTCGCCGAATGCCTTGGCCTCGGTGACCAGTTGCTCGCTGACTTCGAAATGCCAGGCCGACACGTAATCGACCAACACCGCGCAAAAATCGCGGTTCTTGTCCTTGTCTGCAAAAGCCGGCTTGGCATCGCGCAAGGCGCGGAAAGCCTGAACCAGCTCCTCTCGTTCCTTGAGCCAGCGGTCGATCAGCTTGTGAACCCCACCCCAGCGTTCCTGGGCGTTCTGACAACTATCGAGCATGGCGATCTCTTCCCTTCTGGGTAGATGCCGCTGCACCTCGCACCACGACATGCAGCACAAAGGTGACATCAGCAGGACGGCATCGAGCAGTTGTGTTTTCAGTATGCGTGCTGGGAGATTATTCCCGCGCGTGCTGACCATCAAGGTACGCAGCAGACAAAGTTCATACAAGCGTTTAATACCCCTGCGCAGCACCACTGGTCGCGCTAGCGCCAAGGCCTTGCGCTGGGTCAAGTTTTGCCGAGGGTGCGGAAACGATACGCCAGCAAGAAGACCACGGGCGGCGTCGCCAGCAGCAGGAAAGCCAGCAGGCTCCATTCGGGCAGGGTCAGGTCAAGAAAGCTCCAGGTCAGCGAACTGCAGTCCGAGCCGCCCATCACCAGCTGTCGTGCCGCGTCACCCCAAGGCTGGTCGAACACGCGCCAGATCGACGACGGGCAAACATGGCTGGCAGGGTCAGCTCCTTGCAGCCAGACATGCCGCGCCGCCAAAAGCGCGCCAACTGCCGAACTGGCCAGCGCTGCTCTGGCATACCGCCGAACGCCCAGTGAACCGGGCGCATGCACCGCGGCGAACAGGCAGATCGCTGCATATACGCCCAACAGCACACGCTGACTGAAACACAGCGTGCAAGGCTTCAGCCCCAACGTCGCTTCCAGGTAGAAGGTCGCGACCAGCACAACCAACGAGGCCAGGCAGGCGGGAAGAAAAAACGTGCGCAGACGGGCCGACATGGGTGATGGAGGTCCGGTGGTGAATGAAGTGGCTTGAAACGGTAGAGGAAAGACGCGCTTTGTTTCAAGGCAAGACAGTGGCGAGAAGTCACTGAGCAGAGGGGGAAAACTCCAACCTAGCTGTAGGAGAATTCTTTGGAATGGTGATGGAGATGTAACCTGATTCGCTAGGGAAATTACCTGCCCCCAGGGCCCGCGCCTCAGCGCGGGCCCTGGGGTGGGTCATGCGCGTACGCCTTCTGGCAATGGCAATGCCAGCAGGCGCTCATCGAGCAGGCCCAGCCCTTCCTGGAATAGCTGGTTGCTACGTTCAGTCTCGCCCAGCCCCGCCAGCAACCTGGCAAGCTCGGCACAGGTTTCCGGGTTGCGCTCCATGCGCAGGCTGCTTTCCAGGTAATCGCGGGCCTTGCCCCACAGGCGGTTCTGCAAGCTCAGGCGACCGAGCGTGAGCAGCAGGCTCGGATCCTCCGGGTGATCCTTGAGCCAGGCTTCAGCCGTCTGCAATTGACGCGCCGGGTCATCGCCGCGCACCAAACCATAAAGGCGCGCCAGATGGCTCTCGTATTCGCGCTTGAGTGCGCCGCGCAGTACCTGCTCGGCTTCGCCCTGGGCCCCCACCTGACGCAACTGCTCGGCGTAAGCCAGTACCAACTGCGGCTCCTGGCGCTGCGCCGAGGTCAATTGCTGCCAAGCACGCTCCAGTGACTGGCGAGCGCTCTGCGAATCGTCGCCACGGGTGGACGCCAGGCTCAGGTTCTGGCCCCAGGCGCGCTGCTCCAACGCGGCAAGCTCGTTGACCGGGAGCACCTTGTGCTTGCGCAGGTCGGGCAACAGACGAATCAAGGCCGACCAATCGCCACGTTCCAGGTACAGGCGCTGCAGCAGGCGCAACACCTGATTGTTCTGCGGATGCCGCTCTTGCATGGCCAGCAGGGTTTCCAGGGCGCCATCGCTTTCGCCACGGTCCATCTGCAACTGTGCATGGGTCAGGGCAATGGCCAGTTCGGCCTGGGGCTGCCGCTCCAGGGCGCGCTCAAGCAGGCTGTCGCTGTCTTGTACGCGGCCCTGTTCATTGGCCGCGCGCGCTGCGCCGAGGTAGTACAGCAGCGGTTGGCGTTCAGCTTCGGCGGCACGGTGCAGGTGGCGCTGCGCGCTGGCCCAACGGCCCTCGGCAAGGTCCAGCTGGCCCTGTTCGATGGCAATGCGCACGCGTCGGCTACGGTTGCGCCGCGACCACGGGTTGACCACGCCACTGGAAGTCAAGACCAGGCCCACCAGGTAACGCAGCAGCCACACCAGCGCGACGATGGCGACCAGCGCAGCGAGCGCTGCCCACAGCCCGGACTGGTAGCGGAAGCCGCCATAGGAAATCAGCACGTAGCCACTGTGCTTGGCCACCGCGATGCCCAGCGCCGCGGCGATCACGATCGCCAGCACCGCCAGCAGGTAGACACGCTTCATGGCTTGCCCCCTTCGTTTTCGGCGGGCAGGTGGCGGCGCTGAATGTAGGCCTGTACCGCTGCCAGGCTCTCGCTCAAGTCAGGGGTCACCACCGAGACAGGCTGATCGGCCAGCGCGTTGAGGCTGTCGAGCATGGCCTTGCTCTGCGGGTTGTCCGCGTTGAAGTTGGCCAGCAGTACGCTGCGCGCGTCATCCAGGGCCTGGGTGTAGACCTTGGCCTCGCCGTTGAGCGCAGCCCACTGGGCTTGTTCGATGGTCAGGCTCAGGGCCAGGCGTAGCTGGTTGAGCGACTGCCCGGCCAGCAGCGGCCGCACATTCTCGTCAGCGTCGAAATCGATCTGGAAGTACTTGGAGATCTCGGCCCACCACTGCGACAGCCGGCTGGCACCATCGCCATCGGCGGTCAGAGCGCCGAGCGCATCGGCATTGCTGTCGAACTCCGGCGACTGGGCGCTGAGCTGCTGCACCAGGTCACGCTGGGCGGCCAACTTGAGGAACAGGCCGGTGCGGTCCGGTTGCTGGGTGCTGTTGAGTGTCGCCAGGCTGCGCGCCAGTTGCTCACGGGCGGCGAAGGCGCCAGGGTCGCTCTGCTCGCGAAGGATCTCGTCGGCGCCTTCGACCAGCGCCTTGGCACTGGTGATGTCCTGCAACGCCGAGAGGCGAAGGGTGGCCAGGCGCAACAGGTGCTCGGCCTCGGCCAGACGCCATTCCTTGCGGCTCTCGCCCAGTACGGTTTCAAGGCGCTGGCTGAGGCGTTGCTGGTCGCCCTGCAGTTGCGCCACCAGGCGGCGGCGGTCTTCCAGCTCGCTGGCGGCCGGCAGGCTGGCCAACTGGGCGCTGATCTGCTGCTCGCGCTGCTGCAGCGCGGCAGCGCGCTGGTTCAACGCCTCCAGGTGCTGGCCCTGGTTCACTTCACTGCCTTGCAGCTGCCGCACCTGCCAGACACCCCAACCGCCCACCGCAACCCCGGCAGCGCCTACCAGTAACGCCAGCACCGCCAGGCCGCTGCCAGAGCGTTTGGCGGATGGGGTGGTAACCGGTTGCGTCGGCTCCTGGGCCGACGGCTGATCATTGTTCGACAAGACAGTTTCGCTCACGTATCCATCCTTTGCATGGGGGCACTCCGCTCTGAGCTTAGCGCCTTAAGAGGCAGGTGCAGCGCTGCGCTGCACGGCTGCCAGCAAGGCCGTGGCACTGGCACCACGGCAATCCACAACCTGTTGCGCCCCGGCGGCCCGTGCCTGCTCGGCGACGCGCGGGCTTGGCACGAACAACGGCAGGCGCGCTATCCGCGGCCAATCGGCGGCGGCCAGCTGCTGCAAGTGCTCAAGACCCTGCCCACTGCTGACCACCAGGCCATTGAGGCGTTCCGCTTCGATGCGGCGCAGCAATGTGCCCGCCGGGTACTCCGGCAGGCAGCGACGATACAGTTCCAGATAATCGACACTAGCACCTTGCTCTGCAAGACGCTCGGCCAGCAGTTCGCGACCTCCGACACCGCGAACGATCAACACGCGCGCAGTGGCAACCGCCATGGCCTCTCGCAGGGCCGGGAGTGCAAGCAAGGCCTCGCTGTCGTCGCCCTGCCTGGGGAAGGCCACTTGCAAGCCTGCGTCATGCAGCACCGCCGCCGTGGCTTCGCCAACGGTGAACCAGCCTTTTTGCGGGGGCTGCAGGCCGTTTTGCGCGACGCGCTCAAGGAGCAGCCTGGCGGCCGGCTTGCTGACCACGATCAGCGCCTGATAGCTGGCCAGTGCGGTCAGCTTCTGGCGCTGCGCATACTCCAACTCGACCGGCTCGATCGCCAGCAAGGGCAGGCAACTGCTGGCCACGCCAGCGGCTGCCAGGCTCTGGGCCAGCGTCGCACAGTCATCGGCAGGCCGCGTCAGCAAGAGGCGCCAGGGGCTCACGGGTGCCCGGCCTCGCCGTAGACTTCCTTCAGAATGGCTTCAGCGCCCTGGCCCAGCAGGTCTTCGGCAACCTGTACACCCAAGGCTTCGGCGTTGCTGCGCGGGGCGCGGGCGTCGGCCACCAGCAGGGTGCCACCGCTGGGTTGGCCGACCAGTCCACGCAGCCACAGTTGCTCGCCTTCCAGCACTGCATAGCAGGCGATGGGCACCTGGCAGCCGCCGTTCAGACGCTTGTTCAAGGCGCGCTCGGCCACCACCCGGTCGGCGGTATCGGCATGGTGCAGCGGCGCCAGCAAGGCATGGATCTCGCTGTCCGCGCTGCGGCATTCGATACCCACCGCGCCCTGGCCGCCAGCCGGCAGGCTGTCGTCGACACTGAGGGTGGCGGTGATGCGCTGTTCGAAGCCGAGACGAATCAGGCCGGCAGCGGCGAGGATGATCGCGTCGTAATCGCCGGCATCGAGCTTGGCCAGGCGGGTGTTGACGTTGCCCCGCAGGAAATGGATTTTCAGGTCGGGCCGGCGCGCCAGCAACTGGGCCTGGCGGCGCAGGCTGGAGGTGCCGACGATGCTGCCTGCCGGCAGGGCATCGAGGCTGGCGAAGTGGTTGGACACGAAGGCGTCACGCGGGTCTTCGCGCTCGCAGATGCAGTACAGGCCCAGGCCTTCGGGGAAGTCCATGGGCACGTCCTTCATCGAGTGCACGGCGATGTCGGCTTCGTTTTCGAGCAAGGCGGTTTCCAGTTCCTTGACGAACAGGCCCTTGCCACCGATTTTCGCCAGCGGCGCATCGAGCAGCTTGTCGCCACGACTGACCATGGGCACCAGTGTGACCAGCAGGCCGGGGTGCGCCTGCTCGAGGCGGGCTTTGACGTATTCGGCCTGCCACAGGGCCAAGGCACTTTTACGGGTGGCAATGCGGATTTCGCGAGTGGACATGGAACGCCCCGATGCTTAGGAATGCTGTCGATGATAACAGCTCCGCCGGTGCCTGTAGGAGCGGCCTTGCGTCGCGAAAGGGCTGCGCAGCAGCCCCGGGGTCTGTGAGTTGAAGCATCAATTCTGGGGCTGCTGCGCAGCCCTTTCGCGACGCAAGGCCGCTCCTACAAAAGATGCGCAGAACCTGTTCAGAGCGTCTGCATCATCTTGCGCACGCCAGCCACGTGCCGTCGGCTGACGGTCAGGGCGTCACCGTCCAGGCCTTTGAGGAACAGCTGGAAATGCCCAAGCGGCGTACGCTGCAGGCGTTCGATGCGCTCGCGGGCGACCAGGGCGTTGCGGTGGATACGCACGAAACGTTCGCCGAACTCGTCTTCCAAAGCCTTGAGCGGCTCATCGAGCAGCACCTCTCCGGCTTCGTGGCGCAACGTCACGTACTTGTGGTCGGCAATGAAATAGATGACCTGCGGCAAAGGGATCAGCTCGATGCCCTTGCGCGTGCGCGCGCTGATATGGCTGCGCGGCCCCCCGCCTTCACTGCCTGGCCGGGTCAACGCCGCCAACTGGGTACGGTTGGGTTTCTCTGCCTTGCGCAACGCTTCGCGCAGGGCCTGGGGTTGAATCGGCTTGGTCACATGGCTGAGGGTACTGTCCTTGAACGCCTCGGCACCGTATTCATCGTCACCGGTACAGAACACCACCGACGGGGGTGCCTCGCGCTCGCACAGGCGAGCGGCGACCTGCAGGCCATCCAGGCCCGGCATGCCGATATCCAGCAGGACCACATCGGGCTTGTGGCTTTCGATCAGGGCCAGGGCCTCCTCGCCGTTGGTGGCGCTGGGCTCCAGCACGGTGTACCCCTCCAGTTCCCCGAAGAGCCGCGTCAGGCGTTCACGGGCCAGGGGTTCATCATCAACGATCAGGACATTCATAATTGCTCTGGATTCCTGAGTGAGTCTCGCACAGGTATAGCGTAGACAGATGCAGGTCGAGCGACACTGCGGTCACGCTCTAGACCAGTGCGAAGGCCAAAGATTCACTGAGCCGGCAGATTCACTGCCAGTCCTTTGTCCAACTGTAGACGGTCCGTGGAACACTGCCGTTCAATCGGTGAATATCCGCTTCGCCCACCTGTACCATGGTTTGCCGCAGATTTCTCTCGACCGGCGTCCTTCGGCGGCACGCCCAACCCTGCTATTATCGGCGGCACTTTTTCGTTCACGCCTTCAACGAGTGAATCCATGAGCACCGACAAGACCAATCAGTCCTGGGGCGGCCGCTTCAGTGAACCCGTCGACGCCTTCGTCGCCCGCTTCACCGCTTCGGTCGATTTCGACAAGCGCCTGTACCGCCACGACATCATGGGTTCGATCGCCCACGCCACCATGTTGGCGCAGGTCGGCGTGCTCAGCGATGCCGAACGCGACACCATCATCGACGGCCTGAAGACCATTCAGGGCGAGATCGAGGCCGGCAACTTCGACTGGCGCGTGGACCTCGAAGATGTGCACATGAACATCGAGGCACGCCTCACCGACCGCATCGGCATCACTGGCAAGAAGCTGCACACCGGCCGTAGCCGCAACGACCAGGTGGCCACCGACATCCGCCTGTGGCTGCGTGACGAAATCGACCTGATCCTGGCCGAGATCACCCGCCTGCAGCAGGGCCTGCTGGAGCAGGCCGAACGTGAAGCCGACACCATCATGCCGGGCTTCACCCACCTGCAGACGGCCCAGCCGGTCACCTTCGGCCACCACCTGCTGGCCTGGTTCGAAATGCTCAGCCGCGACTACGAGCGCCTGGTCGACTGCCGCAAGCGCGCCAACCGCATGCCCCTGGGCAGCGCCGCGCTGGCCGGCACCACCTACCCGATCGACCGTGAACTGACCTGCAAGCTGCTGGGCTTCGAAGCCGTGGCCGGAAACTCGCTGGACGGCGTCTCGGACCGTGACTTCGCCATCGAATTCTGCGCAGCTGCCAGCGTGGCGATGATGCACCTGTCGCGCTTCTCCGAAGAGCTGGTGCTGTGGACCAGCGCGCAGTTCCAGTTCGTCGACCTGCCCGATCGTTTCTGCACCGGCAGCTCGATCATGCCGCAGAAGAAGAACCCAGACGTCCCTGAACTGGTTCGCGGCAAGAGCGGCCGTGTGTTCGGCGCCCTGACCGGCCTGCTGACCTTGATGAAGGGCCAGCCGCTGGCCTACAACAAGGACAACCAGGAAGACAAGGAGCCGCTGTTCGACGCCGCCGACACCCTGCGCGATTCGCTGCGTGCCTTTGCCGACATGATCCCGGCGATCAAACCGCGCCATGCGATCATGCGCGAAGCGGCCCTGCGCGGCTTCTCCACCGCTACTGACCTGGCCGACTACCTGGTACGCCGTGGCCTGCCGTTCCGTGACTGCCACGAAATCGTCGGTCATGCGGTGAAGTATGGCGTCGACACTGGCAAGGACCTGGCAGAGATGAGCCTGGAAGAATTGCGCCAGTTCAGCGACCAGATCGAGCAGGACGTGTTCGCCGTGCTGACGCTGGAAGGTTCGGTGAATGCGCGTGACCACATTGGTGGTACGGCGCCGGCGCAGGTGCGTGCAGCTGTCGTGCGCGGCAAGGCGTTGCTGGCTTCGCGCTGATCTAGACCCTGGGGCTGCTTCGTAGCCCTATCGCGACGCAAGGCCGCTCCTACAGGGGTACGCGATTCCCTGTAGGAGCGGCCTTGCGTCGCGAAAGGGCCGCAAAGCGGCCCCTGCCCTCAGCGCTTACCGCTGCGAATCATCTCCAGGAAGGCCGGCATCGACGCCTCCTTGTCCGCCAGGATCTGCGCCATGTGCGGATTCTCGCGCATCTTCTCCAGCAACGCCTTGGCCTCCGGGAAGTCTGCGAGGAAGTCGACGTTGAGTACTTTCTTGCCCACTGCATAGGCCAGATCGACCGAGAAGCAGAACATCAAGTCAGCCAGTGTCAGCTCTTCACCCGCCACATAAGGTGCAAAGCGGCCATTGCGCTTGAGCGTGGCAAACCCCGCCAGCAGGTCGGCCCGTGCACGCTCCTTGATCAACGGTTCCACCGCCGCGCCGAAGAACGACTCGGGATAGCAGGTACGTGCCGGCAGCTCGATGTACAGTTCGATTTCCTTGAGCAGCTCGCGCACCTTGGCCTGCTCGAACGGGTCGGCCGGCAGCAACGCCTTGCCACCCCGGGTCTGCTCGATATAGTCGAGGATCACGCTGGTCTCGCTGAGAAAGCCGTGTTCGGTCTCCAGCGCCGGCACCTTGCCACGCGGGCTGATTTCCAGCGCCTGCGGCGCCTGGCCGCCATAGAACGTGACCTCCTCGAACGACAGGCCTTTTTCCAGCAAGGCCAGCTTGACCATGTTGTAGTAGTTGCTGACCGCGAATCCGTGAAGCTTGAGCATGGGTAACAGCCTCCAGGCCGTATGGGGATGGCCCGGCTTTTATAGACCGATCGGCAAGGCATGACCAGCGCGGGCGTGGCAAACTGTACGCCCCACATCAGGAGTAGCGCCATGAGCGAGCCCACCGACATCGACAATGACGACGACGAAGCCTTCGCCGAGGCAACGCTGACCCAGGCCATCGAGAACCAGATCGAAAGCGGCGAACCGCCGGCGGCCAAGGCCACGTTCAACAAGCTCAGCCTGGTCGGTTACGAGCGCGAAGACATCCTCAATCTCATGGCCCATGTACTCGCCATCGAGATCGACAACATGCTCGCCGAGGATCGCCCCTTCAACGCCGAGTGGTACGAAACCGCCCTGCGCGCGCTTCCCGAGCTGCCACCTGAGGCAGATCAAGGCGAGGACGAATAACCCGACTACACTCCAGGGTCAGGCACCGCTGGCGGTGCCGCCATCCTCGTCTGGAAGTCAGGAGTCGCCATGTCCTTCACCCCCGAACTGATCGCCGAACTGGAAGTACTCGCCCTGTTCACCCTGGACAGCAGCCAGGAAGGCATCAAGATTCACGCGAACGCAGCACCCGCCCTTGTCGCCGCGGCAAAACGCCTGCACGAGAAGCAGTTGACCGACCAGCCCGATGGCGGATACCTCACTAGCCTGGGGCATGACGCGGCAGAAAGCGTGCAACTGCTGCTGAACATCCTCAAGACCCCGCAGCCTGCGTAAACCTGTACCGGCCCTTTCGCCGGCAAGCCGGCTCCCACAAGGTCAGCGGTGATCGATGTGGGAGCCGGCTTGCCGGCGATAGGGTCCGCACAGGCGCTAGAAAAATGGCGTCAAGAACCCACATGCTGCTTATCCGAGTGCTCCACTCAGGTTAAACTCGCCTCAGCTCCCCAGCCTGCCCCTGAGTGCGCAATGAACCAGCCCCACGAAATCCGCCCAGACCTGCACGACGGCATCGATCGCAAGGTGCTGGCGAAGCTGCGTGCGCGGTTCCTGCAGCTGAACCAAGGCCGGCTCGAGCGCGCCCTGGAGGGGCTTTCGACACGCCAGCAGCAGGTGCTGACCCTTCTGCCATTGCTGTTCCACGTCAACCACCCGTTGCTGCCCGGCTATGTCTCCGGCAGCACGCCAGCGGGCGTATCAGGCTTCGAGCCCTCTGCCGATCTGGTCGCCGAAGGCCAGCGGTTGGCCCGTTCGTTCAGCTACAAGACGCGCCTGGGTAACCCCCACCGCCCCATCCACGGCCTGTTCCTGATGGGCAGCCTCGGCTCCCTGGCCCAGGCCGAGCAGAGCGACATGGACCTGTGGGTCTGCCACGCCCCTGGCCTGGCCGAAGGTCCGCGCGAAGAACTGCAGCGCAAATGCCAGCTGCTCGAATCCTGGGCGGCCAGCCTGGGCGCCGAAGCGCATTTTTTCCTGATCGACCCGCAGAGCTTCGCCAAAGGCCAGCGCGACGGCCAGCTCAGTTCCGACGACTGCGGCACGACCCAGCACTACCTGTTGCTCGATGAGTTCTACCGCACTGCGATATGGCTGGCCGGGCGCACGCCGCTATGGTGGTTGGTGCCGGTCTATGAAGAGCAGAACTATCAGCGCTACAGCGACACCTTGCTGAACAAACGCTTCATCCGCAGCACCGATGCCCTCGACCTCGGCCACCTGGCGCATATCCCGCCCGGCGAGTTCGTCGGGGCCGGCTTGTGGCAGCTGTTCAAGGGCATCGACTCGCCGTACAAGTCGCTGCTCAAGCTGCTGCTGACCGAGGTGTACGCCAGCGAGCATCCCGCCGTGCGCTGCCTGAGCCTGGACTACAAGCAGGCAGTGTTCGCCAATCGCCTGGACCTCGACGAGCTCGACCCCTATGTAATGGTTTACCGGCGGATCGAACACTACCTGCAGCAACGCGGCGAAACCACGCGCCTGGAACTGGTACGGCGCAGCCTGTACCTGAAGGTCAACAAGAAGCTCAGCGGCCTCGATCGCACCCGCAACAACGGCTGGCAGCGTCGGCTTTTGCAACGCCTGGCGGACGAATGGGGCTGGGACCAACGCCAGTTGGCCCTGCTCGACAGCCGCAGCCAATGGAAGGTGCGCCAGGTAGCGGTCGAGCGCCGCGAACTGGTGGCCGAGCTGAACCATAGCTATCGCTTTCTCGGCCAGTTTGCCCAAAACCAGAACGTCAGCAATCGCGCCGAACAGCGCGACCTGAATGTCCTCGGCCGACGCCTGTACGCGGCGTTCGAACGCCGCGCCGGCAAGATCGAAGTGATCAACCCCAGCATTGCCCCAGACCTCGCCGAAGACACCCTGACCCTGGTCCAGTCACCCAACCGAAAAGAGCCCGGCAGTTACCACTGGGGTCTGTACAACGGCAACCTGGGCGTGCACGAATGGGAGCATTTCAGCCCGATCAAGCGCTGCCGCGAACTGCTCGAACTGCTGGCCTGGGCCCACCGCAACGGCGTCATCGACAGCAGCACGCGCCTGGCGCTGCACCCAGGCGAAAGTGACCTCAGCGAATTCGAGCTGTTCAACCTGATCGGCAGCCTGCAGCAGAGTATCCCCCTGCCGCTGGAGCCGGTCAGCGAAGTGCGCCTGCTGCAACCCAGCGTGGCCGACGAGATCCTCTTGCTGGTCAACGTTGGCGTCGACCCGTTGCGCCACCACCGCGACCTGAACATCCTGATGACCACCGAGCGCACCGACTCGCTGAGCTACGCAGGCGTTCGCGAAAACCTGGTGTTGACGCTCGACCAGATCACCCTGAACAGCTGGAACGAAGTGCTGGTGCAGCGCTACGACGGCGAGCACGCCCTGCTGCGCTGCCTACGCGACTTCCTCAACAGTCTCGGCCAGCGCAGCCACCGCCCGCGGGTGCGGGTGCGTTGCTTCTGCCACAACCGCGCGCAAGCCATCAGCCAGCGGGTCGAGGACATTTTCGACACCGTGCAGCTGCTGCTGGACCAGGACCGAAACTACCGCTATCTCGTGCAAGTGGCGCAGCACACCCATGTGCTGGAGCTGCTGCCCGGGCAGGTCAACCTGACGACGCTGACCGGGCATGCCGCCGTGCTCGATTGCCTGGGGGAAGAGCGCAACGTCTACAGCCCGCTGCACCTGGATGCCAATGCCTTGCAGGACCACGACCTGCCGCTGGTGCTGGAACAAGGCCGCCCCGACTGCATCCAGGTGTTCTACCGCCTGCTCGACGGCTGGGCCGACCTTTATGTGCTGGATGAATACAACGCCCTGTGGCAGCAGCGTCTGCCGCTGCATGACGAAAGCCACCTGCTGCTGCCGATTCAGCGCTTTCTGCGGTCGGTGGTGATGCGCCGCGATGCGCGCTTGCCACTGGACTATGTGCAGCAGGCTTCGCTGCAGATCCACTACGCCCAGTTGCTGCCCTCAGGGCCAGGCAAGGCGCGCAGCAGCGAGGCCCGCCCAGCGCCACGCGATGGCAACGGCCAGCCGTACTACGAGGTGCAAGCCATTCTGCAGGCCGGCGCGGGTGATGAAGTGCATGTCACGCTGTATTGCGACCAGCAGGAGTTTTCCGAGCTGGAACATGGTGACGAACTGTATGCCGTGGTCGCCCGGCAGATCCTCGGCCAGCGCCGCAGTGCCGGGCACTACCGCTGCTATATCACCGACCTGGACCTGTCAGAGCTGCTCGAGGATGAGCAGGGTTCGACCCTGCTGTACTTGCGCTACAAGCGAGCGCTCGAGCAGGCGCTCAATGATGGGTTGGCGCAGTTGCAGGCAACCCTGGAGCCTTGAATCAGAGGTCGAAATCACCCGCCGCTTCCGGCTGATATTCAACTTCCAGCAGCTTCAGCTTGAGGGTCTTGCCCCCCGGCGCCGGCCAGTCGATCTGCTCGCCCACCGACAGGCCCAGCAACGCGCAACCAATGGGCGCCAGGATGGAGACCTTGCCCTCGCCGCCTGCATCCTTCGGGTACACCAGCGTCAGGTGGTAGTCCTTGCCGCTGGCCTCTTCGCGGCAGTGCACGCGCGAGTTCATGGTCACCACACCGGCTGGCACGTCCTCATGGCTGACCACTTGCTCGGCGCGGTCCAGCTCCTCCTGCAGGGCGAGCACACCCGGAGTACTTTCGTCGAGGCTGTCGATCAGGCGCTCGAGACGCTGTACGTCCAATCGGGTGAGGATGAGGGAAGGCTTGGTGCTCATGATCCAGTCAGGCTCCTTTTAACAGGCGGTTTTCGATGGGCAGATAAAGCAAAACCCCGCCCAAGGGCGGGGTTTGTGAATACTGTGGCGTCAGCGACGCATGCCTCGACACTACCACAGACGGGCAAATACTCAAGCCCGTGCGCGCAAGGCCTCGGCTTCACGGCAAATCTGCCGGCGCCGTTCATCGTCGGCCGAGCGCCATTCACGAATATGCTCGACGTGTCGATGGCAGCCGGTGCACACCTTGTGCTCATCCAGCCGGCAGACGCTGATGCACGGCGAAGGCACCGCGGGGCTGATGTTGCTGTACAGCGGCTTGGCTGGCCGCGCCTGGGCAGTCATGTCAGATCTCGTCGAAGTCCAGCTTCTCGCCGGCTCGCTCCCAGACGATGCGCTCGAGCATTTCGCCCAGCAGCTCTTCGCTCTTCTCGCACACCCACTTGCCGCTCTCTTCGTCGTAGTCGAAGTGGAAGCCACCGGAACGATCGGCCAGCCACAGCTGGCGCAGCGGCTCCTGGCGGCTGAAGATCAGCTGGCTGCCGTTGTCGAACTTGATGGTCAGGACGCCGGCGGAATTCTCCATGTCCAGGTCCATGCCACTCTCGTCGAACAGGTCTTCCAAAGCCTGTTGGGTGGCGTCGACCAGATCATGGAAACGCGCTTCGCTCAAACTCATTGCAGGAACCTCGAAATTGGCTGCATTACAGGCAAGCCGGGCAAGATACGGGCGCTTGGCGCTGAATGCAAAGGTTAGCCGCTGGCCCACAAGCATAGCCCGCCCGGCGGACCGGCTCTTGCATAGGCAATCCGCCGGTCGCTCGGTATACTCGGGCGCAATACTGCATATTTCAAAGGATTTCACCCATGAAGCGCCTGATTTCCTCACTTGCGGCGCTGGTCGCGGTTGCCTGCCTCGTTTCGGCCTGCGGTCAGAAAGGCCCTCTGTACCTGCCTGAAGATGGCAAGGATGGCAAAGGCAGCCACAAGTCGCATCAGCACCAGCACGCGCCGGCGGTACAGCCGCAGGACGAGCAGCCCATCGAGCCCGAGCAGTCGCCTGCTGAGTAAGGAAATCACATGAACGCTTTCAACTACCGCGACGGTCAACTGTTCGCGGAAGGCGTGGCCCTGTCGGCCATCGCCGAACGTTTTGGCACCCCCACCTACGTGTACTCGCGTGCCCACATCGAAGCCCAGTACCGCAGCTATACCGACGCCCTGCAAGGTGTCGATCACCTGGTCTGCTTCGCGGTCAAAGCCAACTCCAACCTTGGCGTGCTGAACATCCTGGCGCGCCTGGGTGCAGGTTTCGACATCGTTTCCGGCGGTGAGCTGGAGCGTGTGCTGGCCGCAGGCGGGCGTGCCGATCGCGTGGTGTTCTCCGGCGTCGGCAAGACCCGTGAAGACATGCGCCGCGCCCTGGAAGTCGGCGTGCACTGCTTCAACGTCGAGTCCACCGACGAGCTCGAGCGCCTGCAGGTTGTGGCCGCCGAGATGGGCAAGGTTGCCCCGATCTCGCTGCGGGTCAACCCGGACGTCGATGCCGGTACCCACCCGTACATCTCCACCGGCCTGAAAGAGAACAAGTTCGGCATCGCCATCGCCGACGCCGAAGCCATCTACGTGCGTGCCGCGCAGCTGCCGAACCTGGAAGTGGTCGGCGTCGACTGCCACATCGGTTCGCAGCTGACCACCGTCGACCCGTTCCTCGACGCCCTCGACCGCCTGCTGGTGCTGATCGACCGCCTCGCCGAATGTGGCATCCACCTGCGCCACCTGGACCTCGGCGGCGGTGTCGGCGTGCGTTATCGCGATGAAGAGCCGCCATTGGTAGCTGACTACATCAAGGCCATTCGCGAGCGCGTCGGCGACCGTGACCTGGCCCTGGTGTTCGAACCGGGCCGCTACATCGTGGCCAACGCCGGTGCCCTGCTGACCCGCGTGGAATACCTCAAGCACACCGAACACAAGGACTTCGCCATCATCGATGCGGCGATGAACGACCTGATCCGCCCGGCCCTGTACCAGGCCTGGATGGGCGTCAGCGCGGTCACCCCACGCGAAGGCGAAGGCCGTGCCTACGACCTGGTCGGGCCAATCTGCGAGACCGGCGACTTCCTCGCCAAGGACCGCCAGCTGAACCTGGCCGAAGGCGACTTGCTGGCCGTACAGTCGGCGGGCGCCTATGGTTTCGTCATGAGCTCGAACTACAACACCCGTGGCCGTTGCGCAGAAATCCTGGTCGACGGCGACCAGGCTTTCGAAGTACGCCGTCGCGAGACCGTCGCCGAACTGTACGCTGGCGAAAGCCTGCTGCCGGAGTGAACCCATGCTGCTGCGCTTTACCAAGATGCATGGGTTGGGCAACGACTTCATGGTCCTCGACCTGGTCAGTCAACACGCCCACATCCAGCCCAAGCACGCCAAGCAATGGGGTGACCGCCACACCGGTATCGGCTTCGACCAGCTGCTGATCGTCGAAGCACCGAACAATCCGGAAGTGGACTTCCGCTACCGGATCTTCAACGCCGACGGTTCCGAGGTCGAGCAGTGCGGCAACGGCGCGCGCTGCTTCGCCCGTTTCGTGCTGGACAAGCGTCTGACCGCGAAGAAACGCATCCGCGTGGAAACCAAGAGCGGCATCATCGTGCTGGACGTGCAGAACGATGGCCAGGTGTGCGTCGACATGGGCCCACCGCGCTTCGTTCCGGCCGAAATCCCGTTCGTTGCCGATGAGCAGGCGCTGAACTACCCGCTGGAAGTCGACGGCCAGGTCCACTCGATTGCCGCCGTTTCCATGGGCAACCCGCATGCCGTGCTGCGCGTCGATGACGTGCGCAGCGCGCCGGTGGAAACCCTGGGCCCGAAGATCGAAAATCACCCACGCTTCCCGCAGCGGGTGAACGCCGGCTTCATTCAGGTCATCGACCGCCATCGCGCCAACCTGCGCGTATGGGAACGGGGCGCGGGCGAGACCCAGGCCTGCGGCACCGGCGCCTGTGCCGCCGCCGTGGCTGCCATCAGCCAAGGCTGGATGGACTCTCCGGTATCCCTCGACCTGCCCGGTGGCCGCCTGAACATCGAATGGGCCGGCCCCGGCAAGCCCGTGCTGATGACCGGCCCAGCCGTGCGCGTCTACGAAGGACAGGTTCGTCTCTAAGCGAGTAACCGCCATGACCGATCAGCCCCAGGTTGTACCCCAGCAGTCCAGTGAGCTCGATGCCGAAGCGGTGGTCGCCTACCTGCGCGCCCACCCGACCTTCTTCGCCGAACACGACGAACTGCTGGTCGAACAGCGCATCCCCCACCAGCGTGGTGACAGCGTGTCGCTGGTGGAGCGCCAGCTCAAGCTGCTGCGCGACCGCAACATCGAAATGCGCCATCGCCTGTCGCAACTGATGGACGTGGCCCGGGACAACGACCGGCTGTTCGACAAGACCCGCCGGCTGATCCTCGACCTGCTCGACGCTGGCAGCCTGGAAGAAGTGGTGATGGCGGTCGAAGACAGCCTGCGCCAGGAGTTCCAGGTGCCGTTCGTCAGCCTGATCCTGTTCGGCGACAACGCCGCACCGGTCGGCCGCTGGGTCAGCAACGCCGAGGCCCAGCAGGCCATCGGTGGCCTGCTGGGCGGCGGCAAGACGGTCAGCGGCAACCTGCGCGAGAAAGAGCTGGCCTTCCTGTTCGGTGAGGAGCAACGCCTCGAAGTGGGCTCCAGCGCCGTCGCCGCACTGGAATACCAAGGGCTGCACGGCGTGCTGGCGATCGGCAGCCGTGACCCTCAGCACTACAAGAGCAGCGTCGGCACGCTGTTCCTCGGCTACATCGCCGAAGTGCTCGGCCGGGTAGTCCCGCGCCTGACCCAGACCCTGCGTCCGGTGCGCTGATGGAACGCCAGCTGGAAGCTTATTGCGCACACCTGCGCAACGAGCGCCAGGTGTCGGAACACACCCTGCTGGCCTACCGGCGCGACCTCGATAAAGTCATCGCGTACTGCCACAACCAGGGCATCGCGGGCTGGAGCGACCTGCAGATCCAGCAACTGCGCCAGCTTGTTGCCCGCCAGCACCACCAAGGCCAGTCCTCACGCAGCCTGGCACGGCTGTTGTCGGCTGTTCGCGGCCTGTATCGCTATCTCAATCGCGAAGGCCTGTGCCAGCACGACCCGGCCAGCGGCCTGAGCGCGCCCAAGGGCGAGCGCCGGCTGCCCAAGGTGCTGGACACCGACCGTGCCCTGCAGCTGCTCGATGGCGGCGTCGACGACGATTTCATCGCCCGCCGTGACCAGGCCATCCTCGAACTCTTCTATTCATCCGGCCTGCGCCTGTCCGAACTGACCCAGCTCGACCTCGAATACCTCGACCTCGGCGCCGGACTGGTCCAGGTGCTGGGCAAGGGCGGCAAGGCGCGTGTGCTGCCGGTTGGGCGCAAGGCACGCGAGGCGCTGCAGGCCTGGTTCAAGCTGCGAGGCATCGGTGGCCCACGCGACAACGCCGTGTTCATCACCCGCCAGGGCAATCGACTCAGCCCACGGGCCATCCAGATGCGGGTCAAGGCTGCCGGCGAGCGTGAACTGGGCCAACACCTGCACCCGCACATGCTTCGCCATTCTTTCGCCAGCCATGTGCTGGAATCGTCCCAGGACCTGCGCGCGGTGCAGGAAATGCTCGGCCACGCCGACATCAGCACCACGCAGATCTACACCCACCTGGACTTCCAGCACCTGGCCGCGGTGTACGACAGCGCCCACCCTCGGGCCAAACGCAGCAAGGGCACTGACTCATGAGCATCAAGCTGATCACCTTCGACCTCGACGACACCCTGTGGGACACCGCGCCGGTGATCGCCAGCGCGGAAGTCGTGCTGCGCGACTGGCTGCAGGCCAATGCGCCGATTCTCGGGGGCGTGCCGGTAGAGCACCTGTTCGCCATCCGTGAGCGCCTGGTGCAGGCCGAGCCCGGCCTCAAGCACCGCATCAGCGCCCTGCGCCGGCGGGTGCTGTTCCATGCCCTGGAAGCGGTCGGCTACAGCGAGAAGCACGCGCAGGAGCTGGCCAACGAAGGATTCGAAGTGTTCCTGCATGCTCGGCACCAGGTCGAAGTCTTCCCTGAGGTGCAGCCGGTGCTGGAGATCCTGCGCCATCACTACACCTTGGGCGTGGTCACCAACGGCAACGCCGATGTGCGCCGCCTGGGGTTGGCGGATTACTTCAAGTTTGCCCTGTGTGCGGAGGATCTGGGGATCGGCAAGCCGGATCCGGCACCGTTCCTTGAAGCGCTGAAGCGCGGCGAGGTCGAGGCAGGCGCGGCGGTGCATGTGGGCGACCACCCCGGCGATGATATTGGCGGGGCGCAGCGCGCCGGGTTGCGTGCGGTGTGGTTCAACCCGCAGGGCAAGGCGTGGAGTGGCGACAAGGCCCCAGATGCACAGATTCAGCGACTTTCTCAGCTGCCCGACGTTCTCGCGCGCTGGCGCTGACAGGGGCCGCTCTGCGGCCCAATCGCCGGCAGCCGGCTCCCACAGAGATCGGCGGCGCACTCTGTGGGACAGGCAAGACAAAATCATCGCCCACAAAAAAGCCCGCAGCGACGGCGGGCTTTTTTGCATTCAGCCACTCAGATAGGGCGGCTGCCGTACTTGTTGTCCGGCTTCTTGGGAGGATCGGCGACCACGTTGGCCTCGACTTCCTGAACCTTGCCACCACGCGCCAGGAAGTCTTCCATGGCCTTGGCCAGGGCGTCACGTTCCTTCTGCTTGGCTTCCATGCTCGGCATCTCGTCTACCGACACAGCCGCCTTGGATTTGCCCTTGGCCGCAGGGGCCGGGCTGCTGTCGTCTTCGCCAGCGTCTTCGACACCGTCGTCAGCCGCCGCTTCGAGGCCTTCATCACCCTCGTCTTCGTCGCCTACTTCGAGGTCATCATTTTCCAGATCGTCGTCGCTCATGTTCTACCTCATGACTTGCGAAAAGCAGGTTAGTTATAGACCAGTGCAGCCGTAGACCGGCAGCCACCAGTGAAAATTCAACTGGCCGTGGGTTGGCCACTGCCCTTGGGCCTGCGCTCCTGATGGGAGGCGGCACCCAGCAGGCCCTGCTCCTGGCAGGGCCTGACATAATCCTTGAACCCCTGCTGGCCACACGCTACTGGCAAGCCTAGCAAAGGCTGGGAAAGCGTGGGGACTGCTCGTCCAACACCCTTCGGCGCGCATTCTAGCGCGCCCGTGGAAAAAGCAAAGCGTCATCAATGCCTGGCTTCTTGTAAGTTTTTGGCCTGCGTCGCGAACGTGAGTGATAAACCGTTTGCACTGCAGGAAAAGGCAAAAAAAAGACAAAAAAATGCCCGGCAAGCCGGGCACGTTTTCCAGCGTCGCAGTTACAGGTTGTAGCCGCGTTCGTTGTGTTGAGCCAGGTCGAGACCGACCGACTCTACTTCTTCGTTGACCCGCAGGCCCATCACCACATCCAGCACCTTGAGGATCACGTAGGTGACGATAGCGGTGTAGACCACCGTGAAGATCACACCCTTGGCCTGAATCCAGACCTGCGCCCCGATGTCGGTGACCGCACCGAAGCCGCCCAGCGCCGGTGCCGCGAACACACCGGTGAGGATGGCGCCGATGATGCCGCCAACGCCGTGCACGCCGAAGGCATCGAGCGAGTCGTCATAACCCAGCTTGCGCTTGAGGCTGGTGGCGCAGAAGTAGCAGATCACGCCCGAGGCCAGACCAATCACCAAAGCGCCCATCGGGCCCACGGTACCCGCCGCCGGCGTGATGGCGACCAGGCCGGCAACCACGCCAGAGGCGATGCCCAGGGCACTGGGTTTGCCGTGGCCGATCCATTCGGCGAACATCCAGCCCAGCGCGGCGGCAGCGGTGGCGATCTGAGTGACCAGCATGGCCATACCGGCAGTGCCGTTGGCCGCCGCGGCAGAACCGGCGTTGAAGCCGAACCAACCGATCCACAGCATGGCCGCGCCCATCAGGGTGTAGCCCAGGTTGTGCGGGGCCATCGGCGTGGTCGGATAGCCTTTGCGCTTGCCCAGCACCAGGCAGCAGACCAGGCCAGCGATACCGGCGTTGATGTGCACCACGGTGCCGCCCGCGAAGTCGAGTACGCCCCAGTCCCACATCAGCGCGCCGTCACCGCTCCAGACCATGTGCGCGATAGGTGCGTAGACCAGGGTGAACCAGATGCCCATGAACACCAGCATCGCGGAGAACTTCATGCGCTCGGCAAAGGCACCGACGATCAGCGCCGGGGTGATGATGGCGAAGGTCATCTGGAAGGTGATGAATACGGCCTCAGGGAACAGCGCGGTGGCCGATGTCAGCCCCGAGGGCGTGACGCCGCTGAGGAACGCCTTGGAGAAGCCGCCGACGAAGGAATTGAAGTTGAGCACGCCCTTTTCCATACCGGTGGTATCGAAGGCCATGCTGTAGCCGTAGATGACCCAGAGAATGCTCATCAGGCCGGTGATGGCGAAACACTGCATCATGACCGAAAGCACGTTCTTCGAACGCACCATGCCGCCGTAGAACAAGGCCAGGCCAGGGATGGTCATGAACAGCACCAACGCCGTGGCCGTGAGCATCCAGGCGGTGTCGCCGGAGTTCAGCACCGGGGCAGCTTCCTCTGCCAGGGCAAGGCCCGGCATTACGAGGGACAATAGGGCTCCTAGCCCTGCGATCTTACGCAGAGTCATGTTGTTTTCTCCTGGGGCGTTGGGTTTGGTGAGGCTTTTTTCGGCGCTTAGATCGCGTCGGTATCGGTTTCGCCGGTACGGATGCGGATCGCCTGCTCCAGATTCACCACAAAGATCTTGCCGTCACCGATCTTGCCGGTGTTGGCCGCCTTGGTGATGGCTTCGATCACGCGATCGAGGTCCTTGTCGTCGATGGCCACGTCGATCTTCACCTTGGGCAGGAAGTCGACCACGTACTCCGCACCGCGATACAGCTCGGTGTGGCCCTTCTGCCGCCCGAAGCCTTTGACTTCCGTGACGGTAATGCCTTGCACGCCGATTTCCGACAGCGACTCGCGTACGTCGTCCAGCTTGAACGGCTTGATGATGGCTGTGACTAGCTTCATGAAACTCTCTCCCGATTTGGTGGACTTGCCCCAGGAAAACAAACCCGTCTCAAGTCTAAGCGCAGCGGTTGGCTTTGTAACGCGTCGTCGGCATCCGGCTCCGCGTGCGCACTGCTTGGTCACAAAGAACTGCATCAGTGCATGGCTCGCAATGGGCGTTGCAGAAACCTTGCCAGTTCCGGCAAAACGCGGGAAAACAAGGTGTTGCGTTAAATGGTCGGAATTGGCCAGTCGCCAGCATTGAAAAGATGCACAACTTCGGTGCGCGCCAACGACGCGGGCTGCTCGAAAAATGTGCAATCAAAGGCAGATTTTCCCCGTGCTACACTGCGAGCCATTTCTCCGATTCAGTGGACAGCCGCACATGCTCGCGCCCAAAGCCCTTCTCGATGCCCTGAGCGACCAGGCCTCGCGCCTTTTCAGCAGTGATACCGCCCAGCCCCGGGCAGAACTGGAAAGCCAGTTCAAAGTGCTGATGCAAGGTGCCTTCAGCAAGCTGGACCTGGTCAGCCGCGAAGAATTCGACAGCCAGATGGTGGTCCTGGCGCGCACCCGCGCACGCCTGGAGGCCCTGGAAAAACAAGTTGCCGAGCTGGAAGCCCGGATGGCGCCAGCCGCACAGGAATAAAAACCCGTCGGTTAAAGGAGTGACTCACATGAAAGTCAGTGCCCGCAATGTCTTTGAAGGTATCGTCAGCGCCGTTCAGCCCGGCGCGGTCAATGCCGAAGTCGAACTGACCCTGGCAGGCGGCGAAAAGCTGGTGGCAGTCGTGACCATGGCCAGCCTGCACAACCTCAACATCAACGTCGGCAAGCAAGCCGTCGCGCTGGTCAAGGCGCCATGGGTGGTGCTGATGACCGATGCCGATGGCTACAGACTCTCCGCGCGCAACGCCCTGCAAGGCGAAGTGCTGCGGGTCGGCGACGGCGCGGTCAATGCCGAAGTGGTACTGAAGCTGGCAGGCGGCACCGAAGTGTTCTCCATCGTCACCCGCGAAGCCGTGCAGGAGCTGGGCCTGGCCCCCGGTGTGAAAGCCACCGCGTTGATCAAGGCGTCGCACATCATCCTCGGCGCCAAGCCCTAAAAAGCTCGCACTCAGGCAGAAGCCCGCTGGCAGTCCGGTTCCGCACTGCCAGCCTTGGGCGGCAACTCCCTTGCATCCAGATCGCCCCGGAACAACGCCGCACCGCAGACAGTGATCAAGGTCTTCACTACGCTGTGCGAGTTCAGGATCTGCGCGCGTATGTGCTCGATGACAAGATCACCCGGCTGCAGCGCGACCGCACGATTCACCCATTCGATGGCGGCGAAGCGGCTCTGCTTGCGCGTACCTTGCCCCTGCATCCAGGCCAGCCCAAGCTCCGCGCAGGCACGCCCGGCGACCTCCGCATCCGGGAACTCGACCAGCCCCAGCAAATAAGCGACCCCCTCTGCGCGCTCGCGCGCATCGCCGAAGGTGCGTTGCAGGATGCCCAGTTGCAAGCGCGCACGGGCATCGAGTTGTTCATTGCCCAGGCAATCGAGCAACAAGCGCCTGACCGCCAGCATCGCACTGCGCTCATGCAACGCTTCGCCGCCACGCAAGTGTTGGCAGGCCAGGTCGTACTTGGCCATCTGGCTGCCTGACTGCGCGGCACACAACAACCAATGCTCCGCTGATGCGGCATCCCGGTAGTGTTCGGGGGTATTGGCCAGCCGGCCGCAGTGCAGCTCATAGAGCGCGGCGGCAGCGTCTGGCAACTTGCGCTCGGCGCATTGCTGGTAGAGGAAATACGCCGCTTCGTGCAGGTTCGCGGCCCAAAGCAGGCGCGGCACTTCGAGCACATCGAAGCCAAGGCCCTCGCGCCCGCACTGGCGATTGACCGCAGCGTGCAACCAGACGCGCGCCTGTTCGGCGGATTGTCGGAAACCCCACAACCCGAACTGGTGCCCCACGGCACGCAGTGCGCAAGCTGCTGCCTGCATGCGGCTTTCACACAGGCGCTCGATGGCATCGCGAAAGGCCGCTGTGGCGCCCTCGCCGCCGTGAAACAGCACGAGGCAGGCAAAGCTGTAAAAAGGCTCACCGATGCTCGACACGAAACCATGGTCAGGATAAAGCTCGACGCTGGCGACGAAGTCGTGCAGCGCGCCAGGGTAATCCTGCAGCGAGGCGTACCGCAAAGCGCCGCGCAAGGCCAGCAACGTGGCACGTTCCCTGGCCCTGAGGTCATGTTGCGTCCACGCCTCGAAGGTTTGCTGCCATGCCGCGATCTGTGGCGACTGGACGGCTCGCGGCAGCCAGAACGCCTCTTCCACAGCCAACCAGCGGATCGCATTGCGCTGCCGCTCGCTCCAGTACTGGCACAGCGGACCGCTGACGAGTTGGTCAATCGCGTCAAAGCTGCCGCCCCAGCGCGGCGTCAGGTAGCGAGCATAGGCTTCGATCGCCTCGTAGCAGCCAGGCCGCCAGGCCAGCGCATGACGAAGCCAGTAGTCCTTGGCGCCCTCCCCGTCAGGCCGGCGCGCATCGAGGCATCCTGGCAATGCCTGCGGCAGTTCCACCAGCGGTGCCAGGCCATGCTTGACCAGCAGGGGTGCCGCTGCCTCCTGCACTTCCACGTCAGCATGCGCGCTGGGACGGAAGCGCGCTACCTGGCCGCGAAACAGTTCGACCAGCCAGCCCGGCTCATGGAAATGCGCACTGATCTGCAGTATCCCGATAGCAGCAGCGACGGGTTGCGGGCTGCGTTCCATGGCCCGCAGGAAGTGCGCCGCGCCCATTTCACAGGCCTGCTCTGCAGCCAGCCTGCGCTCTTGCGAGACGTCATCGTCGGCAGCGCTGCCACGGATGTGGCACGCCCGGTTGAAGCAGTGAAAGCCCATCGCAACCTGCGGATGGTAGGCCTTGGGACAGGCGTCTATCCACGCCTTGAGCAGCTGTGTCAGCGCCTTGCTGCTGCCGACATCCCAGTCGACCAGCATATGCCCCTGGACCGCTTCCATGTACGCGGGACAGTCGCCGGGCGGCGCCTGCCGCCAGCGCACTTGAAGGCTATCGATGTAGCGGCTGAGTTCAGCGAATTCATTGGCCTGCACCCGTTCACGAATCTGTTGGCGGGCGCGAGTGAGCGTTTGCACGGGCAGTACCTTAAGTCCATTTTATGGATCACGTTGTCGTCCGGTGGCAACGGGATTAACCCTTGAACACTAAGCCATAGCTCGGCGCTTCGCAAAGTTATTGGATCCATTTTTTGCGAGATTATGTAAAAAGACAGGGAAAATCACTGGCTTGAAAAACCACGACGCACTCTTCTTGCGCGGCCCAGTCTCCTGCTCACTATGATTGCCAGAGCCGCAGGAAGCGGTGCCCTCATCAGTGACAGCGGAGCGTCCATGTCCCTTGCCCTCGTCCACAGCCGCGCCCAGGTTGGCGTGCAGGCACCTGCGGTCAGCGTCGAAACCCACCTGGCCAACGGCCTGCCCCATCTCACGCTGGTCGGTTTGCCGGAAACCACGGTCAAGGAAAGCAAGGACCGGGTGCGCAGCGCCATCGTCAACTCCGGGTTGAATTACCCGCAAAGGCGCATTACCCAGAACCTGGCGCCCGCCGACCTGCCCAAGGACGGCGGCCGTTATGACCTGGCGATCGCCTTGGGCATTCTTGCTGCCGATGCCCAAGTGCCGCTGGCGGGCCTGGCGGATATCGAATGCCTGGGCGAACTGGCGCTTTCCGGCAAACTGCGCCCGGTACAGGGCGTGCTGCCCGCAGCCCTGGCGGCGCGGGAAGCGGGGCGGGCGCTGGTGGTGCCACGGGAGAACGCCGAGGAAGCGAGCCTGGCTGGCGGGTTGCTGGTGTATGCGGTGGGGCACCTGCTGGAGCTGGTGGCGCACCTCAACGGTCAGGTGCCGCTGCCGCCCTTTTCCGCCAATGGCCTGGTCCTGCAGAAGCGGCCTTACCCTGACCTGAGCGAGGTGCAAGGTCAGGTTGCGGCCAAGCGCGCCTTGTTGCTGGCGGCGGCCGGGGCGCACAACCTGCTTTTTACCGGCCCCCCAGGCACGGGCAAGACCTTGCTCGCCAGCCGCCTGCCCGGGCTGTTGCCGCCGCTGGATGAGCATGAAGCGCTGGAGGTAGCGGCGATCCAATCGGTAAGCGGGCAAGCGCCCTTGAACAGCTGGCCGCAACGGCCTTTCCGCCATCCCCATCACTCAGCCTCGGGCCCCGCCCTGGTGGGGGGCAGCAGCCGGCCTCAACCCGGCGAAATCACCTTGGCGCATCATGGCGTGCTGTTTCTGGATGAGCTGCCGGAGTTCGAAAGACGCGTATTGGAAGTGCTGCGCGAGCCACTGGAGTCCGGCGAAATCGTGATCGCGCGGGCCCGCGACAAAGTGCGCTTCCCCGCGCGTTTCCAGCTGGTGGCAGCGATGAACCCCTGCCCGTGCGGCTACCTCGGCGACCCCACTGGCCGCTGCCGCTGCAGCACCGAGCAGATCCAGCGCTACCGCAACAAACTGTCCGGTCCCTTGCTGGACCGCATCGACCTGCACCTGACCGTGGCCCGCGAAACCACCACGCTCGACAACCGTCCCAGCGGTGAGACCAGTGCCGATGTGGCGGCCCGAGTGGCCACGGCGCGTGAGGTGCAGCAACAGCGGCAAGGTTGTGCCAATGCGTTTCTGGACCTTGAGGGGTTGCGGCGCCATTGTCCGCTGCAAGCTGCGGATCAGGCCTGGCTGGAAAGCGCCTGCGAGCGATTGAGCCTGTCCTTGCGCGCGGCGCACCGTTTGCTCAAAGTGGCGCGTACCCTGGCTGATCTCGAAGGGGCCGGTTCGATTGCCAGGGCCCACCTGGCCGAGGCGCTGCAGTACCGCCCCGCGAGCCCCTGAACTGTCACCTACAACGGGACAATGTTTCTCCCGACCAGCAGATTGTCTGGACCTGCCACCTTCCCCAGAATTGTCCTCCACACTGTTCTAACGCTGCCCCGGCAGCTCATGGAGTACGAGCCAATGCCACACGAAGGCAGCCTTCTGCAAACCGCGGTGATCTTCCTGCTCGCCGCCGTCCTCGCCGTCCCCCTGGCCAAACGCCTGCAGCTGGGTGCCGTGATCGGCTATCTGCTCGCAGGCGTGGCCATTGGTCCGCAGGCGTTGGGCCTGATCCGCGACACTGAAAGCGTCGCACACATCTCCGAGCTGGGCGTGGTTCTGCTGCTGTTCATCATCGGCCTGGAGCTGTCGCCCAAACGCCTGTGGCTGATGCGCAAGTCAGTGTTCGGCGTCGGTACCGCGCAGGTCCTGCTGACCGGCGCGGTGATCGGTGCCATCGCCTTGTTCGGCTTCGGGCAATCGCTGCCGGCCGCCGTGGTCCTTGGCCTGGGCCTGGCACTGTCGTCCACCGCCCTTGGCCTGCAAAGCCTGGCCGAGAGCAAGCAACTCAACGCCCCCCATGGCCGCTTGGCGTTCGCCATCCTGCTGTTCCAGGACATTGCGGCAATCCCGCTGATCGCGCTGGTTCCCCTGCTGGCGGCCAGCGGTCCGGACACCAGCCACGGCGACAGCCTGCAGCACGGCCTGAAAGTGTTCGCCAGCATTGCCATCGTCATCGTCGGCGGCCGCTATCTGCTGCGTCCGGTGTTCCGCACCGTGGCCCGTACCGGCCTGCCAGAGGTGTCCACCGCCACCGCGCTGCTGGTGGTGATCGGTACCGCCTGGCTGATGGAGGAAGCCGGCATCTCCATGGCGTTGGGTGCATTCCTCGCCGGCCTGCTGCTGGCCGACTCGGAATACCGGCATGAGCTGGAGTCGCAGATCGAACCGTTCAAGGGCCTGCTGCTGGGCCTGTTCTTCATCAGCGTCGGCATGGGCGCCAACCTGAGCCTGCTGCTGGAAATGCCACTGGTCTTGCTGGGGCTGACCCTGCTGCTGGTGGCGGTCAAGCTGGTACTGCTGATTGGTGTCGGGCGCCTGGCGGGTGGTTTGACCAGCGCCAGCGCGCTGCGCCTGGGCATGGTGCTGGCGGCCGGTGGCGAATTTGCCTTCGTGGTGTTCAAGCTGGGCAAGGACCAGGGGCTGTTCGATACCCAGACCTACGACTTGCTGCTGATGACCATCACCCTGTCGATGGCCATCACCCCGTTGCTGATGCTCGGCTGCGCCCGCGCCCTCAAGCGCCCGCAACCCACGCATGAAGTGCCCGAGCAATACAAGGCCATCGACGCGGGCACACCGCGCGTGGTGATCATCGGCATGGGCCGCATGGGACAGATCGTGTCGCGCATCCTGCGTGCGCAGAAGATCCCGTTCATTGCGCTGGAAACCTCGGTGGATGCCATCGAGATGACCCGCATGTTCGAACAGGCCCCGGTGTTCTATGGCGACCCGCTGCGCAGCGAAGTGTTGCATGCGGCCAAGGTGGGCGAGGCAGAGTACCTGGTGATCACCACCGACGACCCCGAGGTGACCACGCGCACGGCGGAACGGGTCAAGCGCCTGTATCCGCACCTCAAGGTACTGGCCCGCGCGCGCAACCGTCAGCATGTGCACAAGCTGGTGGACGTAGGCGCCGAGCCGATTCGCGAGACCTTCTATTCGAGCCTGGAGATGACCCGCCGGGCGCTGGTCGGCCTGGGGTTGAGCGATGCGCAGGCGGCGGATCGGATCGAGCGGTTTACCCAACATGATGAGGAGGTGCTGGTGGCTCAGGGGCAGGTGCGCAATGACCGCGCCAAGGTGATGCAGACAGCCAAGGAGGCACGGTTGGAGTTGGAGCGGTTGTTTGATTCGGATGCGGATTGAGGTTCAGGCAAACACCAGCCGCGCAATCTGAGGATGTTCGCGGTGAGCGGCCTGCCAGAGATCGTAAGCCGCCTGCTCGGCAAGGTACTGCCGAGCATCGCCGAGACCTGCCAGTTCAAGACGGTAAGCCAAGTCAGCGGATATGGCGGCACGACCATTGAGTACGGTGGAAAGCTGCCCCCGCGAATAACCGAGGTGACGCGCCAGACCCGAGACACTCATGCCTATTGCAGGCAGAACGTCTTCGCGCAAAGACTCACCGGGATGGGGCGGATTGTACATAGGTATGGATTTCAACGTCCTAGTGGTAGTCCAGATAATCGACAAGTTCCACGTCGGTACCAACGAAGCGGAACACCAGACACCAGTTGCCCGATACGTTCACTGCCCAAAAGCCATCCAGCTTGCCACGCAGCAAATGCAGGCGATATCCAGGACGATCCATGTTTGCAGGCGCTTGCGCGACCACTCCTGAAGAATTTCCGGATTGACCAGTCTGTTCTCAGTGATTTGATTTTGCGCGGTGACGCCGTCCGCTATCAACGTGGCATGTTTCTTAAAGTCTTCAAGCAAGAGATTGATGCCGTCTGCCATGGCCCTATCGCTGGCAAGCCAGCTCCCACAGCTACTCCACTGCATTCGAATCAGCGTCGTACCTGTGGGAGCCGGCTTGCCGGCGATAGGGCCGGTACAGGCAATGAAAAAGGCCGGCCCCCATTGGGAGCCGGCCTTTTCACTTACAACTACCGGACTATTACTGACCAGCAGTCAACGCGTTGTAGCTGGTGATCAGATTCCGATAATCCGGAATGTGGTTGGAGCAGAGCGCCGCCAGCCCCTCGACATCGTTGCGCCAGTCGCGGTGCAGCTCACAAGCCACGCCAAACCAAGTCATCATCTGCGCACCGGCCTGGCTCATGCGGTCATGGGCTGCGTCGCGAGTCATGGTGTTGAAGGTACCGGACGCATCGGCCACCACGAACACTTCGAACTCTTCTTCCAGCGCCGACAGCGCCGGGAACGCCACGCACACCTCGGTCACCACCCCGGCGATGATCAGCTGCTTCTTGCCGGTGGCTTTCACTGCCTTGACGAAGTCTTCGTTGTCCCAGGCGTTGATCTGGCCAGGGCGAGCGATGTACGGCGCATCCGGGAACAGCGCTTTCAACTCCGGCATCAGCGGGCCGTTCGGGCCTTGCTCGAAGCTGGTGGTAAGGATGGTCGGCAGGTTGAAGAACTTGGCCAGGTCGGCCAGGGCCAGCACGTTGTTCTTGAACTTGTCCGGCTCGATGTCACGGACCAGGGACAGCAGGCCAGCCTGGTGGTCGACCAGCAGTACGGCGGCGTCGTCTTTGTTCAGGCGGTTGTATTTGAAGTTGCTCATGGTCGGTGCTCCTAAGGGGTTTGGTTTCTTTCAGTAGTGAGTTGTTTCGCGTTGATGGACAAAGATTAAAATCATCACCTTTGCTGCGGTAGACTGCGAAAATTGCCCTTAGCGTTCCATCTGGAGAACGATCATTGGAAGATTTGAACTCCCTGTACTACTTCACCCAGGTCGTCGAACATGGTGGCTTCGCCCCCGCCGGGCGGGCGCTGGACATGCCGAAGTCGAAGCTTAGCCGGCGTATCGCCGACCTGGAGGATCGTCTCGGCGTGCGTCTGCTGCACCGCACCAGCCGGCACTGCTCGCTGACCGAGATCGGCCAGGCCTACTACAACCGGTGCCTGGCCATGCGCGTGGAAGCCGAGGGGGCGGCGGAGATCATCGAGCGCAACCGCAGCGAACCCCGCGGCCTGGTGCGCATCAGCTGCCCGACCACCCTGCTCAACGCCTGGGTCGGGCCCATGCTGACCCGCTACATGCTCAAGTACCCGCAGGTGGAGCTGTTCATCGAGAGCACCAACCGCCGCGTCGACCTGCTGCATGAAGGCTTCGACCTGGCGCTGCGCGTGCGCTTCCCGCCGCTGGAGAACACCGACATGGTGATGAAGGTGCTGAGCAACAGCACCCAGTGTCTGGTGGGGCACCCGCAGTACCTGGAGCAGTTGCCGGCAGGCTTCGACCCGCAGCTGCTCGGCACCCTGCCCAGCGTGCATTGGGGCGGCGCCCAGCGCGAATACCAGTGGGAGCTGTTCCAGGGCGAGGCTACCGGCCACAGCCTGGTGATCCCGCATACGCCACGCATGGTCACCGATGACCTGTTCGCACTGCGTCACTTCGTGGTGGCGGGTGTCGGCATCGCGCATTTGCCAAGGGTCGCGGTGCGCGAAGATCTGGCGCAAGGCCGGCTGGTGGAGTTGCTGCCGGGCTGGCACCCGCGCTGTGGCATCGTTCATGCCATTTTCCCGTCGCGCCGGGGGTTGCTGCCGTCCGTGCGGTCGCTGATCGATCATCTGGCCGAGGAGTTCGCCGTCAGCGACATGGCGTGAGCCAGTACTGGCCCTATCGCTGGCAAGCCAGCTCCCACAGGTTCACCGCAGGGTCAGGTTTTTCTGTGGGAGCCGGCTTGCCGGCGATGGGGCCACAACAGACAACAAAAAGGGGCCTTGAAGGCCCCTTTTTCACCTCAAAACGCAAAGCACGAACAGCCCAACGCCCCCCAGAAGCCCTGGAAGTCATTCACCGGCACTGTCGAATGCCGCGCCTTTTCATGGCTATGCGCATGCACCCCGCAAGGCCCGGCACACTGGTGCGCCATCGCCGCCAACGACGGCGTGCCCACGCGCCAGTGCCCCGGCACCTTGGCCACCGGCGACCACTCCGGCAGCACCGGCACCTGTGGCGGCCCGAGCTTGTCGAACTCGGCGGCGCCATACACGACCTTGCCATCGACGAGGGTCAGCACCGACTCGATGCCCTTGATCGCCTCTTCCTCGACGCTGAAGAAGTCCAGCGAAAGCGCCGCCAGGTCAGCCAGCTGGCCGACCTTGATCTGACCTTTCTTGCCCTGTTCGCTGGAGAACCAGGCGCTGCCCTGGGTGAACAGTTGCAGGGCGGTGTCACGGCTCAGGCCCTCCGGGTACAGCGCCATGCCGCCAACGGTCTTGCCGCTGACCAACCAGTACAGCGAGGTCCACGGGTTGTAGCTGGATACGCGTGTCGCATCGGTCCCCGCCCCCACCGGCACACCCATGTCGAGCATGCGCTTGATCGGCGGGGTCTGCTCGGCGGCCTTGGCGCCGTAGCGATCGACGAAGTACTCACCCTGGAACGCCATGCGGTCCTGGATGGCGATACCGCCGCCCAGTGCGCGCACGCGCTCGATGTTCTGCGCGGTGATGGTCTCGGCATGGTCGAAGAACCATGGCAGGCCATTGAACGGGATGTCGCGATTGACCTTCTCGAACACGTCGAGCATGCGCGAAATCGATTCGTTGTAGGTCGCGTGCAGGCGGAACGGCCAGCGCTGCTCGACCAGATGGCGCACCACCGGCTCCAGCTCTTGTTCCATGGTCTGGGGCAGGTCAGGCCGCGGTTCAAGGAAGTCCTCGAAGTCTGCCGCCGAGAACACCAGCATTTCGCCGGCGCCGTTATGACGGAGGAAATCGTTGCCGCCGTGCAGCTTGACGCTGGACGTCCAGTTCTTGAAGTCGGCCAGTTCTTCCTTGGGCTTCTGGGTGAACAGGTTGTAGGCAATGCGCACGGTCAGCTGACCTTGGTCTGCCAGTTCCTGGATCACCTGGTAGTCGTCAGGGTAGTTCTGGTAACCGCCGCCGGCATCGATGGCGCTGGTCAGGCCCAGGCGGTTGAGTTCGCGCATGAACTGGCGGGTCGAGTTGACCTGGTATTCCAATGGCAGCTTCGGCCCCTTGGCCAGCGTCGCGTAGAGAATCATCGCGTTGGGGCGGGCGATGAGCATGCCGGTGGGGTTGCCGAACTTGTCGCGCTGGATCTCGCCGCCCGGCGGGTTGGGCGTGTCCTTGCTGTAGCCCACGGCCTTGAGCGCGGCGCGGTTGAGCAGCGCACGGTCGTACAGGTGCAGCAGGAACACCGGGGTCACGGGCGCCGCCTGGTTGATTTCTTCCAGGGTGGGCATGCGTTTTTCAGCGAACTGGAACTCGTTCCAGCCACCGACCACGCGCACCCACTGCGGGGTAGGCGTTCGCGCCGCCTGGTCCTTGAGCATGCGCAGGGCGTCCGCCACCGACGGCACGCCTTCCCAGCGCAGCTCCAGGTTGTAGTTCAGGCCACCGCGGATCAGGTGCAGGTGCGAGTCGTTCAGGCCCGGAATCACCGTGCGCTGCCTGAGGTCGATGATCTGCGTCGCGGTGCCCTTGTGGGCCAAGGCCTCGGCGTCGTTGCCTACGGCAATGAAGCGGCCGTCCTTGATGGCAACGGCAGTGGCCGTGGGCTTTTCACGGTCGACGGTGTGCAGCTTGCCGTTGAACAGAATCAGGTCTGCGGTCATGGATCCTCCTTGGGTGGCGGCTTGGGCGGAACCGGCGGCGCCGGCGAATGGCAATGCGGACCAGAGCGCCCCAGCGGCGCCGAGCACGGTGCTGGCGGCGAGGAACTGGCGACGGCTGTTGTCATTGGGGTCCTGGGACATGGTCTTCTCCGTCTGGGTGCAGCGGCGCAGGCGCAACTGCAGCGCATGCCGGTTCAAGCATGGCGTTGGATTGATTTGCGGTGGGGCGGTTGAAGCCTAGCAACACACAGCAGTCGTGCTGCCATGAACGGTAGCTCAGCTCCGCAGCCAGCTGGCGCAGCGGCGGGTTACCCAAGGCATGATGAAGAACACCACGGGCAGGATGACGAACAGGTTGACGATCAGGTTGCTGGTGATCGTTCCGCCGATTTGCGGGAAGCGCACGAACAGCGGTGCCAACAGCTGCGGGATGATCAGGGTCATCGGGCAGATCACCAGGTAGGTCAGCACGGCCTGTTTCCAGCGCGGGGGCTGCGAATTGGCGCGAACCTTGTGCTGGATGACCTGAGTCACCACGTTACGGTCGTCATGGAATGCAGTGTTCATCGGCGTTCCTTGGGATGAGCATGCCCGCATCCACCGTGCAACGGCGGACGGGCCCAGGTGTGGATAAGTGTGCTGCGCCTGGCGGGCACCGACGGTCGGTGCCCTGGGCGTTTCGGCTTATTTACCGGCGTTGAAGGCGTTGTAGCTGGTGATCAGGTTGCGGTAATCCGGGATGTGGTTGGAGCACAGCGCCGCCAGCCCCTCGACGTCGTTGCGCCAGTCACGGTGCAGCTCACAGGCCACGCCGAACCAGGTCATCATCTGCGCGCCGGCCTGGCTCATGCGGTCATGGGCCGCGTCGCGGGTCATGGCGTTGAAGGTACCGGACGCATCGGCCACCACGAACACCTCGAACTCTTCTTCCAGCGCCGACAGGGCCGGGAACGCCACGCACACTTCGGTCACAACTCCGGCGATGATCAGCTGCTTCTTGCCGGTGGCTTTCACTGCCTTGACGAAGTCTTCGTTGTCCCAGGCGTTGATCTGGCCAGGGCGAGCGATGTACGGCGCATCCGGGAACAGCGCTTTCAACTCCGGAACCAGCGGGCCGTTCGGACCTTGCTCGAAGCTGGTGGTGAGGATGGTCGGCAGGTTGAAGAACTTGGCCAGGTCGGCCAGCGCCAGCACGTTGTTCTTGAATGCATCCGGCTCGATGTCACGAACCAGGGACAGCAAGCCAGCCTGGTGGTCGACCAGCAGCACAGCGGCGTCGTCTTTGTTCAGGCGGTTGTATTTGAACGAGGTCATGGGCGTAGCTCCTGAAGGGGTGACTCAATGTGTGTGGGGTGTTTCGCGTTGATGGACACACATTAAAATCATCACCTTTGGAGCGGTAGATGGCGAAATTCGACTCAAGCGTTCTATTTTCTGAACGATCGCCGAGCGCTGACCAGGCACAGGAGCTTCGCAGTCAAAGGAGGAGCCTTTCGCTGCGTAGTGCGGAATATTCAGAAGCCGACAATATATTTCAACTTTGAAATAATTGAGCCCCAATAGTTTATTAATTCAAACCGCCCAATACAAGTACGCTTCGTCGAGTTGCACCATTAGTTATCATCCCTATAATGGCCCGCTATTTTCACAACGCGCGAAGTGTTTCATGAGCTACTATTTTCGATTAAAAAATAGCGCCCTTGTGGAGTTCGATCCTGACCGCTACACGCTACTCATTAACCACTCAGATAGCCCGCCAGAAGAAATAACCCTGGCCCGAGCGGACGCCCGGATACTCGAACTGCTGCTGCTTGAACCTGGGGCCGTTTGCTCGCGCGAGGCCATCATGGCATTCGCCTGGGATGATCGGGTCGTCTCGGCAGGCAGCCTCAATCAGTCCATCTTCATGCTCAGGAACATCCTTGGCGATAACAAGGATCACGACCTGCTGATCACCGTGCCGCGACGCGGCTATCGCTTCAACAGCGATCAACTGGCGGCACCCGCCGACGAAACAGGGCCATCAGCCGAGCCGTCGAGCACTGCCTCCCCCTCGAACACACCCGTAGCGCTCGGCCAGCCGGCTGACAGGCAACGCCAGGGTAAATGGGTTCGAATTGGCTATCTGGCAGCAGCGGCGTTTGCAGGCTTTACCGTATGGCAACTGTATGCCGCGCATCAACTGCCGCATGACGTGGAAGTCGCCGCGATCAAACAAGGTGAATTATCAATCACTGCTGTTGGTAAAAGCAAACAAGAAGTAGACGCACTCAAGGCCGATGTTTTGAGTTCAGGTATTTGGTCACATCAGTTGCAAGGCGAGGTGTTTGTCAGCCGTACCGGCTCGCGCACCAATCTGTCCTGTATTCAGAAATCCGGGAAGGCCTACAACTTGGAGTTTGCCTTTAGCGAGGAGCGGCTCATCAGCATGTTTGGCAAGTGTCTAGGGGGTGAATGATGAGCCAGCATCACGCGGCATGGCGACATGCACTCATTATCACGGTGATCGTTGCGACCTGCCTGGCGGCATTGTTCATGACCCGGTCCGTGCCCTACGAAAACAGTCAGCCCTATCGATCCCAAGGCCATCACTTCATGGGTGGCGACATCCTGGACTTCAAGGAAAGGCTGACGATCAGTGAACCCAGTGCAGTCCTCAGCATGCTTGAGCGCCTGGGTGACAAGGAACGGCATATTGCCGTGGGCGCGTCACTGGTTGAAGCCTCACGCTGGCGAATAAAAATAAAGGTCGAAGATATTCAAGCCAGCAGCGAGGAGCAGCTGTTCGACGTCAGTCGCCATTCGGATCTGCTTTTTTCCCGCCAGTATTTCCGCCTGGGCTCGATTTTGAACCTGGTGGTGGTACCCACCCGCGGTGACGCGCTGTGCTACTACATCCTCGAGGTGGATCGCCTGCGCTGCATGAACCACCGGTGATCTGCGGCAGCCGCCAAGCACAAATGACAATTTTTGATTCCTGTTTTCTTCACCCGCAGCGCAAGTTGGGGAGACGCCAGTCACCTCAACGTGACGTCTACAGGAATCATCATGCCGTTCAAACTGCTCGCTGCTTTTTTACTCTCGCTAACGTTGGTCGGCTGCTCGATGGCACCCAGCATCGACACCGAGCTAACCACAACGGAACAAGCCAGCACTTCACTGCAGGTCATCGAACACGATGACAAGGCAGTCGCCTGGAAATCGTCCGCTGCACCGTTTTCTGCAAAGCATGACAAGGTCGTGTTCATCAATTTGCCGAAAACCTTTTCCCTCGACAGTGACGATCCACGACTGGCCAAGTTCGAAGGCGATGCCAACCAGTTGCGCTCGCACTTCCGTCGTCAGCTGGAACAGCAACTCACCGGCGCCGGTTATCGCGTAGTAGACAAGCCCACGGCCAAGGCCCTCACGCTCAACGTTTCGATTGCCAATATCAAACGCGCGCCGCGTGATCCCAGTGTCACCGAATACATTCCCATCGGCATGTTGATCGGCCTCTCCCTGCATGCCACCGGGGTTCGCGATGAAACCCTGTACCTGTTCTTCCAGAGCGAAGTCAGCGACAGCCAGACAGGCGAGATGCTTGGCCGCGCACTGGACCGCGCCGACGGCAAGAACATCGAACAGTCCGCGGCGCCGGTCGTCGAGGACATCTATCCCGCCCTGGATAGCGCTGCGCAGCAGATTCGGGAACGCCTGGACCGGGAGTTCCAGCCTAAGAAACCGGCCTGACCGGGCCATCTCCTCATTACTCAAAGCCAATGGATGACTGATGAAATTCGCAAAACCGCTTCTTGCTGCCCTGTGCATGTTCAGCACTTTCAACGCCTTCGCCGATGACCGTGGTTTCTACGTTGGCGGTGGTGTGACCAGGGTTGAAATCGATGAGCACCAGATCAGCGATGACGACAATGCCTATAAAGCGTTTGTCGGCTACCGCCTGAACCCTTACCTGTCCTTCGAAGGTGCTTGGGTCGACCTGGGCCACTTTGGCGGCGACGAAGGTAACTTCGATGGCCACTCGGTACAGGCTGCCGCTCACCTGGGCATGCCGATCGGTAAACGTGTGCGCGTGTTTGGCAGCATGGGTGTGCATGCCTGGGATGCCGACCACGACATCGCTGGCGACAGCAGCGACCTGGACATGACCTACGGGCTGGGTGTCGAGGTGGACATTCTGCGCAACCTGGGCGTGCGCCTGGAGCAGGAAGTCCTCAAAGTGGGTGACATCGATCTGGACCAGACCAGCGCCAGCGTCTACTTCATGTTCTGATGCCCTTGCGGCTCCTGTTTGCACAGCGAGCCGCTTCCCCCCGCCTCACCCTCTGCGTGTCACACGCCAAGCCAGTAGTAATTGCAGCGAACCTGCTCTTTACTAGCTACAGCCCACCGTGACGAGACGCGCATGTTCGCACTCCTCCAGCACTCCCCCTTGCTGATCGGCACCTGCCTGATCCTGCTCGACCTGATCCTCTGGCAACTCATCCCGGTCCAGCGCCGGGCTTGGCGTATCGGCGCGCGGGTTGCGTGCTTCCTGCTGTTCAGTTGGGTATTGATTGCCGCCGGCATGAGCCCATTGCAACCACCGCCATGGCCCGACGATGTGTCACGCAACCTGATGGCCACCGTGCTGGCGATCGGCTGGTGGCTGTTTGGCGCACGCACGGTGACGGTGGTCTTCGGCCTGCTGCTGGGCGCACGTGGCAGTCATGGCGGGAGGCTATTACAGGATGTGCTGGGGGCGTTGATCTTCCTGGCCGCGGTGGTAGCTGCCGCGGGGTACGTGATGCAACTGCCGGTCAAGGGCCTGCTGGCTACATCAGGGGTGATGGCCATCGTCATCGGCCTGGCGCTGCAAAGCACCCTGGCCGACGTCTTCAGCGGCATCGTGCTGAACACCACGCGGCCGTACCAGATCGGTGACTCGATCTCCATCGACGGCACCGAAGGCAAGGTGCTGGACATCGACTGGCGCGCCACGCGCCTGCTCACGGGCAGTGGCAGCCTGGCGGTGATCCCCAACTCGGTGGCGGCCAAGGCCCGTTTGCTCAACCACAGCCGCCCGGCCGACGTGCACGGGGTATCGATCAGCGTGGTGGTGCCGGCCAAGGTACGCCCCAGGCGGGTCTTCGATGCACTGGAAAAAGCCTTGCAGGGCACCAGCGCGATTCTTGTCACACCCAAGCCCAAGGTCACGGTCAAGGCCTCGACACTGGAGTCGGTGGAGTACGAAGCCAGCGGCTTCGTCGCCGACATGGGCGCCAAGGGTGAAGCGCGCAACCAGCTGTTCGACCTGGCCCATCGGCACCTCGAGGCCAGCGGCGTGATGTGGAACGTCGATCTGGCCCTGCCGCCACGCAGCCGTCAGCGCGAAGTGCTGGATGAGGTGCGGGTGTTCCGCTCGCTGACCGAGCAGGAGCGAGACGCGTTGAGCCAGCGTATGACCGCCGTGGAGTACTTGGCCGACCAGGTGATCCTGGGCGTTGGCGAGCAGTCCGACCACTTGCTGGTGATCGGCAGTGGCGTGGTGTCGGCCTCGGTGCGTGATGGCGACAAGCTGCTGGAAGCGGGCCGCATGGGGCCGGGCGAGGTGTTGGGGATCGAGGGCATCCTCGACGAGGATGATTCGTTCGCCGAGTTCCGCACGCTGACAGGATGCGTGCTGTACCGCATTGAAAAGGAGCAGGTGCGCAGTTGCCTGGTGCAACGGGGCGAGGTGCAGGCGGCGCTGAACAAGTTGCAGCGGTTCAGGCGCCAGAGCCGGGAGTCACTGTTGCTGCAGAAACCGACCGCGATCAAGAAAGGCGGCTTCCTCAGTTGGTTGCACAAGTAGCTTGAATGTCTGGACTGGCCCTATCGCCGGCAAGCCGGCTCCCACAAGGACCGCACCGAACCCTGTGGGAGCCGGCTTGCCGGCGATAGGGCCCGCGGTTACAGCACAACCCTCAGGCATTGCCCCGCGTGGTACAGCGAGAACCCGGACTCATAGAACGCAGTGCGCAACGAAGGTGCACTGACGCCCGTCATCGGCGAGAACGGAATCGGCAGGCTGTCCGCCTCGCCCTTGAGCAGGAACTCGGCAAAGGCGCGCCCGATCACGGTGCCCGTGGTGTTGCCTCGCCCGTTATAGCCAGTCACGGCCACCAGGCCCGGCGCCGGTTCGAACAGGCGCATCAGGTGGTCAGGGGTGAAGTCGATGCAACCGGTCCAGTGCATCTCCCACTCGACCTTGCCCAGCTCCGGGTAGTAATGGCTCTGGATACGATCAGCCCAGCTGCGCACGAACCACGCCGGCTTGTTATCGACCCGGCCAAGGCTGCCCAGCAACAGGCGACCCTGATCGTCGCGCCGAATGCTGCTGAGCACCGTGCGGGTATCCCACGAGCCCTGGCCGTGCGGCAGCACCTTGTCGGCGGCCGCGCCGTGCAGCGGCTTGGAGGCCACCTGGTAGTAGTAACCCCGGAAGAACTGCTTCTGCAGGTTGCTCCAGTCGCCTTCGGTATAGGCACCGGTGGAGATCACCACCTTGTCGGCGCGCACCGAACCGCGTGCGGTCTTCACCCGCCAGGCGTCGCCGTCACGCTCCAGGCCCTCGACCGAAGATTGCTGGAACAGCTTGCCGCCCAGGCGGGCTACGGCTGAAGCCAGGCCCTGGGTGTAACCCATGGGGTTGATGGTGCCGGCGCGACGGTCGAGCAGCGCGGCGGAAATCTTGTCGGTACCGCAGTATTCCTGGCATTGGGCGCCGGTCAGCAGCTCCACGTCGGCACCGCGGCGGCGCCACTGTTCATGGCGGGCTTCGAGGTCGGCAATGCCGGTGGCGTTGTGCGCCATGTGCAGGGTGCCTTTGTGCTGAGCCTGGCAGTCGATGCCCAGACGCTCGATCATGGCGAAGACTTCGCCTGGGGCATCGCCAAGCACTTTGTTCAGGCGACTGCCCTGCTTCTGGCCCAAGGTCGCCTCGACGTCGTCGGGGCGGATCCAGGTGCCGGCGTTGACCAGGCCGACGTTGCGTCCGGAGCCGCCGTGGCCGATTTTCCAAGCCTCCAGCAGAATCACCGACTTGCCCTGTTCGAGCAGGTGGATGGCCGCCGACAGGCCGGTAATGCCGCCGCCGATGACACAGACATCGGCCTTGTGCTCACCGGCCAGGGCCTGGGTGGCGACGGTCGGTTGGCTGACGAATTCCCACAAGCATTGTTGACGCAGTTCGGACATGGCCCGGCTCCAGCAGTGTTGTTCTTGTTGGGGCCACTGTGCGGCCCTATCGCCGGCAAGCCGGCTCCCACAAGGATCGCACCGAACCCTGTGGGAGCCGGCTTGCCGGCGAAACGGGGGCAAAGCCCCCGCCTGCGATCATCAGTCGAACACGATACCCTGCGCCAGCGGCAGCTCGCGCGAGTAGTTCACGGTGTTGGTCTGGCGACGCATGTAACCTTTCCAGGCATCCGAACCGGATTCACGACCCCCGCCGGTTTCCTTCTCGCCACCGAATGCACCGCCGATTTCGGCGCCGCTGGTACCGATGTTGACGTTGGCGATGCCGCAGTCGCTGCCCGAAGCGCTCTGGAAGCGTTCCGCTTCGCGCAGGTCGGTGGTGAAGATGCACGACGACAGGCCTTGCGGCACTTCGTTGTTCAGGCGCAGTGCTTCTTCGAAGTCGTCGTAGCCCAGCACGTAGAGGATCGGCGCGAAGGTTTCGTGACGAACCACGTCGCTTTGCGCAGGCATCTCGGCGATGGCCGGCGACACGTAGAAGGCGTTCGGGTACTGCTCAGCCAGCTGACGCTCGCCACCGAATACCTGGCCGCCTTCGTCGCGGGCCTTGGCCAGGGCGCCCTGCATGGCGTCGAACGATTGCTTGTCGATCAGCGGGCCGACCAGGTTGTCCTTGCGTGGGTCGCCGATGCGCACCTTGGCGTAGGCGGCTTTCACGCGGGCAACCACTTCGTCCTTGATCGAGCGGTGCACGATCAGACGGCGCAGCGTGGTGCAGCGTTGGCCGGCGGTGCCGACGGCGGAGAACAGGATGCCGCGAACGGCCAGGTCCAGGTCGGCGCTCGGGGCCAGGATCATGGCGTTGTTGCCGCCCAGTTCGAGGATGCTGCGGCCGAAGCGGGCGGCCACGCGCGGGCCTACTTCACGGCCCATGCGGGTGCTGCCGGTGGCGCTGACCAGCGGCACGCGTGGGTCGTCGACCATCGCCTCACCGGCTTCACGCCCGCCGATCACCAGCTGCGCCAGGCCTGCCGGGGCATCGCCGAAGGCTTTCAGGGCTTTTTCGAACAGTGCCTGGCAAGCCAGGGCGGTCAGCGGGGTCTTCTCCGATGGCTTCCACACCACCGAGTTGCCAGCCACCAGGGCCAGGGCGGTGTTCCACGCCCAGACGGCTACCGGGAAGTTGAAGGCGCTGATCACGCCGACCACGCCCAGCGGGTGCCAGGTTTCACGCATGTGGTGGCCCGGGCGCTCGGAGGCGATGGTCAGGCCGTACAGCTGGCGCGACAGGCCGACGGCGAAGTCGCAGATGTCGATCATTTCCTGCACTTCGCCCAGGCCTTCCTGGGTGATCTTGCCGGCTTCGATGGACACCAGCTCGCCGAGGTCGGCCTTGTGCTCACGCAGCACTTCGCCGAACAGACGTACCAGCTCGCCACGGCGCGGAGCCGGCACACTGCGCCAGGCTTCGAACGCGCTTTGGGCCTGATCGATGCGGGCGGTGGTCTCGGCCTTGCCGAGCAGTTTCACCGAGGCGATCTGGCTGCCGTCGATCGGCGTGTGAACAGGGTAGTCGCCCTGGGTGTAAGCCGTGGCGGCAACGCCAAGGCGCTCGAGCAATCCAGCAACCATTTGTGCTTCTCCTACATCGGGTGATGGGGTGGAAAAATGATGTGGATCAGTATTAATCCGATCACACCAGTGCAACAAACGACCTTTATTCCGCATATCATTCCGTCAGGTAATGATTCGAGCCACAGAGACCGCTATGTCCAAACGCCTGGTGCCCTCCATGACCGCCCTGCAGTGTTTCGAAGCTGCAGCCCGCCACCTGAGCTTTACCCGCGCCGCCGAAGAACTGCACCTGACCCAGAGCGCGGTCAGCAAGCAGGTGGCGCAGCTTGAAGACATGCTGCGCCACCACCTGTTCCTGCGCATCCGCCGACGCCTGCAGCTGACGCCGGCGGGCAGCCTGTACCTGGCCGAGGTCAACAAGATCCTGACCCAGGTGGACATGTCCAGCCGCTACGTACTGACCTACGGTGAGCAGACCGAGATATTGAAGGTAGCCACCCAACCGAGTTTCGGCGTGCGTTGGTTGATCCCGCACCTCAAGGGCTTTGGCAAGCGCCACACGAACATTCACCTGGACATCCGCAACGAGATGGAGCCGTTTGCCCTGCTGCAGGGTTCGGCGGATGTGGTGTTCTTCTATGGGCAGGGCACCTGGCCGGGGGCGACCTGCCTTGAGCTGTTCCGCGAAGAGGTGGTGCCGGTGTGCGCGCCGGAGCTGCTGGCCGGGCGTGAGCTCAAGGATGCCGGGGAGCTGGCCGAGCTGGTGCTGTTGCAAAGCACCTCGCGGCCTGAGGCCTGGCATGAGTGGTTCCTGGAGTTGGACTTGCACAGCGTCAGCGCTTACCACGGGCCGCGGTTCGATACCTTCTACATGGCCTTGAGCGCGGCGCAAGCTGGCTGCGGGGTGGCGCTGGTGCCGCGCTATCTGGTGGCCAAGGAGTTGAACGAAGGAAGCCTGGTCATTCCTTGGAATCATGCGATGAACAGTGCTGGGGCGCATTACCTGGCCTATGCCGAGCATGCGGCGGAGGTGCCCAAGGTGCGGGCGTTGGTGGGGTGGATTCGCGAGCAGCTTGAGGCTTGAGGGTGCAGGGGCCGCTTTGCGGCCCAATCGCCGGCAAGCCGGCTCCCACATAGGGAGCCGTGGTGAACCCTGTGGGAGCCGGCTTGCCGGCGATGGGGCCCTCAAGGTCGATCAAAAAAGGAATGACAGGCCCACTTTTTTTCGCTTGTGGCCATAGTGCATTCCCCGCTTTCATGTAAGCGTCCGAACCCAACCAGGAAGCTAGCGATGCCCGCCCACGATTTCGTCAGCCCCGACAGCATCCGCGCGCAGTTCTCTGCCGCCATGTCGCTCATGTACAAACAGGAAGTGCCGCTGTACGGCACGCTGCTGGAGCTGGTGAGCGAAATCAACCAGCAGGTCATGGCCCAGCAGCCAAAGGTGGCCGAAGCGCTACGCTGGACCGGCGAAATCGAGCGGCTCGATCAGGAGCGCCATGGCGCCATCCGCGTCGGCACCGCCGAGGAGCTGGCCACCATCGCCCGCCTGTTCGCGGTCATGGGCATGCAGCCGGTCGGCTACTACGACCTCAGCTCCGCCGGCGTCCCGGTGCACTCCACGGCCTTCCGCGCCGTGCATGAACAGTCATTGCATGTCAGCCCGTTCCGCGTGTTCACCTCGCTGCTGCGCCTGGAGCTGATCGACAACCCGCAACTTCGCGAGCTGGCGCACGCTATCCTGGCCAAGCGCAAGATCTTCACTGCCCGCGCCCTCGAACTGATTGCCCAGTGCGAACGCGACGGTGGCTTGAACGCCACGGATGCCGAGGCTTTCGTACAGGAAGCCCTGCACACCTTCCGTTGGCACCATGACGCCACCGTCACTGCCGAGCAGTACCAGCAGCTGCACGACCAGCACCGCCTGATCGCCGACGTGGTGGCGTTCAAAGGCCCGCACATCAACCACCTGACCCCACGCACCCTGGATATCGACGCAATCCAGCTCGGCATGCCAGCCAAGGGCATCCCGCCCAAGGCCGTGGTCGAAGGCCCGCCCACCCGGCGTCATCCCATCCTGTTGCGCCAGACCAGCTTCAAGGCGCTGCAGGAAAAGGTCGCCTTCAGCGACCAGCACAGCAGCGAAGGCAGCCATACCGCGCGCTTCGGCGAAATCGAGCAGCGTGGCGCCGCACTGACACCCAAAGGCCGCCAGCTGTATGACCGCCTGCTCGATGCCACCCGTGCAGCCCTCGGCGGCGCCCCGGCCGAAGCCAACGCCGAGCGTTACATGGCGCTGCTGCAGGAACACTTTGCCGAATTCCCGGATGACCTGGCGCAGATGCGTGAACAGGGTTTGGCCTACTTCCGTTACTTCGCCACCGAGAAGGGCCGGGCCGCACGTGACCAACAGGACCGCCCAACCAGCCTGGAAGGCTTGATCGCCGCGGGCCATGTGCACTTCGAAGCACTGGTGTACGAAGACTTCCTGCCGGTAAGCGCGGCGGGCATCTTCCAGTCCAACCTGGGTGACGATGCCCAGGCGGAATATGGCAGCAACGCCAACCGCGATGCGTTCGAGGCGGCCTTGGGGCTGCAGGTGCAGGATGAGCTGGCGCTGTATGCGCAGAGCGAGCGGCGGTCGTTGCAGGCGTGTGCGCAGGCGTTGAACCTGGGGGCGATGTAAGGCTCAGGATTGTCGGGGGCGCTTTGCGCCCCTATCGCCGGCAAGCCGGCTCCCACAGGGTAAGCAGCGCCGCAATACCTGTGGGAGCCGGCTTGCCGGCGATAGGGCCCGCCCAGACAGTCAAATAGCTGGCAGTATCTGCACATCCGGCAAGTTCATCGCCGCCGCCTCTTCCTGCAGAAACCCACTCAACCGCCGCAACCGCTCCCCACCCGGCCGGGTCCGCGGCCACACCAGGTAGTAATCCATGCCACTGGGCACCGCCGTCGGCCAAGGCAGGCTCAAGCGCCCCTGAGCCACATCTTCGGCAACCATCAGCAGGTCACCCATGGAAATCCCGTAACCACGGGCCGCCGCGATCATGCCCAACTCCAGGGTGTCGAACACCTGCCCACCCTTGAGCGAAACCTTATCGGTCAGGCCCATGCGTTCCAGCCATTCGCGCCAGTCACGCTTGTCCGGGGTCGGGTGCAACAGCTCGATGCCGGCCAACCGACGTTCATCCCACGGACCATCCTTGAGCAGGTCTGGTGCCCCTACCGGGATCAACAGCTCGGAAAACAACCGGCGCACTTCCCATTCCGGCGGAAACACGCCGTCGCTGAGCAGTACCGCGCAATCGAACGGCTCCTGGTTGAAATCCACATGGTCGACGTCCATCCAGGCGCTGGTCAGCTGCACTTCATTGCCCGGCTGCAAGTGCCGGAACTGGCTCAGGCGCGCCAGCAACCAACGCATGGTCAAGGTCGAAGGCGCCTTCATGCGCAGGATGTCATCTTCGCCGCGCAAGGTATCGCAGGCGCGCTCCAGGGCAGCGAAGCCTTCACGCACACCGGGCAACAACACCCGCGCGGCTTCGGTCAGCTGCAGGCTGCGGCCGCTGCGCACGAACAGGCGGCAGGCGAAATGGTCTTCGAGGGTACGGATATGCCGGCTGACCGCGCTCTGGGTGATCGACAGCTCAGCACCGGCACGGGTGAACGAGCTCAGCCGAGCGGCGGCCTCGAATGCACGCAGCGCATAGAGCGGAGGGAGCTGACGGGACATGAGGCACCTGGCATATGGGGGCAAGGGAGGAATGCCCAAAATCATATATGCATGAGTCCAACTCATGCCAACTATCGCTTTTATCCTTTTGTGCAAAGTTGACCAAAGCCTCAGAATCCACCCTCGCTCACCGAGTCAGGCACAAGGACACCCCCCATGCACGTCGCGCCCACCACAGAACTCAAGGCTTTGCTGCGCCTGGCCGGGCCGCTGATCGCCTCGCAGTTGGCGCACATGCTGATGGTGCTCACCGACACCCTCATGATGGCCCGCATCAGCCCGCAAGCCCTGGCCGGTGGCGGCCTTGGCGCGGCCGGCTATTCGTTCGTGTCGATCTTCTGCCTGGGTGTGATCGCCGCAGTCGGTACGCTGGTGGCGATCCGCAAGGGTGCCAATGACATCGAAGGTGCTACCCGTCTGGCGCAGAACGGGCTGTGGCTGGCCTGGGGCCTGGCCTTGGTGGCAGCCCTGGTGCTGTGGAACCTGGAACCGGTGTTGCTGCTGTTCGGCCAACAGCCGGACAACGTCGCCGCCGCCGCCGAATTCCTCACCCTGCTGCCGCTGGCCCTGCCCGGCTACCTGACTTTCATGGCGCTGCGTGGCTTCACCAGCGCCCTGGGCCGCTCGACGCCGGTGATGATCATCAGCCTGGTCGGGACGGTGCTCAACTACCTGTTCAACCATGCGCTGATCGAAGGCATGTTCGGCCTGCCCAAACTCGGCCTGATGGGCATCGGCATGGTCACGGCGGTGGTGTCGATGGGCATGGCCATCGCCCTGGCGCTGTACATCCGCTGGCACTCGGCCTACGACGCCTACCCGCTGCGCAAGGGCCTGTCGCGCCCTTCCCTGCCGGCCTTGCGCGAGCTGTGGCGGCTGGGCCTGCCGATTGGTGGCACCTACATGGTGGAAGTCGGCCTGTTTGCCTTTGCCGCCCTGTGCATGGGCGTGCTCGGCAGCACTGAGCTTGGGGCTCACCAGATCGCCCTGCAGATCGTCTCCACCGCCTTCATGGTACCGACGGGCCTTTCGTATGCGGTGACCATGCGGGTGGGGCTGTACTTCGGCGCCGGCAACCTGCTGGCGGCGCGCAGCGCCGGGCGGGTGGGGATCGGCTTCGGCGCGAGCATCATGTTCGGCTTCGCTGCCTTGTTCTGGCTGCTGCCGGAGGCGCTGGTGGGGTTGTTCATCGACCGCCACGACCCAGCGTTCGCGGCGATCTTCCAGCTGGCGGTGCAGTTGCTGATGGTGGCGGCCTGGTTTGAACTGTTCGATGGCGTGCAGACCATCGCCATGGGCTCGATCCGTGGGCTGAAAGATGCCAAGACCACGTTCCTGATCGGCTTGTGCTGTTACTGGCTGGTCGGGGCGCCGAGTGCCTGGCTGTTCACCTTTACCCTGGGGGGCGGTGCGGTCGGCGTTTGGTGGGGGCTGGCGTTGGGGCTGGCGTGTGCGTCGGTGGCGCTGACCCTGGGCTTTGAATGGCGGATGAAGCGGATGCTGGGCAAGGCCGGCGTTACCGCTGGAGCGACTGCCTCGGTTTGACGTCACGGCCCTATCGTCGGCAAGCCGGCTCCCACAGGTAATCCACCGCTCTCAAGGGCTGTGTTGTACCTGTGGGAGCCGGCTTGCCGGCGATAGGCCCTAGCAGACGCCTGCCAGCTTGCGCTCTGACACCTGCTGCAGATACTCCACCAGCTCCCCCACCGGCAGCGGCTTGCTGACCAGGAACCCTTGCACCTGATCACAGCCAAAGCCGCGCAGCAAAGCCAGTTGCTCCGGGCTCTCCACACCTTCGGCCACCACCTCCAGGTTGAGGTTGTGCGCCAGGTTGATCATGGCATGCACCAGCTTGCGGTTCTCCTCGCGCATCTCCATCTCGGCGACGAAGCTGCGGTCTACCTTGAGCAAGGTGATCGGCAAGCTGTTCAGGTGCACGAACGATGAGAACCCGGTACCGAAGTCGTCCAGCGAGAAGCGCACGCCCAGGCGCCCCAAGGCATCCATGGTCTGGCGCACCAGCTCGTTGCGGCGCATCACCGCCGTTTCGGTCAGTTCGAATTCCAGCCAGCGGGCATCGACACCGTGCTCGATGATCAGCCGGCTCAGGGTCGCCAGCAGCTGGCTGTCCTGGAACTGGCGGAAGCTCAGGTTCACCGCCATGTGCAAGGGCGCCAGACCGCTCTCGCGCAGGGCCTGCATGTCGCGCAGGGCCCGCGAGATGACCCAGTAGCCCAGCGGCACGATCAACCCGCTCTGTTCGGCCAGCGGTACGAATTCACTCGGCGGAAGCAGGCCGCGCTCGGCATGGCGCCAGCGCACCAGAGCCTCCAGGCCGACAATGCGCCCGTCGGCCAGGTTCAGCCGCGGCTGGTAGTGCAGCTCCAGTTCATCGCGGCGCAAGGCCCGGCGCAGTTCGCTTTCCAGGTCCGCCAGGCTGCGGGCGTTACGGTTGATCCGCTCGTTGAACACATGGAAGGTGCAGCCCTGGCTGCTCTTGGCCTGGCGCATGGCAATGTGCGCATGCCACATCAACGGGTCGGCGCCGCCCTGGGCGCGGGCATGGGCAATGCCCAGGCTGCAGCCGAGCAGCAGGCTTTCGCCGTCGATCCAGTAAGGCTCGGCCAAGGCCTCGACGATCCGATCGGCGATCCACTCGGCCCGGTTGGCATCACGACGGGTGTCGATCAACAACGCGAATTCATCGCTGCCCAGGCGCGCCAGCTGATCGCCCGCTTCCAGCTGCTGCTTGAGCCGCGACACCACCTGCAGGATCAGGCGATCGCCGCCCTGGTGGCCAAGCGCATCATTGACGTGGCGGAAGTTGTCCAGGTCCAGGTGGCCAAGCGCAATACCGCGGCCGTCGTTCTCGGCCAGGCGCGCCGTCAGCAGGGCCTGAAAGCCCTGGCGGTTGGCGATGCCGGTGAGGGGGTCTTGTTCGGCCAGGCGCTGCAGGGTGTCGACCAGCACACCGCGCTCACGCACATGGCGCAGGGAGCGGCGCAGGGCGTCGGGATTGAGCTGGTCAAGCACCAACCAGTCGCTGACGCCGGTAGGCGGTAGCGCAGGTTCATGGTCGAGCAGCAGGATGGTCGGCAAGTCGCAACGCCCCGGCGCCGGCTGCAAGGCCGGCGTCGCCAGGATCACGGCCTGGCGGTCATTGCTGAACAGGCTATCGACCGCTGCCCAGTTCGGCGCGGTCAGCAATACCGCCAGGTCGCCCAGCGGCAGCAGGCACTCGCGCAACAAGGCTGCCCATTCCGGCTCATCAGCCAACAACAGCAAACGCAGAGGTTCGACAGGCGTGGACAAGCGGGCTCCTTAGGGCAGGGTCGGTGACACGGGGGAGGTCGGGTATGCTACTGCATAAATGAAAATGATTTTCACTTTTAGACAGATCCCTTGCCCAAGCGCGCCGACGCATTTCGACGTGCATCCTGCGCGAAAGTCGCTCTTCCAGCAAATCCGATTTTTTCCATGAATAGCATTAGTTTGACTAATGATATGCGTGCAGAAAACGTTGACTCAGACGTCAGACGGTCGCGCCACAACCGCCCTATGCCTGTTAGAATGCGCGGCTATTTTCTGGCGACCCCCGGTTTCTAGCATGTCCCGACTCAATCCCAGGCAACAGGAAGCCCGTGACTACGTCGGCGGCCCTCTTTTGGTGCTCGCCGGTGCAGGCTCCGGCAAGACCAGCGTAATCACGCGCAAGATTGCCCACCTCATCCAGAACTGCGGCATCCGCGCCCAGTACATCGTGGCGATGACCTTCACCAACAAGGCCGCGCGCGAGATGAAAGAGCGGGTCGGGACCCTGCTGCGCCCGGGCGAAGGCCGTGGCCTGACGGTGTGCACCTTCCACAACCTGGGGCTGAACATCATCCGCAAGGAGCACGACAAGCTGGGCTACAAGCCAGGCTTCTCGATCTTCGACGAGTCCGACATCAAGGCGCTGCTGTCGGACATCATGCAGAAGGAATACTCCGGCGACGACGGCATCGACGAGATCAAGAACATGATCGGTGCCTGGAAGAACGACCTGATTCTCCCGGCCGAAGCCCTGGAAAAGGCGCGCAACCCGCGCGAGCAGACCGCCGCCATCGTCTACACCCACTACCAGCGCACGCTCAAGGCGTTCAACGCGGTGGACTTCGACGACCTGATCCTGCAGCCGGTCAAGCTGTTCCAGGAGCACCCCGAGGTGCTCGAACGCTGGCAGAACCGCGTGCGCTACCTGCTGGTGGACGAATACCAGGACACCAACGCCAGCCAGTACCTGCTGGTGAAGATGCTGATCGGCATGCGCAACCAGTTCACCGTGGTAGGCGACGACGACCAGTCGATCTATGCCTGGCGGGGCGCCCGCCCAGAGAACCTGATGCTGCTCAAGGAGGACTACCCCTCCCTGAAGATCGTCATGCTCGAGCAGAACTACCGCTCGACCAGTCGCATCCTGCGCTGCGCCAACGTGCTGATCGCCAACAACCCGCACGCGTTCGAGAAGCAGCTGTGGAGCGAAATGGGCGTGGGCGACGAGATCCGCGTGATCCGTTGCAAGAACGAGGAAGCCGAGGCCGAACGCGTGGCCATGGAAATCCTCACCCTGCACCTGCGCACCAACCGCCCGTACAGCGACTTCGCCATCCTCTACCGGGGCAACTACCAGGCCAAGCTGATCGAATTGAAGCTGCAGCACCACCAGGTGCCCTATCGCCTGTCGGGCGGCAACAGCTTCTTCGGCCGCCAGGAGGTCAAGGACCTGATGGCCTACCTGCGCCTGCTGGTCAACCCGGACGACGACAACGCCTACCTGCGGGTCATCAACGTGCCGCGCCGCGAGATCGGCTCGACCACCCTGGAAAAGCTCGGCAACTACGCCACCGAGCGCGGCGTCTCGATGTACGCCGCCAGCGAGGAGCTGGGCCTGGGCGAACACCTGGACGCCCGCTACACCGAGCGCCTGCAGCGCTTCAAGCACTGGCTCGACGGGGTGCGCCACAAGGTCGCCCTGGAAGACCCGATCGCCGCGCTGCACGAGATGATCCGCGACATCGACTACGAGAACTGGATCCGCCAGCAGACCGCCAGCGACAAGGCGGCGGAGTTTCGCATCAGCAACGTCTGGTTCCTGGTCGAAGCACTGAAGAACACCCTCGAGAAGGACGAAGAGGGTGACATGACCATCGAGGACGCCATCGGCAAGCTGGTGTTGCGTGACATGCTCGAGCGTCAGCAGGAAGAGGAAGAAAACGCCGAGGGCGTGCAGATGATGACCTTGCACGCGTCCAAGGGCCTGGAATTCCCTTATGTATTCATCATGGGCATGGAGGAGGAAATCCTCCCCCACCGCTCAAGCATCGAAGCCGACACCATCGAAGAAGAACGCCGCCTGGCCTACGTGGGCATCACCCGCGCGCGCCAGACCCTGGCCTTCACCTTCGCGGCCAAGCGCAAGCAGTACGGCGAAATCATCGACTGCACGCCCAGCCGGTTCCTTGACGAACTGCCGCCGGACGACCTGGCCTGGGAAGGCCTGGACGATGCGCCCGTGGAAGTGAAAGCCGCGCGAGGCAACAACGCCTTGGCCGATATCCGGGCAATGCTCAAACGCTGATCAACCATTACTCTTTAACTTTGCCGCTACCTCCGGGACGCGGCCACCTTTGCTACATCGAGGAAACAACAGTGGAAGCACTGCAGCAGAAGATTCGCGAAGAAGGCATCGTGCTTTCCGATCAGGTTCTCAAAGTCGACGCGTTTCTCAACCACCAGATCGACCCGGCGCTGATGCAGCTGATCGGTGACGAATTCGCCCGCCTGTTCGCCGACGCCGGCGTGACCAAGATTGTCACCATCGAAGCTTCGGGCATCGCCCCGGCAGTGATGACCGGCCTGAAGCTGGGCGTACCGGTGATCTTCGCGCGCAAGCACCAGTCGCTGACCCTGACCGAGAACCTGCTGACTGCCACGGTGTATTCCTTCACCAAGCAGACCGAGAACACCGTGGCCATCTCGCCGCGCCACCTCAACAGCAGCGACCGCGTGCTGGTGATCGACGACTTCCTGGCCAATGGCAAGGCGTCGCAAGCGCTGATCTCGATCATCAAGCAGGCCGGTGCCACCGTGGCCGGCCTGGGTATCGTCATCGAGAAGTCGTTCCAGGGCGGCCGTGCCGAGCTGGACAGCCAGGGCTACCGCGTTGAATCGCTGGCCCGGGTGAAGTCGCTGGAAGGTGGCGTGGTCACTTTCATCGAGTGAGCCTGTAGCGGCCTCATCGCCGGCAAGCCGGCTCCCACAGGAGTTACACAGAGCCTGAGCTTTGTGCCTTCCCTGTGGGAGCTGGCTTGCCAGCGATGGGCTGCAAAGCAGCCCCAACCCTCATCGGGTCGCCTCCAACCCCGCCAGCAGCAACCGCTGGTAAAGCTCTTCCTTCAAGCCCTTCGGGTCGTCCAGCTGCATCCGTGCCAGCTGTGCCAGATACCCTTCAGGCCCCGGCGCATCCAGGGCTGCCCTGCCCAGCTCCAGCACCTCGCTCAGCTTGAACTTGCTCTTCAACCAGTTCAGCGCCCGCAACAGATCCCGCTCTTCTGCCGTGAAATCCGTCCCCAGCGGATATTCCGGGAACAACCGTACATGCCTTACCCGAATGGCTTCCAAGCGCTCAGGCGTGTTGTCAGTGAATCGCCCATCCAATTCGAAGTCTCTGGCCAACTTGCCGGCCTTCTTGGCCTGCTCGATCAATTCACTCTGAAAACGTGAGTCACTGACCGCCAGCAACCGCGCAATCACCTCGCTGTCAGTCTGCCCGCGCAGGTCGGCGATGCCGTACTCGGTCACCACGATATCGCGCAGGTGCCGGGGAATGGTGCAGTGGCCGTATTGCCAGAACAGGTTGGAGCTCATCTCGCCGCCGGCCTCTCGCCAGCTGCGCAGCAGCAGGATCGAACGCCCACCCTCCAGCGCGTGCCCCTGGGCGACGAAGTTGTACTGCCCGCCCACACCACTGAGCACATGCCCATCTTCGAGCTGGTCGGCCACCCCTGCGCCAAGCAGGGTCATGCCGAACACCGTATTGATGAAACGGGCATCGCGGCGCTGACGACGCTTGAGTTCTTCCTGCCCGTACAACTCGTTGATGAAGCTGATGCGCGTCATCATGAACTGTGCCCGCTGCTCCAGCGGCATGTCGCGCAGGCGCTGGTAGAACGCCTGCGGGCCGAGGAAGAAACCACCGTGCACCAGCACGCCCTGCTCATCCGCCGGGCGTCGCACCACGCCGGCCTCGGCCAGCGCCAGCAGACCGTTGACGAACATTTCGCTGCAGCCGTACAGGCCCTGGGCGAAGGGCTCCAGCCCGCCTTCCCGGGCAATCAGTGTCTGCCACGGGGCTACCTCCAGGTCGTCCAGCAATGCGCGGTAACCCGCGTTGTCTGCGTGACGCGCCAGCAGCGCGGCGGCGACGGCATCGCCCATGGCACCAATGCCGATCTGCAGGGTGCCACCGTCGCGCACCAGGGTACTGGCATGCAGGCCGATGCAATGGTCCTGGGTGGTGACCGGCATGTTCGGGGTAGAGAACAGACGCCGCTGCTCCGCTTCATCGATCAGCAGGTCGAACGCGTCGATCGGCAGCTCCGCGTCGCCGGGCATGTAGGGCAGCTCGGTGTGGACCTGGCCGAGCATGAGGATGGTTTCACCGGCAGCCCGGCGCTTGGCGATCATGGGCTGCAGGTCGAGGGTGATATCGGGATTGCACGCCAGGCTCAGGTGAACGGGCTTTTCCGGCGTGGCGGCGACCAGCTGGGCGACCAGGTTCAGGCCCTTGGCATTGATGTCGCGGGCCGCGTGGCTGTAGTTGCTGCTGACGTAGTCCTGCTGCGCGGATTCGCTGTGCAGCAGGCTACCGGGCTGCATGAAGAACTGCTCGACGCGGATGTTTGGCGGCAGGCTGTCGTTGCGCAGGTCCGCGAGGTAGTCGAGTTCTTCGTAGTCGGCGAACACGCGTTCGATGAAGGGCTGGAGGAAGCGTCGTTGCAGGCCGTTGCCCAGCGGCGGGCGGCCGAGGCTGAGGGCGGTGTAGATCGTCAGCTCACGCTCGGGCAGTTCGCGTATCCGAGCGTAGAGGGCGTTGACGAAGGCGTTGGGTTTGCCCAGGCCCAGCGGCAGGCCCATGTGGATATGGGCTGGAAGGCGCGACAGGACTTGCTCGACTGCCTGATCGATGGAACAGAGATGCATCGGGGCCTCCTGAGTCTTGCGCGGGTTCAGGGGTTGGACACATGGCGGGGCTGGTTTGTTGCCTGTCCCGGCCTTATCGCCGGCAAGCCGGCTCCCACAGGGACTGCACCGCCCTCACGGCCTGTGCTTAACCTGTGGGAGCCGGCTTGCCGGCGATAAGGCCGGTACGGACGACACACAAACAAAGCCCGCCAAAAAAGGCGGGCCTTGTGCAATTCAGCTGTGACTCACAGCCCGGACATCTTCTTGATCGCTGCTTTCAGGTCGTCATCCGAGCAATCCGCGCAGGTGCCCTTCGGCGGCATGGCATTGATCCCCGTAATGGCCTTGGCCAGGATGCCGTCGAGCCCACCCTGGTGATCGGCACGTTCTTTCCACGCCGCCGTGTCGCCAATCTTCGGCGCGCCCAGCAGGCCGCTGCCATGGCAGGCATTGCAATGCTTGGCGATGACTTCATCCGGCGTCTTGGCTCCGCCCCCACTCGCCGCGGCGGCCACTTCCATGCCCTTGCACTCCTGCCCCTGAACGCACACCTGGCCAACAGGCTCCAGGCGCTTGGCAATGTCATCGTTGGTCGCTGCGGTTGCGCCCAGTGCCCAAAGGGCGAGTACGGCTGCTGGTACGGCCAGCATCTTCTTGATTTGGTTCACGCGAACACCCTCATGGTGGCTAATCATGCCCGCGGCCACGGTAATGCGAGCGTTGAAAAGTATAGCGGCAACCTGGAGGCCGTGAAACGACCCCACTCGGGAAAGGGGTATTGCTGAAACAATGCACTGCGCTGGATCAAAAATTCGACGGCGTGGCCGCGCTGATCAGCCGGGCGGGTTGGTCGAACGGGTTGCGAAAGCGGTGCGGGCGGGTGCTTTCGAAGTAGTAGCTGTCACCCTCTTCGAGGATGAAGATCTCGTTGCCCACCACCAGTTCGAGCCGGCCTTCGAGCAGGATGCCGGTTTCCTCGCCATCGTGGGTGAGCATTTCGGCACCGGTGTCGGCACCCGGGGGATAGACCTCGGTGAGAAACGCGATCGCCCGGTTGGGGTGCGATTTGCCCACCAGCTTCATGGTCACCGCACCGTCCGAAATGTCGATCAGCTCATGGGCCTTGTAGACGATCTGGGTGGGGCTTTCAGGTTCCAGTTCGACCGAGAAGAACTCGACCATGGACATGGGGATGCCGCTTAGCACCTTGCGCAGCGAACTGATCGAGGGGCTCACGCTGTTTTTCTCGATCATCGAGATGGTGCTGTTGGTCACACCCGCACGCTTGGCGAGTTCACGCTGGGACAGGCCCTTGAGCTTGCGGATGACTTGCAGTCGTTCGCCGACGTCCAAAGCTGGAGCCTCCTGAAACGGTGAGATGACGGGGTGGATGTGAACGATATCATGGCAATGCCGTTCAGTATTTACAACACACCGCCCCGCACACTGTCCGCTTCGGCGCCTTATTCGCCGTAATAGTCCAGCGGCACCCGCTTCAGGTTGCAGAAGATCTGGTAAGGAATGGTGCCGGCGTGCATGGCCACCTCACTGGCCAGCACCTGCTTGCCCCACAGCTCGACCGGGCTGCCGATGGTGGCCTCGGGCACATCGGTCAGGTCGATGCACAGCATGTCCATGGAGACGCGCCCGATCAGCTGGCTGCGCTTGCCGGCGACCATCACTGGCGTGCCGGTGGGCGCCTGGCGCGGGTAGCCGTCGGCATAACCCATGGCGACCACGCCCACGCGGGTCGGGCGCGGGCTGATGAACTTGGCGCCATAGCCTACCGGTTCACCAGCGGGCAGTTCACGCACGCTGATCACCCGCGATTGCAGGGTCATGACCGGCTGCAGGCGCTCGGCCTGGGCCTGTTCGACCTCGAAGGGCGTGGCGCCATACAGCATGATGCCGGGGCGCACCCAATCGCTCGGGGCCTGCGGCCAGGCCAGCACGCCGGGCGAGTTGCGCAGGCTGCATTCAGCGGCCAGCCCTTGGCGGGCGGCATCGAACACGGCGATCTGTTGGGCGGTGGCGTCGGCATCCAGTTCGTCGGCGCGGGCGAAGTGGCTCATCAGCACGATGCGCGAAACCTTGCCGCTGGCCAGCAGGCGCTGGTAGGCGTCGTGATAATCCTTGGGGTGCAGGCCAACCCGGTGCATGCCGCTGTCGAGCTTGAGCCAGACCGTGAGCGGCTTGCTCACCTGGGTTTTCTCGATGGCCTCGAGATGCCACAGCGAATGGACCACGCACCACAGGTCATGCTCAGCGATCAGTGCCAGTTCGCTGGCTTCGAAGAAGCCTTCGAGCAACAGCACCGGGGCCTTGATGCCAGCTGCTCGCAGCTCCAGCGCCTCCTCGATGCAGGCCACGGCAAAGCCGTCGGCTTCTTCCTCCAGCGCCAGGGCGCAACGCACGGCACCGTGGCCGTAGGCATCGGCCTTGATCACGGCGAGGGCTTTGGCGCCGGTCAGTTCACGGGCCAGACGGTAGTTGTGACGGAGGGCTTGGAGGTCGATCAGGGCACGGGCGGGGCGCATGGCGGCAGCCTTATGGTGGTTCAGGTTGAAAACAGTGTTGAATTCATCGCCGGCAAGCCGGCTCCCACACTTGTAGGAGCCGGCTTGCCGGCGATGAGGCCGGAACAGACGCCTTACTGCTGATGTACAGGCGCGGTCTGACCCTGCTTGGCCACTTCCCGGCTGTTGCCATAACGGGAGATGTCCAGGCCTTCGGCACTGATCTGCGGCTTCTTGCGCGCAATCAGGTCGGCCAGCAGGCGACCGGAGCCACAGGCCATGGTCCAGCCCAGCGTGCCGTGACCGGTGTTGAGGAACAGGTTGCGGAACGCGGTGGCACCCACGATCGGCGTACCGTCCGGGGTGGCCGGGCGCAGGCCGGTCCAGAAGTCGGCCCGGCTCAGGTCGCCGCCGCGAGGATAAAGGTCGTTGACGATCATCTCCAGCGTTTCGCGCCGGGCCGGGTTCAGCGATAGGTCAAAACCGGCGATTTCAGCCATGCCGCCGACACGAATGCGGTTGTCGAAACGGGTGATGGCGACCTTGTAGGTCTCGTCGAGAATGGTCGACGTCGGGGCCATGTCGGCGTTGGTGATCGGTACGGTCAGCGAGTAACCCTTGAGCGGATAGACCGGCGCCTTGATGCCCAGCGGCTTGAGCATCTGCGGCGAGTAGCTGCCCAGCGCCAGCACGTAGCGGTCGGCGGTTTCCAGCTTGCCATCGATCCACACGCCATTGATGCGGTCGCCGGCGAAGTCCAGGCGCTGGATGTCCTGACCGAAGCGGAATTCGACGCCCAGCTTGATGGCCATATCGGCCAGCTTGGTGGTGAACATCTGGCAGTCGCCGGTCTGGTCGTTGGGCAGGCGCAGGGCACCGGCCAGAATGTCTTTCACGCCAGCCAGGGCAGGTTCGACGCGGGCAATGCCGTCGCGGTCGAGCAGTTCGTAAGGCACGCCCGACTGTTCGAGCACGGCAATGTCCTTGGCCGCGGCATCCAATTGAGCCTGGGTGCGGAACAGCTGGGTGGTGCCGAGGCTACGGTTTTCGTAGCCGATGCCGGTTTCAGCGCGCAGTTCGTCGAGGCAGTCGCGGCTGTACTCGGACAGACGCACCATGCGCTCCTTGTTCACCGCGTAACGGCTGGCGGTGCAGTTGCGCAGCATCTGCGCCATCCACAGGTACTGGTCGACATCGCCAGTGAGCTTGATGGCCAGGGGGGCGTGGCGCTCCAGCAGCCACTTGATAGCCTTCAGCGGCACGCCAGGGGCAGCCCAGGGCGAGGCATAGCCGGGCGAGATCTGGCCAGCGTTGGCAAAACTGGTCTCCATGGCCACCGCCGGCTGGCGGTCGACCACGGTCACTTCGAAACCTTGCCGTGCCAGATAATAGGCACTGGCGGTTCCGATTACACCACTACCAAGTACCAGAACTCGCATCGTTTCATCCCTCGCACGCGGCGCACCGCAAAATTTTGTTGATATGGCATGGATGCGCGCAGTATATGAATTCAAAGCCAGTGCAATTCACTATATAAAAGCCTATATTTGGCGAGAATTCTCGGCAAAAACGCCTTTCACGGAGGGGCATCCCCTATGAGAACCCAGCACCAGAGCAAGCGTGAACTGGATAAGATCGACCGCAACATCCTGCGGATCCTGCAGAATGACGGGCGCATTTCCTTCACCGAACTGGGCGAGAAAGTTGGGCTTTCCACCACCCCTTGCACCGAGCGCGTACGCCGCCTGGAGCGCGAGGGCATCATCATGGGCTACAACGCCCGGCTCAATCCGCAGCACCTGAAGGGCAGCCTGCTGGTGTTCGTGGAAATCAGCCTGGACTACAAGTCGGGCGATACCTTCGAGGAGTTCCGCCGCGCGGTGCTCAAGCTGCCCCATGTACTGGAATGCCACCTGGTTTCAGGTGACTTCGACTACCTGGTGAAAGCGCGTATTTCGGAGATGGCGTCGTACCGCAAGCTGCTCGGCGACATCCTGCTGAAGCTGCCGCACGTGCGCGAATCGAAGAGCTACATCGTGATGGAGGAAGTGAAGGAAAGCCTTTGCCTGCCGATTCCGGACTGAGGTCAGACCAGCACCTGGCGGGTCGTGGCAATGAACCGGTGAACGAGCTGCTCGGCCTGCGGCTCGAGCATCTGTTCAGGGCCTCGGCCACGGGGGCAGGCCATGCTGGGCGTGGTGCCGAACAGGCGGCAGATCATCGGGCGCTCTTCGTAGACCGTGCAGCCATTGGGGCCCAGGTGCACGCAATCCAGGTGCTCCAGCGCAGCGTCCTGTTCGGCTTGAGTTTTGCGCGGCAGGCGGGCCATTTCTTCAGTCGACGTGGTGACCGGCCCGCAGCAGTCGTGGCAGCCGGGCTCGCACTCGAAGGATGGGATGAGTTCGCGCAGGAACTGGATCTTGTGGCGGTTGCAGGACATGGCGGGGTACAGATTGAAGGATGAGGGTGAATTATAGGGCCAATCGCCGGCAAGCCGGCTCCCACACGATCTGTGGGAGCTGGCTTGCCAGCGATGAGGCCAGTTGCCCCACCACAAAACCCCAGCTTATCCTCCCCGTTCTGCCCCCAATACCCAGGACCCGCCCAATGATCCAAAGCGCGCAGCACGCCGCCTCCTACTACGCCGCCAGCAGCGCGCCACACCCCGATCATCCTTATCTGCAGGGCGACCACAGCGCCGATGTGTGCATCGTCGGTGGCGGCTACTCAGGCCTGAATACCGCCATAGAGCTGGCCGAGCGAGGCCTTTCGGTCATCCTGCTGGAAGCGCGCAAACTCGGCTGGGGCGCCAGCGGGCGCAACGGCGGGCAGTTGATCCGTGGTGTCGGCCATGGCCTGGAGCAGTTTCTCCCGGTGATCGGTGAAGAAGGCGTGCGCAGCCTGAAGCTGATGGGCCTGGAAGCCGTGGAAATCGTCCGCGAACGGGTCGAGCGTCACACCATCGCCTGCGACCTGACCTGGGGCTACTGCGACCTGGCCAACAAACCCGGCGAGCTGCAAGGCTTTGCCGAGGATGCCGAAGAACTGCGCGGCCTGGGCTACCGCCACGAACTGCGGCTGGTGCAGAAGGACGACATCCACAGCGTGGTTGGCTCCGACCGCTATGTCGGCGGCTTGATCGACATGGGCTCCGGACACCTGCACCCGCTCAACCTGGCACTGGGCGAAGCGGCCCTGGCCAGTCGGCTCGGTGTGCGGCTGTTCGAGCAATCGGAAGTCAGCCGCATCGACTATGGCCCGCAAGTGAAGGTCCACACAGCCCAGGGCAGCGTGCGGGCCAAGACCCTGGTGCTGTGCTGCAACGCCTACCACAATGACCTCAACCGCGAGCTGGGCGGCAAGGTGCTGCCTGCCGGCAGCTACATCATCGCCACCGAACCGCTCGGGGAAGAACGCGCCCGCCAATTGCTGCCGCAGAACATGGCGGTGTGCGACCAGCGCGTGGCCCTGGACTACTATCGCCTGTCCGCCGACCATCGCCTGCTGTTCGGCGGTGCCTGCCACTATTCCGGCCGCGACCCGCAGGACATTGCCGCCTACATGGGGCCGAAGATGCTCAAGGTGTTCCCGCAACTGGCCGACGTTCGCATCGATTACCAATGGGGCGGCATGATCGGCATCGGTGCCAACCGCTTGCCGCAGGTCGGCCGCCTGGCCAGCCAGCCCAACGTCTATTACGCCCAGGCCTATTCGGGCCACGGCCTCAACGCCACCCACCTGGCCGCGCGCCTGCTGGGCGAGGCGATCAGCGGCCAGCAGAGTGGGCGCTTCGACCTGTTCGCCAAGGTGCCGCACATCACCTTCCCCGGCGGCAAGCACTTGCGTTCGCCGCTGCTGGCGCTGGGGATGCTCTGGCACCGGCTCAAGGAACTGGTGTAGGAGCGGCCTCGTGTCGCGAAAGGGCCGCGAAGCGGCCCCCGAACGTTTGCAGCGCGTCAAATATTGCTGGGGCTGCTTTGCAGCCCTTTCGCGACACAAGGCCGCTCCTGCACAGGTCAATCCCTCCAGAACGGCTTGCGTCCTTCCTCACGGGCCTGCTCCCAGGTCAGGCCAATATCGCGCAGCTGGCTATCGTCCAGCTGCAGCAAGGCCCTGCGGGTGTGCCAGCGATGCACCATCAAGCCCCAACGGCCAAGCCCTGCCGGTGCATTGAAAACCTGGGTCCGCTGCTCGGCTTCAAGCTCATCGGCCATCAGTTGCAAGCGCACATCGCTCATGCCACCCATCGCTGCGTTCTCCCACTCAGTTGATACCGTGGGGAAAGCATGCCCTTCGGCAACCCTGGCAATACAGATCCAATAGCGCCTTATTATTCCCATACAGAATTGGCGACGAGCCAGCTGAATGCTGTATTTTCGGCGCAACTGTACTGGTCGCAGCCCCACCATTGCCCAGGAGTATGCCGTGACCCTTTACCTCAACCTCGCCGAGCTGCTCGGCGCGCGCATCGAGCAGGGCCTTTACCGCCCCGGCCAGCGCCTGCCCTCTGTACGCGCCCTGAGCATGGAACATGGCGTCAGCCTGAGCACAGTGCAGCAGGCCTACCGCATGCTGGAAGACAGCGGCATGGTGTCGCCGCGGCCAAAATCCGGCTACTTCGTCAGCGACCACCGCCAATTACCTGCCCTTCCCGCCGTCAGCCGACCGGCCCAGCGCCCTGTGGATATCTCCCAGTGGGAACAGGTACTGGAACTGGTACGCAGCACCCCGCGCCCGGATGTGATCCAGCTCGGCCGCGGCATGCCCGACGTCGATAGCCCGACCCTCAAGCCCTTGCTGCGCAGCCTGGCGCAACTGAGTCGCCGACAGGACATGCCAGGGCTGTACTACGACACCATCCACGGCAACCTTGCCCTGCGCGAACAGATCGCCCGCCTGATGCTGGATTCCGGCTGCCGTCTGGGCCCGAGCGACCTGGTGGTGACCACCGGCTGCCACGAGGCATTGTCGTGCAGCATCCGCGCGGTCTGCGAGCCGGGGGACATCGTTGCGGTGGATTCACCCAGCTTCCACGGCGCCATGCAGACCCTCAAGGGCCTGGGCATGAAGGCGCTGGAGATTCCCACCGACCCGATCACCGGCATCAGCCTCGAAGCCTTGGCGCTAGCGCTGGAACAGTGGCCGATCAAGCTCATCCAGGTCACCCCGAGCTGCAACAACCCGCTCGGCTACATCATGCCCGAGGCCCGCAAGAAGGCCCTGCTGAGCCTTGCCCAGCGCTACGACGTGGCGGTTCTCGAAGACGATGTGTACGGCGACCTGGCCTACACCTACCCCCGCCCACGCACCCTCAAGTCCTTCGACGAAGACGGCCGGGTGCTGCTGTGCAGCTCGTTCTCGAAAACCCTCGCGCCTGGCCTGCGTATCGGCTGGGTAGCGCCCGGCCGCTACCTGGAGCGGGTGCTGCACATGAAGTACATCAGCACCGGCAGCACCGCTGCCCAGCCGCAACTGGCCATCGCCGACTTCATCGCCGGCGGCCACTACCAGCCCCACGTGCGGCGCATGCGCAGCCAGTACCAGCGTGGGCGTGACCTGATGAGCGACTGGGTGACCCGCTATTTCCCGCCCGGCACGCGCGTCAGCCGGCCCCAGGGGGGGTTCATGCTGTGGGTGGAGTTGCCCGAAGATTTCGACACGCTGCGGCTGAATCGGGCTTTACTGGAGCAGGGCGTGCAGATAGCGGTAGGCAGCATCTTTTCGGCCTCGGGCAAGTTTCGCCACTGCCTGCGCATGAACTTCGCCTCGCGGCCGACGCCGCAGATCGAAGCCGCCGTGCGCAAGGTAGGTGAAACCGCCCTTCGTCTACTGGATGAAGATACCGGCCAGGCGTAACTTTGCGCCGCCCGCCACGGTCCAACCCCATAGGCTTTGCTGTACAGGACGATCCACCCTTGACACTCCAGCGAGCCGTGCCTCTGCTGCTGGTGCTGCTCGGCCTTGCAGGCTGCGCCAGCATCGACATGCCCCGCGAAATCAGCCAGGCACTGCCTGCCAGCGATTCGGCGTTCGGCCGCTCGGTGCAGCGCCAGGCCGCGCCCTATGGCGGGCGCTCGGGCTTCCGTCTGCTGCCCAACAGCAACGAGGCATTCCGTGCCCGTGCCGAGCTGATCCGCAACGCTCAGGCAAGCATCGACCTGCAGTACTACATCGTCCATGACGGCCTGAGCACTCGGGCCCTGGTCCATGAGCTGCTGCGTGCCGCCGACCGTGGCGTGCGCGTACGCATCCTGCTCGATGACACCACCAGCGACGGCCTGGACGTCATCATGGGCACTCTCGACGCCCACCCCAACATCCAGATTCGCGTGTTCAACCCGCTGCAACTGGGGCGCAGCACGGGCGCCACGCGGGCCGTGGGTCGCTTGTTCAACCTGTCGCTGCAGCACCGGCGCATGCATAACAAGCTGTTCCTGGTCGACAACAGCATGGCCATCGTCGGCGGACGCAACCTGGGCGACGAGTATTTCGATGCCGAACCCAATCTCAACTTCACCGACATCGACCTGCTTGGTGTAGGCCCCGTGGCCGAGCAGCTGGGCCACGGTTTCGACCAGTACTGGAACAGCGCCCTGAGCCGGCCGATCGGCGACTTCCTCTGGCGTCTGCCGGACGCTGCCGACCTGCGTGCCAGCCGCCGGCGCCTGGAAGTGTCGCTGGCCGAGGCGCGGGTGCAGCGCAAGGCGCTGTATGACCGCTTGATGGCCTATCAATCACAGCCACGTCTGGATGTCTGGCGCAACGAGCTGATCTGGGCTCACAGCCAGGCGCTGTGGGATTCACCCAGCAAGGTGCTGGCAGACGACGAGCCGGATCCGCAATTGCTGATGAGCCAACAGTTGGCGCCGGACCTGACCGCCGTACACCGCGAGCTGATACTGGTTTCGGCCTACTTCGTGCCGGGTGAGACCGGGCTGCTGTACCTGACGGGCCGTGCCGACGCAGGCACCTCGGTGAAGCTGTTGACCAACTCGCTGGAAGCCACCGATGTGCCGGCGGTGCATGGCGGGTATGCACCCTATCGCCGGGCGCTTCTGGAACATGGCGTGCAACTGTTCGAGCTGCGCCGCCAGCCGGGTGACCCCAGTGCCGGGCGCATGAGTTTCCATGGCAGTTCGGACTCGAGCCTGCACAGCAAGGCAATCGTCTTCGACCGGCGCAAGACCTTCATTGGCTCGTTCAACTTCGACCCCAGGTCGGTGTTGTGGAACACCGAGGTAGGCGTGCTGGTGGACAGCCCGGAACTGGCCGAATACACCCGCGAACTGGCCATGCAGGGTATGGCGCCGGCACTGAGTTATCAGGTCAGACTGGTGAATGACAAGCTGGTCTGGGCGACGGAGGACAATGGCCAGCGGCACATGCTGACGTCGGAGCCTGGCGGGCTGTGGCGGCGGTTCAATGCCTGGATCAGCAAGGCCGTCGGGTTGGAGAAGATGTTGTAGCCGAGGGCCTCATCGCCGGCAAGCCGGCTCCCACAAGGACCCTGCAAAACCCTGTGGGCGCCGGCTTGCCGGCGATTGGGCCGCAACGCGGCCCCAAGATACTTCAGGCAGACGCCGGCTCGAACGCCCCACGCCGGCGAGTCAGCAACACCAGCCCCGCCGCCCCCGCCGCCATCAGCCACAGCAGCGCATGCCCGCTGACCCACTGGCTCCCCGCCCCTGCCAGCAACGGCCCGAGCAAGCAGCCAATGCCCCACAGTTGCGCCACATGGGCGTTGGCGCGCACCAGTTCATCATCCCGGTATCGCTCGCCGATCAACACCAGCGACAAGGTGAACAAGCCACCGGCACTGGCCCCGAACAGCACCCACAACGGCCAGATCGCTGGCGTTTGCAACAGCAACGGAATCGCCAGGCTGGAGCACAGCAAGGTCACGGCACAGCCGGTGAACAAGCTGCGCCGCGACATGCGGTCGGCCAGCGCGCCAATGGGCAATTGCAGCACAGCATCACCCACCACCACGGTACTGACCATGAACAGGGCGACTTCGGTGGTGAAGCCTTGCTGCAGGCAGTACACCGGCAGCAAGGTGAGAATCATCGCCTCGAAGGAAGCGAACAAGGCAATCGCCCAGGCGATCACCGGCAGGCGCCGGCAGAAGGCGAACAAGTCGCTGAAGGTCACGCTGCAGGCCTCGGTGCTAGGCGCACCACCGCGTCCGAGCAGCACCAAGGGGGCGCACAGCAACAGGCCGGTCGCGGCCCAGAAACCGAAATCGTCGTCGGAGCCAAGAAACCCCAGCACCAGTGGCCCGGCCAGCTGGCTCAGGGCGTAGCTGCTGCCATACAGCGCCACCAGGCGGCCGCGCCACTGTTCGACCACCAGTTGGTTGATCCAGCTTTCACCGAGGATGAACACTACGGTCAGCGACATGCCGATCAGCAAGCGCAGCGCCAGCCACAAGGGGTAGCTCGGCAGCAATGCCAGCAGGCCGATCGACAGGGCGCCGCCCCACAGGCACAGGCGCATCGCCGAGGGCACACCTACCCAGCCGGCCAGGCGGCTGGCCAGGCTGGCACCGAGCAGCACGCCCAGTGCCGGCATGGCGGCCATCACCCCGATGGCGAAGCTGCCATAGCCCCAGGCCTCCAGGCGCAGGGACACCAGCGGCATGCTCACGCCGAGCGCGAGCCCGACGCTCAACACCGATGCCAGTACGGCGAAGTAGGTACCCCAGCGCATTGCAGCCTCCCAGGCAGAATTCTTGAACAGCAGAAACGACAAAGCCGGGACGGTGAGAACCGGCCCGGCTGTGGCTGGGGCTGCTGGGCAGCCCATCGCTGGCAAGCCAGCTCCCACAGGGTTCAGTGCAGTCCTTGTGGGAGCTGGCTTGCCAGCGATTGGGCCGCGAAGCGGCCCCTCTGGATTACAGCTTGATCCAGGTCGCTTTCAGCTCGGTGTACTTCTCCAGTGCATGCAGCGACTTGTCACGGCCGTTGCCCGACTGCTTGAAGCCACCGAACGGCGCGGTCATGTCGCCGCCGTCGTACTGGTTGACCCAGACGCTGCCAGCGCGCACGGCACGAGCGGTCTTGTGGGCCTTGGAAATGTCCGAGGTCCAGATGCCAGCGGCCAGGCCATACGGGGTGTCGTTGGCAATGGCGATGGCTTCTTCAGCGGTGTCGAAGGCGATCACCGACAGTACGGGGCCGAAGATTTCTTCCTGGGCGATCTTCATGGCGTTGGTCACGCCGTCGAAGATGGTCGGCTCGACGTAGGTACCGCCAGTCTCTTCCAAGGTACGCTTGCCACCGGCCACCAGCTTGGCGCCGTCCTGATGACCCGCGTCGATGTACGACAGCACGGTGTTCATCTGCTGGGTGTCGACCAGCGCGCCGACAGTGGTCTGCGGATCCAGCGGGTTGCCTGGCTTCCAGCCCTTGAGGGCCTCGATCACCATGGGCAGGAACTTGTCCTTGATCGAACGCTCGACCAGCAGGCGGGAACCGGCGGTGCAGACTTCGCCCTGGTTGAAGGCGATAGCGCTGGCGGCCGCTTCTGCTGCAGCTTGCAGGTCCGGGGCGTCGGCGAAGACGATGTTCGGGCTCTTGCCGCCGGCTTCCAGCCAGATGCGCTTCATGTTCGACTCGCCCGCATAAACCATCAGCTGCTTGGCGATCTTGGTCGAACCTGTGAACACCAGGGTATCGACGTCCATGTGCAGGGCCAGGGCCTTGCCCACGGTGTGGCCGTAGCCTGGCAGCACGTTGAGCACGCCCGCCGGGATACCGGCTTCGATGGCCAGCTGGGCGATACGGATGGCGGTCAGCGGCGATTTTTCGGACGGCTTGAGCACCACCGAGTTACCGGTGGCCAGGGCCGGGCCGAGTTTCCAGCAGGACATCAGCAGCGGGAAGTTCCACGGTACGATAGCGCCGACCACACCCACCGCTTCGCGGGTGACCAGGCCGAGCTGGTCGTGCGGGGTCGGGGCGACTTCGTCGTAGACCTTGTCGATGGCTTCAGCGGTCCAGTGGATGGCATTGGCTGCGCCCGGCACGTCGATGGTCGACGAGTCGCCGATCGGCTTGCCCATGTCCAGGGTTTCCAGCAGGGCCAGCTCTTCGACGTTCTTGCGCAGCAGGTCGGCAAAACGGATCAGCTTGGCTTTGCGCTTGGCCGGAGCCAGTTGCGACCAGACACCGGAATCGAAGGTAGCGCGGGCGTTTTCCACGGCGCGGTTGGCGTCGGCCACGTCGCAGCTGGCGACCTTGGCCAGGAAGCGTCCGTCGACCGGGCTCAGGCAGTCGAAGGTTTCACCGGATGCGGCGTCGGTGTATTCGCCGTTGATGAAGGCACGCCCTTCGATCTTCAATTGCTGGGCACGTTGTTCCCAGTCTGCACGAGTCAGGGTGGTCATACGAAACTCCTCCTCTTGTTTAGGTGCAACGCCGCACTGAGGACTCACAGGCGTTGTCAGAATTCGAGCCGGGCGACACGCGCACACCGGCAAGCGATACCCTAAACCAGGCCGGGTAAACTATCAATATATTTGACACGAATGGCTCAAAAGCCTACTGATGTTCATTTTATTAAACAACAACAGGAGCCGCACCATGGATATCGCCAACATCATCGACTTTGCGCAGGTCCTCACCGAAGCTGAACGCTACCGCCCGGCGGCGGAAAAAATCCTCAAGGGCGAGCCGGATCAGGCGGTCTACAACCACTATTCCAGCCCATGCGGCCAGTTCGCTGCGGGTGTGTGGGAAGGTGAAGTCGGGCAGTGGACGGTGAACTACACCGAGCACGAATACTGCGAGATCGTTCAGGGTGTTTCGGTGCTGCGCGATCAGGATGGGGGTGCGAAAACGCTGCGTGCCGGTGATCGGTTCGTCATCCCGGCCGGTTTCAAGGGCACCTGGGAGGTGCTGGAGCCTTGCCGCAAGATCTATGTGATGTTCGAGCAGAAGTAACAATCGCGCGCACCGATGATCGATAGCGTTAATTACCGCCCTCGTAAAGCGCTTAGCGACAAGAATTGCTGCGTCCACTCAAGGACATCACTCAAGGAGATACAGCATGACCACCGACATCCTCGGACCGGCACGTCACATCATCGGCTCGCGTTACGTAGAAAGCGTCCAAGCCTATGTACTTGAACTGACAGGCCTGGAAGTGGTGAAAGTCGTCACCGGCATCGCGGACACTTTGGAATACCACCATAACCAGGTACGAATCGATGTGGATGAAGATGGCAACATCAGCGGCCTGAGACACGGTTGATCGCCTGGGAGCACGCCTTTCCCGGAAGCAAAAAAAACCCGCATCCTTTCGGATGCGGGTTTTTTTCTGGTCACCGGGATCAATTACTTGATCTTGGCTTCCTTGTACACCACGTGCTTGCGAACAACCGGATCGTATTTCTTGATCTCGATTTTGTCCGGAGTGGTGCGCTTGTTCTTGTCGGTGGTGTAGAAGTGGCCGGTACCGGCACTCGAAACCAGACGGATCAATTCACGCATGATGTTCTCCTTAGACCTTGGCGCCAGCGCGACGGATGTCAACCAGAACGGCGTCGATGCCGCGCTTGTCGATGATACGCATGCCCTTGGCAGAAACGCGCAGACGCACGAAACGGTTCTCGGATTCAACCCAGAAACGGTGGTGCTGCAGGTTCGGCAGGAAACGACGACGGGTTTTGTTGTTTGCGTGGGAAATGTTGTTCCCGGTTACTGGACCCTTACCAGTAACTTGACAGACTCTCGACATGACTCAGCCCTCTAAAACCACATGCCCAACCCGGCATGGGTTGGCCGCTTAATCTCTCAGTCTTTGGCGCCAGGCGCCGTGATTCTGGAGGTCTTATCGACCGGATCCGCTGATGCGACAGGCCGAGCCCCTAGAAAAGAGCGCTGCTTTATACCAGAAAGACTACGCCACAACAACAGAATATGAGCATCTGCTTGCTGCAAATGGCGCGCGAGCAGCATAGCGACTAGTCCGGCGAACTGTCGACCGCTCGTCGCCGATCCACTGAAAAAGAGGGTGGCCATTTCCTACAGTGCGCACTAGGGTAGGACGTTTCCAGACTGCACTGGCAGTTGGGCCACTGACAGCCAAGGAGTCACGATGCGTGCCGCCGCCCTTTCCTTATTGTTCACCTCTCTGCTTGCAGCCGGCCTCGCCCAGGCTGCACCGCTGAGCGTCTGCAGCGAAGCCAGCCCCGAGGGCTTCGATGTGGTCCAGTACAACTCGCTGACCACCACCAATGCCTCGGCCGATGTGCTGATGAACCGTCTGGTCGAGTTCGACGCAGCCCAGGGCAAGGTGGTTCCGAGCCTGGCACAGAGCTGGACAGTGTCGGCTGACGGGGTGGTCTACGACTTCAAGCTGCGCGAGGGCGTCAAATTCCACACCACGCCCTACTTCAAGCCGACTCGCGAGCTGAATGCCGACGACGTGCTGTTCAGCTTCCAGCGCATGCTCTACCCCGCCCACGCTTGGCACAAAACGGCCCCGGGCGGTTATCCACACGCCCAATCGCTGCAACTGGGCAGCCTGATCAAATCGATCGAGGCGCCGGAGCCGAACAGCGTGCGCTTCACCCTGAGCCACGCCGACGCCACGTTCCTGGCCACCCTGAGCATGGGCTTCGCCTCGATCTACTCCGCCGAGTACGCCGACAACCTGCTCAAGGCCGGCACCCCGGAGAAGCTCAACAGCCAACCGATCGGCACTGGCCCGTTCGTTTTCCAGCGTTTCCAGAAGGACGCCGTGGTGCGCTACCGCGCCAACCCCGACTACTTCGACGGCAAGCCCGAGGCCGACCCGCTGATCTTTGCCATTACCCCCGATGCCAACGTGCGTCTGCAAAAGATCAAGCGCGGCGAATGCCAGATGGCCCTGTCGCCCAAGCCCCTGGACATTGCCGAAGCCGGCAAGGACAGCAACCTCAAGGTCGCCAGCACCCCGGCCTTCATGACCGCCTTCGTCGCCATCAACAGCGAACACCCGCCGCTGGACAAACCCGAGGTGCGCCAGGCAATCAACCTGGCCTTCGACAAGCAGGCCTACCTCAAGGCCGTGTTCGAAAACACCGCCACCGCGGCCAATGGCCCCTACCCGCCCAACACCTGGAGCTACGCCAAGGACCTGCCCGGCTACCCGCTGGACCTGAACAAGGCCAAGGCGCTGCTGGCCAAGGCCGGCCTGCCGGAAGGCTTCAGCACCACGATCTGGACCCGCCCTTCGGGCAGCCTGCTCAACCCCAACCCGAGCCTTGGCGCACAGATGCTCCAGGCCGACCTGGGCAAGATCGGCATCAAGGCCGAGATCCGCGTGGTCGAGTGGGGTGAACTGATCCGCCGCGCCAAGGCCGGCGAGCATGACCTGCTATTCATGGGCTGGGCCGGCGACAACGGCGACCCGGACAACTTCCTCAGCCCGCAGTTTTCCTGCGCGGCGGTCAAGTCGGGGACCAACTTCGCGCGCTTCTGCGACAGCCGGCTGGACCAGTTGATCAGTGCCGGGCGCACCACCAACGACCAGAGCGTGCGCAGCCGCTTGTACCAGCAGGCGCAGACCCTGATCCAGCAGCAGGCGCTGTGGGTGCCGCTGGCGCATCCGACGGCGGCGGCCTTGCTGCGGCAGGGGGTCGAGGGGTATCAGGTGAGCCCGTTTGGGCGGTTGGATTTCAGCAAGGTCTCTGTGACCCGCTGATTTCACGCGTTGCAGGCCCGGCCCTATCGCCGGCAAGCCGGCTCCCACAGAAGCCCCCACAGGCCTCGAACCCTGTGCAGCCTCTGTGGGAGCCGGCTTGCCGGCGATAGGGCCAGTACTGACAGCACATTCAAGCCACAATCCACCCCTGCTCGACCATCGACAGGGGCTCACCGTCGCCGACGATGATGTGATCGAGCACCCGCACATCGATCAATCCCAACCCCCGCTTCAATGAGAGCGTCATGTGCACATCGTCCTGGCTGGGCTCGCTGTTACCCGAAGGGTGGTTGTGGCACAGAATCAGGGCCGCCGCGTTATGCATCAACGCACGGCGCACCACCTCGCGCGGGTAGATGCTGGCCCGGTCGATCGTCCCCCTGAACAGGATCTCGAAAGCCAACGGTCGGTGCTTGCTGTCCAGAAACAGGCAGCCGAACACTTCGCTGGCCTCGTGGCGCAACATGGCCTTGAGATAACGTCGCACCGCAATCGGGCTTTCCAGAGCCGCGGTGCGCTCGATGCCCTCATCCAAGTAGCGGCGGCCGATCTCCAGCAGCGCCTGCAGCTGGGCGTACTTCACCGGCCCCAAGCCCGGCTCGCGCAGAACGGCTTCACGATCAGCCTCCAGAAACGGCCTGAGGCCACCAAAACGCACCAGTAACCCACGCGCCAGGTCCACTACATTGCGGCCGGCAAACCCCGAGCCCAGCAACACGGCTACCAGCTCGGCATCCGACAGCACAGCCGCCCCGCGCAGCAGCAACTTTTCCCGCGGCCGCTCATCCGCCGGCCATTCCCTGATATTCATGCTTGCTCCTTTGACCCTACTACGGCACGTTTCGGCCCTGTGTTAATCTATTTCGCCTCGTACATGCGACGTTCTGCCGCAGGCAGTGTTTTTCGTCGCCGCCCGCTCTCACTGGAAAAAGGCAAGCCTATGCAGCGGCTGTATCGCAAGCGCATCGTTCTCGGCGTAGGGGGTGGCATTGCCGCCTACAAGAGTGCCGAGCTGATTCGCCGACTCCTGGAGCACGGCGCGCAGGTGCGCGTCGTAATGACCCGTGGTGGTGCTGAATTCATCACCCCGCTGACCCTGCAGGCGCTGTCCGGACACCCGGTGCACATGGATCTGCTCGACCCCGCCGCCGAAGCGGCCATGGGTCATATCGAACTGGCCAAGTGGGCCGACCTGGTGCTCATCGCCCCCGCCACCGCCGACCTCATGGCGCGCATGGCCCAAGGCATGGCCGACGACCTGCTGACCACCCTGGTGCTGGCCACCGATGCCACCGTGGCCGTGGCGCCCGCGATGAACCAGGCCATGTGGCGCGATCCGGCTACCCAGGCCAACCTCGATCTGCTCAAGAGCCGTGGCATCCAGGTATTCGGCCCGGCCTCCGGCAGCCAGGCCTGTGGCGACGTGGGCCTGGGCCGCATGCTCGAAGCCACCGACCTGGCCTGGTGTGCCGCCGAAAGCTTCCAGCGCCAGGCGCTGACCGGCAAGCACGTGCTGATTACCGCCGGCCCGACCCAGGAAAACATCGACCCGGTGCGCTACATCACCAATCATAGCTCCGGGAAGATGGGCTTCGCCCTGGCCGAAGCGGCCGCCGAAGCCGGGGCTCGGGTGACCCTCGTCACTGGCCCTGTACACCTGCCGACCCCCGACCGGGTCACGCGGATCGACGTGGTCAGCGCGCGGGACATGCTCGCAGCCTGTGAAGCAGCCATGCCGTGTGACCTGTTCATCGCCTCGGCAGCGGTCGCGGACTACCGCCCAGAGGTCGTCGCCACGCAAAAGCTGAAGAAGGATCCTACGACCGGCGACGGCATGCTGCTGCAGATGGTGCGTAATCCCGATATCCTTGCCACCCTCGCTGGCCGCGACGACCGCCCGTTCAGCGTCGGCTTCGCCGCCGAGACCGAACACTTGCTCGATTACGCCACGCGCAAGCTCAAGGACAAGAACCTCGACCTGATCGTCGCCAATGATGTGGCCAACCCCAGCATCGGCTTCAACAGTGAGGAGAATGCCCTGACCGTGATCGACCGCCAGCAGCACCAGACCCTCTTCGCGCAGACCAGCAAGGGCAAGATCGCCCGGCAACTGGTCGCCTTCATCGCCGAACGGCTCAATCAGGTTCAATAAGTTACATGCACGCTCTTCAAGCCAAGATCCTCGACCCACGCCTGGGCACCGAATTTCCCCTGCCGCAGTACGCCACCCCCGGCTCCGCCGGCCTGGACATGCGCGCCCTGCTCAAGGAGGACACCGTCCTCGAGCCAGGCCAGACCCTGCTGATCCCCACCGGCCTGTCGATCTACATCGGCGATCCAGGCCTGGCAGCGATGATCCTGCCGCGCTCTGGCCTGGGCCATAAGCACGGCATCGTGCTGGGCAACCTGGTCGGCCTGATCGACTCGGACTACCAGGGTGAGCTGATGGTGTCGTGCTGGAACCGCGGCAACACGCCGTTCACCATCGCCGTCGGCGAGCGCATCGCACAGCTTGTTCTCGTGCCTGTGGTACAGGCGCATTTCGACATCGTCGAGCAATTCGACGAGAGCCAGCGCGGCACCGGTGGCTTCGGCCATTCCGGCAGCCACTGAACCAGCTCACGAACGTTCAGGCCAAGGATGGCGAACTCTCTGACGAAACCACCGTCCAAGCGTTCAGTTTGCGCCAGCCCAGAAAGCCTTTGATTATGGAGTTTCCAGAGATGAACGATATGGCCCAACTGGTCCCCGCACTGCCTGACAGCATTTTCCGCGCCTATGACATCCGCGGCGTGGTCGGCAAAACCCTGCACGCCGAAACCGCCTACTGGATCGGCCGCGCCATCGGCGCCCAGACCCTCGCCCAGGGCGAGCCGCAGATCTCGGTTGGCCGCGACGGCCGCCTGTCCGGCCCAATGCTGGTCGAGCAACTGATCAAGGGCCTGGTCGACGCCGGCTGCCACGTCAGCGATGTCGGCCTTGTGCCGACCCCGGCGCTGTACTTCGCCGCCAACGTGCTCGCCGGCAAATCCGGCGTGATGCTCACCGGCAGCCACAACCCGTCGGACTACAACGGCTTCAAGATCGTCATCGCTGGCGACACCTTGGCCAACGAACAGATCCAGGCCCTGCTGACCCGCCTGAAAACCAACGACCTGACCCACGCTGAAGGCAGCGTGCAGAAGGTCGAGATCCTCGAGCGCTACTTCCAGCAGATCGTCGCCGACGTCAAGCTGGCCAAGAAACTCAAGGTGGTGGTGGACTGCGGCAACGGTGCTGCGGGCGTGATCGCACCGCAACTGATCGAAGCCCTGGGCTGCGAAGTGATTCCGCTGTTCTGCGAAGTGGATGGCAACTTCCCCAACCACCATCCAGATCCGGGCAAACCGGAAAACCTCGAAGACCTGATCGCCAAGGTCAAGGAAACCGGTGCCGACATCGGCCTGGCCTTCGACGGCGACGGCGACCGCGTGGGCGTGGTGACCAACACTGGCAACATCGTCTACCCAGACCGCCTGCTGATGCTGTTCGCCCAGGACGTGCTGTCGCGCAACCCTGGCGCCGAGATCATCTTCGACGTCAAGTGCACCCGCCGCCTGACCCCGCTGATCGAACAGCACGGTGGCCGCGCACTGATGTGGAAGACCGGCCATTCGCTGATCAAGAAGAAGATGAAGCAGACCGGCTCGCTGCTGGCTGGCGAGATGAGTGGGCACATCTTCATCAAGGAGCGCTGGTACGGGTTCGACGACGGCATCTACAGCGCCGCACGCCTGCTGGAGATCCTCAGCAAGGCAGGGCAGGACGCCGAAAGCCTGTTCGCCGCGTTCCCAGACGATATTTCCACGCCGGAAATCAACATTGATGTGACCGACGAGGGTAAATTCAGCATCATTGATGCTCTGCAACGCGACGCCGACTGGGGCGAAGCCAACCTGACCACCATCGACGGTGTGCGGGTCGACTATGCCCGCGGCTGGGGCCTGGTCCGCGCCTCCAACACCACCCCGGTGCTGGTGCTGCGCTTCGAGGCCGAAAACGACGCCGAGTTGCAACGTATCAAGGATGTTTTCCGTGCCCAGTTGCTGCGGGTTGCCCCTGAGCTGCAACTGCCGTTCTGACCGACTATCTGTTCCTGACAGGAGCCCTGCATGACCCTCGATCGCGATGCCGCTTCCCATGTAGCCGAGGTTTTGTCCGAAGCACTGCCTTACATCCGCCGCTTTGTCGGCAAGACCCTGGTGATCAAGTACGGCGGCAACGCGATGGAGAGCGAGGAGCTCAAGACCGGCTTTGCCCGTGACATCGTGCTGATGAAGGCCGTGGGTATCAACCCGGTGGTCGTGCACGGCGGCGGCCCGCAGATCGGCGACCTGCTCAAGCGCCTGTCGATCGAAAGCCACTTCATCGACGGCATGCGCGTCACCGACGCGGCGACCATGGACGTGGTTGAAATGGTCCTCGGTGGCCAGGTCAACAAGGACATCGTCAACCTGATCAACCGCCACGGCGGCAGCGCCATCGGCCTGACCGGCAAGGACGCAGAGCTGATCCGCGCCCGCAAGCTCACCGTGAGCCGCCAGACGCCGGAGATGACCCAGCCTGAAATCATCGACATCGGCCATGTCGGCGAAGTGGTCAGCGTCAACACCGACCTGCTGAACATGCTGGTGAAAGGCGACTTCATCCCGGTGATCGCGCCGATCGGCGTGGGCGCCAACGGTGAGTCGTACAACATCAACGCCGACCTGGTCGCCGGCAAGGTGGCCGAAGCACTGAAAGCCGAGAAGCTGATACTGCTGACCAACATCGCCGGCCTGATGGACAAGCAGGGCGAGGTTCTCACCGGCCTGACCACCGAGCAGGTCAACGAACTGATCGCCGACGGCACCATCTACGGCGGCATGCTGCCGAAGATCAAGTGCGCGCTGGAAGCGGTCCAGGGCGGTGTGAACAGCTCGCACATCATCGATGGCCGCGTGCCGAATGCGGTGCTGCTGGAAATCTTCACCGACAGCGGTGTGGGCACCCTGATCAGCAATCGCAAGCCTCGCTGATAGGTCTGCACTGGCCTCATCACCCTCCCACAAGGATCGCACCAAACCCTGTGGGAGCCGGCTTGCCGGCGATAGGGCCGGTAAAGGCAACACAAACAAAAAAGGCGACCCGCAAAGGTCGCCTTTCTTGTTTACCAGGCCGGAATCAGATCCCGTACTGCGCCCGATAGGCCTCCACAGCCGGCAGGTGCTGCTTGAGCTGCGGGTCATCGGCCAGGAACTCCAGCACCTGAGTCAGCGAAACGATGCTGACGACCGGAATGCCGAAGTCCCGTTCCACTTCCTGGATCGCCGACAGCTCGCCGTTGCCGCGCTCTTCACGGTTCAGTGCGATCAAGACGCCTGCGGCCTTGGCCTGCTGGGCGTTGATGATCTGCATGACCTCGCGAATGGCGGTACCGGCAGTGATCACGTCGTCGATGATCAGCACGTCACCGGCCAGCGGTGCGCCGACCAGGCTGCCGCCTTCGCCGTGATCCTTGGCTTCTTTACGGTTGAAGCACCATGGCACGTCGAGCTGATGCTGATCGGCCAGGGCCACGGCGGTAGTAGCCGCCAGGGGAATGCCCTTGTAGGCCGGGCCGAACAGCACGTCGAACGGAATCTTGCTGTCGACGATGGCTGCCGCATAGCAACGACCCAGTTGCGCCAGGGCGGAACCGGTGTTGAACAGGCCTGCATTGAAGAAATACGGGCTGGTACGCCCCGATTTCAGAGTGAACTCACCGAAACGCAGAACCCCACGATCGATGGCAAAACGAATGAAGTCGCGCTGATACGGCTGCATGGAAAGTCCCGGACACCACGGATTTAGCTAAATGGGTTGAGCTCGGGTATCATACACGCACGAGATTTTTGGGGCCATTTATGCGGATCATCAGTGTGAACGTGAATGGCATTCAGGCTGCGGCCGAGCGTGGATTGCTCAGCTGGCTGCAAGCCCAGAATGCCGACGTCATCTGCCTTCAGGATACCCGCGCCTCGGCCTTTGAACTCGACGACCCAGCTTTCCAGCTCGATGGCTATTTCCTTTATGCCTGCGATGCGGAGGTGCCCGCCCAAGGTGGCGTGGCGCTTTACTCGCGCATGCAGCCCAAGGCAGTCATCACCGGCCTGGGCTTCGAGACAGCCGACCGCTACGGGCGTTACCTGCAAGCAGATTTCGACAAAGTCAGTATTGCCAGCCTGCTGCTGCCTTCGGGCATGAACGGCGACGAAGACTTGAACCAGAAGTTCAAGTTGATGGACGACTTCGCCAAGTACCTGGACAAGCAGCGCCGTAAACGCCGCGAGTACATCTATTGCGGCTCGTTCTACGTGGCGCAGCAGAAGCTCGATATCAAGAACTGGCGTGACAGCCAGCAGTCGCCGGGCTTCTTGCCGCCCGAGCGTGCCTGGATGGATGCGATTACCGGCGACATGGGCTACGTGGATGCCCTGCGCGAAGTCAGCCGCGAAGGCGACCAGTACAGCTGGTGGCCGGACAACGAGCAGGCCGAGATGCTCAACCTGGGCTACCGGTTCGACTACCAGATTCTGACCCCAGGCCTGCGCCGCTTCGTGCGCAACGCTCGCCTGCCGCGTCAGCCGCGCTTCTCGCAGCATGCGCCGCTGATTGTCGACTATGACTGGACGTTGACTATCTAAAGTCCTCGGGGCTGCTGTGCAGCCCATCGACGGCAAGCCGGCTCCCACAGATACAGCGCAGGTCTCAAGGCCAGTGGCGTACTTGTGGGAGCCGGCTTGCCGGCGATTGGGGACACAGAAAATCTACTTGATCGGCCGCCAGATCAAGGGATACCGATAAGGCTTCCCTTCATTGGCCCTGACCGCCGCAATGACGATCAGGATCAGCACCGCCACCATCAGCATGGCGAACAGCACCAGCCCGATGAAAACGAACATCAGCAAAAAACAGACGAACCCGGCAACGGTCACGCTGATCTGAAAGTTCAGCGCCTCTTTGCCCTGGGCATCGATGAAAGGGTCTTGCTCGCGCTTCAGGTGCCACAGCACCAGCGGACCCAGCAGGTGCCCCAGGGGCACTACCAGGCCAAGCAGCGCACTGAGGTGACAGAACATCGCCCATTGCCGCACATCGGCATTGGGCGGGGTGACCGACAGTTGAGGATCGCTCATGCCCCGCACCTCCCTGGCTGGGTTCAGTCGGCCAGTGCGGCCTTCTGCAATTCGAAGATCTCGTCCATGCCCTTTTGCGCCAGCGCCAGCATGGCGTTGAAGTCTTCAGGCTGGAACGGCTTGCCTTCGGCAGTGCCCTGTACCTCGATGAAGCCACCGGCGCTGGTCATGACCACGTTCAGGTCAGTCTCGGCGGCGGAGTCTTCCAGGTAGTCCAGGTCGAGCACCGCTTCGCCCTGGTACATGCCCACCGAAACGGCAGCGATCATGTGCTTGAGCGGGTTGCCAGCCTTCAGGCCACCACGTTTCTTGATCACCGCCAGGGCATCGCACAGGGCGACCATGGCGCCGGTGATCGATGCAGTGCGGGTACCGCCATCGGCCTGGATCACGTCGCAGTCGATGTACAGGGTGATATCACCCAGCTTGCTCATGTCCAGCGCGGCGCGCAGGGAGCGGCCGATCAGGCGCTGGATTTCCAGGGTGCGGCCACCCTGTTTGCCACGGCTGGCTTCGCGCTGGTTACGCTCACCGGTGGAACGCGGCAGCATGCCGTATTCGGCGGTCAGCCAACCTTGGCCCTGGCCTTTGAGGAAGCGGGGAACACCATTCTCGACGCTGACCGTGCAGACGACCTTGGTGTCGCCGAACTCGACCAGTACCGACCCCTCGGCGTGCTTGGTGTAGTTGCGGGTGAGGCGGATCGAGCGGAGCTGATCGGCGGCGCGACCACTTGGACGTTTCATCTGGGATACCTGTACTGGGATTTTGAATCTGCCAGCATTATAGAGCCCGCTGCCCGGCGAAGACATGCCTATTGTCGCGCCCCGGACAGCCTGTCGCCTTTTCCCATCGTTTCAGCCGTGCTCTGTAACATGGCTGGATTGGGCGCCATGGCCCCCACTGCGCTACAATCCTGCGCCTTGCAGCCGTAAGGCTTCCCCCGTTCACTCCATCTACGCGAGGTACTCCCATGGTGCACAGCATGACCGCTTTTGCTCGTGTCGAGCGCGCAAGCAGCCAAGGCACCCTGGTCTGGGAACTGCGCTCGGTCAACCACCGCTACCTGGAACCCCACTTGCGCTTGCCGGACGCCCTGCGCGACCTCGAGAGCGCCGTGCGTGAGGGCCTGCGCCAGGGTCTGTCGCGCGGCAAGGTCGAATGCACCTTGCGCCTGCACGAAGACAGCAACGGCAAACCGCTGAAAGTCGACCGTGAGCGCGCCGCGCAGCTGGTCGCCGCCGCCGAAGAGGTGGCCGGCCTGATCAAGCAACCGGCACCGCTCAACCCGCTGGAAGTGCTGTCCTGGCCAGGTGTGCTGGTGGCCGATGCCAGCGACCCGCAGGCGCTGAATGCCGAAGCCGTGGCGCTGTTCGACGAGGCGCTGGCCGAACTCAAGGCCGGGCGCTTGCGCGAAGGCCAGGAGCTGGCCCGGCTGATCAACGAGCGCCTGGACAACATGGCCAGCGAGGTCACCACCCTGCGCGCCCTGGTGCCACAGATGCTCGCCGCACAGCGGCAGAAGATCATCGACCGTTTTGGCGACCTGAAGGCCGAGCTCGACCCGCAGCGCCTGGAGCAGGAGATGGTGCTGCTGGCACAGAAGAGCGACGTCGCCGAAGAGCTGGACCGCCTCAGCACCCACGTCAACGAAGTGCGCCGGGTACTCAAGTCCGGTGGTGCCGCTGGCCGGCGCCTGGACTTCCTGATGCAAGAGCTCAACCGCGAAGCCAACACCTTGGGCTCCAAGGCCTTCGACCCGCGCAGCACGCAAGCGGCGGTCAACCTGAAGGTGCTGATCGAACAGATGCGTGAACAAGTACAGAACATCGAGTAAGGCCTCCCCTACCATGAACCACAGCAGCGGCACCCTTTATATCGTTTCGGCACCGTCGGGTGCCGGCAAGACCAGCCTGGTCACCGCCCTGACCAAGGACGACCAGCAGATCCGCGTCTCGGTCTCGCACACCACCCGCGCCATGCGCCCGGGCGAACAGCACGGGGTCAACTACCACTTCGTGGTGCACGAGGAATTCAAGGCACTGATCGAGCAGGGCGACTTCCTCGAACACGCCGAAGTGTTCGGCAACTTCTATGGCACCTCGCGCAGCGCGCTGCAGCAGACCCTCGACCAGGGCTTTGACCTGATCCTGGAGATCGACTGGCAAGGTGCCCAGCAGGTGCGCAAGCTGATGCCCGAGGCGTTGTCGGTGTTCATCCTGCCGCCGAGCCAGGAGGCCTTGCGTCAGCGTCTGGACGGGCGTGGGCAGGACAGTGAAGAAATCATCGCCGGGCGCATGAAGGAAGCGGTCAGCGAGATGGTGCACTACGACGAGTACGACTACGTCATCATCAACGATGACTTCGGCGTGGCGCTGGAGGAGTTGAAGGCGGTGTTCGTGGCCAACCGGTTGCTGCTGAAGAAACAGCAACAGCGCAACAGTGGGCTGCTGAAAGAACTGCTGTCCTGATAAACCGAAAGGGGCTGCTTCGCAGCCCAATCGCCAGCAAGCTGGCTCCCACCAGATTTGTGTGGGAGCCGGCTTGCCGGCGATTGGGCCGCAAAGCGGCCCCTTTCAATTATTCCTGCAACTGCAAGGTCGCCTGCTGACGCAGGGTAGCCCCCAGGAAGTAAGCCGGCGCGCGCATCCGCGACAGCAGCATCAGCACGATCCCCAGTACCGAGATGATCGCCGCAATCACGAACACCAGGCCCAGACCACCCACATGCGAGCCACTGCCAAAGTCTGGCGAGGCGCTGTCGATCGCCGTACGCACGAAGATCACCGACAGGATCACCCCACCCACCAGCGGACACAGGCCACGCATGAAGAAGTGGCGCAGGCTGTCGAACAGGCTGTTGCGGAAGTACCAGACACAGGCAAACGCTGTCAGCGAATAGTAGAAGCAGATCATCATGCCCAGCGCGGTGATGGTGTCAGCCAGCACGTTCTCGCTCAGGGTACGCATGGTCACGTAGAACACGCCTGCAGCCACACCCGCACAGATGGTCGCGTAACGCGGCGTCTGTGAACGTGGGCAGACGCTGGCAAACTTCTGCGGCACCGCGCCGTAGTAGCCCATCGCCAGCAGGGTGCGCGCCGGCGAGACGAAGGTCGACTGCAGCGAGGCCGCCGTGCTGGCCAGCACGGCGATGGACATCAGGATCGCCAGCGGCCCCATGACCGGACCGGCCAGGTGGGCAAAGACGTTTTCCTGGATACGCGGGTTGTTCAGGCCCAGGCCGTCCTCGCTGATCCCGGCGAACTGCAGGGTAGCGATGGCGGTGACCAGATACAGGCCGAGAATCAGCAGGACAGTCCAGGTGGCCGCCTTGCCCGGCACTTCCTCGCTACCGATCGACTCTTCACTGACAGTCAGGCACACGTCCCAACCCCAGAAGATGAAGATCGACAACGACAATCCGGCCGCAAAGGCCGAGAACGACTCGACGCCGAACGGGTTGAACCAGGCCAGGTCGAACGCCAGCGGTGGCGGCGCGGTGGTTTCGCTGAACGCGGCGAAGGCAAAACCGATCAAGACCAGAAGCTGCAAGGCCACCAGGCCATACTGCACGGTCATGGTCGTGGTCATGCCGCGACAACAGATCCACACCGCCAAGGCAATGAACACGCAACACGTGCTGATGTTGATCAACAGGTTGTCGGCCAAGGTCGACAGCTCATGGTTGCCGGTGATCTGGGCGAGGAACAGGTAGAAGAAGTCGACCGCCACCCCTGCCAGGTTGGAGAGCACGATGGTGGTGGCGACCACCAGCCCCCAGCCGCCGATCCAGCCGATCATTGGCCCAAAAGCGCGGGCCGACCAGGTGAACGACGTGCCGCTGTCCGGCTCTGCAGAGTTCAGCTCGCGGTAACCGAGGGCGACCAGCAGCATCGGCAGGAAGCCGACGATGAAGACGGCTGGAAGGTGAGCACCGACCTCCCGCACGGTGGGGCCGAGGGCGCCGGTCAGGGTGTAGACCGGGGCAATGGTGGAAATGCCCAGCACCACGCTGGCCAACAGGCCAAGACGGCCCTTGGCCAGGCCTTTGCTGCGTTGAGTACTGCCCGAGTCGGCCGCGTCGGGTGGGCGGCCGGCTTCTGTGTAATTGCTCATGAGAAAATGCCGTAACTATTGGAATTGTTGTCACAGGCCCTGCAAGCAAGGCGCTTTCACTCATCGAAAGCTTGCGATTCGGGGTTAGTCATCCAGGACTTTCGTGTCACGCTCCTTCCGTGCAGCGTATGCATTGCAGGCCTCGCGAAACGCCTGGAATAGGCTCCGCGAAACCGGGTTTTCGGCGAAACGCCATTCCGGGTGCCACTGCACACCGAGCACGAAGCCCGGGGCGTCAGGCATCGACACCGCTTCGATCAGGCCATCCGGCGCCCGTGCTTCGACCCGCAGACCTGGGGCCAGTCGGTCGATGCCCTGGCTGTGCAGCGAGTTGACCTCGAACTGCGCGGCCAGGCCCAAGCGCTCGAACATCCCGCCAGGTGTAACGCTGACAAGGTGCCGAGGGCCGTATTGCACCTCCAGGGGCGCGTCTTCCGGTTCACGGTGATCCAGGTAACCGGGCAGCTCCTGCACGCGCTGGTGCAGGCTGCCACCCAGGGCCACATTCAGCTCCTGGTAACCACGGCAAATGCAGAATACCGGCACGCCGGCGGCAATCGCGGCCTGCAGCAACGGCAAGGTCAACCGATCACGCGCGAGGTCGTGCCGGGTACCTTCCGCGCTGGGGGCGCCATTGTAATGATGCGGCTCGATATTTGAAGGCGAGCCGGTAAAAAGAATGCCATCGAGCGGGTCCAGCAGCGCCTGGGTGTCGCTGCCCCCGTCACGCGCTGGCAGGATTAGCGGTAGCCCGGCAAACCCTGCCGCCTCGACATACTTGTCGCCAACCGTGTGCGAGGAGTTCTTCCCAACCTGCTGGCGGCAGGCGCTGATACCGATCAAGGGGACAGCATTTGCGCTCATGGGCTTACACCGTGTGCAGGTACCAGTTGTACTCGAGGTCAGAGATCGACACTTCGAACTCGGCTAGCTCGCTTTCCTTGCAGGCGACGAAGATATCGATGTAGTCCGGGCTGATGTACTGGTTGAGGACTTCGCTGTCATCCAGTGCACGCAGGGCGTCGCGCAGGTTGTTCGGCAGGCTCTGTTCCAACTGCTCGTAGGAGTTGCCTTCGATTGGCGCGCCCGGCTCGACCTTGGTGGTCAGGCCATGGTGGATGCCGGCGAGGATCGCCGCGAGCATCAGGTACGGGTTGGCATCGGCGCCGGCAACGCGGTGCTCGATGCGCACGTTTTCGCTGCTGTCGGTCGGCACGCGAACCGCCACGGTGCGGTTGTCCAGGCCCCAGCTCGGCGCATTGGGCACGTAGAACTGCGCACCGAAGCGGCGGTAGGAGTTGATGTTCGGGCACAGGAAGGCCATCGACGCCGGCATGGTTTCCAGTACACCGCCGATGGCGTGGCGCAGCGTATCGCTTTGCAGCGGGTCTTCGCTGCTGAAGATGTTCTTGCCGGTTTTCTTGTCCAGCAGCGAGATATGCACGTGCAGACCGTTGCCCGCCTGGCCCGGGTAGGGCTTGGCCATGAAGGTGGTGTCCATTTCATGGTCGTAGGCGACGTTCTTGATCAGGCGCTTGAGCAAGATCGCGTAATCGCAAGCCTTGAGCGGATCAGCAACGTGGTGCAGATTGACTTCGAACTGCGCCGGGGCGCTTTCCTTGACGATGGCATCGGCCGGCAGGCCCTGCTCCTTGGCCGCTTCCAGCATGTCCTGCAGGCAGTCGGCGTATTCGTCGAGGTCGTCGATCAGGTAGACCTGGGTCGACTGCGGGCGCTTGCCGGAAATTGGCGAACGCGGTGGCTGCGGGCGACCGTTGAGGTTGTCCTGGTCGATCAGGTAGAACTCCAGCTCGAACGCGGCGCAGATATCCAGGCCCAGGTCGTCGAACTTGCTCACCACCTGACGCAGCACTTCACGCGGGTCGGCGAAGAACGGTGCGCCATCCAGCTCGTGCATGGTCATCAGCAACTGGGCGGTCGGGCGCTTTTGCCAAGGCTCGTCGGACAGCGAGCCGGGAATCGGGAAGCAGATGCGGTCGGCATCGCCGATGTCCAGGCCAAGCCCGGTGCTTTCCACGGTCGAGCCGTTGATGTCCAGGGCGAACAGCGACGCCGGAAGGTTGATACCCTTTTCGTACACCTTGTGCAGGCTGGCCCGCTCGATGCGCTTGCCACGTACCACGCCATTCATGTCGGAGATCAGCAGATCGACGTACTGAGTGTCCGGATGGGCCTGGAGGAAGTCTTTCATCTCGCTGGAAGAACTGGCGCACGGGGTGACCGACGTCATGGTGTACATCCTTTGATGTGCTGCGGCGATGTGGGGATACGGCTGGCGCCACACGGGCGACGATGGTTGCAGCTGTTGTTCTTTTCACTTTTCCCATCGTGGGGATTGGTTACCCGACCGGGCGCATTGATTCCCAGGGGCGGTTCCACTATAAAATGGCCTCAACGCAACAGACATTGGCAATTCAGCAAGCAGAGCGTGCATCAATGCAATATCAGATAACCCACGCCGACCTCTCCCTGGTCCTGGCCCTGGAGCGCGGCCGCTCGCTGGCCAAGGCCGCCGAGCTGCTGAAAGTCGACGTTTCCACGGTGTTCCGCTCGATTCGTCGCCTCGAATCGGCGCTGGGGACTGCGCTCTTCGTCAAGAGCCGCAAAGGCTACCTGCCGACCGATACCGCCCAGGCCCTGGCTGAACAGGCCGAACGCGCCGAGCAGGCGCTGGATGCCGCGCGCATTGCCATGAGCAGTGGTGAACAAGTGGTCAGTGGCACCGTTCGTCTGACTTGTACCGAAGCGGTGATGCACAGTCTACTGCTGCCGGCGCTGGCGGACTTCATGCCGAATTACCCGGCCTTGTCGCTGGAGATGGGCACCTCCAACACGTTCGCCAACCTCAGCCGGCGCGATGCCGACATCGCCCTGCGGCTGACCAATACACCCCCAGAGCATCTGGTCGGGCGCTGCCTGGGCTCCACGTCTTATGTGATCTGCGGTCAGCCCCAATGGCGCGAACGCCTGACCGAATCAGCCGGCAGCGTGCCGTGGATTGCACCGGACGACTCGATGCAGGACCACCCCACGGTGGTCTGGCGCAACCAGCAGTACCCCGGACTGAACCCGCGTTATCAATGCAGCAGCATGTCGACCATCGCCCAGCTGGTGAGTACCGGGCTTGGGGTGGCGGCGTTGCCTGACTATATGGTCGATGCCTTGCCTGGCGTCGAGGCGCTGAGCGGGCCCTTGCCCGGTTGCGATACCCAGCTGTGGTTGCTGACGCGGCCGGATTGCCGGGCATTGCGCTCGGTGCAGACGTTGTTCGAGGAGCTGACGCCGCGGTTGCGGGACGCCATGTTGTAAGGGTGTTGTGTTTCCGGGGCCGGAAACGTTATCGTCGAGTTCAAGCATTCGAGGCGTCTGTTGCGGCCCTTTCGCCGGCAAGCCGGCTCCCACGGGGATCGCGGTGCTCTTGGAAATTGCGCGGTACCTGTGGGAGCTGGCGTGCCAGCGATGCAGCCACCGCAGGTCCACCCGGTAAAACAGCGCTTCCCTATTGGCTGGTGATTTTTTAAACTATCGAGTCCGCCTGCCCATATTGGGCTGCACGCCCATCGCATTTGCTACTGAGGAAGACCATGGCCCGCGTAACTGTTGAAGACTGCCTGGAACACGTGGATAACCGTTTTGAGCTGGTCATGCTCTCGACCAAGCGCGCCCGTCAGCTGGCTACCGGCGGCAAAGAGCCGCGCGTAGCGTGGGAAAACGACAAGCCGACCGTGGTCGCCCTGCGCGAGATCGCCGAAGGTATCGTCACCCCTGAGTTCATCGCTGCCGAAGAGATCGTCACCGAGGATCCGGTCTTCGCCGCGTTCGAGGACGAGAACAACGAGGCTGTCTGATCCATGCCTGGTCGACGTCGTGCGGCACAAGGCCCTCTTCCTCGGCAAGAGGTGAAACCATGCCGGGCATAGAAGTCTTGGCCGAACGGCTGTCGACCTACCTGGGCCCCGAACAGGTCAACCTGGTTCGCCGGGCCTACTTTTACGCCGAACAGGCGCACGATGGGCAGCGCCGCCGCAGCGGCGAGCCCTACGTGACCCATCCGCTGGCCGTGGCCAGCATCCTCGCCGACATGCACATGGACCATCAGAGCCTGATGGCGGCCATGCTGCACGACGTGATCGAAGACACCGGCATCGCCAAGGAAGCCCTCAGCCAGCAGTTTGGCGAGACGGTTGCCGAACTGGTCGACGGGGTCAGCAAGCTGACCCAGATGAACTTCGAGACCAAGGCCGAAGCGCAGGCCGAAAACTTCCAGAAGATGGCCATGGCCATGGCCCGCGATATTCGCGTGATCCTGGTCAAGCTGGCCGACCGCCTGCACAACATGCGCACGCTGGAAGTGCTGTCGGGCGAAAAACGCCGGCGCATCGCCAAGGAAACCCTGGAAATCTACGCCCCCATCGCCAATCGCCTGGGCATGCACACCGTGCGCGTTGAATTCGAAGACCTCGGTTTCAAGGCTATGCACCCGATGCGCTCGTCGCTGATCCACCGGGCAGTCAAGAGCGCACGCGGCAACCGCAAGGAAATTGTCGCCAAGATCGAACACTCGCTGGCCAACTGCCTGGCAGCCGACGGTATCCAGGGCGAGGTCAGCGGCCGGCAGAAACACCTCTATGGCATCTACAAGAAGATGCGCGGCAAGCGTCGCGCCTTCAACGAGATCATGGACGTGTATGCCTTCCGCATCATCGTCGACAAGGTCGACACCTGCTACCGCGTGCTCGGCGCCGTACACAACCTGTACAAGCCCCTGCCCGGCCGCTTCAAGGATTACATCGCGATCCCCAAGGCCAACGGCTACCAGTCGTTGCACACCACCCTGTTCGGCATGCACGGGGTGCCCATCGAAATCCAGATCCGCACCCGCGAAATGGAAGAGATGGCCAACAATGGCATCGCCGCGCACTGGCTGTACAAGTCCAACGACGACGAACAGCCCAAGGGCAGCCATGCCCGGGCACGTCAGTGGGTCAAGGGCATCCTTGAGCTGCAGCAGCGCGCGGGCAACTCGCTGGAATTCATCGAGAGCGTGAAGATCGACCTGTTCCCGGACGAGGTCTACGTCTTCACCCCGAAAGGGCGGATCATGGAGCTGCCCAAAGGCTCCACCGCCGTCGACTTCGCCTACGCGGTGCACACCGACGTCGGCAACAGCTGCATCGCCTGCCGCATCAACCGTCGTCTGGCGCCGTTGTCCGAACCGCTGCAGAGCGGCTCTACGGTCGAGATCGTCAGCGCCCCTGGTGCGCGGCCCAACCCGGCCTGGCTCAACTTCGTGGTCACCGGCAAGGCGCGCACCCATATCCGCCACGCGCTCAAGCAGCAGCGCCGCTCCGAGTCGATCAGCCTTGGCGAACGCTTGTTGAACAAGGTGCTGACCGGCTTCGACAGCAGCCTGGAACAGATCCCCCAGGAGCGCATCCAGGGCATTCTGGCCGAATACCGCCTGGAACTGATCGAAGACCTGCTCGAAGACATCGGCCTGGGCAATCGCATGGCCTATGTGGTCGCCCGTCGCCTGCTGTCGGCCGAAGGCGAACAGCTGCCGGCCCCGGAGGGCCCGCTGGCGATCCGCGGCACCGAAGGCCTGGTCCTGAGCTACGCCAAGTGCTGTACGCCGATCCCTGGCGACCCGATCGTCGGCCACCTGTCGGCCGGCAAGGGCATGGTCGTGCACCTGGAGAACTGCCGCAATATCAGTGAAATTCGCCACAACCCGGAGAAGTGCGTGCAACTCTCCTGGGCCAAGGACATCACCGGCGAATTCAATGTCGAACTGCGCGTCGAGCTCGAGCACCAGCGCGGCCTGATCGCGCTGCTGGCCAGCAGCGTCAATGCCGCCGACGGCAACATCGAGAAGATCAGCATGGATGAACGCGACGGTCGTATCAGCGTTGTCCAACTGGTGGTCAGCGTGCACGACCGCGTGCACCTGGCTCGTGTGATCAAGAAGCTGCGTACACTGACCGGCGTGGTCCGCATCACCCGCATGCGTACGTAGTCCGCCAACCGCAAGGAGTCATCATGAGCAAGACCGTCATCAACAGCGACAAGGCCCCAGCCGCCATCGGTACCTACTCGCAAGCGATCAAAGCTGGCAATACCGTGTACATGTCTGGCCAGATCCCGCTGGACCCGAAAACCATGGAACTGGTCGAAGGCTTCGAAGCCCAGACCGTACAGGTGTTCGAGAACCTCAAGGCCGTTGCCGAAGCCGCTGGCGGTTCGTTCAAGGACATCGTCAAGCTGAACATCTTCCTCACCGACCTGAGCCACTTCGCCAAGGTCAACGAGGTAATGGGCCGTTACTTCGAGCAGCCTTACCCAGCCCGCGCCGCCATTGGTGTTGCCGCGCTGCCGAAAGGCTCCCAGGTCGAAATGGACGCCATCCTGGTCATCGAGTGATGCCGCTGGTGACGGGCGCCCTGCCCGTCACCTTCCTGTTCAAGGTTACCCCATCATGCGTCAAGCACTGCCCCTCGCGCTGGCAGCCCTGCTTCTGAGCGGTTGCGCCAGCCACAAACCCGAAGATTTCAACGGCACCTGGATCAACCAGAATGCCATCAAGGCAGCCACCAAAAGTGGCAACCTGCGCCAGGCCCTGAACGAGCATGGCCCGGTATTCGAGTGGAAACTCGACGTGGCCAATCAACAAGCCAGCTTCAGCAATGGTTTCGAGGCCGCCGACGGCCAGTTGAGCGCCAATGACAAACAATGGCTGGCCAGCTTCCAGGGCGGCCAGACCGAACAGCTGGCACTCGATGGCAATGAATTGAAAACCACCGACTCGTCTGGCGTCGAACAGTCCTTCGTGCGCGCCAAGCAACCGGGCAATGCGCCACTGGGCGGCAGCTTCGAGAAAGCGCTGTACCAGGCGTACCTGGGCGGTGAGTGGAAGATTGTCGAAGGCCAGGGCACCGGTAGCAAGGTGCATTTCGCCGACAACGGCAGCGTGACCGGCTTGCCGGGCCCGGACCGCTACGCCCTGTGCCTGGCCGGCGACTGCGCCAGCATGGGTGGCAGCAACGACAGCCTGTGGCTGGAGCGCAACCAGCGTGGCGCACCGTTCATCTTCAAGCGCGAGGGTGACAAGCTGGAGATTTTCCAGGCGGTGAACCGTGCGAAGCCGGATGAGATGCCGCAATTGGCTGCCGGTAATCGTCAGTGGGTGCTGGAGCGCTAGCTTCAGGTCTGGGCTGATTTTACTGGCCCTATCGCCGGCAAGCCGGCTCCCACAGGAAACCCACAGCCCCTGAGCGCAGTGGTGTACCTGTGGGAGCCGGCTTGCCGGCGATAGGGCCGGTAGACTCAGCCTCTATCTTGCAGAATGGCCGCATAACCTTCCTTGTAGCTCGGATAGGCCGGCACCCAACCCAACGCCCGCACCCGTGCATTGCTACAGCGCTTGCTGCCAGTCCGTCGCACCCGCTGCTCATCCGACCACTCGGTAACGCCCATGTACGCCCGCAGCCAGGCCACCACATCGGCCAGCGGCGCCGGGTCGTCATCCACACCGATATAGCAATCGTCGAGCGCCACGCCATTGGCGTCGGCCTGTAGCAGGAACGCCAGCAAGCTTGCAGCGTCCTGGGCATGGATGCGGTTGCCATACAGCGGCGGCTCTTCAGCCACTCGATAGCCTTGGCGCACCTGGCTCAGCAGCCACTCGCGGCCGGGGCCATAGATCCCGGTCAAACGCACGACACTGGCCGGAATGCCACTTTCCAGCGCCAGCCGTTCGGCCTCCAGCATCACGCGCCCGGAATAACCCTCCGGCTCGGTGGCAGCGGTCTCGTCGATCCACTCCCCGTCCTTTTGCGCGAACACGCTGCTGCTGGAGACGAACAGCAAGCGCCGCGGGCGCTGCCCACGCGCCGCCAGCCACGCCAGCACATGGCGCATACCGTCGACATAAGCCGCTTGATACCCCGCCTCATCGTGCTGACTGGCCGCGACGCAATACACCAGGTAATCAGGCGAACGCTGTGGCCAGGCCTGAGGGATACGCGCATCCGAAAGATCGGCGGCGATAGCTGAAACACCCTGCGGGAGCTGCTCGACCGAGCGCCGCAGGCCGCTCACCTGCCAGCCAGAGGCCAGCAATTGCTGGGCGAGGCGACCGCCTACATCGCCACAACCCACAATCACAGCGGAAAGGTCTGACATCGAAATAGTCCTTTTCCCAAAGGATCAGACTATATGGATTACTCGATAGGCGGCTAGACCATAGGCGAAAAAAGCAACGAGATTACTTTTGTTAACAAGAATTACTTGCAATAATGCGGCCCTATCTGTTCTCGGCCTATCTCGAGGCCTTGGAGAACGTCCACTTTTTTCTTCATCAGGTCCGGCCAGCATGACACGTACTCAACCTTCCGCTTCGCCAACCCCGTCGCGCGCCTGGCGCGCCATCGCCGCGCTGATGTTCAGCCTGGTGCTGGCCCCAGTGGCCATGGCCGATGAGCCAACCGCCCATGCCAGCGCTCCGGCCGCCGCCACTGCTCCGGCTGCCCCAGCCGCCGAAGGTCAGGCGCCTGCTGCCGACGCCCAGGCAGCTGCTCCGGCCGATGCACCGGTAGTCGTAGACCCAGCTACCGAAGCGCTGGTTGAGGACACCTCCCTGGGCATGGCCCATGACCTGTCCCCATGGGGCATGTACAAGAACGCCGACGTGGTGGTGAAAGCCGTGATGATCGGCCTGGCCATCGCCTCGATCATCACCTGGACCATCTGGATCGCCAAAGGCTTCGAGCTGATGGGCGCAAAGCGTCGCCTGCGTACCGAGATCGCCCAGCTGAAGAAGTCCGCCACCCTCAAGGAAGCCAGCGACGTCTCCAACAAGGAAGGCACCCTGGCCCACACCCTGGTCCACGACGCCCTCGAAGAGATGCGCCTGTCGGCCAACGCCCGCGAGAAAGAAGGCATCAAGGAACGCGTCAGCTTCCGTCTGGAGCGCCTGGTGCATGCCAGCGGCCGTAACATGAGCAGCGGCACCGGCGTACTGGCGACCATCGGTTCCACCGCGCCGTTCGTGGGTCTGTTCGGTACCGTGTGGGGCATCATGAACAGCTTCATCGGCATCGCCAAAACCCAGACCACCAACCTGGCCGTCGTAGCCCCTGGTATCGCCGAAGCCCTGCTGGCCACCGCCCTGGGCCTGGTCGCCGCGATCCCGGCCGTGGTCATCTACAACGTCTTCGCTCGCTCCATCGCCGGCTACAAGGCGCAGGTGTCCGACGCGTCGGCGCAGGTCCTGCTGCTGGTCAGCCGTGACCTGGACCACCAGGGTAGCGAACGCGCTACCCCGCACATGGTGAAAGTGGGGTAAGCCATGGGCCTGCATCTCAACGAAGGTGGCGACGACCTCGCCGAAAACCACGAAATCAACGTCACGCCGTTCATCGACGTGATGCTGGTGCTGCTGATCATCTTCATGGTCGCCGCCCCCCTGGCCACGGTCGACATCAAGGTCGACCTGCCGGCCTCGACCGCCAAGCCGGCGCCGAGGCCCGAGAAACCGGTGTTCGTCAGCGTCAAGGCCGACCAGAAGCTGTATGTCGGCGACGATCAGGTACCTGCCCCCGCACAGCTTGGCCCGATGCTCGATGCCAAGACCAAGGGTGACAAGGAAACCACCATCTTCTTCCAGGCCGACAAGGGCGTGGATTACGGTGACCTGATGGAAGTGATGAACAACATGCGCGCGGCCGGCTACCTCAAGGTCGGTCTGGTAGGTCTCGAGACGGCAGCCAAGAAATGACGAAACCGCGCTCAAACATGGCGCGCTACGGTGGCAGCCTGGCGATCGTGCTGGGCGTGCACGTAGTCGCTGTGCTGCTGACGCTCAACTGGTCGGTGCCCCAGGCCATCGAACTGCCCCCGGCAGCCATGATGGTCGAGCTGGCACCCCTGCCCGAGCCCGCACCGCCACCACCACCCAAGGCCGCCCCACAGCCGCCGGCACCGGTCGAAGAACCGCCGTTGCCCAAGCTGGTAGAGGCGCCGAAACCGAAAATCGCCATCGCCAAGCCACCGAAGCCCAAGCCCAAGCCACAGCCGCCCAAGCCTGAGAAAAAGCCTGAGCCGCCGAAGGACGAGCCACCGGCCAAGGAAGAAGTGGTCGATACGCCGCCAAGCAACACGCCACCGCAGAAGTCGGCGGCACCGGCGCCGAGCATCGCCTCCAACAGCAAAGCGTTGCCGAGCTGGCAAAGCGACTTGCTGCGCCACCTGGCGAAGTACAAGCGTTACCCGGAAGACGCGCGCCGCCGTGGCCTGCAGGGCATCAACCGCCTACGCTTCGTGGTCGACGCCGAAGGCAAGGTGGTCTCGTACTCGATGGCCGGTGGTTCCGGCAGTGCAGCACTGGACCGGGCGACCCTGGAGATGATCCGCCGGGCCGGCACGGTACCCAAGCCGCCACCCGAGCTGCTGAACAATGGCACGATCGAGGTCGTGGCACCGTTCGTCTACTCGCTGGACCGTCGCTGATACTTTTGTTTCTGTCACAAATCAGCAAGTCTGATAACGTGCGTCTATCGATTGCAGCCGCTATGCTGGGCCCGCAACTTCATGGACGCACGTTATGACCCTCACAGAACTCCGCTACATCGTCACCCTCGCCCAGGAGCAGCACTTCGGCCACGCCGCCGAACGCTGCCATGTCAGCCAGCCGACCCTGTCGGTCGGCGTGAAAAAGCTGGAGGACGAGCTTGGTGTGCTGATCTTCGAGCGCAGCAAGAGCGCGGTACGCTTGACCCCGGTCGGCGAGAGCATCGTCGCCCAGGCGCAGAAGGTTCTGGAGCAAGCCCAAGGTATCCGCGAGCTGGCCCAGGCCGGCAAGAACCAGCTGACCGCCCCACTCAAGGTCGGTGCGATCTACACGGTCGGGCCCTACCTGTTCCCGCACCTGATCCCGCAGCTGCACCGCGTGGCGCCGCAGATGCCGCTGTACATCGAAGAAAACTTCACCCACATCCTGCGCGAGAAACTGCGCAACGGCGAACTGGACGCGGTGATCATCGCCCTGCCCTTCAACGAAGCCGACGTACTGACCCTGCCGCTGTACGATGAGCCATTCTGTGCCTTGATGCCCGCCGACCACCCCTGGACGGCGAAAAAGACCATCGACACCGCCATGCTCAACGACAAGAGCCTGCTGCTGCTCGGCGAGGGCCACTGCTTCCGCGACCAGGTTCTGGAAGCCTGCCCGACGCTGAACAAGGGCGGTGAAGGCGCCAAGCACACCACGGTCGAGTCCAGCTCGCTGGAAACCATCCGCCACATGGTCGCCTCCGGCCTGGGCGTGTCGATCCTGCCGCTGTCTGCGGTGCACAGCCACCACTACGCGCCAGGGGTGATCGAAGTTCGCCCACTGACAGCACCGGCACCGTTCCGTACCGTGGCCATCGCCTGGCGCGCCAGCTTCCCGCGGCCGAAGGCCATCGAGATCCTCGCCGACTCGATTCGCCTTTGCTCGGTGGCCAAACCACCCGTGGAACAATCGGCCTGATCCATGAGTGAGCTGTCGAAGGTCTCGGTCACCGCGCTCAAGGGCGTTGGCGAAGCCATGGCGGAAAAACTCGCCAAGGTAGGCCTGGAGAATCTGCAAGACCTGCTGTTCCACCTGCCCTTGCGTTACCAGGACCGCACCCGCGTGGTGCCCATTGGCCAACTGCGCCCAGGGCAGGATGCGGTGATCGAAGGCGTGGTCAGCGGTACCGATGTGACCATGGGCAAGCGCCGCAGCCTGGTGGTGCGCCTGGGCGATGGCAGCGGCGTGCTCAGCCTGCGCTTCTATCACTTCAGCAATGCGCAGAAAGAGGGCCTCAAACGCGGCACCCACCTGCGCTGCTACGGCGAGGCCCGCCCGGGTGCCTCGGGCCTGGAGATCTACCACCCCGAGTACCGCGCGCTCAACGGCGACGAGCCAGCGCCACCGGTCGAGCAGACCCTGACGCCCATCTACCCGTCCACCGAAGGGCTCACCCAGCAGCGCCTGCGCCTGCTCTGCCAGCAGAGCCTGGGCATGCTTGGCCCGCGCAGTCTGCCGGACTGGCTGCCCGACGAACTGGCCCGCGACTATCACCTGGCGCCGCTGGACGATGCGATCCGCTACCTGCACAACCCACCGGCCGATGCCGACCTCGACGAGCTTGCCGAGGGCCAGCACTGGGCCCAGCATCGCCTGGCCTTCGAAGAGCTGCTGACCCACCAGCTGTCGCAGCAACGCCTGCGCGAGAGCCTGCGCAGCCTGCGCGCGCCGGTGCTGCCCAAGGCCAAGCGCCTGCAGGCGCAGTACCTGGCCAACCTGGGCTTCCAGCCGACCGGGGCGCAGCAGCGGGTGGCCAACGAAATCGCTTACGACCTGAGCCAGGCCGAGCCGATGATGCGCCTGGTCCAAGGCGATGTCGGCGCCGGCAAGACCGTGGTCGCCGCCCTTGCCGCGCTGCAGGCCCTGGAAGCCGGCTACCAGGTGGCGCTGATGGCGCCCACCGAGATTCTCGCCGAACAGCACTACATCACCTTCAAGCGCTGGCTCGAACCGCTGGGCCTCGAAGTCGCCTGGCTGGCCGGCAAGCTCAAGGGCAAGGCCCGCGCCAGCGCCCTGGAGCAGATCGCCAAGGGTGCGCCGATGGTGGTCGGCACCCATGCGCTGTTCCAGGAAGAGGTGCAGTTCAAACATCTGGCCCTGGCGATCATCGACGAACAGCACCGTTTCGGCGTCCAGCAGCGCCTGGCCTTGCGCAAAAAGGGCGTGGCCGGCGAACTTTGCCCGCACCAGCTGATCATGACCGCCACACCGATCCCGCGCACCCTGGCCATGAGCGCCTATGCCGACCTCGACACCTCGGTGCTCGATGAACTGCCGCCAGGCCGTACACCGGTGAATACCGTGCTGGTGGCCGACAGTCGCCGCTTCGAGGTGGTCGAGCGGGTCCGCGCCGCCTGTGCCGAAGGCCGCCAGGCCTACTGGGTATGCACCCTGATCGAAGAATCCGAGGAGCTCACCTGCCAGGCCGCCGAAAGCACCTATGAAGACCTCGGCAGTGCGTTGGGCGAGCTGCGCGTAGGCCTGATCCATGGGCGCATGAAGCCCGCGGAAAAAGCCGCGGTGATGGCCGAATTCAAGCAAGGCAACCTGCAACTGCTGGTGGCCACCACGGTGATCGAAGTGGGCGTCGACGTGCCCAACGCCAGCCTGATGATCATCGAGAACCCCGAGCGCCTGGGTCTGGCGCAGTTGCACCAGCTGCGCGGCCGGGTAGGCCGGGGCAGCGCGGTGAGCCACTGCGTGCTGCTGTATCATCCACCACTGTCGCAGATCGGTCGCGAACGCCTGGGGATCATGCGGGAAACCAACGATGGTTTCATCATCGCCGAAAAGGACCTGGAGCTGCGCGGCCCTGGCGAGATGCTCGGGACGCGCCAGACCGGCCTGCTGCAGTTCAAGGTCGCCGACCTGATGCGCGACGCCGACCTGCTGCCGGCGGTGCGCGACGCCGCCCAGGCCCTGCTGGCGCGCTGGCCGGAGCATGTCAGCCCGTTGCTCGACCGCTGGCTGCGTCACGGCCAGCAATATGGCCAGGTGTGACGCCTGTCCCAGAATGGATCCAGCTTTGCGATCAGGCTGGTTATACTTCGCGTTTCAAAGAATTTGTGGATACAGACCATGACTGAAGTTGCCCTGGACACCGCAACCCCGCACGCCCCGTCTGTCATCCGGCTGTTGCTCGAAAAACTGGGCGTGGCCTACCGCGAGGTGCCAGATCTTCCGCAGTTGCCAGCCGCCGCACGCGTGCAGGCGATCCTGCTCGACGACGAGATCGGCGCGCTGATGGTGCTGTTCCCACAGACCAAGCTGCTCGACCTCAATCGCCTGGAAGAACTGACCGGCCGCAAGCTCCAGGCCGTACCCGTCGCACGCCTCAAGCAGATGCTCGACAAGCACCAGCTCAAGGCCCTGCCTGGCATTCCGGCACTGACCAGTTCGCCGTGCCTCTACGAAGGCAAGTTGCTCGATGCCGAACACCTGCTGATCCAGTCTGGCGAGGCGGGCCTGTTGCTGGAAATCAAGCGTGACGATTACAAGCGCATGCTGGCCAAGGCCAGCGCCGGCAGTTTCGGTCAACCGGTCAGGGAGATACGCCCTAACCTTGACCGGCCAGACGACGACTCCAGGGAAATCACCCAGGCCGTCCAGGCGTTCACCGCCCGCCGCATCCAGAAGCGCCTGGAAGAAACCATCGAGATCCCACCGCTGGCCGACACCGCGCAGAAGATCATCAAGCTGCGCGTCGACCCCAACGCCAGCATCGACGACATCACCGGCGTGGTCGAAACCGACCCCGCCCTGGCCGCCCAAGTGGTCAGCTGGGCCGCATCGCCCTACTACGCCTCACCCGGCAAGATTCGCTCGGTGGAAGATGCCATCGTTCGCGTACTGGGCTTCGACCTGGTGATCAACCTGGCCCTGGGCCTGGCGCTGGGCAAGACCCTGAGCCTGCCCAAGGATCATCCGCAGCAGGCTACGCCCTACTGGCAGCAGTCGATCTACACCGCGGCGATCATCGAGGGGCTGACCCGCGCCATGCCGCGCGCCGAACGCCCAGAGGCCGGCCTGACCTACCTGGCAGGGTTGCTGCACAACTTCGGTTACCTGTTGCTGGCCCATGTGTTCCCGCCGCACTTCTCGCTGATCTGCCGGCACCTGGAAGTCAACCCGCATCTGTGCCACACCTTCGTCGAACAGCACCTGCTGGGTATCAGCCGCGAACAGATCGGCGCCTGGCTGATGAAGCTGTGGGATATGCCTGAAGAGCTGTCCACCGCGCTGCGCTTCCAGCACGACCCTACGTATGACGGTGAATACGCCGCGTATCCGAACCTGGTGTGCCTGGCGACCCGTCTGTTGCGCACGCGGGGCATTGGCTCGGGGCCGCAGGAAGCGATTCCTGATGAACTGCTCGAGCGCCTTGGCATTACGCGGGAGAAGGCTGAGGACGCGGTGAACAAGGTGCTGGAAGCCGAGACCTTGTTGCGTGAGCTGGCTTCGCAGTTCAACGCACCGCATTAAGGCCGTTGGGGCTGCTTTGCAGCCCTTTCGCGACGCAAGGCCGCTCCTACAGGGGAACGCGGTGCCTTTGTAGGAGCGGCCTTGTGTCGCGAAAGGGCCGCAAAGCGGCCCCGGCGATATCAGCCCTTCTTCTTCGGTTTCAGGTACTTCATCAGCCCCTGGAACCACATCACCAGCGCCGGATTGCCCTTGATCTGGATGCTCTTGTCCTGAATCCCCTGCATGAACGCCAGCTGCTTGTTGCCCGCCTGCAGCGTGGCGAAGCCATAAGCCGCGTCCTTGAAGGCGATGGCGAAGGCCGGCTGCACGTGCACACCGCCTTTGCTGCTGATGCGCTGGTCACTGACGATGAAGTGCCGGGCGACCTTGCCGTCCAGCGTCTGCATCTGGAACACCAGGTCCTTGTCTTTGAGTTGCTGCTGAAACGCCGGGTTGTTGCGGCTGGCCCTGGCCATCAGCAGTCCCATGGCCCAGAGAAGAAAGCGGAACTTCATCAACGCGCCTCGAATGAAATATGACTGAAGTGCGCAGTCTATCCTTTTCCTGGACTAATTATGCAAGTTCGCCACACGATGTCTGCAGAACGCACAACGGGCGCCCGAGGGCGCCCGTTGTGCTGACACTGGGGATGTCAGGAATCGATCACTTGCCTTTCTTGGCCGGCTTGGCAGGTGTGTTGACGCTGTCGCGCAGGTTCTTGCCAGGCTTGAAGGCAACGGTGTTGCTGGCCTTGATTTTCACCGGCTGGCCGGTTTGCGGGTTTTTCCCGGTGCGGGCACCACGATGGCGTTTTTCAAAGGTACCGAAACCGACCAGCGTGACGGTGTCCTTGTCCAGGGCACCGGTGATGCTGTCGAGAATCGCGTTCAGCACCTGGTTGGCCTTTTCCTTGGTCAGATCGGCCTTTTCGGCGATGACGGCGGCGAGTTCTGGTTTACGCATAGTGAAGCCTCTTTGACGGGATTTCTTGTTGTTATTGCCGTGCTGCCATTGAAGCAGCGTTCAAGGCACCGCAGGCTCTAATCTGCGGCAGACGGAAGTGAGAATGGCACGCCCACCGAGGCCGCGCCAGTATCAGGGCGGCCATTGTGTGATCAACAACAGGATAAATCCGACAGAACGCCCGTCATTTACGCCATGAGGGCGGGCAACTGCCTATTCAGCGCCAGTTTTTCCATGACGGCGCTGCCGGTCAGGGCGTAACCCAGCAGTTGGCCGTCAGCAGCGTGGCAGAGCACTTTCAGGTCACTGCCCTGCCCTTCCACCTGCCAGGTGCCTTCACGTCCCTGGGGCGCAGGTGACACCACCAGGGGGCAAGCCGGCGTCTTCACGGTGATTGGCATCGGCCCATAGCTGACAGTTGTCGGGTTGCCAGCCAGGGTCTGGGCCAAGGCACGGGCGCAGGCCATCAGCGGCATCACGTAGAGCAGGTTGATGCCCTCGACTTCGGCACAATCACCCAGCGCGTAGATATTGCCGTGGGAAGTGCGCAGCTGGCGGTCCACCACCACGCCACGATTGATCTGCAGCCCGGCGGCCGCGGCCAGGTCCGTGCGTGGACGCAGGCCAATCGCCGATACCACCAGGTCACAGGCGATCACACTGCCGTCGGACAGGTGCGCTTCGAGCCCATCACCCTCCTGCTGCAGACAGGTCAGCACCGGGCCGAGGTGGAAACGCACCCCCAACCCTTGCAACCCGGCTTGCACCGCAGCGGCCGCGGCTGGGTGCAGCAGGGTCGGCATGATCTGCTCGCAGGGGGCCACCACATCGACCTGAAAACCGCCCAGGCTCATGTCATTGGCGAATTCACAGCCGATCAGGCCGGCACCGAGGATCAGCACACGCTGCTTGCCAGCAGCCGCGGCACGAAAACGTGCGTAATCCTCCAGATCATTGATCGGGAAAACCCGATCAGCACCATCGCCTTCGATCGGCACCTGCACGGTTTGCGCGCCCCAGGCCAGCACCAGGTCGCGGTACTCGACGGCCTCTTCACCGATCCACAGGCGCTTGTGGCCCGGGTCGATGCCGCTGATGCGGGTATGGGTGCGGACTTCGGCCTTGAGCTGCTCGGCCATGGCGCCCGGCTCGGCCATGCACAGGCCGTCGGCGTCCTTTTGCTTGGCGAAACCTGTGGAGAGCATCGGCTTGGAGTAAGAGCGACCGTCATCGGCCGTGATCAGCAGCAGCGGCGTCTCGCCATCGAGCTTGCGAAATTCACGGGCCAGGTTATAGCCCGCCAGGCCAGTACCGATGATTACCACGGGGGACGTCATGTCGTGCTTTCCTCTCGTATGTGCAAACAGGTTGGGGATCAGCCGATGGCGATCATTTCGAAGTCGCTCTTGCCGACACCGCAGTCGGGGCACAGCCAGTCTTGCGGCACATCTTCCCAGCGGGTGCCGGGGGCGATGCCGTCATCCGGCCAACCTTCGGCCTCGTCGTAGATCAGGCCACAGACAATACATTGCCACTTCTTCATGGGTGTCGTTCCTCGGTACAGGCTAAGGCTTTGTAATACGGGCTCAAGGCCCTTTCGCGGGCATTATGCAAGCAGTCGGGGCAATCATGCTAAGCTCGCCGCCTCTCTGGCTGTAACAAAGCATACCGACGTGTCGTACGAATCCCCGCAAGCAGCCGCTGTCGCGTGGCTGCCGTATTCACAGCTGGCGACCGATATCGACCAGCCTACCCTTGACTGGCTGTTCGACGAAGGCTCCCTGACTCGCCGGCTGACCCGCCTGTCCCACGATCACTTCAGCGTTACCCCACTGTTCGAGGGCTGGCAGCTGCTGCGCGAAGACGAATGCCAGGCACTGCGCATCGCTCCGAGCGCCGAAGGCTGGGTGCGCGAAGTGTACCTGCGCGGTCATGGCCAACCCTGGGTATTCGCCCGCAGCGTGGCCAGCCGCAGTGCGCTGGAGCGCGGCGGCCTGGACCTGGAAACCCTGGGCAGCCGTTCGCTGGGCGAGTTGCTATTCTGCGACCAGGCGTTCATCCGCCACCCCATCGACGTGTGCACTTATCCACAGCCCTGGCTGCCTGTCGAAGTAGCCCATGAAGGCTTGTGGGGGCGTCGCTCGCGCTTCGAACGCAACGGCCTCGACCTGCTGGTAGCCGAGGTGTTCCTGCCGGCACTGTGGCAAGCGGCCAAGGAGGAAAACCGCTGATGTACCTGCAACTGCTCAAGTCGCTCAACCGCGTGCATCCGCGGGCCTGGGACTTTGTCCAGCTCAGCCGAATGGACCGGCCTATCGGCATCTACCTGTTGCTGTGGCCCACCCTGACCGCCGTATGGATTGCCGGGCAAGGTTCGCCAACCTTGGCCAACGTGCTGATTTTCGGCCTCGGCGTGGTGCTGATGCGTGCCGCCGGCTGCTGCATCAACGACTTCGCCGACCGCAAGGTCGATGGCCACGTCAAACGCACCGCCGACCGCCCATTGGCCAGCGGCCGGGTCAGACCGCGCGAAGCGCTGGCGCTGTGCGCCATTCTGGTGGCCGTGAGTTTCCTGCTGGTGTTGTGCACCAACAGCCAGACCGTCTGGCTGTCGTTCGGCGCGGTGGCCCTGGCGTTCTGCTACCCGTTCATGAAGCGCTACACCTACTACCCGCAGGTGGTGTTGGGCGCCGCGTATTCCTGGGGCATTCCCATGGCGTTCACCGCCGCGGGCGGCGAATTGCCGGCCAGTGCCTGGCTGCTGTACATCGCCAACCTGTTGTGGACGGTGGGTTATGACACCTACTACGCCATGGTGGATCGCGACGATGACCTGAAGATCGGCGTGAAATCGACGGCGATCCTGTTCGGCGACTCTGACCGAGTGATCATCCTGACCTTGCAGCTGCTGTCACTGGGTTGTCTGTTGCTGGCAGGCAGCCGCTTCGAGCTGGGGGGCTGGTTCCACCTCGGGCTGCTGGGAGCGGTGCTGTGCTTTGCGTGGGAGTTCTGGTCGACGCGCAAGCTGGACCGGGAGTCGTGCTTCAAGGCGTTTCTGCACAATCACTGGGCGGGGTTGCTGATCTTCATCAGCGTGGTGCTGGACTACGCCCTGCGCTGAATTCATCGCCGGCAAGCCGGCTCCCACATGTCCACCACAGCCCTCAAGAATGGCGCAGTACCTGTGGGAGCCGGCTTGCCGGCGATTGGGCCGCAAGGCGGCCCCGGCAATCTCAAGGCTTGGCGATATGCCAGACATCCTTCACGCCATCACCGGTCTTGTCTCCGGCTTTCTTGTCCTTGATGAAGGTGTACAGCGGCTTGCCGTCATAGGCCCACTGCATCGAACCATCGTCTCGCGTCACATGGGTCCATTTGTCCTTCGGCGCTTCGTCGTCCTTCTTGACCATCAACGGCGGCCAGTTCTTGGCGCACTCGTCATTGCATACCGACTTGCCACCTGAATCCTTGTCAAAGGTGTACAGGGTCATGCCAGCGTGATCGACCCACATGCCATCCTTCTCCATGGCATGGTGGGCAGACGCTACCCCCGGAAGCGCCAGTGCAGCGAAAAGGGCCATCCAGCTCAGCGTGTGTCGTGTCATTGGAATCACCATCAATTCGGGGGTGGAATGAGTTCGAGTTGCCGTCGCAACGGCCCTGTGTAGCCTAGCCCAGTCACGCAATGTCGCCAGAACGGCCAACGCCCTGTCACACAGCTGCAATAATTCCGTTATCTAATGCGGGCCAGACACGATTTCCCAGGAGAGGTTTTGAGCATGGTTGGCAGGAACATTCTGATCGTCGACGACGAAGCGCCTATTCGCGAGATGATCGCCGTTGCATTGGAAATGGCCGGCTATGACTGCCTGGAAGCGGAGAATTCCCAGCAGGCCCATGCGATCATCGTCGACCGCAAGCCCGACCTGATCCTGCTCGACTGGATGCTGCCCGGCACCTCCGGCATCGAGCTGGCGCGGCGCCTCAAGCGAGACGAGCTGACCGGTGACATCCCGATCATCATGCTCACCGCCAAGGGCGAGGAAGACAACAAGATCCAGGGCCTGGAAGTGGGCGCCGACGACTACATCACCAAGCCGTTTTCCCCGCGCGAGCTGGTTGCCCGCCTCAAAGCCGTGCTGCGTCGCACCGGCCCGAGCGACACCGAAGCGCCGATCGAAGTCGGTGGCCTGCTGCTCGACCCGATCAGCCACCGCGTGACCATCGATGGCAAGCCTGCCGAAATGGGCCCTACCGAATACCGCCTGCTGCAGTTCTTCATGACCCACCAGGAACGCGCCTACACCCGTGGCCAATTGCTCGACCAGGTGTGGGGCGGAAACGTGTATGTCGAGGAACGCACCGTCGACGTACACATCCGGCGCCTGCGCAAGGCACTGGGTGAAGCCTATGAAAATCTGGTACAAACCGTGCGCGGCACTGGCTACCGCTTCTCGACCAAAAGCTGATCGAGCCCCCGGCGCCAAGCTGCACGTCGTTGTACAAGGACCGTCAATTGAACCAGAACTGGCACGCGACCCTGATTCGCCACCTGCTGTTGTTGATCACCGTCTGCCTGATCGGCGGCCTGGTCAGCGGTTACTACGGTTGGAGCCTGGCCATCGGCCTGGCGCTCTACCTGGGCTGGACCCTCAAACAGCTGCTGCGCCTGCATGACTGGCTACGCAACCACCAGCCCGACGAAGCACCGCCCGACGGCTACGGCCTGTGGGGTGAAGTGTTCGACAGCATCTACCACCTGCAGCGCCGTGACCAACGCGTGCGCGGGCGCCTGCAGGCGGTGATCGACCGGGTGCAGGAATCCACCGCCGCCCTGCGTGACGCGGTGATCATGCTCGACAGCGATGGCAACCTGGAATGGTGGAACCGCGCCGCTGAAACCTTGCTTGGCTTCAAGACCCCGCAAGATGGCGGCCAACCGGTGACCAACCTGGTGCGCCACCCTCGCTTCAAGGAATACTTCGAGTCGGAAAACTACGCCGAACCGTTGGAAATCCCTTCGCCGATCAACGATCGCCTGCGTGTCCAGCTGCACCTGACCCGCTACGGCAACAACGAGCACCTGATGCTGGTGCGTGATGTCACCCGCATTCACCAGCTCGAACAGATGCGTAAGGACTTCGTGGCCAACGTTTCCCACGAGTTGCGCACGCCGCTGACGGTCATCACCGGTTACCTGGAAACCCTGCTGGACAACGTCGAAGACGTGAACCCGCGCTGGGGCCGGGCGCTGCAACAGATGAACCAGCAAGGTTCGCGCATGCAGACGCTGCTCAACGACCTGCTGCTGCTGGCCAAGCTGGAGGCCACCGACTACCCCTCGGACAACCAGCCGGTCGCCGTCGATGCCCTGCTGCAGGCGATCTACAACGATGCCCAGGCGCTGTCCGGGCCGCGCAACCAGCGCATCACTCTCGAAGCTGCATCCGGCGTGAAGTTGAAGGGCAGTGAGTCGGAGCTGCGCAGTGCCTTTTCCAACCTGGTGTTCAACGCGGTCAAGTACACCCAGGACGAAGGCAGCATCCGTATCCGCTGGTGGGCCGACGCCCAAGGCGCGCACTTGTCGGTGCAGGACTCGGGAGTCGGTATCGACGCCAAGCACCTGCCGCGCCTGACCGAACGCTTCTATCGAGTCGACTCCAGTCGCGCGTCCAACACCGGAGGCACCGGGTTGGGGCTGGCGATCGTCAAGCATGTGCTGATGCGTCACCGGGGCAAGCTGGAGATCAGCAGCGTGCCGGGGCATGGGAGCACCTTTACTTGCCACTTTGCGCCCACGCAGCTGGCCAACGGCAAAGGCTGAAGGCGTCAGGGGCTGCTTTGCAGCCCTTTCGCGACACAAGGCCGCTCCTACAGGGGATCGCGAACGCCTGTAGGAGCGGCCTTGTGTCGCGAAAGGGGCGCAAAGCGCCCCCAAAGCCCCACCACCCTTTGCTTTTGTGGCCTCAGCCGCTACATTGGATCCCCTGTGCCAGCTAGAGCTGGCACTTTTTTCTCTCTATCTCAAAGACGGACCCCGTAAAAACTCCATCATGGACCCTTCCCCTGGTATCAGCCTCACCTCGCTCTTCGCCGATTTCGGCATGATTCTCTTTGCCTTGTTCCTGGTGCTGCTCAACGGCTTCTTCGTTGCCGCCGAGTTCGCCATGGTCAAGCTGCGCTCCACGCGTGTCGAGTCCATCGCCGAGCTGCACGGCTGGCGCGGCAGCATCCTGCGCAAGGTGCACAACCAGCTCGACGCCTACCTGTCGGCCTGCCAGCTGGGCATCACGCTCGCCTCGCTGGGCCTGGGCTGGGTCGGTGAGCCGGCCTTCGCCCATCTGCTCGAACCGCTGCTGGCCTACCTGGGCGTGGACACCCCCGAGCTGATCAAGGCCGTGTCGTTCTTCGTCGCCTTCTTCGTGATCTCGTACCTGCACATCGTGGTCGGTGAACTGGCGCCCAAGTCCTGGGCCATCCGCAAGCCCGAGCTGCTGTCGCTGTGGACGGCCGTGCCGCTGTACCTGTTCTACTGGACGATGTACCCGGCCATCTACCTGCTCAACGCCAGCGCCAACGCCATCCTGCGCATCGCAGGCCAAGGCGAGCCAGGCCCGCACCATGAGCACCATTACAGCCGCGAAGAGCTCAAGCTGATCCTGCACTCCAGCCGTGGTCAGGATCCAAGCGACCAGGGCATGCGCGTACTGGCCTCGGCCGTGGAAATGGGCGAGCTGGAAGTGGTCGACTGGGCCAACTCGCGGGAAGACATGGTCAGCATCGATGCCCACGCACCGCTGAAGGAAATCCTCGCCCTGGTGCGCCGTCACAAGTTCAGCCGCTACCCGCTGTACGACGCTGAGCGCGAGGAGTACACCGGCCTGCTGCACATCAAGGACCTGCTGCTGGAGCTGGCCGAGCTCGAACACCTGCCCGAAACCGTCGATCTCGAAGACCTGGCCCGGCCGCTGGAGCGCGTTACCCGGCACATGCCGCTGGCCCAGCTGCTGGAGCAGTTCCGCAAGGGCGGCGCGCACTTCGTGCTGGTAGAGGAAGCCGACGGCAACGTGATCGGTTACCTGACCATGGAAGACGTGCTGGAAGTGCTGGTTGGCGACATCCAGGACGAGCACCGCAAGACCGAGCGCGGCATCCTCGCCTACCAGCCCGGCAAGCTGCTGGTGCGCGGCGATACGCCGCTGTTCAAGGTCGAGCGCCTGCTGGGTATCGACCTCGACCACATCGAGGCGGAAACCCTGGCCGGTTTGATCTACGAGACCCTCAAGCGCGTGCCTGAAGAAGAGGAAGTGCTGGAAGTCGAAGGCCTGCGCATCATCATCAAGAAGATGAAAGGGCCGAAGATCGTGCTGGCCAAGGTGCTCAAGCTCGATTGACCTGCCTCACGGGTTGCCGGCGGTAAAGTCCGGCAACCCGCCAATTGGCCGATCGAACTGAAACGGTATCGACTCCAGCGCCAGGCCGACGTTGCGCTGCACCACGAAGTGCAGGTGCGGGCCGGTGCTGTTGCCGGTATTGCCGGACTTGGCCAGCGCCTGCCCCAGCGCCACCTGCTGCCCCTCCGCCACCACCACCGAGCCACGCATCAGGTGCAGGTACACGCCCATGGTGCCGTCCGCGTGCAGGATGCGCACGAAGTTGCCCGACGGGTTGCTCCCCCGCCCGCTCTGATCGTTCTCGACTTTCACCACCCTGCCGCCGCGCGCCGCGATGATCGGTGTGCCCTCGGGCATGGCGATGTCCATGGCATAGCGGCCCTTGGGGCCGAAGTGGCTGAAGCGCCCGTTGGGGCCTTGGGTCAGGCGAAACGGCCCGCCCTTCCACGGGAAGGGATAGCGGTAAGCCTGCGAGCGCTGGCCGGGGTCACCCATGGCGTACTGGAAGCTACTGGCGTATTGCAGCTTGCCACCCGGTGCCGCCAGCACCGAGCTCAGCACCTTGGTAGAGCGTGGCCCCACGACCGCGCGAATGCTGCGCGGCTTGTTGCCACCAAAGGCATTGGCCAGCTGGTCGATGCGCAACTCGACCTGCATCGGCACGTACAGCTCGTTACGCACCAGAAAGCGCACGCCGCCGGGGAAGGTCTCGGCCTGCAGGCGCACCTGGCCATCGATGCGCTCGAGCATGGGCTCGTTCAGCTCGAAGGTTTTCGCCCCGGGGCTGTAGCGGTCGGAGTACGAAGCCACGCCGAAGTTGTCGACGGTCTTGTAGAGCGTCACGCCCAGGCTCGACGCCGAGGCCGAGAGCAACGCACAGAACAGCAGCAAGCGGGCGGCGGCGGGCATGATAGTGGCTTTTTGACAGTTGTGATCTGTCGAAGCCTAGCAGCGCGATCCGGGAGTGGTAGGGCAGTTGGTCGGGTGGTTGTCTGCAAGGGCCGCCGGCAAGCCGGCTCCCACACAGAGCAGATCAGCACTGTCCCTGTGGGAGCCGGCTTGCCGGCGATAGGGCCCGCTCAGGCCCCGGGCGTGAAATGCTTCTGGGCAGTACCGCGGGCAATCAGCCGCGACAGGTAGTCGAGCTTCTGCGCGTCCTGGTCGACGAACTTGAAGGTCAGTTGCAGCCAGTCGCTTTCCGGCTTCGGCTCCAGCGCCGCGACGGCATGCAGGTAGCCGTTCAAGCGCGCCACCTCGGCGCTCTCACCCTGCTCCAGGTCCAGCACCGCCCCTTCGAGCACCTGTGGCAATGCTGCGCTGCGGCGCACCACCAGCAGCGCTTCCTTGAGGCTCAGGGCCTTGATCACGCAGGGCTGGATACCGCTTGCCAGGCGCAACTGGCCTTGACCACGCCCGGACTGCGCGGCGGACGCGGCGGTTTGCGGCACTGGCGCATTGAGCAACGGCTTGGCCGGGCTTGCCACCTTGGCCGCTTCCACCTTGCCGCCGGTCAGGGCGCTGAGCGAGTCATTGGCGAACGCCGAGTTCACCCGCGCCGGTGCGCCGCCCATCGCGCTCTCCAGCTTGCCGATCTTGCTCAGGGCCTTCTTCACCTTGGTCAACAGCTGCTCATTGGTGAACGGCTTGCCGACAAAGTCGGAAACACCGGCCTGGATGGCCTGGATCACGTTCTCCTTGTCACCGCGGCTGGTGACCATGATGAACTGCAGCTGTTTCATCTCGGGCTGCTGGCGGCACCAGGTGAGCAGTTCCAGGCCGGACATTTCCGGCATTTCCCAGTCGCACAGGACCAGGTCGAATGGCTCCTTGGTCAGCATGGCCATGGCCTTGCGGCCGTTCACCGCATCTTCGATGACCATGCCCGCAAAGGCATTGCGCAGACACTTCCTGACCAGGTCACGGATGAACGGGGCGTCATCCACCACCAGCACATTCACTTTACTCATCGATACTCCTCTTGAATCGCGGGTGCTTGCCTGCTGCTCAAGCACAAACGAAAACGCCCGGCCAAGGCCGGGCGTCGATGCTCGGGAGCAGTCTTATTTATCGTCCGGTTCAGCCGGAACATTAGCGATTTCGGCCTCTACACCCGCAGTGCCTTCGACTTCTGCCTTCATGCGCTTGAGACCCAGGTGGCGCACGTCGGTGCCGCGAACCAGGTAGATCACCAGCTCCGAGATGTTGCGTGCGTGGTCGCCGATACGTTCCAGCGAACGCAGGGCCCAGATCACGCTCAGCACCCGCGAGATCGAACGCGGGTCTTCCATCATGTAGGTCACCAGCTCGCGCAGCGCTGTCTTGTACTCACGGTCGATGGTCTTGTCGTACTGGGCCACCGACAGCGCCAGGTCAGCATCGAAGCGGGCGAAGGCGTCGAGCGCATCGCGCACCATGTTGCGCACCTGGTCGCCGATGTGGCGTACCTCGACGTAACCACGCGGCGACTCGCCTTCCTCGCACAGCTGGATGGCACGGCGGGCGATCTTGGTCGATTCGTCGCCAATGCGCTCCAGGTCGATCACCGACTTGGAGATGCTGATGATCAAGCGCAGGTCGGAAGCCGCCGGCTGGCGGCGCGCGAGGATGCGCACGCACTCCTCGTCGATGTTGCGTTCCATCTGGTTGATCTGTTCATCGACTTCACGCACCTGCTGGGCCAGGCCCGAGTCGGCCTCGATCAGCGCGGTGACGGCATCGTTGACCTGCTTCTCGACCAGGCCGCCCATGGCCAGGAGGTGGCTGCGCACCTCTTCGAGTTCGGCGTTGAACTGCTGGGAAATGTGGTGCGTAAGGCTTTCTTTGTTGATCATCGTTTGGCTCCGCGAAGCAGCTGCAAGCTTCAAGTGGTTCGTGTCGTTCCCTGGCAAGGCTGCTTAACCGTAGCGACCGGTGATGTAGTCTTCGGTCTGCTTCTTCGCCGGGTTGGTGAACAGGGTGTCGGTATCACCGAATTCGACCAGTTTGCCCATGTACATGAACGCGGTGTAGTCGGAGACCCGCGCGGCCTGCTGCATGTTGTGGGTGACGATGACGATGGTGTACTTGGATTTCAACTCGTAGATCAATTCTTCGACCTTGAGGGTCGAGATCGGGTCCAGCGCCGAGCAGGGTTCGTCGAGCAGCAACACTTCAGGCTCGACGGCGATGGTACGGGCGATCACCAGACGCTGCTGCTGGCCGCCGGACAAGCCCAGCGCCGATTCGTGCAGACGGTCCTTGACCTCGTCCCACAGGGCCGCGCCTTTCAGCGCCCACTCGACCGCTTCGTCGAGCACGCGCTTCTTGTTGATGCCCTGGATGCGCAGGCCGTACACCACGTTCTCGTAGATGGTCTTGGGGAACGGGTTGGGCTTCTGGAACACCATGCCCACGCGGCGACGCAGCTCGGCAACGTCTTCGCCCTTGCGGTAGATGTTGTTGCCATACAGGTTGATGGCGCCTTCCACGCGGCAACCGTCGACCAGGTCGTTCATGCGGTTGAAGGTACGCAGCAAGGTCGACTTGCCGCAGCCCGACGGGCCGATGAAGGCGGTCACGCGCTGCTTGGGGATATTCATGCTGACGTCGTACAACGCCTGCTTGTCGCCGTAGAACAGGCTCAGGCCGGGGACTTCGATGGCCACGGTTTCTTCGGCCAGGCGCAGGCTCTGCTTGTCGCGACCCAGGGCAGACATGTCGATGCCGTGGGTGTGGGATTCTTGCTGCATGGTCAACTCCATACGCTATCAATTCGTTTCAAAGGGCCGCCCGACTCACGGGCGGCACGCTTGCAATCAGGTTCAGCTGTCGAGGGCCTTGTACTTCTCGCGCAGGTGGTTACGGATCCACACCGCCGAGAGGTTGAGGGTAGCGATCACCATCACCAGCAACAGCGCGGTGGCGTATACCAGCGGCCGCGCGGCCTCGACGTTGGGGCTCTGGAAGCCGACGTCGTAGATGTGGAAGCCCAGGTGCATGATCTTCTGGTCCAGGTGCAGGTACGGGTAGTTGCCGTCCACCGGCAGCGACGGCGCCAGCTTCACCACACCCACCAGCATCAGCGGTGCCACTTCGCCGGCGGCGCGGGCCACGGCGAGGATCATGCCGGTCATCATGGCCGGGCTGGCCATCGGCAGGACGATCTTCCACAGGGTCTCGGCCTTGGTCGCGCCAAGCGCCAGCGAGCCTTCGCGCACGGTGCGCGGAATACGTGCCAGGCCTTCCTCGGTGGCGACGATCACCACCGGCACCGCCAGCAGCGCCAGGGTCAGCGACGCCCACAGCAGGCCCGGGGTACCCAGGGTCGGTGCTGGCAACGCTTCAGGGAAGAACAGCCGGTCGATCGAACCGCCCAGCACGTAGACGAAGAAGCCCAGGCCGAACACGCCGTAGACGATCGCCGGGACGCCCGCCAGGTTGTTCACGGCAATACGGATCAGCCGTGTCACCGGGCCCTGCTTGGCGTACTCGCGCAGGTAGACAGCAGCCAGCACGCCGAACGGGGTGACGATCACCGCCATGATCAGGGTCATCATCACGGTGCCGAAGATGGCCGGGAAGATACCGCCTTCGGTGTTCGCTTCACGCGGGTCGTCGCTGAGGAATTCCCAGACCTTGGCGAAGTAGCTGCCCATCTTGGTGAAGCCGGACATGGCGTTCGGCTGGATGGCGTGCACCACCTTGCTCAGGTTGATCTCTACTTCACGGCCGTTGCCGTCACGCGCTACCAGGCTGTCTCGGGCAAAGGCCTGGTGCAGGCCGCTCAAGCGGTCTTCGATGGCCTTGTAGCGGCTGTTCAGCTCGGCGCGCTCGGCTTCGATGTCGGCCTGGGCGGCGGCGTCCAGCTTGCCGTCCAGCTCCAGCTTGCGGCTGTGCAGGCGCAGGCGTTCGAGGCCATGGTTGATGGCACCGATGTCTTTCTTTTCCAGGGTCTGCAGTTCGGCGTTGAGCTGGTTGGCACGCTTGAGGCGCGTCTGCAGTTCGTTCCAGGCGGCAGGGCCTTCGGCAACCACGCGGCCTTCTTCCTTGACGCTGACCAGATAGCCGTAGAAGTTGCCCCACTCACGACGCTCCAGGGCAATCAGGTCGGCCGGACGCTGCTGGTCCACCAGCCACTCGCCGACGACCCAGGTGAAGTCGCTGCCGTTGAGGTCGCGGTTACCCACCTTGATCAGCTCGCGGGTCATGAACTCCGGGCCTTCGTCCGGCACCGGCAGGCCGGCACCCTTGAGGCGCGCCCGCGGTACTTCTTCCTTCTGTACCACTTCACCGATGACGATGTGGTCTGCCTGGCCCGGCACCTTGTAGGTAGCCTGGACCAGGTCGGCCGGCCAGAAGTGGCCAAGGCCGCGCACAGCGATCACAGCCAGCAGGCCGACGGTCATGATGACCGCCATGGCGACCGCGCCACCGCTGATCCAGACGCCCGGGGCGCCGCTCTTGAACCAGCCTTTGAGGGAATCCTTTTTCACGGATCTCTACCTTTCTATCAAAGCGACGAGTATTTCTTGCGCAGACGCTGGCGAATCAGCTCGGCCAAGGTGTTCATGACGAAGGTGAACATCAGCAGCACGAGCGCAGCGAGGAACAGCACGCGATAGTGGCTGCCGCCGACTTCCGATTCAGGCATCTCCACCGCCACGTTGGCCGCCAGGGTGCGCATGCCTTCGAACAGGTTCAGCTCCATCACCGGGGTGTTGCCGGTGGCCATGAGCACGATCATGGTCTCGCCCACCGCACGGCCCATGCCGATCATCAGCGCCGAGAAGATACCCGGGCTGGCGGTGAGGATGACCACGCGGGTCAGGGTCTGCCATGGCGTCGCACCCAGGGCCAGGGAGCCCAGGGTCAGGCTGCGCGGCACGCTGAACACGGCGTCTTCGGCGATCGAGTAGATGTTCGGGATGACCGCGAAGCCCATGGCGATACCGACCACCAGTGCGTTGCGCTGGTCGTAGGTGATGCCCAGGTCGTTGGTGATCCACAGGCGCATGTCACCGCCGAAGAACCAGGTCTCCAGGAACGGGCTCATGTACAGGGCGAACCAGCCAATGAACAGGATCACCGGGATCAGGATGGCCGCTTCCCAGCCATCCGGGACGCGCAGGCGGATCGACTCCGGCAGGCGGCTCCAGCCGAAGCCTGCCAGCAGGATGCCAACCGGCATGACCACGAACAGGCTGAACACGCCCGGCAGGTGCCCTTCCAGGTACGGCGCCAGGAACAGCCCGGCGAAGAAACCGAGGATCACCGTCGGCATCGCTTCCATCAGCTCGATCACCGGCTTGACCTTGCGGCGCATGCCCGGGGCCATGAAGTAGGCGGTGTAGATGGCCGCGGCAATGGCCAGCGGGGCTGCCAGGATCATTGCGTAGAACGCTGCCTTCAGGGTACCGAAGGTCAGTGGCGACAGGCTCAGCTTGGGTTCGAAGTCGGTGTTCGAAGCGGTCGACTGCCAGACGTACTTGGGTTCGTCGTAGTTTTCGTACCAGACCTTGCCCCACAGCGCGCTGAAGGACACTTCAGGGTGCGGGTTCTTCAGGCTCAGCGGCAGCAGCTTGCCGCCTTCTTCGATGAAGATGCGGTTGGCACGTGGCGACAGGGCCAGCACGCCGGCGCCTTCGGCCGCAGGCTCGACCAGCAGGGTGCGGTGCGCGGTGCTGTGGAACACACCGAGCTTGCCTTCGGCGTCCAGGGCGATGAAGCCCTTGCGACGCTCTTCGGCATCGATCTGCACGATTGGTGCCTTGCCCATCTGGAAAGTACGGATCTGCTTGAAGCGCTGCTCGCCATCCGGGTCGCGGGCCATGAACCACTGGGCCAGGCCGCCCTTGGAGTCACCGATGATCAGCGAGATACCGCCGACCAGCTGGGCCGTGGCGGTGATTTCGGTATCGGCGCTGTCGGACAGCTTGTAGCGACCATTCAGGCTCTTGTCGCGCAGGCTGAAGACATCAGCGGTGGCGCGACCGTTGATCACATACAGCCACTGCTGACGCGGGTCGATGAAGATGTTCTTCACCACCTCGGTCATCTGTGGCAGCTCGATGCGATTCTGCTCGGTGGTGACCTCGTCGGTCATCATGTTCTCGGTGCGCGTCAGTTCGAGCACCTGCAGGTGCGCACCGGTGGAACCGGCCAGCATCAGGGTATCGCCATTGACGTTGACGCTGACATGTTCCAGCGCACGGCCCTGGTCGTCGAGCGCGAACGGCTCTTGCCCATACGGGTAGTCGATACCAGGGGTGATGGTTTTCTTGTTGTCCGGGTAGGTGATCTTGTAAGTGTGGTGGAACACCAGCGCCTTGCCGTTGGACAGGCCCAGCACCACCATCGGGCTACCCGGCTGGTCGGTGCTGATGGAGGTTACCTGCGTACCTGCCGGCAACGGCAGGTCGACGCGTTTGAGTTCGTTACCGGTCTTGGTATCGAAGAACAGCGCCTGACCCTTGTCCGAAACGCGCATACCGACCAGGTTCTGCTCTTCAAGGGCGATCAACAGCGGCTTGCCGGCATCCTGCTGCAGCCAGGTGGGCTCCAGGGCCTTCTTGCTGGTCAGTTCGGCGCCCTGGAACAACGGCAGCACCACATAGGCCAGGTAGAAGAAGATCAGGGTGATGGCTGCCAGCACGGCAAGCCCACCCACCAGTACATACCAGCGGGTGAAGCGATCCTTGAGGGCGCGCATGCGGCGCTTGCGTTGCAACTCCGGCGTATTGAAATCAATGCGCACGGGAGGAGAATTTTGGGTCATTGTGGAGTTGGCCAGATCATTCATGCGCACACCCTAGCGGTCCCGTATGACAAAAACATGACAGTGCGTTGACGCAAAAAAGCCCGCCGCTCAGGAGCCCTGGCTTCGGACCAAGAATGCTTGGAAGAGGCCGGGCATTGGCACCGGCCTCTTCCTCAGTTAGTTACTTCTTTGCAACGTTACCGGCGTGGGACAGGCCCAGGTCAGCCAGGGTCTTGTCGACCACTTTGGCCGGCAGCGGGATGTAGCCATCCTTCACCACGACCTGCTGGCCCGCTTGCGACAGCACCAGCTTGACGAACTCGGCTTCCAGCGGCGCCAGAGGCTTGTTCGGTGCCTTGTTGACGTAGACGTACAGGAAGCGCGACAGCGGGTACGAGCCGTTCAGGGCGTTGGCTTCGTTGTCTTCGATGAACTCGCCGCCTTCTTTCTTGGCCAGAGGCACGGTCTTGACGCTGGCGGTCTTGTAGCCAATGCCCGAGTAGCCGATGCCGTTCAGCGAGGAGCTGATCGACTGCACGACCGAAGCCGAGCCAGGCTGTTCGTTGACGTTAGGCTTGAAGTCGCCTTTGCACAGGGCCTCTTCCTTGAAGTAGCCGTAGGTGCCCGATACCGAGTTACGGCCGAACAGCTGCACGGGCTTGTTGGCCAGGTCACCGGTCACGCCCAGGTCACCCCAGGTCTTGACGTCGGCTTTGGCACCGCACAGGCGGGTGGACGAGAAGATCGCATCGACCTGGGCCATGGTCAGGCCTTTGATCGGGTTGTCCTTGTGGACGAACACGGCCAGGGCGTCAACGGCGACCGGGATGGCGGTCGGCTTGTAGCCGTACTTCTGCTCGAAGGCCTGCAGCTCGACGTCCTTCATCTTGCGGCTCATCGGGCCGAGGTTGGCGGTGCCTTCGGTCAGCGCGGGTGGCGCGGTGGAGGAACCGGCAGCCTGGATCTGGATGTTTACGTTCGGGTATTCCTTCTTGTAGGCCTCGGCCCACAGAGTCATGAGGTTCGCGAGGGTGTCGGAACCGACGCTGGAGAGGTTGCCCGAAACACCGGTGGTCTTGGTGTAGGTCGGGATCGCAGGGTCGACAGCGGCTACCGCGTTGGCGGTCGCAACGCCAGCGGCGGCAAAGGTGAGGGCCGCCATCAAACGCTTCAGTTTCATGCCTTGCTCCTAGCAGGAATATTGGGGGTGTTGGATGGATCGGGGCCCAGTATCTGCAGGCCGCATGAACACGATATGACTTCAATATGACAATTGGATGAAAGGCCATCACTGGTAGCCCAGGATGGCCTTTCAAAATGTTGCAGAGCAGGTCTGGCCCCATCGCCGGCAAGCCGGCTCCCACAGGGTTCGGCGTCGTTCCTGTGGGAGCCGGCTTGCCGGCGATGAGGCCAGTAAGACCGACGCCTTAGCGTTTATTGACGAGCAGATAGAGGCCGACGATCAGACCGACGGCGCACAAGCCGGCAACATAGTAGGCCGGTGCCATCGGGCTGACCTTGAGCAGCGCGGTCACCACCATCGGCGTCAAACCGCCGAAGATCGCGTAAGCCACGTTGTAGGAGAACGACAGCCCACTGAAGCGCACCACCGCCGGGAATGCCTTGACCATCACGTAAGGCACCGCACCGATCACGCCCACGCACAGACCCGTTACGGCATACAGCGGGAACAGCAGCTGCGGGTGGGTCGGCAGGCTGTGGTAGAAGGTCCAGGAGCTCACCAGCAACATCAGGCTGCCGACGACGAACACGCGCCCGGCACCGAAACGATCGGCGAGGCTACCCGAGGCAACGCAGCCAAGGCTCAGCAGCACGATGGCCAGGCTGTTGGCCTTGAGCGAGTCGGTCGGGCTGATGTGATAGATGCTCTGCAGCAGCGCCGGGGTCATCAGGATGACCACCACGATGCCTGCCGACAGCATCCAGGTCAGCAGCATCGACAGGATGATCGGCCCACGGTGATCGCGCAGCACCGCGCGCAGGGGCAGCTCCTCGGCAAGCGCCTTGCGCTGCTGCATCTCGGCGAACACCGGGGTTTCATGCAGCCAGCGGCGCAGGTACACGGCAAAGAACCCGAACACACCGCCCAGCAGGAACGGCACACGCCAGGCGTAATCAGCCACTTCTTCAGGGGTGTACACGCTGTTGATCAGCGTCGCCACCAGCGAACCCAGCAGAATGCCCGCCGTCAGGCCGGCGGTCAGCGTGCCGCAGGCATACCCGGTATTGCGTGCAGGCACGTGTTCGGAGACGAACACCCAGGCCCCCGGCACTTCCCCGCCAATCGCCGCGCCCTGGATAACGCGCATCAGCAGCAACAGGATCGGCGCCCACATGCCGATCTGTGCATAAGTCGGCAGCAGGCCCATGATCAGGGTCGGCAGGGCCATCATGAAGATGCTCAGGGTGAACATCTTCTTGCGCCCCAGCAGGTCGCCGAAGTGCGCCATGACGATGCCGCCCAGCGGCCGCGCCAGGTAACCGGCGGCGAAGATGCCGAAGGTCTGCATCAGGCGTAGCCATTCGGGCATGTCGGCCGGGAAGAACAGCTTGCCGACCACGGTGGCGAAGAACACGAAGATGATGAAGTCGTAGAACTCCAGGGCTCCGCCCAGGGCGGACAGTGAGAGGGTTTTGTAGTCACTGCGGGTCAGCGGCCGCGAAGGCTGCTCGATACTGCTCGGCACGGAGGTCATCGCTGGTTGTTCTCTTGTAGGTCATGCAGGCCGCTTGCAACGCGGCTTCTGGATTGGGCGGACTGGCGAAGATAGCAAATTGCCGAGCTACGCCGAAAGCGACACAAAATCCCTACAGATATTCATGAATACGCGGTCGTCGCTGGTCGTTTGGCTATATATACTGGCCGTTCGTAGGAAAAGGTTGCTGTCGTCCTTGGGATATTGTGCGAAATCGCCGGTCTTGATGTCAGACGGTTTCGCAGAATTTCCCTATGGCCGTCCAGCGAAGCGATATCGGCGTAGTATCTTTTACAGCTGGATCGTTTTCCCTCGCCACACCAACGAAAGCGTCACGGGTCAGAGGCCCCACCGCATGATTGAACTCGAACAAGAAGATCCCATCCCGCAAGGCGACCTGGCCTTGCAGATCACCGCATTGCCACGCGAGACCAACGGTTTCGGCGACATCTTCGGCGGTTGGCTGGTTGCCCAGATGGATCTGGCCGGCACAGCCATGGCCAGCCGCGTTGCAGGTGGTCGGGTGGCCACGGTAGCCATCGACCGCATGGCCTTCCTGGTGCCTGTAGCCGTGGGCGCGCAACTGTCGTTCTATACCCAGACCCTGGAAATCGGCCGCAGCTCGATCCAGATGATGGTGGAAGTATGGAGCGATGACCCGTTGTCCAGCGAATGGCGCAAGGTCACCGAAGCGGTGTTCGTGTTCGTGGCCATCGATGGCAGTGGCCGTACCCGTTCGGTGCCTCGTCGCTGAGCCATGCGAGCGTTAAACTCATTGCAGGTCATCGGGTCGAAGACCCACGGACAATCAATGAGAAGAGCGCAATGGCTACCTTCAAGGTCGAAACCGAGCAACACGGCGAACTCAACTGCTGGCGCATCAGCAGCGACCGCGCCGAACTACTGATCGCCCAGCAGGGTGCGCAGATCCTCAGCTACCAGCGTGTTGGCGAGCCACCGCTACTGTGGCTGAGCGACCAGGCCATCTTCCGCCAGGGCAAGTCGGTGCGCGCCGGTGTGCCGGTGTGCTGGCCGTGGTTTGGCAACCTGCAGCGCAACCCGCAATCGGTTCAATCCATGTACCACGGTGAGCAGGCGCCTGCCCATGGTCTGGCGCGCACGCGTGACTGGCAATTGCTGGGCATCGAGGAGTCGGGCAGTGAGCTGCGCATCGAATTCGGCCTGCCCGAAGCCCAAGGCGACCTGCCGGATTGGCCGCATGACGTTGAATTGAAGCTGCTGGTGGTGCTGGGCGATGCGCTCGAACTGAGCCTGACCAGCCGCAACATGGGCAACACCCCTGTGACCATCAGCCAGGCCCTGCACAGTTACTTCGCGGTCAGCGACGTACGCCAGGCGCGGGTAGAGGGCGTCGAGGGGCTGGCGTACATCGAAACCCTGGCCGACTGGGAACAGCGTCAGCAACAGGGCGCGTTGACCTTTGCCGGTGAGACCGACCGAATCTACCTAGATACGCCGACCACGCTGAGCATCGTCGACCCACACTGGGGCCGACGCATCACCTTGACCAGCAGCGGCTCGCGTTCGGCGGTGATCTGGAACCCCTGGACCGAGCGAGCCAAGGAACTGGCGGACATGGCCGATGATGGCTGGCAGCGGATGCTGTGCATCGAGACGGCGAATGTCTGGGATGACGTGGTGGAGTTGCGGCCTGGGGCGAGCCATGCGCTGCGGGTCAGAATGGGTAGTGAAGCGATCTGAATGGTGTGCTGGCTTTACCGGCCCTATCGCCGGCAAGCCGGCTCCCACAGGTACTCCACAGGTCTCAAGTGCGGCGGTATCCCTATGGGAGCTGGCTTGCCAGCGATAGGGCCCTTACAGGCCCCTCAAAGATCAGCGTCCTCCACCACCCTGACCGTCCCCGCCTCCAGCGCATAGGCCGCATCCGCCAGGTCATTGCTGACCTTCTCCACCTTCAACGTCCCGCTGACCCACAGCGGCGTGTAGATATCGTCGATCTTCAGCCCCTTCGGATAACGCACCAGCACCAACTGGTTCGGCGGCGGCGGCGGTACGTGAATGCAGGCGCCCGGGTACGGCACCAGGAAGAACAGCGTGCTGTTGCCCTTGGCATCGCTTTCCAACGGCACCGGATAACCGCCCAGGCGGATGTCCTTGCCATTCATGGCCGCCACGGTCTTGGTCGAGTACATCACCGCCGGTAGCCCTTTGCTCTGCTTGAGGCCACCCTTGTCGGTGAAGGTGCCCATGGCCTCGGGTGAGTCGTGATCGATTTCGGGCATTTGCTCCAGCGCCTGCTGGTCCGACTCGGGCATCAGCTCCAACCAGTCGGTTTCAGGCAGCTCGGCATGGGCCAGGGTGCTGGCAAGCAGCAAGGGGATGAGGAAAAACGCACGCATGAAAATGCTCGGCAACTCGGTTGAATTGCCGGGCATTCTAACCAGTAATCAGCGCTTCTTGATGAATCCGTAGATCACCAGAACGATCACCGCGCCTATCAGCGCGCCAATGAAGCCCGCCGCCTGGCCTGCCTGATAGATCCCCAGCGCCTGGCCGCCATAGGTGGCGAGCAGGGAGCCGGCGATACCCAGCAGGATGGTCATGATCCAGCCCATGCTGTCGTCGCCCGGCTTGATGAAGCGGGCCAGCAGGCCAACGATGAGACCGATGAAGATAGTTCCGATGATGCCCATGGCAACCCCTCTGTGATGAAGATGGAACAAGCCAAAGCCTAGACAGCGCTTTGACTTGTTGCCATTTCTGAGGGCAAGCCGCTTGCAGAAGTTCGAACGAAAGCGCGATCAGTTGCTGATCAGTGCCTCTACTTCGGCAATCTTGCAGCGCAGAGTAGCCATGTCCTGGCAACGCAGGGTGGCGTGGCCGACCTTGCGCCCGACCTTGAAGGCCTTGCCGTAGTGGTGCAGGTGGCAGTCGTCGATGGCAACGACCTTGTCCACTGCCGGCACTTCACCGATGAAGTTGAGCATCGCGCTTTCGCCGACCTTGGCAGTCGAGCCCAATGGCAGGCCGGCAACGGCGCGCAAGTGGTTCTCGAACTGGCTGCACTCGGCCCCTTCGATGGTCCAGTGCCCGGAGTTGTGCACACGCGGGGCAATTTCGTTGGCCTTCAGGCCACCGTCGACTTCAAAGAACTCGAACGCCATCACGCCAACGTAGTCCAGCTGCTTGAGCACACGGCCGACGTAGTCTTCGGCCAGCGCCTGCAGCGGGTGCGCCTCACTGGCCACGGACAGGCGCAGGATGCCGCTCTCGTGGGTGTTGTGCACCAGCGGGTAGAAGCGGGTTTCGCCATCGCGAGCACGTACGGCCACCAACGACACTTCGCCGGTGAACGGCACGAAGCCTTCCAGCAGGCAGGGCACGCTGCCCAGCTCAGCGAAGGTGCCGACCACATCCTCAGGCTTGCGCAGGACCTTCTGGCCCTTGCCGTCATAGCCCAGGGTACGGGTCTTGAGCACCGCCGGCAGGCCGATGCTGGCTACCGCGGCATCGAGGTCCTGCTGCGAAAGAATGTCGGCGAAGGCCGGGGTCGGAATGCCCAGGTCGCGGAACATGCTCTTTTCGAACAGACGGTCGCGGGCGATGCGCAGCGCCTCGGCGCTTGGGTAGACCGGGACGAACTGCGAAAGGAACGCCACGGTTTCGGCCGGGACGCTTTCGAACTCGAACGTTACCAGGTCGACTTCGTCGGCCAGCTGGCGCAGGTGATCCTGGTCGCCGTAGTCCGCCCGCAGGTGTTCCCCCAGGGGCGCGGCACAGGCGTCTGGCGCCGGGTCGAGGAAGGCGAAGTTCATGCCCAGCGGAGTTCCCGCCAGGGCCAGCATGCGGCCCAGTTGGCCGCCACCGATTACACCGATCTTCATGGAGTCAGCCTCAAGCCTGGCGTGGATCAGGATTGTCCAGCACGGTGTCGGTCTGCTCCGTACGGAACTGCTTCAGCGCGGCGTGGTACTGCGGGTACTTGGCGCCGAGGATGCTCGCCGACAGCAGAGCAGCGTTGACCGCGCCCGCACGGCCGATGGCCAGCGTGGCAACCGGCACACCGGCCGGCATCTGCACGATCGACAGCAGCGAGTCGACACCCGACAGCATCGAGGACTGCACCGGCACGCCCAGCACCGGCAGGTGGGTCTTGGCGGCGCACATGCCTGGCAGGTGGGCAGCGCCACCGGCACCGGCAATGATCACCTCGATGCCACGCCCTTCTGCCTCTTCGGCGTACTGGAACAGCAAGTCCGGGGTGCGGTGGGCGGAAACCACCTTCACTTCGTAGGGAATGCCGAGTTTTTCCAGCATATCGGCGGTGTGGCTAAGGGTGGACCAATCGGACTTGGAGCCCATGATCACGCCAACCAGTGCACTCATCGTCGAGCCTCTCCTGCAAGCGCCTTCTGGCGCGCTAAAAGCAACAAGCCACGCAGGTGGACCGGCGTGGCTTGTCATACGGATTCTGAATCGACCAGGTTGGCCGAAGGCGCGGGATTATAGCGTATGGATGAGTAAACCGCCCAGCCCTGTATGCACATTGGCAGATCAAAGGCAAGCTGTCTCGCGGGACAAGTTTTTTGGGGGGTGCATGGCTTTCTCTTCAACGCCTCAAACAGCCCCTTCAACCTGAGCACTGGACTCCAGCTTGCGCCACAACAGCCGGACGTTGGCCTTGCGCACCAGGGCGCAACGGTACAGGCGTATTTCCAGCGGCACATGCCATTGACTGCCCCCGCAAATGGCCAGCTCACCCCGCGCCAGCTCGCCACGCATCGACAGATGCGGCACCCAGGCAATGCCCATGCCTTCCAGGGCCATGCTCTTGAGACTGTCGGCCATGGCGGTTTCATAAACCGTGGTGTAGCGCAGGCTGCGCTGGCGCAGCAGGAGGTTGACCGAACGGCCGAGGAACGCACCGGCGCTGTAAGCCAGCAACGGCACGCTGCTATCGCCTTCGAGGTCGAACAAGGGCTTGCCGTCGGCACCTACGGCGCACACCGGCAGCATCTCGGTGGTGCCCATGTGCAGCGACGGGAAAATTTCGGCGTCCATCTGCAGCGCTGCATCGGGATCGTAGAAAGCCAGCATCAAATCGCATCCGCCCTCACGCAAAGCATGCACGGCATCTCCGACGTTAGTCGCAACCAGGCGGGTGGCGATGTTCAAACCTTCGTTGCGCAACTGAGCAACCCAACGTGGGAAAAAGCCCGATGCGAGGGAGTGTGCAGCGGCCACCTGGATCACCTCGCCCTGCCCGCCTTCGAGGTGATGCAGGTGGCGAAGAACCTCACCCAACTGGTCGACAACCGTCCGTGCCGTTACCAGAAACAGCTGCCCCGCCTCGGTCAATTCAATCGGGGTGCGGGAACGATTCACCAAGGTCAGCCCAAGGGCTGCCTCCAGGCTGCGAATCCGCCGGCTGAAGGCCGGCTGAGTCACGAAACGGCGCTCCGCCGCTTGGGAAAAACTGCGGGTAGCGGCCAGGGCACTGAAGTCTTCCAGCCACTTGCTTTCGAGGTTCATGAAGCAGGTCTCCCGACGTGCACCAAATTGGAACACGCTCGTTTGTCAATTAGCGTCACACGAATCACTATGCCGTTTGTGCATAGGTTAGCGTGCAACAGCATTGGCCGCAAAATCCCCTTCAGGCCTAGGATTGGCGCCATTCCGGCATGTGCCGGGTCAAAATCGAGATGATATCCATCATGTCCTCCGCTGCATCGTTCCGCGTCGAAAAAGATCTGCTTGGTACCCTTGAAGTCCCTGCCGATGCCTACTACGGCATCCAGACTCTGCGCGCTGCCAACAACTTCCACCTCTCCGGTGTTCCGCTGTCGCACTACCCGAAACTGGTAGTCGGTCTGGCGATGGTCAAGCAGGCAGCTGCTGACGCCAACCGTGAGCTGGGGCACCTGAGCGATGCCAAGCACGCCGCGATCAGCGCAGCCTGCGCACGACTGATCAAGGGCGATTACCACGAGCAGTTCGTGGTGGACATGATCCAAGGCGGTGCTGGTACTTCTACCAACATGAACGCCAACGAAGTCATCGCCAACATCGCGCTGGAGGCCATGGGTCACCAGAAGGGTGAGTACCAGTACCTGCACCCGAACAACGATGTGAACATGGCGCAGTCGACCAACGACGCCTACCCGACCGCTATCCGTCTGGGTCTGCTGCTGGGTCACGACGCCCTGCTGGCCAGCCTCGACAGCCTGATCCAGGCCTTCGCTGCCAAGGGTAAAGAGTTCGACCACGTACTGAAGATGGGCCGCACCCAGCTGCAGGACGCCGTGCCGATGACCCTGGGCCAGGAATTCCGCGCCTTCGCCACCACCATGACCGAAGACCTGCAGCGCCTGCGCTCGCTGGCGCCGGAACTGCTGACCGAAATCAACCTGGGCGGCACCGCCATCGGTACCGGCATCAACGCCGACCCGGGCTACCAGGCCCTGGCCGTACAGCGCCTGGCCACCATCAGCGGCCAACCGCTGGTACCGGCTGCCGACCTGATCGAAGCCACCTCCGACATGGGTGCCTTCGTGCTGTTCTCCGGCATGCTCAAGCGTACCGCGGTCAAGCTGTCGAAGATCTGCAACGACCTGCGCCTGCTGTCCAGCGGCCCGCGCACCGGCATCAACGAGATCAACCTGCCAGCGCGTCAGCCAGGCAGCTCGATCATGCCAGGCAAGGTCAACCCGGTTATCCCGGAAGCGGTCAACCAAGTGGCCTTCGCCATCATGGGCAACGACCTGGCCCTGACTGTCGCCGCCGAAGGTGGCCAGCTGCAGCTGAACGTGATGGAGCCGCTGATCGCCTACAAGATCTTTGACTCGATCCGCCTGCTGCAACGCGCCATGGACATGCTGCGCGAGCACTGCATCGTCGGCATCACCGCCAACGAACAGCGCTGCCGTGAACTGGTCGAGCACTCGATCGGCCTGGTCACCGCCCTGAACCCGTACATCGGCTACGAAAACGCCACCCGTATCGCTCGCGTTGCCCTGGAAACCGGCCGCGGCGTACTGGAACTGGTGCGCGAAGAACAGCTGCTGGACGAAGCGATGCTCAACGACATCCTGCGTCCGGAAAACATGATCGCTCCGCGTCTGGTTCCGCTGAAGGCGTAACCCGACCGCTGCAAACAGTCTCACCAGGTCGAGGGACTAGACACCTCTCAACCTTTCAAGGGCCCGAGCGCACGCTCCGGGCCCTTTTTTTATGCCTGCCGCTGCCCGGCACACTACTTGCTCCATAATGCCTCCCAGGCAAACGGGATTACCGAGCATGCTGCATAGCCACCTGACCACCCTGAACGCGGTTTCGCTGATCCTCAACCTGTTTCAGGAAGACGGTTGCGAAGCGGCGGCGTTGCTGGCCGGCAGCGGCATTGGCCCGCAAGACCTTGGGCATGCCGATGCACGCATCACCACCCAGCAAGAGCTGCAGGTGTGCGCCAATGCCGTGGCGCGGCGCGAGGACATCGGCCTGGAACTGGGCCGGCGCATGCATGTGTCGTGCTACGGCATGCTCGGTTACGCGCTGCTCTCCAGTGCCACTTTGGGTGACGCCTTGCGCGTGGCGCTGCAGTATCCGGCACTGCTGGGAACAGTCTTCCAGCTACGCCTGATTGACGATGGCCAACGGGTCTGGTTCAGCGCCAGCGACTATGGTGACAGCCCGGCACTGGCCGCCTTCAATGCCGAGTTCTGCCTGGTTTCACTGAAAGTCATCTGTGACGATCTGCTCGGTCGCCCACTGCCGTTGCTCGGCGCCCGCTTCGAACATGCTCAACCGAGCTATCACACGCTTTATACCCGTGCATTCGAGTGCCCCTTGAGCTTCGCCGACAAAGACAATGCATTTGCCTTCGAGCGGCGCTGGCTCGACACCCCGTTGCCGCTGGCCGACCCGATTACCCACAAGGCCATGAGCGAGCGTTGCCGACGGCTGAACCTTGAATTCACTGGGCGCCAGGCCTGGCTAGGACGGATTCGCCAGCTGTTGCTGCAGCAACTGGATGCCGCACCGGGCCTGGAAGGGCTGGCGCGGCAGATGAACTGCTCGTCGCGCACCTTGCGCCGGCACCTGCAGGCACTGGGCAGCAGTTATCAACAGCTGCTCGATGACCTGCGCTTTGAAAGGGCCAAGCAGTTGCTGGCTGATGAGCAGATGCCGATCTATCGGATTGCCGAGACCTTGGGTTTCAGTGAGACGGCCAGTTTTCGGCATGCGTTCCAGCGTTGGAGTGGTGTAGCGCCAAGCCATTTCCGCGGCTGACTGTACGCCCTATCGCCGGCAAGCCGGCTCCCACAGGGATAGCGCCGCTCTTGAGGCTGGCGGGGTACCTGTGGGAGCCGGCTTGCCGGCGATGAGGCCGGTACCGGCCAGCGACCTTGGCCACATCGATCCCCTTTTGGCCGTTTGCGTCGTTCTCCACCTGCGGGTCGCCCATGAAAATGGGCCCACGCCTGTCCCCCCGGAGAACAACAAAATGCTGACAATCTATTCCGATGACCACCGCCTGCACCACGGCCGCTGCGAGCTGATCGACGGCAAGCTGATGCCCTGTTTCGAAATGCCTTCGCGCGCCGACCATGTGCTCGAACAAGTGAAAAAGCGCAACCTCGGCGAGGTCGCAGGCCCGACCGACTTCGGCCGCGCGCCGTTGCAACGCATCCACAGCGCCGACTACCTCGACTTCTTCGAGGGTGCCTGGGCGCGCTGGGCGGCGCTGGGGCATGAGGGCGACCTGCTGCCCTTCACCTGGCCAGCCCGCACCCTGCGCCAGGTCAAGCCGACCGGCCTGCACGGCGAACTGGGTTACTACAGCTTCGATGCCGGCGCCCCCATCACCGCCGGCACCTGGCAGGCCGCCTACAGTGCCGCGCAGGTTGCCCTCACCGCCCAGGCCGCCATCCAGCAAGGCGCGCATTCGGCCTTCGCCCTGTGCCGCCCACCAGGGCACCACGCCGCCGCCGAAGTCATGGGTGGCTACTGCTACCTGAACAATGCCGCCATCGCCGCCCAGGCCTTCCTCGACCAAGGCCGTGCGAAAGTGGCCATCCTCGATGTCGATTACCACCACGGCAACGGCACCCAAGACATCTTCTATCAACGCAGCGACGTGTTCTTCGCCTCGATCCACGGTGATCCGCAGGCCGAATTCCCGTTCTTCCTGGGCTATGCCGATGAAACCGGTGAGGGCGCCGGCGAGGGCTGCAACATCAACTACCCATTGCCGGCCGGCAGTGACTGGGCCGCCTGGAGCGACGCCCTGGAAGCCGCCTGCCAGCGCATTGCCGACTACGATGCCGATGTCCTGGTGATTTCGCTGGGCGTGGACACCTTCAAGGACGACCCGATCTCCCAATTCAAGCTGGACAGTCCGGACTACCTGGAAATGGGCAAGCGCATCGCACAACTGGGCAAGCCGACCTTGTTCGTGATGGAAGGTGGCTACGCTGTGGAAGAAATCGGCATCAACGCCGTCAACGTGCTGGAAGGCTTCCAGCGCGCCCAGCCAGGAGCCCGGTAATGGTCCGACTCAAGCGTCTGCTCGCCCCGTTCATCGCTGCCACCCTGCTCACCGGCGCCCTGCAGGCCCAGGCTGAACAGCGCACCCTGCGGGTCTACAACTGGTTCGACTACATCACCCCGCAGACGCTGAGCGACTTCCAGAAGGACAGCGGCGTCAAGCTGATCTACGACATCTTCGACACCAACGAAGCGCTGGAAGCCAAGCTGCTTACCGGTAACTCCGGCTATGACGTGGTGGTGCCGTCCAACGTGTTCCTCGCCAAGCAGATCGAAGCCGGGGTTTTCCAGCCGCTGGACCGCAGCAAACTGCCGAACTGGCAGCACCTGGACCCGGCCCTCATGAAGCTGATCGAGGCCAACGACCCCGGTAACAAGTTCGCCGTGCCCTACATGTACGGCACCGTGCTGATTGGCTTCAACCCGGACAAGGTCAAGGCAGTGCTGGGCGACAACGCGCCGGTGGACAGCTGGGATTTGATCTTCAAGGAAGAAAACATCGCCAAGCTCAAGCAATGCGGCGTGGCGCTGCTCGACTCACCTTCGGAGATCCTGCCGCTGGCCCTGCAGTACCTGGGCCTGGACCCCAACAGCGGTAAGCCGGACGACTACAAGAAGGCCGAAGCCCTGCTGCTTAAGATCCGCCCACACATCACGTACTTCCACTCCTCGAAGTACATGGCGGACATCGCCAACGGTGACATCTGCGTGGCCGTCGGTTATTCCGGCAGTTTCTCCCAGGCCGCCAACCGCGCGCGGGACGCGAAGAATGGCGTAGTGGTGGACATGCGCTTGCCCAAGGAAGGCGCGCCCATCTGGTTCGACATGCTGGCAATTCCGAAGAATGCCGCCAACCCGGAGGATGCGCATAGCTTCATCAACTATCTGCTGCGCCCGGAAGTGATTGCGCCGATCAGCGACTTTGTCGGGTATCCGAACCCGAACAAGGATGCGACCGAGAAGGTCGCCCCGGCGATTCGCAACAACCCGAACCTGTACCCGACCGCCGAGGCCATGACCAAGCTGTACACGCTCAAGCCATTGTCGCGTGACGCAGAGCGGGCACGGACGCGGGCGTGGAGCAGGATCAAGTCCGGGACCTGATGCTGCATCAATCTGTGCGATCCGTGTAGGAGCGGCCTTGCGTCGCGAAAGGACTGCGAAGCAGTCCCAGCAGATTTTGCAGGCTGCTGAAATCCTGGGGCTGCTTCGCAGCCCTTTCGCGACACAAGGCCGCTCCTACTTCCAGGCCTTGCGCAACCGCATCAAGGCTCCGGCAATCTCCCCCTCCGGCACCGCCGCAAACCCCAGCACCAGCCCTGCGCGCTTATCCAAAGGCACCGTGCTGTCTTCCATCCAGTAGCTGCTCAGCGGATTGACCTCCACCCCCACCGCCTCAGCCCGCGCAACCAGTTCCTGCTCGCGCGCAAAGTTATCCACATCCACCTTCACGTGCAGCCCCGCTGCCACTTCCGGCATCCCGCCCAGTCCCGGTACATCCACAGGCCACCCGGCTTTCAGCACATTACGCCGGCTCAATGCCGCCCGCCGCATGCGGCGGATATGCCGCTGGAAGTGCCCCTGGGCCATGAACTCGGCCATCACGCACTGCGTACCCACCTCGGAATGCCGCATCGCCAGCGCCCTGCCTTGGCTGAAGGCCTGCACCAGCCGCGCCGGCAACACCAGGTAGCCAAGGCGCAGCGCCGGAAAAGCGATCTTGCCGAAAGTGCCGACATACAACACCCTCCCCTGGCGGTCCAACGCCGCCAGCGGGGCCAACGGCGCGCCGCTGTAGCGGTACTCGCCGTCATAGTCGTCCTCGATGATCCAGCCATCGCCACGCTCGGCCCAGGCCAGCAATGCCAGGCGCCGGGCCAGGCTCATGGTCACCCCGGTCGGGTACTGGTGAGCAGGGGTGACATAGGCCAGCCGACAATCCTGCAGCTGCTCCAGGCAGCTGCAATCCATGCCTTCCTCATCCACGGGTACTCCGATCACTTTGCCGCCAGCGACGGCGAAGGTATGACCGGCAGCCCTGTAGCCAGGGTTTTCCACAGCCACGCCGTCGCCCGGCTGCAACAGCAACTGTGCACAAAGGCTGATGGCCTGCTGTGCGCCACTGGTGATCACAATTTGTTCAGCCGTGCAGGACAGACCACGTGAACGGCGCAAGTACGCCGCAATCAGCTCGCGCAGTGCCCGCTCGCCTGCAGGGTCACCGTAACCCAGCTGCGCAGGGTCGGGATTGCGCCAGAAACCCGCCTGCAGCTTGGCCCAGACGTCAAACGGGAACAGGTCGAACGCTGGAATTCCCACGCGAAAAGCACGCGGTGCACCGCTTCTTGGCAGCGGTAGATGGTTACTTTTCAGACGCTCCAAGGGCTCGCTGGAAAGGGTGTTGCTGGATAAATCCTCAGTATTTTCCGGCGAATTTGTGGATAAGCCTGTGGATAAACCCCGGGATAACCCTGTGGATAGTTGTGTGGATAGTTTTGCTTGCCGGCTGACATAGGTGCCATCCCCTACCCGGCTTTCGATGTAGCCCTCGGCATACAGCTGATCGTAGGCACGCACCACGCTGTTGCGCGAAAGCGCCAGGGTAGCCGCCAGGTCGCGAGTGGCCGGCAACCGCGTGCCGCTGCCCAGCCGCCCGTCCAGCACGCGCGCGCGCAACGCCTGATACAGCTGCTGACTCAACCCGCGACGACGGTCGAGAACGATCCCGGCAGGGTCGAAAGGCGACAGGAGGGGACGCTCGCTCATGGCATTGGACCTATGAAAACAACCTTTAATGGATCTTACTCTGAGCCAATAGCCTGCCTAGGATGAAGTCATTCGACAAGGAACCTGCGCATGTACAACAGCAAACCTCACCAGGAGCACGACCTGCACCGCCTGCACCAGCACATGCTCGACACCCGCCTGGCCGTGCTGGTCAGCCATGGCGAGCAGGGCTTGCTGGCCACCCACCTGCCGGTGCTGGTCGACACGGCGGAAGGCGAATTCGGCACCGTCTACGCTCACCTGGCACGTGCCAATCGCCAATGGCAGGACCTGGAACAGGGCGGTGAAGCCTTGCTGGTGTTCCCGGGCGCCGATGCCTATGTGAGCCCCAGCTACTACCCCAGCAAGGCCGAGAACCCCAAGGTGGTACCGACCTGGAACTACCAGGCCGTTCACGCCTACGGCCCTGTCGAAGTGATTCACCAAGCCGCGCCGCTGTTGGACATCGTCAGTCGACTGACCGAGCGCCATGAACAAGACCGTAACGAGCCGTGGAAAGTGGCCGATGCACCCCGCGATTACCTCGACGGCATGCTCCGCGCCATCGTCGGTATCCGCCTGCCCATCGCCCGCTTGCAAGGCGCGCGCAAGCTCAGCCAGAACCGTTCGGCGCAAGACATCGCCGGCGTACGCGACGGCCTGAGCAGCAGCCCCGATTACCTCGACAACCAACTCGCGGCGCAGATGCGCCAACTCTGAAGGAAAAGCCCCATGCCCAGCGTCACCCTGCGCCCTGTCGGCGCCAACGACCATGCTGCCTGGCTCGCCCTCTGGCAGGCCTATCTGCGCTTTTATGAAACCGAGTTGCCCGAGGCCGTCAGCACCAGCACCTGGCAGCGCCTGCTCGACCCCTGCGAACCGACGAACTCGGCCCTGGCCTGGGTCGATGGCAAGGCAGTGGGCATGGTCAACTGGATCTACCATCGCTCCAACTGGAGCATTGAGAACGCGTGCTACCTGCAGGATCTGTACGTGGACAGCGCCCAGCGTGGCCTGGGCATCGGCCGCCAGTTGATCGAACACGTCTATGCCACGGCCAAGGCCGCTGGGTGCATCAAGGTGCACTGGCTGACCCACGAAACCAATGCCACCGCCATCAGCCTGTATGAACAGGTTGCCGAGCGCCCGGGCTTCATCCAATTCCGCAAAGGGCTGTAGGCCGAACATGACTGACGCACTGAACTGGAAACCGGCTGCAACGCCTAGGGCAGAGCCGCTCGAAGGCCGTTACATTCGCCTGGAAAAGCTCGACCCGGCACGCCACGGTGATGATCTGTGGAACGCACTGCAGGGCCCGGCTTCCGATCCGGTCCTGTGGGACTACTTGCCCTACGGCCCGTTCACCGAGCGCGCCGCCTTCGACCGCTGGCTCGAGGGCAATGCCGCAGGCCACGACCCGCTGTACTTCACCGTCCTCGACCGCGCCAGCGGCCAGGCCCAGGGCGTACTCACGCTGATGTCGATCGTGCCCGACCACGGCCGCATCGAGATTGGCCATATCGCCTTCGGCGCCCCCATGCAGCGCACGCCCAAGAGCACCGAGGCGGTGTACCTGCTGGGCAAACTGGGTTTCGAGCTGGGCAACCGCCGTCTGGAATGGAAGTGCAACAACGCCAATGCCCGCTCCAAGCGCGCAGCGGAGCGGTTCGGCTTCCAGTTCGAAGGGGTGTTTCGCAAGCACCTGGTGGTCAAGGACCACAACCGGGATACGGCGTGGTATTCGATTACCGATGATGAGTGGCCGCAGGTGGCGGCGGGGTTCGAGCGGTGGTTGAGCGAGGAGAACCAGCAGGCTGAGGGGCAGGTGCGGACGTTGGAGCAGTGCCGTAGAGGCTGAGGGGTGTATTGGTTTTACTGGCCCTATCGCCGGCAAGCCGGCTCCCACAGGTACACCACAAGCCTTGAGGGCAGTGGGATCCCTGTGGAAGCCGGCTTGCCGGCGATAGGGCCATTAAATCCAGCACAAAAAAAGGGGAGCATCCGCTCCCCAGAGGTAAACCGCTTGTAGATGAAGGCTTCTGTCAGCCTTCGATCTCGATCAGGATTTCACCCGGCGTCACGCGATCGCCCTTGGCCACGTGGATGGCCACGACCTTGCCGGCGATGGCCGCCTGCACTTCGGTCTCCATCTTCATCGCTTCGGTGATCAGCACGGCCTGGCCGGCCTTGACCATGTCGCCTTCCTTGACCAGCACATCGACGATGTTGCCCGGCATGTTGGTGCTGACGTGACCCGGGGCGCTGGCCTGCTTGCGCTTGCTGCCACCGCCGCCGCCGACGAACTCGTTGAGCGGCTCGAACACCACTTCTTCCGGCATGCCGTCGATCGACAGGTAGAAGTGACGCTTGCCTTCGGCCTTCACGCCCACGCCGGTAATGTCGACGCGGTAAGTTTCGCCGTGCACGTCGATCACGAACTCGGTAGGTACGCCTTCGCCGCCATGGGCTGCGACAGCGCCGGCTTCCGGGATCGGCAGCAGGGCTTCAGGGGTCAGGGTGCCGGCTTCGCGCTCTTCGAGGAACTTGCGGCCAATGTCCGGGAACATGGCGAAGGTCAGGACGTCTTCTTCGCAACGGGCCAGGGCACCGATGTCGGCACGCAGCTTGGCCATTTCTGGCTTGAGCAGGTCGGCCGGACGCACGTCGATCACTTCTTCGCTGCCGATCGCCTGGCGGCGCAGTTGCTCACTGACCACACCTGGCGCCTTGCCGTATCCGCCTTGCAGGTACAGCTTCACCTCGTTGGTGATGGTCTTGTAGCGCTCGCCGGCGAGCACGTTGAAGAACGCCTGGGTGCCGACGATCTGCGAGGTCGGAGTCACCAGCGGCGGGAAGCCGAGGTCTTCGCGAACCCGTGGAATCTCAGCCAGCACTTCGTTCATGCGGTTGAGGGCGCCCTGCTCCTTGAGCTGGTTGGCCAGGTTGGAAATCATCCCGCCCGGTACCTGGTTGACCTGCACGCGGGTATCCACGGAGGTGAACTCGCTCTCGAACTGATGGTACTTCTTGCGCACGGCGTAGAAGTACAGACCGATTTCCTGCAGCAGTTCCAGGTCCAGGCCGGTATCGAACTCGCTGCCCTTGAGCGCCGCGACCATCGACTCGGTCCCCGGGTGGCTGGTGCCCCAGGCGAAGCTGGAGATGGCGGTGTCGATGTGGTCGGCGCCATTTTCCACAGCCTTGAGCTGGCACATGGCGGCCAGGCCGGCGGTGTCGTGGGAATGGATGAACACCGGCAGCGACTGCTCGGCTTTCAGCGCCCTGACCAGCTCGCCGGTAGCGAACGGCGTCAGCAGGCCGGCCATGTCCTTGATCGCGATCGAATCGCAACCCATGGCCTCCATCTGCTTGGCCTGAGCTACAAAGGCGTCGATGGTGTGCACGGGGCTGACGGTGTAGGCGATGGTACCCTGGGCGTGCTTGCCGGCAGCCTTGACCGCTTCGATGGCCACACGCAGGTTACGTACGTCGTTCATGGCATCGAAGATGCGGAACACGTCGATGCCGTTGACTGCAGCCTTGGCCACGAACGCCTTGACCACGTCATCGCTGTAGTGGCGGTAGCCCAGCAGGTTCTGCCCGCGCAGGAGCATCTGCAGGCGGGTGTTGGGCAATGCGTTGCGCAGTTTGCGCAGGCGCTCCCACGGATCTTCCTTGAGGAAGCGCACGCAGGCGTCGAAGGTGGCGCCGCCCCAGACTTCCAGCGACCAGTAGCCGACCTTGTCGAGCTTGTCGCAGATCGGCAGCATGTCTTCGGTACGCATGCGGGTGGCCAGCAGGGACTGGTGGGCGTCGCGCAGGATCGTGTCGGTTACGTGAATTTTCTTGGACATTATAAGGTTCCTCACAGGCCTGCGTGGGCGGCGATGGCGGCGGCGATGGCCAGGGCCAGCTCTTCGGGTTTGCGCTTGATCGAGTAGTTGGTCAGTTCAGGGTGGCTTTCGACGAAGCTGGTATTGAACTGGCCGCTACGGAATTCCGGATTGCGCAGGATTTCCTGGTAGTACGCGGCGGTGGTCTTCACCCCTTGCACGCGCATGTCGTCCAGGGCCCGCAGGCCGCGGTCCATGGCTTCTTCCCAGGTCAACGCCCACACCACCAGTTTCAGGCACATGGAGTCGTAGAACGGCGGAATGGTGTAACCGGTGTAGATCGCCGTGTCGGTACGCACGCCCGGGCCGCCGGGGGCGTAGTAACGGGTGATCTTGCCGAAACTCGGCAGGAAGTTGTTCTTCGGGTCTTCGGCGTTGATACGGAACTGCAACGCGTAACCGCGGTGGTGGATGTCTTCCTGCTTGACCGACAGCGGCAGGCCCGAGGCAATACGGATCTGCTCGCGGACGATGTCGATACCGGTGATTTCTTCGGTGATGGTGTGCTCCACCTGCACCCGGGTGTTCATCTCCATGAAGTACACCTCGCCATCGGCGAGCAGGAACTCCACGGTACCGGCGTTCTCGTAGTTCACCGCCTTGGCGGCGCGCACCGCCAGGTCGCCGATGTAGGCGCGCTGTTCGGGGGTAAGCTGTGGGCTCGGGGCAATTTCGACAAGCTTCTGGTTACGGCGCTGGATCGAGCAGTCGCGCTCGAACAGGTGCACCACGTTGCCAAAGCTGTCACCGAGGATCTGCGCCTCGATGTGCTTGGGGTTGACGATGCACTTTTCCAGGAACACTTCGGCCGAGCCGAAGGCCTTGGTAGCCTCGGAAATGACCCGTGGGAAGTTCTGCTCCAGCTCTTCGCGGCTGTTGCAGCGGCGAATGCCGCGTCCGCCACCGCCAGAGGTGGCCTTGAGCATGACCGGGTAACCGATGCGCTCGCCTTCGCTCAGGGCTTCATGGATGTCGGCAACGTTGCCTTCGGTGCCCGGCGTTACCGGTACACCGGCCTGGATCATGGTGCGGCGCGCTTCGGTCTTGTCGCCCATGCGGCGAATGACGTCGGCGGCCGGGCCGATGAACTTGATCCCGCGCTCGGCGCAGATCTCTGCCAGCTCAGCGTTTTCCGACAGGAAACCGTAACCCGGGTGCAGGGCATCACAGCCGGTTTCCACAGCAAGGTTGACCAGCTTGCGCGGGTTCAGGTAACCCTCAAGAGGCTCGGCACCAATGCTATAGGCCTCGTCGGCGCGCTTGACGTGCAAGGCGTGACGGTCGGCGTCGGAATAGATCGCGACAGAGCGAATGCCCATCTCGGCGCAGGCACGCACGATCCGAACTGCGATTTCACCCCGGTTGGCGATCAGGATTTTTTTTATCACTGGAGTCTTCCCAAAGCCGTAGGAACAGACGAGCCGGTTCTACCGGTCGGCGCGTGACCAGATGTTGCTGGCCAGTCGCACATTCACCCTAGCGCTCTAGGTCGATAAACAAAAATCAATATTTGTTAGAGGTAGTATTAGCAAAGGCTTATAGTTGAGTAACAAGGTTTTGCCGGAGCCTGAAAAAAATGCGTAAGTCATTGATGCGTATGACATTGCGTCAATTGCAGATCTTCAACGAGGTGTGTGATTTACGTTCCTACAGCCGCGCCGCGGAAGAAATGGCACTGACGCAACCCGCCGTTAGTCTACAGATCCGTCAGCTCGAAGAACTGGTCGGCCAGCCACTGTTCGAGTACGTGGGCAAGAAGCTGTACCTGACCGAAGCGGCCGAAGCGCTGCAACGGGCCAGCCGGGACATCTTCGGGCGCCTGGATAGCCTCGACATGCAGCTGTCGGACATGCAGGGCTCATTGCAAGGTCAGTTGAAACTGGCCATCGAATCCAGCGCCAAATACTTCGTGCCACACCTGTTCGCCGCCTTCAAGCAACGTCACCCGGAGGTCAACCTGACCCTGACCGTGGTCAACCGTGCCCAGGCGATTCGGCGCCTCTCGGACAACCGCGACGACCTGATCATCATGTCCATGGTGCCGCAGGACATGGGCCTGGAGTTTCTGCCGTTCCTGAACAACCCGATCGTCGCCGTGGCGCCACCGGACCACCCGCTGGGCAAGCTCGACAATTTGCGCCTGCAGGATCTGGAGCCTCATACCTTGCTGGTCCGTGAACAGGGTTCGGGCACCCGCAAGGCGTGCGAAGAGTACTTCAAGGACAAGCGCGTGCACTTTACCCAGACGCTGGAGGTCGCCTCGGCCGACGCCCAGCGCGAATGCGTGATCGCAGGGCTGGGCATCGCCTTGCTGACCCGCCATGCAGTGAACATGGAGCTGGCCACAGGCATGCTCCAGGAATTGCCGGTGGAGGAACTGCCGCTGTACCGCAGCTGGTGCGTGGTGCAGTCGAAAGCCAAGCGGCAATCGCCGGTAGCCTTGGCATTTCTGGCGTTCATTCGCAGCGAACGTGCGCTGATCAGCGCGATTGTTGAACGTTTTTCGGGGAAGTTGCCGCCGACGCCTGCCACACCGTGAGTTCTTGCAACTCGGGGTAATCAGCCAGTTCGCGTAGCAGTTGGCGTTGGTCGCAGTAGCTTTCGATCGCACGGCGATACTCCATGCGACGCTGATCCTTTTCCTGCTGCTTGCGAGTCTTGGCGCTGGGTTGGTAAGAGCCATCGAAGTCACGAGTCATTGTCTGTCTCCCTGATCGAGTGCGGGAGTTTCAGACTGGCTCTAGTGGTTTACCGTTTGGCTGTGGAACGGTGACAAAAACATGAAGTTTTCTAGGTCCCTTTCTGTGGGAGCCGGCTTGCCGGCGATGAGGCCAGGACAGACATGAGGAGGTAGCCTGTTCGGGCCCTATCGCCGGCAAGCCGGCTCCCACAGGGGAAATCAGGGACTTCAAGGCATGTAGTGCACCTGTGGGTCAGGCCGAAGGCCTTCAGTCATCCATCGCCTTGATCGATTTTGGCGACAGGCGCAGGCTGCGCAAACTGCGTTTCACGCTCTTGAGGTGATTGACCAGGCTCGGCCCGCGCGCCATGGCCACGCCCATGGCCAACACGTCGATCACCACCAGGTGGGCGATACGCGAGGTCAGCGGGGTGTAGATCTCGGTATCTTCGTGCACATCGATCGCCAGGTTGACGGTCGACAGTTCCGCCAGCGGCGTCTGGCTCGGGCACAGGGTGATCAGGTTGGCGCCGCTCTCACGCACCAGGTTGGCAGTGATCAGCAAGTCCTTGGAGCGCCCCGACTGGGAAATGCACACGGCCACGTCACCCGGCTTCAGGGTTACAGCCGACATCGCCTGCATGTGCGGGTCGGAATAAGCGGCGGCGTTGAGCAGCAGGCGGAAGAACTTGTGCTGGGCATCGGCGGCCACCGCACCTGACGCGCCAAAACCGTAGAACTCCACACGCTGGGCCTGAGCCATGGCGCTCACGGCCTGCTGCAACGCGTGCGGGTCAAGCTGCTCGCGCACTTCCATCAGGGTGTGCAGGGTCGTGTCGAAAATCTTCAGGCTGTAGTCAGCGACCGAGTCGTCTTCGTGAATGGCGAACTGTCCAAAGCTGGCGCCCGCCGCCAGGCTCTGCGCCAGCTTGAGCTTGAGGTCCTGGAAGCCCGAGCAGCCGATTGCCCGGCAAAAGCGCACGATGGTCGGCTCGCTGATGCCCACGCTGTGCGCCAGATCGGCCATGGAGCTGTGCATGACGGCAGCCGGGTCCAGCAGCACATGGTCCGCGACTTTGAGTTCCGATTTGCGCAGCAGGTGGCGCGATTGGGCGATATGTTGCAACAGATTCACGGGCTGGACTCGGTTATGATCGGCTGGCCGGGATGTAGCTTTCTTGTAGTTATACTACATGGACGCCAACCCGCCCAGTTAAACGAACGTGGAGAGTGGTGGTTTGACTATTCCTTGCGACATTCTGGTGTTCGGTGGCACCGGTGACCTGGCCCTGCACAAGCTGCTGCCGGCGCTCTATCACCTTTATCGCGAGGGGCGTCTGAACATTGCCGTGCGCATCATCGCCCTGGCCCGGCGCAATGTTTCGCGCGACGAGTACCTCAAGCTCGCCGAACGCCATTGCCGGGCCCAAATCGCCCGCAATGACTTCGAAGAAGAAGTGTGGCGGCGCTTTTCCGCACGCCTGGACTACTTTTCCATGGACGCGTCACAGAGCGCCGACTTCGGCCGCCTGGCGCGCTACCTCGGCGAGCCTGGCGGGCTCACCCGCATCTTTTACCTGGCGACCGCCCCCAACCTGTTCGTGCCGATTGCCAAGCACCTGCGCATTGCCGGGCTGGCCGACAGTGAAGCCCGCATTGTGCTGGAAAAGCCCATTGGCCACTCGCTGGAGTCGGCCATTGCCATCAACGAAGCGATCGGCACTGTGTTCGAGGAACGCCAGGTGTTTCGCATCGACCACTACCTGGGTAAGGAGACCGTGCAGAACCTCATGGCCCTGCGCTTCGCCAATGCCTTGCTCGAACCGGTATGGCGCAATGGCCAGGTCGACCATGTGCAGATCAGCGTCTGCGAAACCCTGGGCGTAGAAAACCGCGGCGGCTACTACGACCGCGCCGGCGCCACCCGCGACATGCTGCAGAACCACTTGCTGCAGCTGTTGTGCCTGGTGGCCATGGAGCCTCCGGCGCAGTTCGATGCCGAGGCCGTGCGCGATGAGAAAGTGAAGATTCTGCGCGCCCTGAAGCCGATCAGCGGCCAGGACGTGCAGGACAAGACCGTGCGCGGCCAGTACGGAGCTGGCCACATCGGCGGCCAGGAAGTGCCGGCCTACTACTTCGAAAAGGATGTAGATAACGACAGCGACACCGAAACCTTCGTCGCCGTGCAGGCACATGTCGACAACTGGCGCTGGGCCGGCGTGCCCTTCTACCTGCGCACCGGCAAGCGCATGACGCGGCGCTCTTCACAGATCGTCATGCAGTTCAAGCCAGTGCCCCATGAGTTGTTCAGTGGTGGCCAGGTCAACCAGTTGCTGATCCAGCTGCAGCCGGACGAACGCATCAGCCTGCGCATGATGACCAAGAGCCCCGGCAAGGGTATGCGCCTGGAGCCGGTGGACCTCGACCTCAACCTGGCCCAGGTATTCGGCCAGACACGTCGCTGGGAAGCTTACGAGCGCCTGTTGCTGGATGTTCTGGAAGGGGATTCGACGCTGTTCATGCGACGCGATGAAGTGGAAGCCGCCTGGGCCTGGATCGACGCCATCATCAAAGGGTGGGATGAGCACTTCCAGCCGCCCCGCCACTATGCGGCCGGCAGCAACGGCCCCGAGCAGGCCAACAGCCTGTTGGCCGGGCATGGCAGGCATTGGCATAGCTGAAACCCTGCCCGGTCCCCGTGCCACTTTGCATCAACGAAAGTAGCGCGGCGTCGTATGGCGCTACTTTCAACTGCAAAGGCATTCATCATGAGCAAAATCGAAAACCTCTCTGCATACAACAACGAAGTGCCAGGCCAGCCAGTCTGCTTCGAAGTACAGGGAACCGTGACCGTTGCCCACTCTGGTATCGAACCCGTTCTGGCAGAACCCGAGGTACGCCACAAAGGCGGCTGGGAAGTCCTGCAGCTCACGCTGGTGGACAATGGGCAACCGTCACTCCAGGCCCTGACCGAGAAACCCGTCTTTTTCCGGCGCGAAGGCGTTAGTTCATGGAAAAAACTGGAAATCATTTCTGCCGAAGGCTCGCAAATGGTTGAGATCGGGCACCGCGTAGCCGTCAACTGACGGCTGGCCATGCCAGATCGGCATCAGGTGTCGATCTGGCATGACGCGCTGCAACAAACCGATGAGCGACAGTGGCTTAAGGTGAATATTTATACAGTAGGTGTTTGCCCCGTAACCGGCCTCCCCCTAGAATGGCCGGATGCACACAGATGACCTCTCCCTCCTGCTCAACTCCCTCAACGATGCCCAACGCCAGGCTGTCGCGGCCACGCTCGGTCGTCAGCTGGTGCTTGCGGGCGCCGGTTCCGGTAAAACCCGCGTGCTGGTGCACCGCATCGCCTGGCTGATCCAGGTCGAGCAGGCCTCGCCGCATTCGATCCTGTCGGTGACCTTCACCAACAAGGCGGCCGCCGAGATGCGCCAGCGGATCGAACAGCTGCTGGGTATCAACCCGGCGGGTATGTGGGTCGGCACCTTCCACGGCCTGGCGCACCGCCTGCTGCGCGCGCACTGGCAGGAAGCCCGCCTGGTGCAGAACTTCCAGATCCTCGACAGCGATGACCAGCAGCGGCTGATCAAGCGGGTGATGCGCGAGCTCGGCCTGGACGAGCAGAAATGGCCGGCGCGCCAGGCGCAGTGGTTCATCAACGGGCAAAAGGACGAGGGGCTGCGACCACAGCATATCCAGGCCAGCGGCGACCTGTTCCTGATGACCATGCGCGACGTCTACAGTGCCTATGAACAGGCCTGCGAACGCGCCGGCGTGATCGACTTCTCCGAGCTGCTGCTGCGTGCCCTGGACCTCTGGCGCGATCACCCCGACCTGCTCAAGCACTACCAGCGGCGCTTCCGTCATGTGCTGGTGGACGAATTCCAGGACACCAACGCCGTGCAGTACGCGTGGCTGCGTTTGCTCGCGGGCGGGGGCGACAGCCTGATGGCGGTAGGCGACGACGACCAGTCGATCTACGGCTGGCGCGGTGCCAAGATCGAAAACATCCACCAGTACACCGCCGACTTCCCCGACGCCGAAATGATCCGTCTGGAGCAGAACTACCGCTCCACCGGTGGCATCCTCAAGGCCGCCAACGCCCTGATCGCCAACAACAGTGGGCGCCTGGGCAAAGAGCTGTGGACCGATCTGGGCGAAGGCGAGCCGCTGACGCTGTACGCCGCCTATAACGAGCACGACGAAGCACGTTATGTGGTGGAGACCATCGAGAGCCTGATCAAAGGCGGCAACGCACGCAGCGACATCGCCATCCTGTACCGCTCCAACGCCCAGTCGCGCGTGCTGGAAGAGGCCCTGCTGCGCGAACGCGTTCCCTACCGCATCTATGGCGGCCAGCGCTTCTTCGAACGCGCCGAAATCAAGAACGCCATGGCCTACCTGCGCCTGCTCGAAGGCCGCGGCAACGATGCAGCGCTGGAGCGGGTGATCAACGTGCCACCCCGCGGCATTGGCGAGAAAACCGTAGAGGCCATCCGCGAACATGCCCGCCACAGCCAGCTGTCGATGTGGCAAGCCATGTGTCAGCTGATTGCTGCCAAGGCACTCAAAGGCCGTGCAGCCAGTGCCTTGGGTGCCTTCATCGAATTGATCGAGAGCCTGGCCGGCAAGGTCGCCGACATGCCTCTGCACACGATGACCCAAACGGTCATCGAGCAGTCCGGGCTGATCATCTACCACCAGGAAGAAAAAGGCGAAAAGGGCCAGGCACGGGTAGAAAACCTTGAGGAACTGGTCAGCGCCGCGCGCAACTTCGAGGCCAGCGAAGACGACGCCGAGCTTTCGCCGCTGTCGGCGTTCCTCGGCCACGCCTCGCTGGAAGCAGGCGACACCCAGGCCGACGAGCACGAAGACAGCATCCAGCTGATGACCCTGCACAGTGCCAAGGGCCTGGAATTCCCCTACGTGTTCCTGGTGGGCATGGAAGAAGGCCTGTTCCCGCACAAGATGAGCCTGGAAGAGCCCGGCCGTCTGGAAGAGGAACGCCGCCTGGCATACGTGGGCATCACCCGCGCCATGCGCCAGCTGATCATGACCTATGCCGAAACGCGCCGCCTTTATGGCAGCGAGACCTACAACAAGGTGTCACGTTTCGTACGGGAGATTCCGTCGGGCCTGGTTCAGGAAGTGCGCTTGTCCAATAGCGTCAGTCGCCCGTTCGGTGGCTCGAAAAGCAACACGAGCAGCCTGTTCGCCAACGCCAGCATTCCGCAGACCGCGTTCACTCTCGGCCAGCGCGTGCAGCATTCGGTATTCGGTGAAGGGGTTATCCTCAACTTCGAAGGTTCCGGCGCCCAGGCACGGGTGCAGGTGAACTTTGCCGAAGGCAGCAAGTGGCTGATGCTGGGGTATGCCAAGCTCGAAGCCATTTGAGGCCTCCAATGCCGCTATCGCCGGCAAGCCGGCTCCCACAGGGGCCGGCTCAGCCAGGCTTGTAACATCCAGGCAAAAGCTCGAAACATTATGTCGCTGGTCATGTGCCCGGGAACCTGTGCACCATGACGCGCGTGCAATCCACAACAGGGGATATCCCACTTATGCAACGTTTTCTTAGCATCGCACTGGCGCTCTGCGTCGGCCTGACGCTGAGCCTGGACGCCAACGCCAAGCGCTTCGGCGGCGGCAAGAGCTCGGGCTCCGCGCCTATCCACCAGACCCGCCAGGCCACGCCAACCACGCCTGCAGCCGCGCCGACCGCTCCAGGCCGCGCACCGGCCGCCGCCAGCGGTGCTTCGCGCTGGCTGGGCCCACTGGCCGGCCTCGCCGCCGGTGGCCTGCTGGCGTCCATGTTCATGGGTGACGGCTTCGAGGGCTTCCAGATCATGGACTTCCTGATCGTCGCGCTCATCGCCTTCCTGGTGTTCCGCTTCATCGCCGCGCGCCGCCGCCAGCAGCAGCCGCAAATGGCCGCACCGGGCCATGCGCCGTTCCAGCGTGAAGCCCATGCCCAGCCTGCCCAGCCGTCGGTCTTCGGTGGTTCGGCTGCACCTGCCGCTGCAGCTGCTCCGGTGATCAACGCCCCGGCCTGGTTCAACGAGCAGAGCTTCCTGGCTGCCGCTCGCAACCACTTCCAGTCGCTGCAGCAGCACTGGGATGCCAACGAGATGGACAAGATCGCCGAGTTCGTCACGCCGCAAATGCTCGAGTTCCTCAAGCGCGAGCGCGCCGACCTGGGTGACGGCTTCCAGTCCACCTACATCGATAACCTCGATGTGCAACTGGACGGTGTCGACGATCGCTCGGACCGTACCGACGCTACCCTGACCTTCCGTGGCCTGTCGAAGACCTCGCGCTTCGACCAGGGCGAAGCCTTCAGCGAAAGCTGGCACATGGTTCGCGCCAAGGGCGAGAACCAGCCCTGGCTGGTCGCCGGTATCCGTCAGAACGGTTAACCGTCGCACGTTTGCACAAAAAACCCCGGGCCTGTCCCGGGGTTTTTGCTTTTGCCAGAGCGGCCTACTAGGGTATAACGCGCAGCGTTGTCATCAAGGTAGAGGATGTGAACCGTGGAAGAAGTGATCGAACAACTCCGTGAAGCCAATGAACCCGTACCGGTGCCGCTGGAGCTTCCCGACGAAGACCAACTGGTTGAGATCGAGGAACAGCTGTTCATCAACATTCCGTTCGTGTTCAAAGAGTTCCTGTTGACCGTCAGCGACGTGGTGTATGGCACGCTGGAGCCGGTGACCGTTACCGACCCGCAATCGCACACCTACCTGCCCGACGTAGCGGCCAATGCCTGGGACGCCGGTGTTCCGCGTGAACTGATCCCGCTGTGCCAGGACGGCGACAACTACTACTGCGTCGAGGAAGATGGCACCGTGGTGCTGTGGGAAGGCGACGCAGAAGAGGTCGGCGAAGACAGCTGGGAATCGGTGTGGCACTGGGCGCGGGATGTTTGGCTGGAAAGCTGATTGAGAACCAACCGCAGAAAGTGATGGCCACAAGCCACTCTCTCTCGTAGAATCGCCAGGCTTTCTGCGCCTGGCGACATCGCTACCGCTCCATCCCCTCGGACTTCGATGAAATCTCGCGCAGAGGGCATGCCCTCAGTGGGTATGGTCGCGGCTGTTTTCCAGCGTCTCCAGCAAGGCGATCTGCATACGCGAATGCACGCGGATGAACCAGCGCCACAACAGTGCCACCACCACCGCCGCCACAACCGCAATGATCAGCAACAGCTCGTTGGTCGGCAGGATGCTTGCGGACAGGGCCGAGAGCAGCAGGAATATCACCAGCAGCGACAACAGTGGAATCACTTCGGCGACCACGCGGCGCACACGCTGAGTATGACGACCCGCCATTTCCGGCTTGACCCCCATCTCCGCCAGCAGCATCGACAGCGCCTTGAGCTTGCGGTACGCCGCAATCAGAAACGGCAGCGACAGCAACAGTGCCGCCCCCCAGATCACCGCCTTCTGCTGGCTCACATCACTGACCCATTCATTCAGCCAATCACCGATACGGCCAGCGAAATAGCCGCCGCTGAAGAAGATCGCGATCACCAGTGCCAGGTTGACCCCTACCTGCAACAGGATGCGTCGGATCATCGCTGCCAACATGGCACTTTCACCTTGCGGTTGAATGCTGCGCAACCACTCGCCATAGAGCGACAAAACCCGAGAAAGCCGGCTCGGCATCACCTTGCCAAGCTTCAGGGACAGCGGGTCGGCGGCGCGGATCAGGTACGGCGTCAGCAGCGTGGTGATGGCCGAAACCGCCACGGCGACCGGATAGAGGAAGTCGCTGGTCACCTGCAGGGTCATGCCCAATGCCGCGATGATGAATGAAAATTCGCCAATCTGTGACAGCCCCATGCCCACACGCAGCGAAGTTCGCCCGTCGTTACCGGCGATGAAGGCGCCCATGCCGCAGGAGAGCATCTTGCCCAGCACCACCGCCAGGGTAATGACCACGATCGGCCAGGCGTAATCGAGCAACACCTGTGGGTCGATCATCAATCCAATGGCGACGAAGAAAATGGCGCTGAACAGGTCACGCACCGGCTCGATCAGCTGTTCGATCTTCAATAGCTGACGCGACTCGGCCATGATCGCACCGATCAGGAAAGCGCCCAGTACCATGCTGTACTCAAGCTTGACCACCAGCAGGCAGAAACCAAAACACAGGCCCAGCACGGTAATCAGCAACATCTCGTTGCTCTCGAACTTTGCCACATAGGCCAGCAGCCGCGGCACCAGCAGAATGCCGATGACCAGCGCGACGATCATGAACAGCGACAGCTTGCCCACGGTGGAGAACACTTCCCCGGAGCTGACCGATCCGCTGACCGCGATGCCCGAAAGCAAGGCAATGATGCCGATACCAAGAATGTCCTCGACGATCAGCACGCCAAAGATCAGCTGGGCAAAACGCTCGTTCTTCATCTTCAGGTCGTTGAGCGCCTTGACGATGATGGTGGTCGAGGAAATGGCCAGAATGGCGCCCAGGAACAGCGAATCCATGGTGCTCCAACCGAACCAGCGGCCGATCTCGAAGCCGATCCAGATCATCAGGACGATTTCCAGGAACGCCGCAATGAACGCCGTGGCCCCCACCTTGAACAGCTTGCGCAGGCTGAACTCAAGCCCCAGACAGAACATCAGGAAGATCACACCCAGTTCGGCCAGGATCTTGATCGTGTCTTCGTCGTGAATCAGCCCGAACGGCGGAGTGTGAGGGCCGATGATGAAACCGGCGACGATGTAGCCCAGTACAACAGGCTGCTTGAGGCGGTGGAAGAGGATCGTCACCACCCCGGCGACCAGCATGATCACTGCCAAGTCCTGGATGAAGCTGATGGCATGCATGGCGCGATTCTCCTTTCTCGATGCCCATTATCTGGATGACCAGGCAGACCGCTCCTCTGCCAGGCAAACCCGAGCGAGCAGCAAGTACATACTGTATTGAATGCAGGAAAGCCCATGTTGCATGGGCGTAGTCAGGTTAACATCGCACCCCGCCGCAAAATGCCGGCGCAATATGTAGAAACAGATCGGCCGGTTAACGGCCTGCGATGGCGTAATAGGCGTGACCATGGCGCGTCAGCCATCGTCCCGTATCAGAAGGCAAATTTCAAAAGGGGAAACAGAAGTGTCAGCAGATAACGACCCCGATTGGCCCGATTCAGCGCAACCTCACCGTGAGCACACTATGGAACCTGGAAACGCCCAGCTGAGCATGACCGTCCTGATGACCCCGGACAAGGCCAACTTTTCTGGCAACGTACATGGCGGCACCTTGCTCAAGTACCTCGACGAAGTGGCCTATGCGTGCGCCAGCCGTTATGCGGGTAGCTATGTAGTCACCCTGTCGGTCGACCAAGTGATCTTCCGCGAGCCGGTACATGTCGGCGAGCTGGTGACCTTCCTGGCCTCGGTCAACTACACCGGCAACACCTCCATGGAAGTGGGCATCAAGGTGGTCACCGAGAACATTCGCGAACGCTCGGTGCGCCATTCCAACAGCTGCTTCTTCACCATGGTCGCGGTCGACGACAATCGCCGCCCAGTGCCGGTCCCTGCGCTCCAGCCGCAATCGAGCGAAGAAAAGCGCCGCTTCCTTCAGGGCCAACAGCGCCGCCAGATCCGTCAAGAACTGGAAAAGCGCTATCAGGACCTGAAGACCGATTCGATTTAATACGCCAGGCGCTGCGCCTCGAAGCGCACACGCGGATGGGCGATGCGATCCTGGGCCCGCACCAGCTGCAGTTCGTAGCTGGCGCAGGCCTGGGTTTCCAGAAGCACCTCATGCACCGCCGCCGCAGTGAATTCGAATGCCTGTTGCCAGCTGTCGCCCAGCAGCACGCGCGCCAGGAACAAGCCCGAGGTCAGGTCGCCCACCCCCACCGGCTGACGCGGAAACGCCAGCAGCGGGCGGCGCAAGTGCCAGCTCTGGTCGCGGGTCACCAGCAACATCTCGAACATGTCCTGCTCCCGCCCCGGATAGGCCAGGTGCTTTACCAGCACGACTTGCGGGCCGCGCTGGAGCAGGCTGCGCGCCATGCTGACGCAATCCTCCAGGGATTGCGCACGTCGGCCGCAGAAGCTGTCCAGTTCCAGCTGGTTAGGGCAGAGGATGTCAGCCTGTGCCGCCGCCTCGTCGAGCAGGAACTCGCTGACTTCCTGGGGAACGATACAGCCCTTCTCCGGGTGGCCCATGACGGGATCGCACAGGTACAGCGCCTTCGGATTCACGGCCTTGATCCGCGCTACCCCGGCCAGGATCGCCCGGCCCTGTTCGGCGCTGCCCAGATAGCCGGACAGCACGGCATCGCAATGGCCAAGTTCGCCAATGTTGGAAATACCTTCCACCAGCGCAGGAATTTGCGCTGGCGCAAGCACTTCGCCCGCCCACTGGCCATACTGAGTGTGATTGGAAAATTGCACGGTATTGAGCGGCCAGACATTGACCCCGATACGCTGCATGGGAAACACCGCGGCGCTGTTTCCGGCGTGGCCGAACACCACATGGGACTGGATGGCGAGCAGGTGCGGGGTACGTTTCATGCGCAAGGTTTCCAAATCTGTTTCAAGGACTGTGCGTTGCGCAGTATGAACTCGATTGCCACCTGTACGACAGGCCAGAGACGCAGTTAAGCTGGTTCGACCTGTTTGGAGCATACGCAAATGTTGACCCTGGAGAATCTCTTCGTCCTGATGCTGGTGGCCACGGCAGGCGCTTGGTTATGGCACAACCATGGGCTGCGCGAGAAAGCCCTGGAGCGGGTCAAGCAACATTGCGCCAAACTGGACCTGGAACTGCTCGACGATGCCGTCGCGCTCAAGCGCATCGCGTTCATTCGCGACGCCAACGGCCGCAAGCGCCTGGCACGGGTGTATGCCTTCGAGTTCACCGTAACCGGTGAGCAACGCCACCCCGGTACAGTGACCCAGTTCGGTGCCCACAGCATGCAGATCGAACTGGCGCCCTACCCGTTCGAGATCAAGACGCCGCCCCGGGTCGATAACGTGATCGAAATGCAGCAGTGGCGCCAGGAGCACAATCGCTGGAGCAAATGATCAGCAAACCCGGCATTCATCCAGTGCCTGCTGCAGTGCTTGCTGGGGCTGCGGTTGATCGAAGATCAGCTCGATGCGGGTGTCACGGCGCCATTCACTGGATTGCCAATCCGGCAGGGTGCCATTCAGGCCATTGAACGATTGCCAACCTTCCAGGGTGTGGATAACACCTTTGGCCCGGCGCCATGCCCAGGCTTCGAGGAAGCTACCCAGACGCTGTGCATCAAAACGCTGTGATGGATGCCAGCGCCAGCCGATGCTCCAACCTCCCTCCCCGTCCTGGACTGAACAGATTGGCACACATGGATCTGTCCACAAACCACCTGTCGGCCTGCTGGGGATATGTATATCCACAGCGATGTTATCAACAGAATTGGCGCTTAATTCACCTGTGGATGAAAGTGGCAGTTGCTGAAAAGCAATTCGTCCGTGATTTGTCCACAACCCCCTTTTTTCATAAATTTCCTTACTTATCAACAGCTTACATTTTTCATCAACAGCCTCGCTCTTGTTCAGGACGACCCGTGCAGCGGCGTCCAATGCCTGTTGTTGAGCCTCGCAAAGGGGCTCCCCTCGCGCCAGCGCCTGGGCATCCACGACCATGACCAGTGGCTGCACGGCCAGCACGCCAAGCCAAGGGGCACGACCCAGCTGATCGAGCAGCTGCAAGGGGTGCCCAAGCCCTGAAGGTTCGATGAACAAGCGATCAGGACGCGCCTTTCGCAGCAGCCGACCCAAGCCGACCTGAAACGGCATACCGTTCACGCAGCACAGGCATCCCCCGGCCACCTCGGCGATGGCAACACCGTCCTGGTCATGGGCCAGCAGTGCCGCATCGAGGCCGATCTGGCCGAACTCATTGACCAACACCGCCCAACGCTCAGCCGCCGGGCGTTGAGCCATCAGGTGGCGAATCAGGCTGGTCTTGCCAGCACCCAGCGGGCCGGCGATGACATGGGTGGGGATGTTCTGCAGCATGCGATCACTTTCGAGGGGATTTGTCCCCACTATGCCCCGTCACGCCAGCCAGTCAAGGCTGGGATAGGTTTATACATATCCACATACCCACAGGCTGCCGACTTACCACGGCCCGAACGGATCCGCCATGCGCAGCCAGCCTTTAGGGCCCAACGCCATCTCGTCATCACTCAGCAGGCAGGCATCCAGCTCTGTGGATAACCTTTCGAAGTGGATATCTTGCCCGATGAACACCAGCTCCTGTCGGCAATCACCGCTCTCGTCATTCCAGTGCCTGAGGATCTCTGCCTTACCTTGTTCATCCTGCGGCCACTGCTCACGCGGCACGAATCGCCACCAGCGGCCGGCCAGGCCATGGCGCATCATGCCCCCCGCCTGTGACCAACTGCCGGCCTCCTGGTATTTGCTGGCCAACCAGAAGAAACCTTTGGAACGCAGCAGCCGGCCGTTCTGCCATTCGCTGTGGATGAAATCGAAGAAGCGTTGTGGGTGCAGGGGCCTGCGTGCTGCCCAGGTGTTCGCCGCGATGCCGTACTCCTCGGTTTCCGGCCTATGCTCACCGCGCATTTCCTGCAACCAGCCTGGCGCCTGCGCAGCCTGCTCGAAGTCGAACAACCCAGTGTCGAGAATCCGCCCCAGCGGCACCTGGCCCATCACCATCGGCACGATCTGAGCGCGCGCATTGAGGCTACGTAAAATGGCCGTGAGCTCTTCACGCTCGTGACGGCTGATGAGGTCGATCTTGCTCAGCAGCAGCACATCAGCGAACTCGACCTGCTCGATCAGCAAGTCGCTGATCGAGCGCTCATCGTCGTCACCCAGGGTTTCACCACGGCTGGCCAAGCTGTCGGCCGCCTGATAGTCGCGCAGGAAATTCACCCCATCGACCACCGTGACCATGGTATCCAGACGCGCCAGGTCGGACAGGCTGCGACCCTGCTCGTCGCGGAAGGTGAAGGTCTCGGCGACTGGCAACGGTTCGGCGATACCGGTGGACTCGATCAGCAAGTAATCGAAGCGACCTTCCCCGGCCAAACGCGCCACCTCTTCCAGCAAGTCCTCACGCAGGGTGCAGCAGATGCAGCCATTGCTCATCTCCACCAGTTTTTCCTCGGCACGGTTCAGGCTGACGTTGCGCTGAACCTCACTGGCATCGATGTTGATTTCACTCATGTCGTTGACGATCACCGCGACCCGCAGATGGTCACGGTTACGCAGCACATGGTTGAGCAAGGTGCTCTTGCCGGCGCCGAGGAAACCGGAAAGCACAGTGACGGGAAGACGATTGGGCATGGCGAGACCTCTTCAGACGGGCGCATTCGAATGATGCATTGCGCAATGTTATAAAGTAACAATACAATTTCGCCAAGCCGTATTCGTCGGAAGGGTTTTCGAGGATGCCGCTGAACATCCCATTGCCTGGTATTGCCATGAACAGCCTGACGCTCCCCGACATCGCCGCACAATCACAGCTGAACGCCACGCCTCTGGACTGGGTCGGCATGTGTGCAATCGCCCTGCCCATTCAGGTTGAAGGACGCCAAGTGGCGGCCATGGCCGATGCCGGGGTCAACTTGATAGATGGCAAATCGCGGGGCATTCATATGTCCAGGCTCTACCTGGCGCTGGAGCGTCTGGAACATCAAGCCCTGACGCCTCTTCTCCTGCGTCACTTGCTGGAGGCGTTTCTCGCCAGCCATGAGGGGCTTTCTACAGCGGCCCATGTGCGACTGAACTTCGAGCATCTACTGAAACGGCCAGCGCTGATCAGCCCTTTGGCCGGCTGGAAGCGTTATCAGGTGAGTGTGGATGCCAAGCTCGAAAACGAAATGTTCCACGTGGAACTATCCGTGCGTGTGCCTTATTCCTCTACCTGCCCTTGTTCTGCAGCATTGGCCCGGCAGTTGATTCAGCGCCAATTCGAGCAAGATTTTAAAGAGGATGAGTTGAATCGAGATGCAGTGCTGAGATGGCTGGGCAGTAGCCAAGGCATAGTGGCGACGCCGCACAGCCAACGGAGCCAGGCCAGCATCAAGCTACGCCTGCGGGACAACTTGGATGCTTTGCCGGTAACCGAGTTGATCGACACGGTTGAAGCTAGCTTGGGGACCGCCGTTCAGACCGCCGTGAAACGCGCAGACGAACAGGCCTTCGCCTTGGCCAATGGGCAGAATCTGATGTTCTGCGAAGATGCGGCCCGACGCCTTCATCGAGCGCTGCGGGCACTGGCCTGGACCACCGGCTTCACCCTGCGCGTGGAACATGCAGAAAGCCTGCATGCCCACGACGCAGTCGCCAGCAGCCAGTGGCAATGGTAGAGATCAGCTACGGGGTTTGACGGTTCCACAATCACTGCCGAGCCAGACGGCCCGGGTATTCATGCTGCCCTGTTGCTGCACACCGGAAGCATTGAAGTTACCGCTGACCTGCGTGGTGAATTCCTTGTCGCTCAGGAAGGTTGCCTGGCCGGTACCCTGGGCCTTGGGGCAGCTGAACTCGAACTTCCAGACATTCCCGGTTCGGTCGGTAATTTTCTGAGTGCAACCAGACTTCGGATCCTGCAACGGAATATCGTTGGTCTGTACCTGCTCCGGTGTCAGACACGAGCGCACGCCATTCCCCCCGACCGTGATGCCTTGCTTGGCCAGGACCCCTTCCATCATTGCCCGTTGCTCTGGCGGCAGGTTCTTAAGCTGCCCCAGCATGAACTGCATATCAGGCAACGGTTTGCCATCGACCTGCATATTGCTGGTAGTGAGCTCCCACAGGCCGGGTTGCAACATCTGCGCATGCACCAGCGGGCTGCTCAGGCCAAGGGCCAGTGCCAACAGTGGCAGACGAATCTTCATGAACCAACGCTCCTCGAAAAAGCCGGCCAACGGGCCGGGCTGAACCTTAGACGCCAAATCCGCATTCAGGTTGCAAGGCGGGTCTGGAACGTGTTCTGTTATCCGCTGTGTATTCGGCAAGCAGGATGCGTATGGATTACCACAGCCCCTACTTCTTCGGCTACGTGCTCGGCATCATTCATTTGCTTGGCGCCATCGCGGCGCTGCATGCAGTGTTCACCGTGCGCACCGCCCAGGGCGCAATTGCCTGGGCCCTGTCGCTGTTCTTCATCCCCTACTTCACGCTGATTCCTTACCTGATCTTCGGCGCTCGCTCGTTCTTCGCCTACATCCAGGCTCGGCGCCAGGCCAACCAGGAAATGCACGTGGCCATGGCCAACCTCAATTGGCGGCCCTGGGTAGAAGAGGCACTCACTGCCCGTGAGTCACAGAGCTACGCCGCGTTGCGCGCCATGCCAAAACTCGGCCGCATGCCCTGCCTGGCCAACAACCAGGTAAAGCTGCTGATCGATGGCAAGGCCACCTTCGATGCCATCTTCGACGCCATTGCCCAGGCCCGTGAAGTGGTACTGGTGCAGTTCTTCATCATCCACGACGACAACCTCGGCAAGGCCCTGCAGCAATTGCTGTTACGCAAGGCAGCCGAAGGTGTACAGGTGTTCGTGCTGTATGACCGGGTGGGCAGCCATGCCCTACCTGCCAGCTACAGCCAGGTACTGCGCGAAGGTGGCGTACAGATTCATGCCTTCGCGACCCGCCGTGGATTGTTCAACCGCTTCCAGGTCAACTTCCGCAACCATCGCAAGATCGTCGTGGTCGATGGCCTGGCCGGGTTCATTGGCGGGCATAACGTAGGGGACGAATACCTCGGCAGCCACCCGCGCCTTTCTCCCTGGCGGGACACCCACGTGCAGATCAGCGGGCCCGTGCTGGCGTGCCTGCAAGAGTCGTTCGCCGAGGACTGGTACTGGGCCACCCGGCAGTTGCCACCGCTGATACTGCCGGACACTTACCCAGACGACGGTGTGCTCTGCCAGGCGTTGGCCAGCGGGCCTGCCGATCCCCAGGAAACCTGCTCGCTGTTCTTTCTCGAAGCGATCCATTCCGCCACCCGGCGGGTGTGGATCACCAGCCCGTATTTCATTCCTGACGAAGCCGTGTTCGCTGCCATGCGGTTGGCCGTGCTTCGCGGAGTGGATGTGCGGGTGCTGATACCGGCCCGCCCGGATCACCGGATCGTCTATGCCGCCTCCAGCCTGTTCGCCTTCGAGGCGGTACGCGCAGGCGTGCGCATGTTCCGCTACCAGCCGGGCTTTCTGCATCAGAAGGTGGTGTTGGTGGACGACGAGGTCAGTGCGATTGGCAGCGCCAATCTGGACAACCGTTCGTTCCGGCTCAACTTCGAGATTACCTTGCTGACGGTCGACCGGGCGTTCGCCGATCAGGTCGAGACCATGCTGCTGGCCGACTTCGAGCAATCCAGGGAAATTACCGCAGAGGACAGCCTCGACACCCATCGCCTCCAGCAATTGGGGATGCGTATCGCGCGGCTGATTTCACCGATCCTGTAACGCGACGGGGGCCGCTATTGCGGCCCCCGTTCATTGCTTTCAGCGATAGAGGTCTTCACGTGTCCAGGGCAAATCATGGTGCCCATCGGCATGAGGCTTCACCGCCAGAATCTGATGCAGGTTGATCCACCCCTTCTGGAATGCATAGGCACAGCCCGCCAGGTAGAGCCGCCAGATGCGCAGGGTTTTTTCCGGCACCAGCGCCGCCGCCTTGTGCAACTGGTTCTCCAGGTTCTCGCTCCAGTGGTGCAAGGTCTTGGCGTAGTGCAGGCGTAGGCTCTCCACGTCCACCACCTCCAGCCCCGCCTCACAGATGCTTGCAGTGATCATCGACAGGTGCGGCAGCTCTCCATGGGGGAACACATAGCGGTCGATGAATTCGCCCGCACCTCGCCCCACAGGTCGGCCATCGATATGCTTGGCAGTGATGCCGTGGTTCATCACCACGCCACCCTCACGCACGGCACCGAACAGCTTCTGGCAATACAACGCCAGGTTGGCATGCCCGACATGTTCGAACATGCCCACGCTGACCACTTTGTCGAAGCGGCCATCCTGCGGCAGGTCGCGATAGTCGAGGATCTGCAGGTCGACCAGGTCGGCCAATCCCTCAGCCTTGACCCGCTGCCGTCCCAGCTTCAGCTGCTCTTTGCTCAAGGTGATACCGAAGACCTTGGCGCCGTACTCGCGTGCGGCGAACCGTGACAACCCACCCCACCCGCAACCCACGTCCAGCAAATAGTCACCTGCCTGCAGGCGCAACTTGCGACACAGGTGATCGAACTTGTCCTGCTGCGCCTGATCGAGGGTATTGTCCGGCTCGCGGAAGTAGGCACAGGAATAGGCCATGTCCTGATCGAGCCAGAGTTGGTAGAACGCGTTGGAAACGTCGTAGTGGTAGGAGATGGACTTGGCATCGGTGCTCTTGTCGTGAGCCACGCGCTGCGGAGGGGCTTTTTCTTCATCGGTCAGCAGCGCTTCGCTGAGCTCGTCGCACACCCGAATGGCTTCGCCAATATCGCCTTCCAGCTCCAGCTTGCCCTCGACGAAAGCGGTGCCCAGCTGGTCCATGCTCGGGTGCATCAGCTGATTGATCAGCTGAGGCTCCTTGACCAGGATGGTGACCTGCGGGCTAGGCCCCAGGTCGAACTGGTTACCGTCCCAAAGTTTAAGGCGCAGCGGCAGGTCAAGACTCTGCAATGCCGGCGGAAGTTGCGCGAGCATGAACGATCCTCCTTTCCATGTTTGGCATGGCGCCTGTGTAATTTCGAACGCCACCGAATCAGAGTAGTTCATTCGTGCGAGCTTTCCGCTAAACAAGACCATGGTCTAGAACTGAATGATCTTAACCGCGATTGTATACAATCCGCCTCGCTCAGCTTAACCTTGTGCCCCTCTCGCGCTTCCTCATCTGGAGTAGAAACCCATGAAATCCTATGACGTGGTGATCATCGGTGGCGGCCCTGGCGGCTACAACGCGGCCATTCGCGCCGGGCAACTTGGCCTCAGCGTCGCCTGTGTGGAGGGTCGCTCGACCCTGGGCGGTACCTGCCTGAATGTGGGCTGCATGCCATCCAAGGCGTTGCTGCATGCCTCCGAACTGTACGAGGCTGCCAGCGGTGACGAGTTCGCCCACCTCGGTATCGAAGTGAAGCCCACCTTGAACCTCGCCCAGATGATGAAACAGAAGGACGAGAGCGTTACCGGCCTGACCAAGGGCATCGAGTACCTGTTCCGCAAGAACAAGGTCGACTGGATCAAGGGCTGGGGCCGCCTGGACGGCGTCGGCAAGGTCATCGTCAAGGCCGAGGATGGCAGCGAAACGACGCTGCAGGCCAAGGACATCGTCATCGCCACCGGCTCCGAGCCGACGCCCCTGCCCGGCGTGACCATCGACAACCAGCGCATCATCGATTCCACCGGCGCCCTCGCCCTGCCGCAAGTGCCCAAGCACCTGGTGGTGATCGGCGCCGGCGTCATCGGCCTGGAGCTGGGTTCGGTATGGCGCCGCCTGGGCAGCCAGGTCACCGTGATCGAGTACCTCGACCGGATCTGCCCTGGCACCGATGACGAGACCGCCAAGACCCTGCAAAAAGCGCTGGCCAAGCAAGGCATGACCTTCAAGCTCGGCAGCAAGGTGACGCAGGCCAGTGCGACGGCCGACGGTGTCAGCCTGACCCTGGAACCGGCCGCGGGGGGTGCTGCAGAAACCTTGCAAGCCGACTATGTGCTGGTCGCCATCGGTCGCCGCCCTTATACCAAGGGCCTGAACCTTGAAAGCGTGGGACTGGAGACCGACAAGCGCGGCATGCTCGACAACCAGCACCATCGCACCTCGGTCCCGGGCATCTGGGTAATCGGCGACGTCACCTCCGGCCCGATGCTGGCGCACAAGGCCGAGGACGAAGCGGTTGCGTGCATCGAACGCATCGCTGGCAAGCCGCATGAGGTGAACTACAACCTGATTCCCGGAGTGATCTACACCCGTCCGGAGCTGGCCACGGTCGGCAAGACCGAAGAGCAGCTCAAGGCTGAGGGCCGGGCCTACAAGGTCGGCAAGTTCCCGTTCACGGCCAACAGCCGGGCCAAGATCAACCACGAGACCGAAGGCTTCGCCAAGGTCATCGCCGATGCCAACACCGATGAGGTGCTGGGCGTGCACCTGGTTGGCCCGAGCGTCAGCGAGATGATCGGCGAGTTCTGCGTGGCCATGGAATTCTCAGCCTCCGCCGAGGACATCGCCCTCACCTGCCACCCGCATCCGACCCGCTCCGAGGCCTTGCGCCAGGCCGCGATGAATGTGCAAGGCATGGCCATGCAGATCTGACCTCGACCAAGCTGCAGCTTGACGCTCCCCGAGGGGGCGTCAGGTTGCCAGCCCCCCTCGCGATGCCGACAATGGCCGCTGCCGCCCTGTCCAGAGATCGCCCCATGCTGCCCCGCTTCGCTGCACTGCTCACCGCGCTGAGCCTTTCCGGTTTCGCCCAGGCTGGCGCCAGCCACTACCCGCTGACGATCGACAACTGTGGTGTAGCGCAGACCTTTGCGCAGGCGCCAGAGCGCGCCGTCACCATCGGCCAGGCCGGCACCGAGCTCCTGTATGCCCTGGGCCTGGGCGGCAAACTTGCGGGCACCTCGCTGTGGTTCAACAACGTGCTACCAGAGTTCAAGACGCAGAACGACAAGGTCGAGCGCCTCGCCGACAACGAGCCGAGCTTCGAGGCCGTCGTCAACAAGCGTCCGCAGTTGGTGACCGTGCAGTTCGAGTGGATGGTCGGCCCCCAGGGCGCGGTCGGTACGCGCCAACAATTCAATGAGCTGAACATCCCGACCTACCTCTTGCCTTCCGACTGTGAAGGCAAGGACAACCTGGTCGGCGCCGACGGCACCCGAATACAACCGTTTCGCATCGACACCGTCTACAAAAGTGTCAGCCAGCTGGCAGAGATTTTTGACGTACAGGACCGTGGCGCCGCGCTGAATGCCGATCTCAAAGCCCGCCTGGATCATGCCAGGCAGCAGCTCGCAGACAAGGACCTGTCGAAAACCTCCGCACTGTTCTGGTTCTCCAGCGCCGACCTCGACACCGACCCCTACGTCGCCGGTCGCGAGGGCGTGGCTGATTTCATGCTGCAGACTCTTGGCGTGCGCAATGTCGTCGCATCCAATGAGGAATGGCCAACGGTCGGCTGGGAAACGTTGGCCAAGGCCAATCCGACCTGGATCATCATCGCCCGCATGGACCGCCGCCGCTTCCCCGCCGACGACCACCAGAAGAAGCTGGAATTCTTGCGCAACGACCCGGTGACCCGGCAAATGGATGCGGTGAAGCAAGGGCGCATCGTCATCCTCGATGCCGATGCCATGCAGGCTGGCATCCGCCTGTTCCGTGGCCTCGAAACCCTCTCGAGCGCTTTCGCCACCGGCAAGGCGCCCGCCGATCAGTCAGCGGACGTCAGTTTGATTCGCCACAGGCCGTAATGGCCAAGATGCAACGGCGACAGGGGTTGCACGTCGATGCGATGAAAAGCCGCCAATGGGCATTGCAGTACATGCAGCATCGCCGCTCGGATGATCATCGGGTGCGTCACGGCGACCCAATGGCCGGGTGCCGTGAAGCCTTCCAGCCAGTCAGCCACGCGCCGGCAAACGTCGGCAATCGACTCACCTCCATGGGGCGCTGACTGAGGGTCGTTCAACCACGCCTGCAAGAGCTCAGGCTCATCGCGCTGTAGCGCCTTCAGCGACACCCCTTTCCATCGCCCGAAATCGCAGTCCCGCAAAGCAGGTTCCACGGTAGGCCGCAGCCCCAACAGCCCCGCCGTCTGCATGGCGCGCAGCTCAGGCCCGGTCAGGCCAATCGAGCCCTTGGGCAAGACCAAGGGCTGAGCGGTTGTGAGCTGAACCCCGTCCTCATCGGCATGAAATCGCCCTGTCCGCTGCGCTTCGGTCGGTGCATGGCTGATCAGCGTGAGATGGGTGGCCTTCATGGATGAACCTTGATGAGCTTGGATCTCGACAAGGTATATCAAACCGTGGCGCGCAGTGCGCGGGCGGCGGCGACCATGTTCACCAGTGCCGCTTCGGTCTCCGGCCAGGCGCGCGTTTTCAAGCCGCAGTCCGGGTTGACCCACAGGCGCTCGGCAGGGATACGCTGGGCCGCCTTGCTCAACAGCTTGATGATCTCGTCCCTGGTCGGCACCCGCGGCGAATGGATGTCGTAGACGCCCGGGCCGATCTCGTTCGGGTAGTCGAACTTCTCGAAGGCCTCCAGCAGCTCCATGTCCGAACGCGAGGTCTCGATGGTGATGACGTCCGCGTCCATCGCGGCGATCGACTCGATCACGTCGTTGAACTCGCTGTAGCACATGTGGGTGTGGATCTGGGTTTCGTCACGCACACCGGACGCGCACAGGCGGAAGGCTTCGGTTGCCCAGTCCAGGTAGTGAGCCCAGGCGCTCCTGCGCAGCGGCAGGCCTTCGCGGAACGCGGCTTCGTCGATCTGCACGATCTTGATGCCAGCAGCTTCCAGGTCGACCACCTCATCGCGTATGGCCAGCGCCAGCTGGCGCGCCTGCACTTCGCGGCTCACATCTTCGCGTGGGAAGGACCACATCAGCATGGTCACAGGGCCAGTCAGCATGCCCTTCATCACCTTGTCGGTCAGGCTCTGGGCGTATTTGATCCACTCCACGGTCATCGCTTTGGGGCGACTCAGGTCACCGAAGATGACCGCTGGTTTGACGCAGCGGGAACCATAGCTCTGTACCCAGCCGAAGCGGGTGAAGACGTAGCCGTCCAACTGCTCGGCGAAATATTCGACCATGTCGTTACGCTCGGCTTCACCGTGCACCAGCACGTCCAGGCCGAGGTTCTCCTGAATCTCTACGGCATGGCTAATTTCGCTCTGCATGGCTTCGACGTAGTCGCCCTCGGTCAGCTTGCCCTGCTTGAACGACTGACGCGCCAGACGGATCGCCGAAGTCTGTGGGAAGGAACCGATGGTAGTGGTTGGGTAGGCCGGCAGGTCGAGACCGGCGCGCTGCTTGGCAATGCGCTGCTCGAAGGCCGATTGACGCTGGCTGTCGGCGGGCTTGATAGCCGCCAGACGCGCTTGTACCGCTACCTTGTGGATCCGCGGCGAAGTGGCGCGGTTGGCTTGAATGGCGCGGCTACGTTCCAGGGCGGCAACAACATCGGCAACGCCCGGCTGGTTGACGGCCTTGGCCAGCACGGCCACTTCCTGGCACTTCTGCACAGCAAAGGCCAGCCAGCTCTTGAGCTCTGCGTCGAGCTTGTCTTCACGGGCCAGGTCGACCGGGCTGTGCAGCAGCGAGCAGGACGGCGCAACCCACAGGCGATCGCCCAGGCGCTCGGCTGCATCCTGCAGCACGCTGACGGATTTCTCCAGGTCGGTGGCCCAGACGTTGCGGCCGTTGACCAGCCCCAGCGAAAGCACCTTGTAGGTCGGCAGGCGGTCGAGGATGGTCGGGTACTGGTCGGGGGCACGCACGAGGTCAATGTGCAGGCCGTCCACCGGCAGATTCGCCGCCAGACCCAGGTTTTCTTCCAGACCACCGAAATAGGTGGCTATCAGCTTTTTCAGCGGAGCACGCTGCAGGATGTTGTAGACGCGCTCGTAGGCGTTCTTCCACTCCTGAGGCAGGTCCAGCACCAGGATCGGCTCGTCGATCTGTACCCACTCCACGCCTTGGGCAGCCAGGCGGTTGAAGATTTCGTCGTACAGCGGCAGCAGACGCTCGACCAGTTCCAGCTTGTCGAACTCGGCACCCTTGGTCTTGCCGAGCCACAGGTAGGTCAGCGGGCCGATCACCACCGGCTTGACGGCATGGCCGAGGGCCTTGGCTTCGTCGACCTCTTCGAACAGCTGCTCCCAGCTCAGGGCAAACTGCTGGTCAGCGGTGAACTCAGGGACCAGGTAGTGATAGTTGGTGTCGAACCACTTGGTCATTTCCTGGGCGTGGGCACCGCCGCAGCAGTTATCCACAGCGCCACGGCCCATGCTGAACAGGGTTTGCAACGTGGGCTTCGCACCTTCGTGGCCACGGAAACGCTGCGGAATCACACCGAAGGTCAACGAGTGGGTCAGCACCTGGTCGTACCAGGCGAAATCACCGACGGGCAGCAACTCGATGCCAGCGTCCTTCTGCGCCTGCCAGTGGGCGGCACGTAGCTCACAACCAACAGCGCGCAAACCGGCTTCGCTCAGCTCGCCCTTCCAGAATGCTTCCTGAGCTTTTTTCAGCTCGCGGTCACGACCGATGCGCGGAAAGCCGAGGTTGTGTGCCAGTGCCATGGTGTTCTGTCCCTAACGAAGAATTCGATGAGGGAATTGTCAGGATTCAGTGCTCATGAGACAAACTCATTTTTTTTGCACACAACTATAGAATTTCTCATGATCGACCTAGGGTCGCTGAGGGTCAGAACAGGATGGGAGACGCGGCTGGCGCCTGTCGCAGGCGCAACAGGTTGAACAACAAGGGCGCCGTAGGGCGCCCTTGTTGTTTGCGGGAGGAGCAATGCTTTTCGGAAAAAACGTTAGTTCCGATTCAAGCAATCAAAGCGTCACGCTGTACAGCACCTCGCCAGCGGGGGAAACGAAGTCAGCACGCTGGGGCTTGATGTTGAGATAGCGGTCGTTATCTTTAGCACGCTCGGCATGCTCGACGCTTTTCAGGTAGCCATAAATGACAACGCTGGCCTCGGTGCGTACCGCTTCGATCTTGCGGGCGATCGCTTGATCTTCGACCGGAACAAATTGCAGTGCCGTGGCTTCGGTAAAGCCATAGTGCAAGCTGATTGGACTACCATTGAAATAGGAGCGTGCCGGCGGGAAACTGGAGCCGACGTTCATGCCCTTCTTGTCAGACTCGGTCAAATCGCGCTTGTCGGTGAACAAATCCGGGCTCAGGCTAAAGCCTTTGCGGTTGAAGTCGTAAGTCGCAATTTCAGCAAATTTTGGTTTGATTTCAAATTTGACGTAGCGAACACCGTTGATCTTGCTGCTCTCAGAGACCAACAATTCCTTGAAGTTCTTGGCCAGATCAATCTTGGCAAAGCCGTCTTTTTCAAACATGTATTTCTTTGACAGTTCGGCGATACCCTTGGGATAACCGTCGTACTGAGTATACACTTGCAATACGTCAATCAGTGTTTCGTCTGACTCATTGAAGCCATTGAATGCGATGTAAAGGTTACCCGGCATCCACGGCTTATGGATGTCCAAATAAGCTGAATCATCCGCCACCGGCAAATCAGGCAGCACGGTGCTGTTGGCTTCGTGCATGGCAATGGAAGCTTTGAAAGCCTCTTCTCGCTTTCTCTGGGCCTCTTCTTCAAGCTGCTTGTGTTTAAGCTCGGACTCTTCCTGCATGCGCTGAGCTATGGATTTCCCATCCTTGTCTGCAAAGTTTTCAGGCTCTTCGCCACAGCCAGATAGCAGGGATGTGGACAGCGCGAACGTGATGGCCAAAGTCAGTGATTTTTTACGAAGCATTCTTAGTTCCGTCTAGCTGAAGGGCTATTTGAATGTGCCCAGAGGTTTTGCATTGTCCAAGAGACAACTATTTACACTGCAACGCCGCTGTTGAATGCCTTGATACCTTTGACGCAGCGAATAATCATCCACACGGCCCATGCCAGAATGATGAAGTAGCCAATAATGAATACTGCCGTGACAGAACCGATTACCAGCCAGAGCAGTCCCCACCAGAACGTGCTGATCTGATGCTGGTAGTAAGAGTCTGTGAGGGTATCTTTTCCTTTATTGACATACGCCATGATCAGACCAATCAGCCCGGTGAAAGGGATGAAGAGACCGGCCAGATACAGGAAGTAGACATACAATGCAGTTTTGTCCTGCGGCGCCTGGTTCAGGTTATTACTCATTACGGAACTCCTTGTATTGTGTTTGCTTTTTCAAAGTCAGGCCCGCTAAACCATTACTCTTTTTAGTGAGGGTCTATTTCCGCTGGATTCCTGACGCCGGCAAATTGCCATATGGCGCGCGTCGGAATCTACACGAACATATGGCAAATGGCTACCATTCGGGAAGCCGAACCGGTCTATGACAACGTCATGACACCTCGTTCGAATTGAAGCGACCGAAGCTGAAGAGGGGCAAAGGAGAGGGCGAGCGTTTTAAGACTCAGTGGAAGGAAGCGGCGTACTACGACGCAGTCACCGAAAGGTGAGCAAGGAAGGTGGTGGAGCGCTCCTGTCACAGGGGAGGATAACCCCCCCCTGTAACCGTTATTACTGTCCTGATGCCGTATTAATTGTCTAAAACCAACGGACTTCAGAAACTGCCCAGTCTTACTCTACAGTCACCGACTTCGCCAGGTTACGAGGCTGGTCAACGTCGGTACCTTTGAGCACGGCAACGTAGTACGACAGCAGCTGCAGCGGAATGGTGTACAAGATCGGAGCCAGGGCGTCGGAGATGTGCGGCACCTTCACCACGTGGGTACCCTCGCCATTGCTCATGCCGGCCTGCTCGTCAGCGAACACCACCAGCTCACCGCCGCGTGCGCGAACTTCCTGCAGGTTCGACTTGAGCTTCTCCAGCAACTCGTTATTCGGTGCAACAGTCACCACCGGCATGTCGTTATCCACCAGCGCCAGCGGGCCATGCTTCAGCTCACCTGCCGGGTAGGCTTCAGCGTGGATGTAGGAAATCTCCTTGAGCTTGAGTGCACCTTCCATGGCCACCGGATACTGGGCGCCACGTCCGAGGAACAGGGTGTGGTGCTTGTCGGCAAACAGCTCGGCGATCTTCTCGACGGTAGCGTCCATGGCCAGCGCTTCGCCCAGGCGAGCCGGCAGACGACGCAGCTCTTCCACCAGTTCGGCTTCGACGCCAGCTTCCAGGGTACCGCGCACCTGGCCCAGGGCCAGGGTCAGCAGCATCAGCGATACCAGCTGGGTGGTGAACGCCTTGGTCGAGGCCACGCCGATTTCCGGCCCGGCCAGGGTCAGCAGGGTCAGGTCGGATTCACGCACCAGCGAGCTGATGCCAACGTTGCAGATCGCCAGGCTGCCCAGGAAGCCCAGCTCCTTGGCGTTGCGCAGGGCAGCCAGGGTATCGGCGGTTTCGCCCGACTGAGAAATCGACACGAACAGGGTGTCTGGCTGCACCACGACCTTGCGGTAGCGGAACTCGCTGGCCACTTCGACCTGGCAAGGAATACCCGCCAGGCTCTCCAGCCAATAACGGGCGACCATGCCGGCGTGGTAGCTGGTGCCACAGGCGACGATCTGCACATTGCGCACTTTGGCGAACAGCTCGGCGGCTTGTGGGCCGAAGGCCTGGACCATCACGTGGTCATTGCCCAGGCGGCCTTCCAGGGTGCGCTGGACCACGGTCGGCTGCTCGTGGATTTCCTTGAGCATGAAGTGGCGATAGTTGCCCTTGTCGGCCGCTTCGGCACCTTCGTGGTACTGCACGGTTTCACGCTGCACGGCATTGCCGGCCTGGTCCCAGATCTTCACCTGGTCGCGGCGGATCTCGGCGATGTCGCCCTCCTCCAGGTACATGAAGCGGTCGGTGACCTGACGCAGGGCCAATTGGTCGGACGCCAGGAAGTTCTCGCCATGGCCCAGGCCGATTACCAGTGGGCTGCCACTGCGCGCGGCCACCAGGCGATCAGGCTGTTTAACGCTGACCAGCGCCAGGCCATAAGCGCCGTGCAGGCGCTTGATCGCGGCCTTGAGGGCATCGGCCAGGTCCGGGATGGTCTTCAGGGTGTGGTGGATGAGGTGGACGATGACCTCGGTGTCGGTCTGCGAGGCGAACACATAACCCAGGCCTTTGAGCTCTTCACGCAGCGCTTCGTGGTTTTCGATGATGCCGTTGTGCACCACTGCCACTTCGTTGCCGGAGAAGTGCGGGTGGGCATTGCCTTCGGTCGGCGCGCCATGGGTGGCCCAGCGAGTGTGGGCAATGCCCAGTTGGCCAATCAGCGGCTCGGCGGCATTGGCAGCTTCCAGCTCGGCGACCTTGCCGATGCGGCGCAGGCGCTGCAGTTCGCCCTGCTGGGTGTAGACCGCCAGGCCGGCGCTGTCATAGCCACGGTACTCAAGACGCTTGAGGCCTTCGATGAGGATTGCGGTGATATTGCGCTCGGCTACGGCACCAACGATTCCACACATGATTATTGCTCCTGGCTGATCGCGGCACAGATCAGGTTGATGCCGCGGGCTTGAATATTTTCGCGTGCCGCTGCAGGCAGGCGTTCGTCTGTAATGAGGGTGTGCACGTTGCCCCAGGGCAGCTCGAGGTTGGGGATCTTGCGCCCGACCTTGTCGGACTCGACCATCACGATCACTTCCCGCGCCACCTCGGCCATCACCCGGCTCAGGCCGAGCAGTTCATTGAAGGTGGTCGTGCCGCGGGTGAGGTCGATGCCATCGGCACCAATGAACAGCTGGTCGAAATCGTAAGAGCGTAGTACCTGCTCTGCGACCTGGCCCTGGAACGATTCGGAGTGAGGATCCCAGGTGCCGCCGGTCATCAGCAGCACGGGCTCGTGTTCGAGTTCGCTGATGGCGCGCGCCACGTTCAGCGAATTGGTCATCACCACCAGGCCCGGCTGGCGGCCCAGTTCCGGAATCATGGCGGCCGTGGTGCTGCCGCTGTCGATGATGATGCGTGCGTGCTCGCGGATGCGCCCGACGGCAGCACGGGCGATGGCCTTCTTGTAGGCAGACACGGGCTGTGCGGACTCACCGAGCATTTCCTGCGGTACCGGTACCGCGCCGCCATAACGACGCAGCAACAGGCCATTGGCTTCGAGCGCAGCCAGATCCTTGCGGATCGTCACTTCCGACGTTTCGAATCGCTTGGCAAGCGCATCCACACTGACCTCACCCTGCTCGCTGAGCATGGCCAGGATGTTGTGCCGGCGCTGGGGGGTGTTTCGTTTCGACATTGGCGCTTAAGTTTCGATTCGAAAGATAATGGTTGCAATCAAAACCTAAGATGGAGGTTTCGTCAAGCTGGCGATGACCTGTGGATAATTTTTGCCTGCTCTGGCCCTATCGCCGGCAAGCCGGCTCCCACAGGGTCATGTGCAACGCGATCCCTGTGGGAGCCGGCTTGCCGGCGATAGGGCCCGCACAACCAATAAAAAAGCCGACCTATTCTCATAGGTCGGCTTCTCTCGAATCAGCTGTGTATAACTCAGCTCTTCTTGATTTTCTCCGGACGTTTCCACCCCGAGATATTGCGCTGGCGCGCACGCGCCACCGCCAGCTCACCCGCTTCAACGGTCTGGGTAATAGTCGATCCAGCAGCCGTCGTCGCACCGTCCTTGATATCCACAGGCGCCACCAACGAGTTGTTGGAACCGATGAACACGTCTTCACCCATAACGGTCTTGAACTTGTTAGCCCCGTCGTAGTTGCAGGTGATGGTGCCAGCACCGATGTTGGTACGTGCGCCGACTTCTGCATCGCCCAGGTAGGTCAGATGGCCAGCCTTGGCCCCTTCGCCCAAATGCGCGTTCTTCAGTTCGACAAAGTTACCCACATGGGCCTTGGCATCGAGCACACTGCCCGGGCGCAAGCGAGCGAACGGACCGGCATCGCTGCCTTCCCCCATCACCGCGCCTTCGAGATGGCTGTTGGCTTTGATCACCACGCCTTTGCGCAGGGTGCTGTCCTTGATCACGCAGTTGGGGCCGATCTGTACGTCGTCCTCGATCACCACCTTGCCTTCGAGGATCACATTGATATCGATCAGCACATCGCGACCAACGGTGACTTCACCACGCACGTCGAAGCGCGCAGGGTCCCGCAACGTGACACCCTGAGCCATCAGGCGGCGGCCTTCACGCAGTTGGTAGTGGCGCTCGAGTTCGGACAGCTGGCGGCGGTCGTTGGCGCCCTGCACTTCCATGGGGTCGTGCGGCTGTTCGGTAGCAACCACCAGGCCATCGGCGACAGCCATGGCGATGACGTCGGTGAGGTAGTACTCGCCTTGGGCATTGTTGTTCGACAAGCGGCCCATCCAGTCGGCCAGGCGCGCGGCAGGCAGGGCGAGGATACCGGTATTGCCTTCCTTGATAGCCTTCTGCGCTTCGCTGGCGTCCTTGTGCTCGACGATCGCCGTTACCTGCCCGGCGCCATCTCGCACAATGCGGCCGTAGCCGGTCGGATCCTGCAGCGTGACGGTGAGCAGACCCAGCTGGGTGTCACTGACCTTGGCCAGCAGGCGCTGCAAGGTTTCCACCTCGATCAGCGGAACATCGCCGTAAAGCACCAGCACAGTGTCGGCGGTAATGGCCGGCAGCGCCTGGGCAACGGCATGGCCTGTGCCCAGCTGCTTGTCCTGCATGACGAAGTTGAGGTCGTCGGCGGCCAGGCGCTCACGTACCAACTCGGCACCGTGGCCAATGACCACGTGGATTCCCTGAGGCTGAAGCTGACGTGCGCTGTGGATAACATGGCCAAGCATGGAGTTGCCCGCAACCGGGTGGAGCACCTTGGGCAGCGCCGAACGCATGCGGGTACCTTGGCCAGCGGCGAGAATAACGATATCGAGTGACATTGACTGGCTACCAATCCTGGGTGGTCAGTGAAATGACCGGGAGGGAAAATCGGAAAAAGAAAAAGGGTAGCCGAGGCTACCCTTTTACTCAATCGCTACGGAAGTGATCAGCCGTCGGCCGATTACTTGCCCCGGCGCATTTGCTGGACGGTGCGCAGCTGAGCTGCGGCCTCGGCCAGGCGTGCGGCGGCGGCGCCGTAGTCGAAGTCCGCGCCTTTCAGATTCAGGGCGTTCTCGGCAGCCTTGAGGGCTTCCTGAGCCTGAGCTTCATCCAGGTCTCCAGCACGTTGCACGGTATCGGCAAGCACCTTGACCATGTTCGGCTGAACCTCGAGGAAACCACCAGAGATGTAGAACACCTCCTGGGCGCCACCCTGCTTGGTCAGCGTGATCGGACCAGGCTTCAGATTGGTGATCAGCGGCGCGTGGCCTGGAGCGATACCAAGATCACCCAGGTTACCGTGCGCAACCACCATCTCGACCAGGCCGGAGAAGATCTCTCCTTCCGCGCTGACGATATCGCAATGGACTGTCATAGCCATCTGCTTGCCTCAACCTGATAGCGCCCCTTGCGGGGCGCAGGAATTACAGTTTCTTGGCTTTCTCGATCGCTTCGTCGATGCTGCCGACCATGTAGAACGCTTGTTCTGGCAGGTGGTCGTAGTCACCTTTGAGGATGCCGCTGAAGCCAGCGATGGTGTCTTTCAGAGACACGTACTTGCCTGGCGAGCCGGTGAAGACTTCGGCCACGAAGAACGGCTGCGACAGGAAGCGCTGGATCTTACGAGCGCGGGCTACCAGTTGCTTGTCGCTTTCGGACAGTTCGTCCATACCCAGGATCGCGATGATGTCCTTCAGCTCTTTGTAGCGCTGCAGAACATACTGAACGCCACGAGCGGTGTCGTAGTGTTCGTTGCCGATCACGTTCGGGTCCAGCTGACGGGAAGTCGAGTCCAGTGGATCGACCGCTGGGTAGATACCCAGGGAGGCGATGTCACGGGACAGAACGACGGTGGCGTCCAAGTGGGCGAAGGTGGTCGCTGGCGACGGGTCGGTCAGGTCGTCCGCAGGTACGTATACGGCCTGGACGGAGGTGATCGAACCTTCCTTGGTGGAGGTGATGCGCTCTTGCAGAACGCCCATCTCTTCAGCCAGGGTCGGCTGGTAACCTACTGCCGAAGGCATACGGCCCAGCAGTGCGGATACTTCGGTACCGGCCAGGGTGTAACGATAGATGTTGTCGACGAACAGCAGAACGTCGTTACCCTCGTCACGGAACTTCTCAGCCATGGTCAGGCCGGTCAGCGCTACGCGCAGACGGTTTCCTGGTGGCTCGTTCATCTGACCGTAGACCAGCGCTACTTTGTCGAGAACGTTGGAGTCCTTCATCTCGTGATAGAAGTCGTTACCCTCACGAGTACGCTCACCCACACCAGCGAACACGGAGTAACCGCTGTGTTCCATGGCGATGTTACGGATCAGTTCCATCATGTTTACGGTCTTGCCGACACCGGCACCACCGAACAGACCAACTTTACCACCCTTGGCGAACGGGCAAACCAGGTCGATAACCTTGATGCCGGTTTCCAGCAGGTCGTTGCCGCCTGCCTGGTCAGCGAACGAAGGCGCTGGCTGGTGGATACCGCGACGCTCTTCTTCGCCGATCGGGCCGGCTTCGTCGATCGGGTTGCCCAGAACGTCCATGATACGGCCCAGAGTGGCCTTACCAACTGGAACGGAAATGGCAGCGCCGGTGTCGACGACATCCAGACCGCGCTTGAGGCCTTCGGTGGAGCCCATCGCAATGGTACGAACCACGCCGTCGCCCAGCTGCTGCTGAACTTCCAGGGTGGTTTCCGCGCCTTGTACTTTCAGCGCGTTGTATACACTCGGCACGACGTCACGTGGGAATTCCACGTCGATGACGGCGCCGATGATTTGAACGATACGTCCGCTACTCATAGCTGGATCCTCTGAATATGTGAACCGTTAAACCGCGGCAGCGCCGCCGACGATTTCCGAGATCTCCTGGGTGATCGCAGCCTGACGCGCCTTGTTGTAGATCAACTGAAGCTCTTTGATCAAATCACCGGCGTTGTCTGTGGCGTTCTTCATGGCGATCATCCGGGCCGCTTGTTCAGCAGCGTTGTTCTCGACCACCGCCTGGTACACCTGCGACTCCACGTAACGCACCATCAAGCCGTCCAGCAGCTCTTTTGCGTCGGGTTCGTACAGGTAATCCCAGTGATGCTTGAGATCCTGATCCGGGGTTGCCACCAACGGTACCAATTGCTCGACCGTCGGTTGTTGGGTCATGGTATTGATGAACTTGTTCGACACCACGGAGAGGCGATCGATACGGCCGTCCAGGTAGGCGTCCAGCATCACTTTGACGGAGCCGATCAGATCATTGATCGATGGCTCTTCGCCCAGTTGGCTGATCGCGGCTACGACGTTGCCGCCAAAGATGCGGAAGAAAGTCGCACCCTTGCTGCCGATCACGCACAGGTCGATTTCGACGCCCTGTTCGCGGTTGACGTTCATGTCCTTGACCAGGGCCTTGAACAGGTTGGTGTTCAAGCCACCGCACAGACCACGGTCACTGCTCACCACGATATAACCGGTACGCTTTACAGGGCGCTCGATCATAAACGGGTGGCGGTATTCCGGGTTGGCGTTGGCCAGATGACCGATCACCTGGCGGATACGCTCCGCGTAAGGACGGCTAGCAGCCATGCGCATTTGAGCTCTGCGCATCTTGCTGACCGCCACTTTCTCCATGGCGCTGGTAATTTTTTGCGTGCTTTTGATGCTCGCAATCTTACTGCGAATCTCTTTTGCGCCTGCCATGTATCACCTATCAGGTTAGCAAGCGGGGGCCTGAGCCCCCGCTGCGGCTTACCAGGTCTGGGTGGCCTTGAACTTCTCGATACCGGCTTTCAGGCCTGCGTCGATTTCGTCGTTGAAGTCACCCTTCACGTTGATCTTCGCCAACAGTTCGGCGTAATCACGGTTGAAGAAGGCGATCAGTGCTTGCTCGAAGCTGCCGATCTTGGAGACTTCTACGTCAGTCAGGAAACCACGCTCAGCGGCGTACAGCGACAGGGCCATGTCCGCGATGGACATTGGCGCGTACTGCTTCTGCTTCATCAGCTCGGTTACGCGCTGACCATGCTCCAGCTGCTTGCGGGTCGCTTCGTCCAGATCGGAAGCGAACTGGGCGAATGCAGCCAGTTCACGGTACTGAGCCAGAGCGGTACGAATACCACCGGACAGCTTCTTGATGATCTTGGTCTGAGCGGCACCACCTACACGGGATACCGAAACACCGGCGTTCACTGCAGGGCGGATGCCCGAGTTGAACATGGACGATTACAGGAATATCTTAACTACGGTGAT
>NZ_JBIVIC010000001.1:0-159652 GCF_044749545.1 Pseudomonas sp. NPDC089396 | reverse complement strand
CAAGCCCGAATCCAGGAAGACCTGACCGTCGGTGATGGAAATCACGTTGGTCGGAACGAACGCGGAAACGTCGCCAGCCTGGGTTTCGATGATCGGCAGAGCGGTCAGGGAACCGGTTTTGCCAGTCACTGCGCCGTTGGTGAACTTCTCGACGTACTCTTCCGAAACGCGCGATGCACGCTCCAGCAGACGGGAGTGGAGATAGAACACGTCGCCTGGGTACGCTTCACGTCCTGGTGGACGGCGCAGCAGCAGGGAGATCTGACGGTAGGCAACGGCCTGCTTGGACAGGTCATCGTAAACGATCAGTGCGTCTTCACCGCGGTCACGGAAGAACTCGCCCATGGTGCAACCGGCGTATGGCGCCAGGAATTGCAGTGCGGCGGATTCCGAAGCACTGGCAACAACCACGATGGTGTTGGCCAGGGCGCCGTTTTCTTCCAGCTTGCGAACGATGTTGGCAACGGTGGAACGCTTCTGGCCGACAGCAACATACACACAGAAAATACCGGAGTCTTTCTGGTTGATGATGGCGTCGATGGCCATGGCGGTCTTGCCGATCTGACGGTCACCGATGATCAGCTCGCGCTGGCCACGGCCGACAGGGATCATGGCGTCAACGGACTTGTAGCCAGTCTGTACAGGCTGGTCTACCGACTTACGCCAGATCACGCCTGGAGCTACTTTCTCGACCGCGTCGGTCTGGGTGTTGCCCAGAGGACCTTTGCCGTCGATCGGGTTGCCCAGTGCGTCGACGACGCGACCCAGCAGTTCCTTACCAACCGGAACTTCCAGGATGCGGCCGGTGCACTTGGCGCTCATGCCTTCGGCGAGGGTGTCATAGGCACCCAGGATCACTGCACCTACGGAGTCTTGCTCCAGGTTCAGTGCCATGCCGTAGACGCCGCCCGGGAACTCGATCATTTCGCCGTACATTACGTCGGCCAGACCGTGGATCCGCACGATACCGTCGGAAACCGAAACGACGGTACCTTCGTTACGGGCTTGGGAGCTCACATCGAGGTTGTCGATGCGGCCCTTGATGATTTCACTAATTTCGGAAGGATTGAGTTGCTGCATTGCTCTGCTGCCCCTTCAAACTCAAGATTTCAATGCTTCGGCCAGTTTCGCGATTTTGCCGCGAACAGAGCCATCGATTACCAGGTCACCAGCGCGGATGACGACGCCGCCAATCAGGCTGGCATCCTCCGACGCGTGCAGGCGCACTTCCTGGCCTAACCGTGCACTGAGAACCTTGGCGAGTTTGTCTTGCTGTTCTTGGTTCAACGCGAAGGCACTGGTGACTTCCACGTCCACGGATTTCTCTTGCTCGGCCTTGTACAGGTCGAACAGGGCGGCAATCTCCGGCAGAAGCAGGAGACGGTCGTTTTCCGCGGCAACATGAATGAAATTCTGTGCCTGTGCATTGAACTTGTCACCGCACACGTCAATGAACGTGGCGGCCTTTTCTGCGCTCGTCAGTCGCGGGGCCTTGAGCAGGCGCTGCATGGTGTCGTCTTGCGACACCGCAGCAGCCAGGCCGAGCATGGCTGACCAATTGGCCAGTTGCTGATGGGCCTGGGCATGCTCAAAGGCAGCCTTAGCGTAAGGTCGGGCCAACGTGGTCAGTTCTGCCATGATCGCCCTCGCTTAAATTTCAGCGGCCAGTTTGTTAACCAGCTCCGCATGCGCGTTTTGATCGATTGTGGCGCCAAGGATCTTTTCAGCACCGCCAACGGCCAGAGCACCCACTTGGGCACGCAGGGCGTCTTTAGCGCTGTTCAGTTCCTGTTCGATCTCGGCCAGAGCCTGAGCCTTCACACGGTCAGCTTCGACGCGGGCCTGATCACGGGCTTCCTCGACAAGCTGAGCAGCGCGTTTCTTGCTTTGCTCAATGATTTCGGCTGCCTGTGCTTTAGCTTCACGCAGTTGCTGACCCACTTTCTCTTGGGCCAGCTCCAGGTCGCGAGCTGCGCGGTTGGCAGCGTCCAAGCCGTCAGCAATCTTCTTTTGGCGCTCGTGCAGAGCAGTGATGACCGGAGGCCATACGTACTTCATGCAGAAGAGTACAAAAATCAGAAAAGCAACGGATTGGCCAATCAGGGTTGCATTAATGTTCACGCCAACACCTCGCTCGGTCTTAATTCATACAGCCATCAACTCGTGAATACGAGTGATTAGCCGGCGATCTGACCAACGAACGGATTCGCGAAGGTGAAGAACAGAGCGATACCAACACCGATCATGGTTACGGCGTCGAGCAGACCGGCAACGATGAACATTTTGACCTGCAGCATCGGAACCATTTCAGGCTGACGAGCAGCGCCTTCCAGGAACTTGCCGCCCAGCAGGCCGAAACCAATGGCGGTACCCAGAGCACCCAGGCCGATCAGCAGAGCAACAGCGATAGCGGTCAGACCAACTACAGTTTCCATCTTTCCTCCCGACTTTTACGTCGTATTGGTTAGGTTTTTAGTTTGAAGCGGTAAAACAAATCGTTTGGTACAGCTGCCCTTGCGGACTTTTTAAGCCCTCCCCCCAAACGAGCGGGGAAGGCTATCAGACACGCCAGGCGGTCTTAATGGTTATCTTCGTGAGCCATCGACAGGTAGACGATGGTAAGCATCATGAAGATGAAAGCTTGCAGGGTGATGATCAGGATGTGGAACACAGCCCACGCCCACTGCAGCACCACACCCAGGCCGCTCAGCCAGAGGATGCCGGCGCCGAACATCACCGCGATCAGGATGAACACCAGCTCGCCGGCGTACATGTTGCCGAACAGACGCAGTGCCAGCGAGATCGGCTTGGCGATCAGGGTGACGAATTCCAGCAGGAAGTTGACCGGAATCAGCAGGATCTGCAGGAAGATGTTCTTGCTGCCGAACGGGTGCAGGGTCAGCTCACCGATGAAGCCGCCCAGGCCCTTGACCTTGATGCTGTAGAAGATGATCAGGGCGAACACGCAGAAGGCCATGGCCAGGGTCGCGTTCGGGTCGGTGGTCGACACGGCGCGGAACGGAATGTGCGGGTCACCGGAGATCAGGATGGCCAGCTGAGGAATCCAGTCGACCGGAATCAGGTCGATGGCGTTCATCAGGAATACCCAGACGAAGATGGTCAGCGCCAGCGGTGCAATCACCGGGCTACGGCCGTGGAAGGAGTCCTTCACGCTGCCGTGGACGAAGTCCACCATGACTTCCACGAAGTTCTGCAGAGCGCCAGGCTGACCGGAAGTCGCCTTCTTGGCCGCCATGCGGAAAATGAACAGGAAGATCAGACCCAGCGCTACGGACCAACCGAGGGTGTCCACGTGGAACGCCCAGAAGCCCATTGCCTTGGCTTCTGCAGCCGAATGGGCAAAGCCCCAGCTGCCGTCTGGTAGTTGACCGTAGGTCAGGTTCTGCAAGTGGTGCTGGATATAGCCCGAAGCGGTTTCTGCTGCCATGGTTGCCTCAAACGCCCTAAGGTCTCGAAAGTCTTTTATTCATCAGCAGGGGCGCGAACCAGCTGACCAAAAGGGTCAACACGAAGACGCCGAATACTGCTAACGGCGCCAGTGGCTTCACTCCTGCGAAGGTCAGTGCAAATAGCACTGCCGTCAAAATCATCTTGCCTGCCTCGCCTGCGTAAAACGACTTGACGATGGCCTGTGCCGCTCGGGCCCCGCTGAAGCGAAAAGCCTTCCAGGCGAAATACACATTGGGCAGCCAGGCAATCAAACCTCCGCAAAGGCCTGAATATCCACTGACCGCCCCTTTCCACTGCCACAACACCAAGGTTGCCAGCAGTAGTACGACGAATTGAGCCAGCAGTACCGGAAAAACCGCCCAGCGATGGAAAGGCAAGCGGTTTGGCGTGCGGATTTCCATCACAACTGCTCCTCGGAAGTCGACCAACAAGTCAGTTATGACTTGGCATAATTTGTGCCGACAAAATGCGCGCAGAGTATAGGGGTGGATTAACCCCTATTCAACTCTTGGGTAGTGATTTCCGACTGCGCGCTACAACGGGAATTGTTTCAGCGGATGTGAGCAAGGACGCCCTGCAACTCGTCGAGCGAGTTATAACGAATAACCAACTGGCCTTTTCCCTTGTTGCCATGGCGTATCTGCACGGGCGAGCCCAGGCGCTCTGCAAGCCGCTGTTCAAGGCGCTCGATGTCCGGATCAGGTTTGCTCGGTTCGCCCGGATCAGGCTTGCCGTTGAGCCACTGGCGCACCAGTGCCTCGGTTTGGCGCACGGTGAGGCCACGTGCGACAACATGTCGCGCCCCTTCTTCCTGCCGATCTTCTTCAAGACCGAGCAATGCACGTGCATGACCCATTTCCAGGTCGCCGTGGGCGAGCATGGTCTTGATCGCTTCAGGCAGCGAAATCAAGCGCAGCAAGTTGGCTACGGTGACCCGCGACTTGCCCACGGCATCCGCCACCTGTTGCTGGGTCAGTTCGAACTCCTGCTGCAGGCGCTGCAGGGCCAGGGCCTCTTCCAACGGATTGAGGTCCTCGCGCTGGATGTTCTCGATCAGCGCCATGGCGATGGCAGCTTCGTCCGGCACTTCACGGACCATCGCCGGGATGGTGTCGAGGCCGGCCTGCTGGGTGGCACGCCAGCGGCGCTCACCAGCGATGATCTCGAAGCGGTTGCCGTCGATCGGGCGGACCACGATCGGTTGCATCACGCCATGGCTGCGAATCGAGTGCGCGAGTTCTTCCAGCGCCTCCGGATCCATGTCGCGGCGCGGCTGATACTTGCCACGCTGGATCAGCTCGACCGGCAGGTGTTGCAGTTCTTTCTGGTCGATCTTCACAGCCTGCTCTTCGAGCGCGCTGACGGAAGGACCACTGAGCAGTGCATCCAACCCACGTCCGAGACCCCGTTTCTTAACGGCCATGCGGATTCCTTAAGTTGTTTGTGCAGTGCGTGATTGACGGCGTTGACGGCGAACCAGTTCCCCGGCCAGGGCCAAGTAGGCAAGCGCGCCACGCGATTGCTTGTCGTACGCCAGCGCCGGCATGCCGAAGCTCGGTGCCTCCGCCAGGCGGATGTTGCGCGGAATGACCGTGTCGTACAGCTGCTCGCCGAAGTGCTCCTTGAGCTGCGCCGAAACATCGTTGTTCAGGCTCAGGCGCGGGTCGAACATGGTGCGCAGCAGACCTTCGATCTTCAGCTGCGGATTCAGACGGGCGGCGATGCGCTTGATGTTATCCACAAGGTCGCTGAGACCTTCCAGTGCGTAGTACTCGCACTGCATCGGGATGATCACGCCATCGGAAGCGACCAGGGCGTTCAGCGTCAGCATGGACAACGACGGCGGGCAGTCGATCAGGATGTAGTCGTAGTTCTCGCGGATCGGCGCCAGGGCATTGCGCAGGCGGCTCTCCTTGACCTGCATTTCCAGCAGCACCACTTCCGCGGCGGTCAGGTCGCGGTTGGCCGGCAGCAGTTGGAAGCCGCCGTGCTCGGAGTAGTGCATGGCCTGGGCAAGGTCGCATTCGCCGATCAGCAGGTCATAGACCGAATGCTCGAGTTCGTGTTTGTCCACACCGCTGCCCATGGTGGCGTTGCCCTGCGGATCGAGGTCGATCAGCAGCACACGACGCTTGGTCGCGGCCAGCGATGCTGCAAGATTGATACAGGTGGTGGTCTTGCCCACTCCACCTTTCTGGTTCGCGATTGCGAATACCTTAGCCATTGGTGCGTGTGTTCCCAGTCATGCCTTGCGGCGCAGTATCAGCAGATGGCGCTGGCCCTGGCAACCTGGAACGGTCAGGGCCTGTTCGCTTTCCACTGTGAAGTCTGCGGGCAATGCTACCAGTTCATCGGCAGGATGCAGCCCCTTCATTGCAAGCCATTGCGTCCCGGTGTCGCCCAAGTGGCGGGTCCAGTTGGTGAAGTTCTCCATGCTGCTGAAGGCGCGGGAGATGATGCCGCTGAACGGCTGCGCGGGCTGGAAGGCCTCGACCCGGCTGTGGATAACCGTGAGGTTGTCCAGTTTCAGCTCCATTTTCACCTGGGTCAGAAAACGCGTCTTCTTGCCATTGGCATCCAGCACCGTCACCTGTTTGTGCGGATGCAGGATAGCCAAGGGAATACCCGGCATGCCACCGCCACTGCCGACATCCAGCCAGCTTTCGCGGTCGTTGTGGATAAACGTCATGACACTGAGACTGTCGAGCAGGTGGCGCGACACCATCTCGTCCGGGTCACGCACGGCGGTGAGGTTGTAGGCTTTGTTCCACTTGATCAACAGGGCCAGGTAGCCCAGCAGCGATTCGTGCTGCTGCGCGGTCAACTCGATGCCGAGCTGGCGCGCGCCTGTGGACAACTCTTCTGCGTGCTGCGGGGTGACCAGGGAACTCAAGCGCTTTGCTCCAATTCGCGGCCAGCGCCGCGTTTTTTCAGATGAATCAGCAACAGGGAAATCGCCGCCGGCGTGACGCCGGGGATGCGTGAAGCCTGGCCCAGGGTTTCCGGGCGGGTCTGCCCCAGCTTGCTCTGGATTTCCTTGGACAGGCCGGAAATCGTGGTGTAGTCGATATCCACAGGCAAGCGGGTGTCTTCGCTGGCACGCAGGCGGGCGATTTCATCCTGCTGGCGGTCGATGTAGCCGGCGTACTTGGTCTTGATCTCGACCTGTTCGGCCACCTGTGGGTCGATGACATCACCGCCGGTCGCTTCAATCAGCCCGGCGTAGTCGATTTCCGGACGGGCGAGCAGGTTCAGCAGGCTGTACTCGTGGCTCAGCGGGGTACCGAACTTATCCACAACGGCCTGGCCCTGCGGGGTATTCGGGCGTACCCAGGTCGACTTCAGGCGCTGTTCCTCACGCTCGATGCCGTCGCGCTTGGCACAGAACGCGGCCCAGCGCGCGTCGTCGATCAGGCCCAGTTCACGGCCTTTTTCGGTCAGGCGCAGGTCGGCGTTGTCTTCGCGCAGGATCAGCCGGTACTCGGCACGCGAAGTGAACATGCGGTAGGGCTCCTGGGTACCCAGGGTAATCAGGTCGTCGACCAGTACGCCGATGTAGGCCTCGTCACGCCGTGGGCACCAGCTTTCACGGCCCTGCGCGCGCAGCGCGGCGTTGGTCCCGGCCAGCAGGCCCTGAGCACCGGCTTCTTCGTAACCGGTAGTGCCGTTGATCTGGCCAGCGAAGTACAGGCCGCCGATGACCTTGGTCTCCAGGCTGTACTTCAGGTCACGCGGGTCGAAGTAGTCGTACTCGATGGCGTAGCCCGGGCGCACGATGTGGGCATTTTCCATACCGCGGATCGAGCGGACCAGCTCCAGCTGCACGTCGAACGGCAGCGAAGTGGAAATTCCGTTGGGGTACAGCTCATGGGTGGTCAGGCCTTCCGGCTCGATGAACACCTGGTGGCTTTCCTTGTCGGCGAAGCGGTGGATCTTGTCTTCGATCGACGGGCAATAGCGCGGGCCCACGCCTTCGATCACGCCGGAGTACATCGGCGAACGGTCGAGGTTCGAGGCGATGATCTCGTGGGTGCGCGAATTGGTGTGGGTGATCCAGCAGCTGACCTGACGCGGGTGCATCTGCGCATTGCCCATGAAGGACATTACCGGGATTGGGGTGTCGCCCGGTTGTTCGGTCATCACCGAGAAATCCACCGAGCGCCCGTCGATACGCGGTGGCGTGCCGGTTTTCAGTCGGCCGACGCGCAGCGGCAGTTCACGCATGCGGTGAGCCAGGGCGATCGAAGGTGGATCACCGGCGCGGCCACCGGAATGGTTCTGCAGGCCAATGTGGATAAGGCCACCGAGGAAGGTACCGGTGGTCAATACCACTTGTTCGGCGAAAAAGCGCAGGCCCATTTGCGTGACCACGCCTTTGACCTGGTCCTGCTCGACGATCAGGTCGTCGCACGACTGCTGGAATATCCACAGGTTCGGCTGGTTTTCCAGGATCTCGCGCACCACCGCCTTGTAGATGGCGCGGTCTGCCTGTGCACGGGTGGCGCGTACGGCCGGCCCCTTGCGGTTGTTCAGGACGCGGAACTGGATACCGCTCTTGTCGGTAGCCAATGCCATGGCGCCGCCGAGCGCATCGATCTCTTTGACCAGATGGCTTTTGCCAATACCGCCGATGGCGGGGTTGCAACTCATGTGACCGAGGGTTTCCACGTTGTGGGTCAGCAGCAGGGTTTTCACACCCATGCGTGCAGACGCAAGCGCAGCCTCGGTACCGGCATGGCCGCCGCCGATGACGATCACTTCAAAACGGGAAGGGAAATCCACCACGCACCTCGTGCCTGTTTTTGCGAATAGAGAAGGTAAGCCGACAAGTATAGGGACTTCCCCCCCTCTAAAGAAACCTTTTGCGCAAATTTTGACCAGCTGTGGATGAGTGGCAGACAACAGAAATCAAAGAAGAGAAATTTAAAAAAGCTTTGTTTTTATGTTTATTCTTATGCACACACTTATCTGTGGATAAGGTTCTGTACGCCATATAATCCGCTGTGTAGAGAGAAATTAAACCCTGTGTCTGGAGTGCCTTGAGGGTTCTGGATAACGTCGTTTAGCCTGTGGATGAAATGCCTATTTACCCACAGGCCACTTTGTCCTCAGAAAAAAAGCCTGCTTATCAACTGAGCTGAAGGTGAGTTTTCCACAGGGCTCCTGCAGGCAAAAAAAAGCCGCTCCCTGTAGGAGCGGCCTTGGTCTTGCAGGTTGTGGACTACTTGCCGATGCAGAAACTGGAGAAAATCCTGCCCAGCAGGTCGTCGGAACTGAACGCGCCGGTGATTTCGCCCAGGGCCTGTTGTGCCTGGCGCAGGTCTTCAGCCAACAGCTCACCAGCGCCAGCCAGGGTCAATTGGGCGCGACCGTGCTCCAGGTGGTCACTGGCCTGGCGCAGTGCATCCAGGTGGCGCCTGCGTGCGCTGAAGCCGCTCTCCGCGGTCTGCTCGTAGCCCATGCAGGCCTTGAGGTGGTCGCGCAGCAGCTGCAGGCCCTGGTCGTCGCCCTTGGCGCTCAGGGTAAGCGTCACATGGCCGTCGTCGCACTGTTCCAGCCCTACTCGCTCGCCACTGAGGTCAGCCTTGTTACGAATCAGCGTGACCTTGGCAGGGTCAGGACGCTGGTCCAGGAACTCCGGCCACAGCGCAAATGGGTCGCTGGCTTCGGGAGCGGTGGAGTCCACCACCAGCAACACACGGTCAGCTTCGCCAATGGCCTTGAGCGCCCGTTCCACGCCGATTTTTTCCACATGGTCATCGGTATCACGCAGACCGGCGGTGTCGACCACGTGCAGCGGCATGCCATCGATGTGGATATGTTCGCGGAGGATGTCCCGGGTGGTGCCTGCGATATCGGTGACGATCGCCGCTTCACGGCCAGCCAGTGTATTGAGCAGGCTCGACTTGCCCGCATTGGGCCTGCCTGCGATCACCACCGTCATGCCGTCACGCAGCAAGGCACCCTGCCCAGCTTCGCGCTGCACTGTGGACAACTCGCTGCGCACGGTATCGAGCATCGACAGCACATGGCCGTCAGCCAGGAAGTCGATTTCCTCCTCCGGGAAGTCGATGGCGGCCTCGACGTAGATTCGCAACGCAATCAGCGCTTCGGTCAGGCTGTGCACACGCTTGGAAAATTCCCCCTGCAGCGAACGCAAGGCATTGCGCGCGGCCTGGCTGGAGCTGGCTTCGATGAGATCGGCGATGGCTTCGGCCTGGGCAAGGTCGAGCTTGTCGTTGAGAAATGCACGCTCGCTGAACTCGCCGGGGCGAGCCAGACGGCAACCGACTTGTACACAGCGCTGCAGGAGCATGTCCAGGACCACCGGACCACCATGGCCCTGAAGCTCGAGCACGTCTTCGCCGGTAAACGAGTTGGGGCCCGGGAAGAACAGCGCAATGCCTTCATCCAGCACCAGCCCCTGCTCGTCGCGGAACGGCCCGTAGTGGGCATGGCGCGGCGTCAACGTGCGGCCGGTGATGAGTTGACCGGCCTTGGCCGCCAGTGGCCCGGACAGGCGGACGATGCCTACGCCGCCGCGGCCTTGGGCGGTAGCGATGGCGACGATGGTTTCACGCACAGTGTTCATGCTCGAAAGCCTCTACGACAAAAACGACAGATAGCAAAAACGCCCCCGAAGGGGCGTTTTTATTCACAGGCTAGCGCAGTAGCCCGTCAAGCAGCAGCTTTTTTGGTCGCTGCTTCGATACGGCGGGTGATGTACCACTGCTGCGAAATCGACAGGCAGTTGTTCACAACCCAGTACAGCACCAGACCGGCTGGGAACCACAGGAAGAAGAAGGTGAAGATGATCGGCATCATTTTCATCACCTTGGCCTGCATCGGATCCGGCGGCGTCGGGTTCAGGCGCTGCTGGATGAACATGGTGGCGCCCATGATGATCGGCAGGATGAAGAACGGATCCTTGATCGACAGGTCGGTGATCCACAGCATCCATGGGGCCTGACGCATCTCGACGCTTTCCAGCAGTACCCAGTACAGGGCCAGGAATACCGGCATCTGCACCAGGATCGGCAAGCAGCCACCCAGCGGGTTGATCTTCTCTTTCTTGTACAGCTCCATCATCGCCTGGGACATCTTCTGGCGATCGTCACCGAAGCGTTCCTTCAGTGCGGCAAGCTTCGGCGCCACGGCACGCATGCGCGCCATCGAGCGGTAGCTGGCAGCCGACAGCGGGAAGAACAGACCCTTGATGAGCATGGTCAGGACAATGATCGACCAGCCCCAGTTACCCAGCAGGCTGTGGATATGTTGCAGCAGCCAGAAGATCGGCTGGGCGATGAACCACAGGAAGCCGTAGTCGACGGTCAGTTCCAGGCCTGGGGACAATTCCTTGAGCTTGGACTGAATCTTCGGACCGGCGTACAGCATGGCGCTGGTTTCGACCTTGCCGCCAGCAGGTACGCTGATGGTTGGGCCGGTGTAGCCGATGATGTAGTTGCCTTGGCTGTCCTTGCGGGTCTGGACGACGTTGTTGTCCGACTTGGCAGGGATCCAGGCAGTCACGAAGTAGTGCTGCAGCCAGGCGACCCAGCCGCCGGACACATTTTCTTTCAAACTGCCTTTGTCGATGTCTTTCATCGACACTTTCTTGTACGGCTCGCCCGCTGTCCACAGGGCAGCGCCCAGGTAGGTCGCGGTGCCGGTAGCAGTGCTCGAAGACGGATCGCCGCTGGCGTCACGCTTGAGCTGGGCAAACATGTTGCCGTTCCAGGCCTGGCCGCTCTGGTTGTCGATCAGGTAGCTGACGTTCAGGTCGTACTCACCGCGCTTGAAGCTGAAGCGCTTGATGTAGTTCACACCGTTGTCGCTGAACTTCAGGTCGACCACCAGTTGTTGCTGGCCATCAGCCATCTGGTAGGACTTTTGTTCGGCGGCGTACAGAGGACGGCCAGTGGAACGGGCATCCGGGCCGTTGGCGCCGGTCAGACCGCTCTGGGCCAGGTACACCCGCTCACCACCGTTGTCGAACAGCTGGAACGGAATGTTCGGATGGTCCTGACGGCGTGGGTACTTCGGCAGGTTCAGCTGGACGATGTCACCACCGACTGGATCGATAGCCAGTTCCAGGACATCGGTCTTGACCCGGATCAGATCCTTGCTGAGTGCAACGGGTGCCAGCTCGGCAGGGGTCGACTCGGCGTTGGCGCTCGGAACATCGGCGCTGGCGCCGTTGTTAGCGGCCGGTACGCCATCAGGCAGGCCCGGAGCAACAGTGCTGGCAGCAGTATTCTGAGTCGGCAAGGCAGCCTGCCCGTAGTCATCGTTCCACTTCAGGACCATGACGTAGGACACGATTGCCAGGGCGGCGATCAGGATCGTGCGTTTAATATCCATGATTACTCGGCTATCGAAGAAGTTCGGGAGGAAGGAGCGGGGGGAACGGGATCGAAACCGCCGTCGTTCCACGGATGACAACGCCCCAGGCGACGAACGGCTAGCCACCCGCCACGCCAAAGACCATGGTTTTCAATGGCTTCGTAAGCGTAACAGGAGCAAGAGGGGTAGAAACGACAGTGGCTGGCCATCAGGGGACTGATGGCGTAACGGTAAAACTGGATCGGAACGAGGGCCAGTTTACGCATTTTGACTGTCTACCCCTGCGGAATCGGCGTTTGCCGCTGGAGTGGGCCGGCTGCGTGCCAGGCGTTTCCAGAGCTTGCCAAAGTGTTGGTGCAATTCCGGGTTTTCTATCTCACCCAATCCCTTGCGCGCGACGATCACTATGTCCAGGCCAGCAAGCAGGTGCTGGTTGAGACGGAAGGAATCGCGCATCAAGCGCTTGAGGCGATTGCGTTGAACGGCGAGCTTGACGCTCTTCTTGCCGATTACCAGGCCGAGGCGCGGATGATCGAGACCGTTCTCGCGAGCAAGGATCAGCAGGTTTTTCCCTGGAACCTTGCCGGTTGGGGAGTCGAAGACCGCTTTGAAATGCCGGGGTGTAAGCAGTCGCTTTTCCCGACTGAAGTCCTGACTCACCACCTGTGCCGAAAAATCAAATGGCCAGACGCTTACGGCCTTTGGCGCGACGACGCGACAGAACAGCGCGGCCGTTCTTGGTAGCCATACGGGCACGGAAGCCGTGGGTGCGAGCGCGCTTGATGGTGCTTGGTTGGAAAGTACGTTTCATGGCGTGTTACCTGGGTTTGTCGACGACGGGCCGGGATGGCCCCCTTTTTAAGAGATCGGCGATTCTAGAGAAAGCAAGCCAATAGGTCAATTTCCAACCAGCCTTTCCTTATGGAAGGTGCAAACCCGGCGCCCGTCCAGGCGACGCTTGCTCGTGCAGACAAACGGACGACAAAATGAAAAAAAAGAAGAGACATATAAAAAGCTTTTCTGAAGAACTTATAACTCTTAAGTGGATAAGTATCTGTGGATAACGTTCTGCAGGCCTTTATTCATGGGCTGTACAGAATTTCAAAACCTTGTCCACAAGGGGTGCGGCGCCTGTGCTGCGCGTGGGCAAAACGTGTGGATGAAATCGCCGTTTATCCACAGAGGAGTTATCAACAGGGCTCGACCCAGGGTTGTGCATAGCCCTCATGTGCGGTTATCCACAGAGCTTATCCACCGTGCTATCGAGGTGTTTTGGTCGCTAAATGGCTGATTTGTCATTGCTCAGAATGTTTCCACATGTGGATAACTGAACGCTCGACCGGTACAATGGCGGTTTGTTTTTGCCTCATCCGGCTTTCAAACTCAGGGGATATCCGTGTCAGTGGAACTTTGGCAGCAGTGCGTGGAGCTTCTGCGCGATGAACTGCCTGCCCAGCAATTCAACACCTGGATCCGTCCGCTACAGGTCGAAGCCGAAGGCGACGAGTTGCGCGTCTATGCGCCTAACCGCTTCGTTCTCGATTGGGTGAATGAAAAGTACCTCGGCCGTCTGCTCGAACTGTTGGGTGAGAACGGCAGCGGCATCGCGCCTGCCCTTTCCTTGTTAATAGGTAGCCGTCGTAGCTCTGCACCACGTGCCGCACCCAACGCCCCGGTCAGTGCCGCAGTGGCAGCGTCTCTTGCACAAAGCCAGCCGCAACCCACCGCTGCGCCAGCCGCCTTTGTCGAGCCGGTCACCGCCGCCGTGGCTGAGCCTGTGCTGGTCAATGACAGCGCAGAGTCGTCATCGCGTGACAGTTTCGACTCCATGGCCGAAAGCAGCTCGGTGCCGGCCGCGAGCGGGCGCACCGAACAGCGCACCGTCCAGGTCGAAGGCGCGCTCAAGCACACCAGCTACCTGAACCGCACCTTTACTTTCGAAACCTTTGTCGAAGGTAAGTCGAACCAGTTGGCCCGCGCCGCTGCCTGGCAGGTGGCCGATAACCCCAAGCATGGCTACAACCCGCTGTTCCTTTATGGCGGCGTGGGTTTGGGCAAGACGCACTTGATGCACGCTGTGGGTAACCACCTGCTGAAGAAGAACCCGAATGCCAAGGTGGTCTACCTGCATTCCGAGCGCTTCGTAGCGGACATGGTCAAGGCGCTGCAGCTCAACGCAATCAACGAGTTCAAGCGTTTCTATCGCTCGGTCGATGCCTTGCTGATCGACGACATCCAGTTCTTTGCCCGCAAGGAGCGCTCGCAGGAAGAGTTTTTCCACACCTTCAACGCCTTGCTCGAAGGTGGCCAGCAGGTGATTCTCACCAGCGACCGCTACCCAAAGGAAATCGAAGGCCTGGAAGAGCGTCTGAAGTCGCGCTTCGGCTGGGGCCTGACGGTGGCCGTGGAGCCGCCGGAACTGGAAACCCGTGTCGCGATCCTGATGAAGAAAGCCGACCAGGCCAAGGTCGAGCTGCCGCACGACGCGGCGTTCTTCATCGCCCAGCGTATTCGCTCCAACGTACGTGAACTGGAGGGCGCCCTGAAGCGGGTGATCGCCCACTCGCACTTCATGGGCCGCGATATCACCATTGAGCTGATTCGCGAATCGCTCAAGGATCTGCTGGCGCTGCAAGACAAGCTGGTGAGTGTGGATAACATTCAGCGCACCGTGGCCGAGTACTACAAGATCAAGATCGCCGATCTGTTGTCCAAACGCCGCTCGCGCTCTGTCGCGCGCCCGCGTCAGGTGGCCATGGCGTTGTCCAAGGAGCTGACCAACCACAGTCTGCCGGAGATCGGCGACATGTTTGGCGGCCGTGACCACACCACCGTGCTGCACGCCTGCCGCAAGATCAACGAATTGAAGGAATCCGACGCGGACATCCGCGAGGACTACAAGAACCTGCTGCGCACGCTAACGACCTGATGGCCGTCAGCCCAGCTAACTGAAGGCAAGGGACTAGACCATGCATTTCACCATTCAACGCGAAGCCCTGTTGAAACCCCTGCAACTGGTCGCCGGTGTCGTCGAGCGCCGCCAGACCTTGCCGGTCCTGTCCAACGTACTGCTGGTCGTACAAGGCCAGCAGCTGTCGTTGACCGGTACCGATCTGGAAGTCGAACTGGTAGGCCGCGTGCAACTGGAAGAGCCGGCTGAACCCGGCGAAATCACTGTCCCGGCCCGTAAGCTGATGGACATCTGCAAGAGCCTGCCGAACGACGTTCTGATCGATATCAAGGTTGATGAGCAGAAGCTGTTGGTCAAGGCCGGCCGTAGCCGCTTTACCCTGTCGACCCTGCCGGCCAATGACTTCCCGACCGTGGAAGAAGGCCCTGGCTCGCTTACCTGCAACCTGGAGCAAAGCAAACTGCGCCGCCTGATCGAGCGCACCAGCTTCGCCATGGCCCAGCAGGATGTGCGCTATTACCTCAACGGCATGCTGCTGGAAGTGTCGCGCAACACCCTGCGCGCGGTGTCCACCGACGGCCACCGCTTGGCCCTGTGCTCGATGAGCGCAGCGATCGAGCAGGATGAGCGTCACCAGGTCATCGTGCCGCGCAAAGGTATCCTGGAGCTGGCGCGCCTGCTCACCGACCCTGAGGGGATGGTCAGCATCGTGCTGGGCCAGCATCACATTCGCGCGACCACCGGCGAGTTCACCTTTACCTCGAAACTGGTCGACGGCAAGTTCCCGGACTACGAGCGTGTGCTGCCCAAGGGCGGCGACAAGCTGGTGCTGGGCGATCGCCAGGCACTGCGTGAAGCGTTCAGCCGTACCGCGATTCTTTCCAACGAAAAGTATCGCGGCATCCGTCTGCAGCTGGCGGCTGGGCAACTGAAGATTCAGGCCAACAACCCTGAGCAGGAAGAAGCTGAAGAAGAGATCAGCGTGGACTACGAAGGTAGCTCGCTGGAAATCGGCTTCAACGTCAGCTACCTGCTGGACGTGTTGGGCGTGATGACTACCGAGCAAGTTCGTCTGATTCTGTCCGACTCCAACAGCAGTGCGCTGCTGCAGGAAGCGGGCAATGACGATTCTTCCTATGTAGTCATGCCGATGCGCCTGTAACGTAGCAGGCCTAATGTCCCTTCGACGTATCATGGTCACCGCGGTGCGCAACCTGCACCCGGTGACACTCACACCCTCTCCCCGCATCAATATCCTCTACGGCGCCAACGGCAGCGGTAAGACCAGCGTGCTTGAAGCTGTGCATCTGCTCGGCCTGGCCCGTTCGTTCCGCAGCACCCGCCTGAACCCGGTCATTCAGTACGATCAACCGGCGTGCACGGTGTTTGGCGAAGTGCAGCTGGCCGAGGGCGGCACCAGCAACCTTGGTGTTTCACGAGAACGGCAGGGAGAGTTCACCATCCGCATCGATGGGCAGAATGCCAGGAGCGCAGCGCAACTGGCTGAACTACTGCCCTTGCAGCTCATCAACCCAGACAGTTTTCGGCTGTTGGAAGGGGCGCCGAAAATACGTCGGCAGTTCCTCGATTGGGGAGTGTTCCACGTGGAACCCCGATTCTTGCCTGCCTGGCAACGTCTGCAGAAGGCGCTGAGGCAGCGGAACTCGTGGTTGCGTCATGGTACACTTGACCCAGCTTCGCAAGCCGCCTGGGACCGGGAATTGTGCCTGGCCAGCGCGGAAATAGATGAATACCGTCGCAACTACATCAAGGCCTTGAAGCCCGTCTTCGAGCGAACCCTGAGCGAACTGGTCGAGTTGGACGGGTTGACCCTGAGCTACTACCGAGGCTGGGACAAGGACCGGGAACTGCAAGAAGTCCTCGCTTCCTCTCTCCTTCGTGATCAGCAGATGGGCCATACCCAGGCCGGCCCGCAGCGTGCTGATTTGCGTCTTCGTCTGGCTGCCAACAACGCAGCGGACATTTTGTCGCGTGGTCAGCAAAAGCTGGTGGTGTGTGCATTGCGCATTGCCCAGGGCCACCTCGTCAGCCAGGCTCGCCGCGGTCACTGTATTTATCTCGTGGATGACTTGCCGTCGGAGCTGGACGACCAGCACCGCCGCGCATTGTGCCGCTTGCTTGAAGAATTACGCTGCCAGGTGTTCATCACCTGTGTAGATCACGAATTACTGAGGGAAGGCTGGCAAACGGAAACGCCAGTTGCTTTGTTCCACGTGGAACAGGGCCGTATCACCCAGACCCACGACCATCGGGAGTGAAGGCATGAGCGAAAATCAAACGTACGACTCCTCCAGCATCAAGGTGCTGAAAGGTTTGGATGCCGTGCGCAAGCGCCCCGGCATGTACATTGGCGACACCGATGATGGTAGCGGCCTGCACCACATGGTCTTCGAGGTGGTCGACAACTCGATCGACGAAGCCCTCGCGGGTCACTGCGATGACATCACCGTCATCATTCATACGGACGAATCGATCAGTGTGCGCGACAACGGTCGCGGCATTCCGGTTGACGTGCATAAAGAAGAAGGCGTTTCGGCAGCCGAAGTCATCATGACCGTGCTGCACGCCGGCGGTAAGTTCGACGACAACTCGTACAAGGTTTCTGGCGGCCTGCACGGCGTGGGTGTGTCGGTGGTCAATGCCCTGTCTGAAAAGCTGGTGCTCACCGTTCGCCGTAGCGGCAAGATCTGGGAACAAACTTACGTGCATGGTGTGCCGCAGGCACCGATGGCCGTAGTGGGCGACAGTGAAACCACCGGTACCCACATCCATTTCAAGCCTTCGGGTGAAACGTTCAAGAATATCCACTTCAGCTGGGACATCCTGGCCAAGCGTATCCGTGAGCTGTCCTTCCTCAACTCCGGCGTTGGCATCCTGCTGAAGGACGAGCGCTCGGGCAAGGAAGAGTTCTTCAAATACGAAGGCGGCCTGCGTGCGTTCGTTGAATACCTGAACACCAACAAGACCCCGGTCAACTCCCAGGTGTTCCACTTCAATGTTCAGCGTGACGATGGCGTTGGTGTCGAAGTGGCGCTGCAGTGGAACGACAGCTTCAACGAAAACCTGCTGTGCTTCACCAACAACATTCCGCAGCGCGATGGCGGTACCCACCTGGTTGGCTTCCGTTCTTCCCTGACCCGTAGCCTCAACAACTACATCGAGCAGGAAGGCCTGGCCAAGAAGAACAAGGTCGCCACCACCGGTGATGATGCCCGTGAAGGCTTGACCGCGATCATCTCGGTAAAAGTGCCGGATCCGAAGTTCAGTTCCCAGACCAAGGACAAGCTGGTTTCCTCGGAGGTGAAAACCGCCGTGGAACAGGAAATGAACAAGTACTTCGCCGACTTCCTGTTGGAGAACCCCAACGAAGCCAAGGCCGTTGTCGGCAAGATGATCGATGCTGCCCGTGCCCGTGAAGCGGCGCGTAAAGCACGTGAAATGACTCGCCGCAAAGGCGCGCTGGATATCGCCGGCTTGCCGGGCAAACTGGCGGACTGCCAGGAGAAGGACCCTGCCCTTTCCGAACTGTACCTGGTGGAGGGTGACTCCGCAGGTGGCTCGGCCAAGCAAGGTCGTAACCGTCGTACCCAGGCGATCCTGCCGCTGAAGGGCAAGATCCTCAACGTCGAGAAAGCCCGTTTCGACAAGATGATCTCGTCCCAGGAGGTCGGCACGCTGATCACTGCGCTGGGCTGCGGTATCGGTCGCGAAGAGTACAACATCGACAAGCTGCGTTATCACAACATCATCATCATGACCGATGCTGACGTCGACGGTTCGCACATCCGTACCCTGTTGCTGACCTTCTTCTTCCGTCAGCTGCCGGAACTGGTCGAGCGTGGCTACATCTACATTGCCCAGCCACCACTGTACAAGGTGAAGAAAGGCAAGCAGGAGCAGTACATCAAGGACGACGAGGCCATGGAAGAATACATGACCCAGTCGGCCCTCGAAGACGCCAGCCTGCACTTGGACGAATCGGCGCCAGCCGTTTCCGGTGTACAACTGGAAGCCTTGGTCAACGAGTTCCGCAGTGTGATGAAGACCCTCAAGCGTCTGTCGCGACTGTACCCGGAAGAGCTGACCGAGCACTTCATCTACCTGCCGGAAGTGACCCTGGAGCACCTGGGCGACCACGCCGTCATGCAGGCCTGGTTGGCGAGCTTCCAGGAACGTCTGAACAACAGCCAGAAGTCGGGCCTGGCCTACAAGGCCAGCCTGCGCGAAGACAAAGAGCGTAATGTCTGGCTGCCGGAAGTGGAAATCACCTCCCACGGCCTGGCCAGCTACATCACCTTCAACCGCGACTTCTTCGGCAGCAACGACTACCGTACCGTGGTCAACATCGGTGCCAAGCTGTCCAGCCTGCTGGGCGAAGGCGCCTATGTTCAGCGTGGTGAGCGCCGCAAGGCCATCGTCGAGTTCAAGGAAGGCCTGGACTGGCTGATGAACGAGACCACCAAGCGCCACACCATCCAGCGCTATAAAGGGCTGGGTGAGATGAACCCGGATCAGCTGTGGGAAACCACCATGGACCCAACCGTCCGCCGTATGCTGAAGGTCACCATTGAAGACGCGATCGCTGCCGACCAGATCTTCAACACCCTGATGGGTGATGCGGTAGAACCACGCCGTGAGTTCATTGAAAGCAATGCGCTGTCGGTGTCGAACCTGGACTTCTGATCAGGTGTAGGTTCACAGAATAGCTGCACGGTTTCACAAATAGTTGACCGACCGGGACTGCGACCTGGTCCCCGTCGGTCACCATCAAGCCCGCCATCGCGGGCTTTTTTTTTGCCCGGAGTTCCGCCGGTACGCCCTACTCCGCTCGTTGGAATTTTAGGGGGGATGGGGATGCATTGAGGAAGGGATCTGATGGGGCAGCCGGGAAAACTGAAAAGGTCAGCGGGCGGACCTTAGCTGTTGAGGGATTGCTGCGATTCCCCCAAATTTATAATCGTACAAATTAATAGTTAATTACACATACTTGTTAAGTATCTATTTTAATAAAATTAGTATCGAGGCAGTATTGAGCATAACTCGCCGAATTAGATTTATTGTAGATTTCGAAGTGATGTTGGAATAAGATCTATGACCAACTTTTTCAGCATCGCTCTGAAGATTTGTAATCCAATCAGCTGGTTGGAACGATAACTTCAGATCAGATCAAAACTGCTCGGGCGATCACCACGTAGCGGTTTAGAAGTAAATAGAGCAAGCCGTTTGCTTGAGATTCTGATCAGTCATGAGGGTCATGACTTATGAGCAGAAAAGGAGACCTGAAAAATGTAGAAAAACGCGATCAATCCCGAGAGGACTGACCGCGCTTAGCAAAGCAGACTTGCGTCCTGAGAACCCGCAATGTCTGCTTTTTCGAAGCGACTGTCAATCCTCTCCCAGCTTTTCGACCTTAGCGAGGCTACTCGACGGCACAGTGTTGCCTGTCGAAAGGCCTCACTTCGCCCGCCCTGCGCCTTGATTTTTTGGCGCAGCGTCGGCGCTCGTTTCGAGATTTTCGGAGGTGTTTCATGACAGTACGAAAGGTGGTCACGCGGCGGTCCAACCATTACCGCGGCTACTTCCCATCGCTCAAAAATAAAAAGCCTGTGCCCTGGGAGTCCCAGCTCGAAGGCGCTCTTTTTCGGCTTCTTGAGCTGTCTCCTACGGTCATCGGCTACGTCCCGCAGCCCAGTGAGGAACGTGTTCCATCGCTCCAGGGTTACTTCAAATACTACCCAGACGTACAGGTATTCCTCGCGGATGGGCGCGAGTGGTGGTTTGAAGTGAAGCCTCACGACCGACTGAAGATAGCCAGCGTCAGGCAGCGACTGGATGCCGCTGAGCGCTACTTCAACGCCACCGCCCGTAACTTTTCGGTGATCACTGACAAGTTAATTGAAGCTGAACCCCTGGCTACCAATCTTAGAAGGCTGATGTATCACCGGCGCGGTCCAGAGCTTTCGCATCAGGCGTTGGAGGAGGTAATGGCGGCCTTCAACGAATGGCCGCCTATGACCGTTGCAGATTTGCTCTGCGTGGTTGGTGAGAGGAAAGCATGGCGCTTGTTAGGCCTTGGGGTGGTGGGCATTGACCTTGATAGGTCAATTGACACTGACTCCCCGGTCTTCCTGCAAGGGGGGCACCGTCATGCAAACCTTTTCCCTTAGGGTGAAATTGGTCGTCATCGTACGTGGCGTATTGATGGTGCTTGAGAAGAGGCTTATTGACCGGAAGCTGCTCTTTTTCGATGAGCTTGGTGAGCCCACGAAGCTATCCGAGAAGGAGTTCTATGAGGCCTACGAGAAGCGCGAGATCGAGATTTCCGCTGATCAGCCTTATCTCGGGAAGGTTCCGTATGTGCGTAACGTCCCTCCAGATATTTCATGCTTCCCCAAAAAACATGGGGATGAGGCATTGCGTCGACGCAAGTATGTGGACGCATTAACCAAGCGTGGTCAAAACAAGCTGCCGGGTGACGAAGACATGATCAAGTACCTTAGAAAGATCGCAAAAAAAATTGGGGATGCATGCGCACCTTCGGTTTCCACCATTCGGCGTTGGGCAGCCAAATACATTGGTCAGAACGTAGTAAAGCTCATCCCTCAGCATGCCCAAAAGGGTCGAGCTCCCGCGATACAGGGCGAGCTCGAAGTTATTCTTGAAGGGGTGATTAATAAAACCTACCTGCGAGATACGATTCCTGCGGTCAGCGTGGTCGTTTTAGAGTTCGAGGATCAGATTAAAGAGAGGAACAAAAGTCGTTTGCCCTCGGATCAGCTCAAGATCCCAAGCGGAATGACTGTCCGAAGGTACATCGCCAAGCTGGATCCGTACCTTGTGGATAAGGAGAGGCTTGGAAAACACGCAGCAGACAAAAAACACCGCGTTGCGGCGGGTGTCCTACGTGTCCATGAGATTCTGGAACGGTGGGAGATTGATCACACGCTATTGGACGTACAGCTTGTGGATGAAACCTCGGGGTTGTGTATTGGGCGCCCCTATCTGACGATCGTCCTGGACCGCTTCTCTCGAATGGTGATGGGATATCTGCTTCACCTGTCGGCGCCAAATACGGAAACCGTGCTTCGTGTGATCGAACGCTCAATCCGCCCAAAGGCCGAACTGCTGAAGCGTTTTCCTAAAGTGAGAAATGAATGGTGGGCACGTGGGCTGCCGGCTCGCATCGTTCCAGACAACGCGGCGGAATTTCACGCGGGTGATCTCATCATGGGGTTCAACGAGTTGGGTATCGAGATCATGTATCCCGCTTCCAGGGCCCCTCAAAGGAAAGGTGCCGTCGAACGCTTTTTCAGCACACAGAACCTGGGGCTTATCCACAACCTCCCGGGTACCACATTCTCGAATATCCAGCAGCGTGGCGATTACGACTCGGAGAAAAATGCATGCTTCACGCTCCCTCAATTGGAAGCGGTGGTAGTGAAATGGATCGTCGATGGTTACCACCAGACTCCTCATCGGGGGCTGGACAACAGAACACCGGCTCAAGTCTGGGGGACTAGCGAGGCGAACCATGTCATTAGCCTTCCCGTCGACCTGGATTCGTTGGAGTGCATTCTGGCCAAGCGGGCCTCGGTGAAGGTTCACCATTACGGCATCGAGGTAGCCAAAGTGGGCTACCACTCTACGGAACTTGCTGAACTCCGTATGCGTTTGGCAGACGGAGAAAAGGTAAACGTCCGCTATCGAGACGAAGCCGGGCACGTCTGGGTTCACGACCGCTTCAGAAACTTGTTCTTCAAAGTGCCCGCCAAAGATGAGCGAATGGCCGGTAAGAGCAGGGAGGTGTGGAAGGCTGCCGAGAAAGCGCTTCGAGAAAAATACAATGAGCAGCCTAGCTTCGAGGCTACGCACAGGTGCTACCAGGAAATTATGGAGGATGCAGACGAGGCCCGCCGTTCGCAGACGCTCAGAAAACGGCGCGCAGCTGCCATAGCGAAAATTGACAAGGAGGGTCGAGTGACCGAAAGCACGCCTCCACCCAAGGTACTCGCTGAAGTGGAATGGACCAGTGACTCTATTCCTAATATTCCGCCAGCAGCCTTCAAGGTTTCGGTTCGTCGCCCTGCTGGGAGTTCTAAGCCATGAACGCCATCGATCTTTCTGAGTGCTATGAGAGTGGTGAATACAGCTTTACGCTCCGCGATCGTTTTATTCACAGCCCTCAAGTCGAGCGAGCGTTGACGCGACTAGGCGATATCCACGGCGATAGTCGGCGTACCAGAGCAAGTAAAGGGTTGCTGATCCAAGGTCCAAGCGGTGTGGGCAAGAGCACATTGGTCAAGGAGTACATTCGGTCATTGGTGGAATCGGAGAGCCATGACCCGCAGAAGCGGACAGTTCTGTTCGTCGAGATGCCTTCGTCTCCAACCAAAAAGAACCTTGCAGCAGCCATTTTGGCAGAGCTGAAGGATCCCTTCGCAGAGGCACGAGGACATTCGGCAGAGGTTAAATTTGCACGAGTAGTCCTGCTGCTGAAGAACCTTGGCGTGGAGATGTTGGTCCTCGATGAGGCGCAGCACCTGGTCGATTATCGTCGTAATGGAGCGTACGAGGCAGCAGACTGGATCAAGAGTCTGATGAATGAGACCAGCATCGCATTTGTTCTGATTGGCCTGAAACGCACCGAAAATCTGCTGCTGGCAAACGAGCAATTGCGACGCAGGTTTTCGGCCACGGTGGCATACGATCGCTTCACCATCTCCGCTAATACATCTCTGCATTTCGTGATGCTTTTGCAGGCAATTGAAGGCGAACTGCCTGTTCAAACCATCAGTTTTGTAGAGCCAGCGATGATTAAACGCTTCTACCTGGCCTCCAATGGCTTGATCGACTACCTCATAAAGATTGTGGACAGGGCTGTTTGGCTGGTTCAAGTCCGGGACCTTGCCGGAATTGAACTTCCGGTGCTTGCCGAGGCTTTTGAGGACGAGGTTTGGAGCTACGTCACCGAGGAGCGAAACCCCTTCAGCGCGAGCTTCAATTTCCAGCCGCTGTTCGGAAAGTGGGAGCCGTTTGAGAGGTTCGAAGAGAGCGATACCTGACGGCTACGGGCCGGGCTCATCAGCCCGGCCCTACTCCCCCAATCTTTATGTCTTCGATTTCACGGATGTGTAGGAATGTTTGGTCTTTTAATCAATCCACGACCCCATCACGACGAAAGTCTTTTGGGCTACCTTCAGCGCCTGGCGAAAGCCAACGGATTACCCAGAAAGGAACTGCTCACAGCCTTTGCACGAGCCGACGAGACTGATGTTGCAGACTGGCTGCAGATGATGGAAGGACCACTGAGCTGGCCTACGGTCGCTGCTGAGTTTCGTGATCCTAGGCCCAAGGGGGTCAAGTTATGGACGACTCATCACGCGCGGTACTGTCCGATCTGTTTGGGTGAGGCCGGTTATTGGAGAGAAAGCTGGGGCTTGACGCTGGTTACGACGTGTTCTGTCCACGGTACTGAACTCCACGGCCGGTGCCCCAACTGTTTGAAGGAAACCGATCCAAGCGCGATGAGTGCGAATTGTTGCCAAGCGTGTGGCACCTCTTTGTGCGGGACCAATTTTGAGATCGCGCCGGCGAGTGATACAGCCGCCTGGCTCACCTCTGGTTTTGAAGATAGGTTTTACGCCGACTCGTTGTCAGCTGACGCGGGATTGGCTGCCCTTACCTACGAACAGTTTCACGAGTTGTCATCGCGTCTCGCTGTCAGAAGTTTGCCTACGGAAAGAGCCCAGCCGCTGAAGGTTGCTGATTCGGGTTCGCTAGAGATATCGCGGCTTATGGCAAACGCTGCGGGCGTGGTTCTCATGAACTGGCCTCTCGCATTCAGAGAATTGCTGAGTGGCCTCAAGGAAGTCCATGCCGATAGCGGAAATTGGACGCTCAGCAGGTCGTTCGGCCCGATTTACCACGACATCCACCGTGGTCTGGACGACCCTTGTTTTGACTTTCTTCGTCGAGAGTTCGAATCATTTCTGCAGCATGCGTGGGAAGCACCGTTAGCGAAGCGAAATCGCAATTTGAGTGAGGAGACCATCGAGAGACATCGTTGGGTGTCGTTCGATTCTGCTGCTGAAGCTTGTGGTCTCGGGGTATCAGTCGTAAAACGCCTTCATCAGGAGGGACAAATCGCCTATCGGGAGAAGGCCCATGAAGATCGAGTCTTTACGGTCGTGGACCTGGATCATTTGAAGGCAATCTCGCAGCATCTCCAGGGCGTGGCTGATATGAAGGAAACCTCGACTTTGCTAAGCCTCTGTCGCAATCGGGTTAGGCAGCTGCTAGCTGGTGGTACCCTCCAGTTCTTTGGTGGAGAACCGCGCCCAGGCGAAAGGTGGCTGATTGACTGCCGCTCGATCAACGAACTGATTGATGAGAAGCTGCCTACCAGCTCTGACCAGAGCCTGGTGTCGATCAACTACTTGGCCAAGCATTCTCTGCCCAAGGGGGGTGGGTTGGTCGAGTTGGTTCAGGCAATACGTGCAGGTGAACTTCGTGCCTACCGACAGGCCGAGACTGGCCCGGTTGGTGTGGGGGCGTGGTTACTCAAGGCGCAAGAGTTTGCATCGTGGCAACAAGCCCGAACAGGAGGCAAGGGCTTAACCCTACCCGGTTTATCGGTGGTCAAAGCAGCTGCGCTATTGGGTGTTAAAGAAGAATGCGCTTACGCGTTTGTTCGGCTTGGCCTGCTTTGGAGCACCAACGTCGAACACGGCAGGCGTACGCAACTGGTGGTTAAGCCCCAAGCGATCGAAAGATTCAGGCGAGGCTACATTTTGGGACCGGAGATCGCTGTGTACCTGGGAACGTCGACCAAGGAAGCGTTCAAACTCCTTTGGGAGGCTAGGTTTCGCCCCGTTGCGGGACCAACCATACCAAATGCAGCATGCCGGCAGTACGTATGGGTGAGAAGCAAAAAACTGATTGAATACCTAATGGGTGAGGCGATGCAGAGCGACGACCCAGACGCCACCACCCTTTTATCCACGCCGATCCCTCAGCCTCGAGATAGCCGATTCAAGCATGTGGGATCAAGATAGTTAGCAAGCTCTCTTTTTTGGTTGCTAAAATCACCGAACATCATCTGGAGAATCCTATGTCCCGTCTCGCTGAATTTCGCTTACTCGAACAACAGCTCGCGGCCCAACTGGCCGAGCTGGAAGCGCTAAAAAATGACTCTTCCTTGAAGCAGGAAATGGAATTCGAAACGAAGCTTCGCGCCCTACTCAACGAGTACGGCTACGGTCTGCGCCAAGTGGTGATGATCCTCGATCCGCAAGCGGTGCCTTCAGCTTCGAATGCCCCAAAGACACTTCGGAAAGCACGCGTTGTAAAGGTCTACAAGAATCCGCACAGCGGTGAGACCGTTGAAACCAAGGGTGGTAATCAGCGCACACTCAAGGCCTGGAAAAACGAGTATGGCGCTGACGTAGTCGAGTCTTGGCTCGCCAGCTGATAGAGCTGCCGAGGGCTTCTGGCACGAGATAAAACGTGATGCAGCCCGAACGTGAATTCCCATTCTGGGGCGTGACGAAATTTTCTTGAGGTGGTGGTGACACACAGTTTGTGCGCATTAAATAGAGGTCCACTTCAAAAAATGGATGCTCCAAAAATGCGTAACGCTCTCGTCGCGATAGCTGTGAACACCATCTCAAGCGTTCTGACAGCACTGGTGCTTCACTGGATCACGCCTCCCCTTCTCGACGTAGCCATACGGCCCACTGCGGTCTCAAGCTCAGTATCGAATAGCGCAACGTAGCTTCAGATCTGTGCTGTCGCACGTACCCGAACTATCTGATCTGGCTAAACGCAGATTCCGGTTGAGTGCCCATCGATGGCTCGGGTTAGTAATGCCGAAACTGTAGTATCGCTGCAAGAATAGCCCCCACGCCTCGGGCAGGTCTCAGACCTGGACTGCGCACCAGGGGGTTAGTTGTTTCTGGGGCTAATCCAGGTCGTTAGGAGCATCCGTCAGACGCGTTCCAAGTGGAGGGTGACCGCCAAATGGGGCAGATAGGCATACTGCTACCTACCCTCGCTGGATACCATTACGAAACCCTTCATTGATACGGTTTCAGCAAAGATGGATGTCTATAAGCTCCGCATCGAGGACACAGAAAGCAAGATCATCAACAAGGATCGTTTCGAGGATGAGACGCTCCGCAGAGATCCGTGGTATCAGCCCGGTAGTGCAGGCAAGCTAGCTCAGTTTGCTGTGTGTCCGGCATGCGACAACCCTATCCAGCTGGTTGGACTCTATGAGTTACCGCCCAACGTTAAAAGCCCGTTCGGAAAGCATGCGACGAAGACCATTCCTGGAATCGCTCCATTTGATGGTGAGTCGCGGAACGACTGCCCGTACTTCAATCCTCGTCAGCACCAGAAGACCGACCGCAAATCCAGGTTTGACGGCGTCCCGCGGAAGATTCTCAAGCTTTTGATCGAGCAGTTTGACCGTGTGGTTTACATCCTGGAGAAAGACACCCAGGTGGCCCTCTCCGAGAATGCTTTAAGGGGCATGCTGCAGCGTTACAAGGGAGAACGCGGCTACCTCTATACGGGAGCGACGCTACGTAATGTGCCGTGGATCTTTGCGTACATGTCGGATGCCACCCGCCTTTTTGGCCAGAAGGTCGGTGGGAACGCTGAGCTTGTGGAAGCTATTGCCTCCAAGGTCCCAGGGGCAGAAATCAACGCTAACGGTCGGTTGGAGTCGAGAAAGCTGCCAGGTTCGAAGGGCACCTACTTCGATCTCAAGATGAGCTTCATCCGCCATCGGATCGTCAAAGATAACGAAGCGTCTGGACTGCTGGAAAGCATGGGATTTGTTGTGTCGCAACCTCACAAAGGGGGGCTTGAGCACATTTACAAGGACGTCATTACATTCGATCCGGCGAGGTTTGAATCCCTTATCCGGTTGGCTGCTGATCATCCTTATCGCAGATTGGATAGGGTGAAGTTGGCACGGGAGGAACTGGGAGAACTGCTGGGCCTACCGCAGGCTTGAGCGCCTCAGGGAAATTCAATGCCTTGACGAGATCCGTAAGGCATTGACGGATGGGCGAGCGCTGACGTTGCGAGCCGATACGGAAATAGCTTCTCCATCAGGGTGATGCAAGAGTGGCTTCTGAAACTTGCCACTTTCCCTGAGCACGTCCAGCGCTGGCAGATATCCCAGTGACAAGCGGCACTAGAAATACTTCGATCGTGTACTTGGCTTAGATGTGGGGCATCGCCAGCCCTGCCTCAGCGCACTCCATCATGGAAGGAGGACAGATATGTCGACCTTGTCGTTAGCAGGAAGCACCCACGCAATCAGCAGACAGGACTTCGAACAGAACCAGGAATGGCCTGATACACCTCAGAATCGCCGGTTACTGGCTGCATACGGGGCCGCTTGTGAGCTGTCATCTACCTCCGCTGTCGCTGCACTGAACGCAGAGCGAGGTGGCTGGACTGATGTTGACCAGTACAAGGCCAAAGCTGCGCACTGGGAAACAGTGGCGGAAACTCTCGTGTCAGTGTTGAGTATGGAAATTGAGAAGGGACGTGAAGAAATACTGCTGCCTGATCCCTGGCGGTAGCCAGGAATCAGCTGAGCAGTGGCAGCCGGACCGACGTATGAAACGAAATCGATCACATATTTCAAAATCAGGTGTTGGACCACGGCTTGTTAACCACTTTTTTTCACTGTAAACCACTGTGGTTTACAGTGAAAAAAAGTAGTTAACACCTCCCGGCTGGAGCAGGATCACTAGCCTATTGGGCATGAACTGTCCTGTTACGGATCTGAGTCACCATTTGGCAGGTTCGGCACGCCGAACCGCTCCAATCAGTGCCTGGAAGTGGGCCGCCTGCAGGTCCTCTCAGGAAGCGCTAAGGTAGAATTCAGAGCCTTCTGCATGAGGAGTGAAACCGCATGATGCAAAACGCGCACGGACAGACATGATGTTAGCCTCCCCTACTCAAACCCTCGTGCTGCCTCGGCGATGCAATCTGTGCCTGAAGCGGGGCACGATGACTAAGGATCACCTGTTTCCTAAGAGTCTCGTAGCTCCAGGTCAACGTCGCGTGACGAGGATCGCGCAGCAGGTTGATCCGAACTTCCGTGGGCGACAGGGCTCGTTCTTGGCGCAGAACGGTGTAACGAAATCGACGCTGTGCTCAGACTGCAACAACCGGGTTCTAGGGACAGAACTCGATCCTAAATTGATCGACGCATACAAAGCGGCATCAAAACCATTGGAGTCCGCGAAATTCCCTGTAATGGGTACGCTTTATTTGAATGGAGTGTATCTCAACAAAGTTGCCCGTGCTGTTGCTGGTCATATGATCGCGTTGAGTGACAAACCAGAGCCAAGGTCACCCATGATCAGGCACCTGCGGCGGTTCGTGCTTGGCCGAGGTGAGCTTCATTCCAGCCTGCAGTTCCACATGTGGCTCTACCCTTCATCCCGTCAGGGTATGCTGAAAGACCTATTCCATACGGTATTTGGTGCGGGCTATGAGCCGATGCAAATATCAGCATTCAAGACTTATCCGCTAGCTTTTGCCTTTAGCACTATTATCGAAAATCCAAACTATCGCCTGAATGGAGTAATGGATCTGACTCCATACATCTCAAACGAAACCATGGCATACAATTTAAAAATTCCAACGTGCCCCCTTGTCGATTTCAACTGGCCGTATGCCCCTCACCGCGATGGTGCGATCCTTACGGGCAACACCGGCAGCTTGACCACTCAACTCTTCACCAAAGAGTAGAAACGCCGTCCAATCACGCTTAGGGGCAGTTGGCAAAGCCCGTCGTGCCGGGCTTCTTTGTGGCTACAGGAGCGCTTTACAGGTGGTCTGGCTCAATGCCGATCTCCCGAAGTGACTTGGCCAGCGATGGGTCGATAACGGCCTCTCCAGTGGTCGACGCGGCCTGGTTGATACCCACGGTCCGGTACTTGATCAGGTGGCCGGAGACCATCTGCTTCAGGATCTGCTTGGCTTTGTCGCCGCCGGTCACTGTGTACGGGCTCATTAGCTGCGACGTGGACTTCATCGCTTGCTCCTGAGCGTTGTTGACCAGCGTGGCCTGCTCGCCCTGAAGTGTAACGATCGGCGCCATCGGTATCGACGGGGCCATACTCACCGGCGTCTCCTGCGGGGTGATCGTCCATGCATCGTTCTGATCGATACGCAGCTGAACGGTACCGACCGGTACCTTGAACCGGCCGCCGGACATGATGCCGACATAGATCTCGCCGTCTTCCTTGCGAACTACGGGATAGAAGTGCAGCGGCTGGGTAACGATCCAGCTTGGCGTGCTCTGATCACCCGTGGTGACCATCATAGTGGTCTTGTCAGTGAATTCGTCGGTTGTGGCCGTTGCCTTCCAGGTTTGCTGCTCAGTGGCGCATCCTGTGATGGATAGAGCGATAAAGAGTGTTGCGGCGATCCGTTTCATTTCGACCTCTCTGGTCTAGGTGCGGCGATTGTGTCAGGGTGCCACCATACCCCCTGCAGTACTGCCACAGCCAGAGCATCGCCCGGGCTTGACACCCAGCGTTCCTAATACGTCCATACCTGTCTATTCCTACGCACCCTGTTATGCTCGCCAAGGACTGACGAAGGAGAGGAATCGATTTGGAACCCCACGACATCGACCATATCCAGCGGCAGGATCGCGCGATTGAAGATGCTGATTTTGACGCTCTAGATCGGGGACCTTTCGTGGCCAGTCTCGTTAAGACGCTGGTGCATACTGAACATGGTCCTGGTGATAACTCAGAGATTTCCCGTCGAGCTACCGGATTCGTGGTCGGTCTGACAGGTGAGTGGGGGCTCGGAAAATCTAGCGTACTGAACCTGCTAAGTCATGAACTCAAGCAGATGGATGGAGTAGTCGTAGCAAATTTAAATCCATGGCTATTCAAAGGCCGTGATGAGCTTGTCGAAGCGTATTTCAATTCGCTGCGAGATGCACTCGGATCAAGCGTTGGCGAAAAACTCTTTAAATTTCGAGAACAGCTGGACAGATACAAGGCGTCGATCGAATTCGTAGGCACTACAACCGCTAGTTTAGTCGACGTGCTTGTTGGTACCGGTGCTGCGACCACGTTTTACAATAGATGGCTTTTGAAACTACTTCGCGTAATCAATAAGCCTAGAGCATTATCAGCAAGCCAAGAAAGAAAGAAGCTTGAAATAAAACTGGCAGATGCCAAAATTGCCGTCGTGGTATTGATTGATGAACTCGATCGTGTCGAAGATGATGAAGTACGCGCAGTAGCGCAACTTGTCAAAGCTGTCGGCGATATTAGAGGAATATCCTACCTTGTCGCTTATGACCCTGACCGTGTAGCCCAAGCTTTAGGGCGGGGGGCGACCCCTGAAGAAAAACTGCGAACCGGGGAGAGTTACCTAGAAAAGATTATCCAATTTCCAATCCCCTTGCGTCCGCTTTTCGAAGACGATGCTCGGGATCTCCTGCTGCGGGCGCTCCGTACTAACGGTGTTACGGTGCCATCGGTCACTCAACCGTATCAACAAGATATTTTCAATCAGCTGCTACGGGATATTCGCACGCCCCGTGAGATCAAAAGACTAATAGGCGCATTTTCGGTTTTAGAAGAAATTGTTCGCGGAGAGATCTGTCCTTTCGATGTGTTGGCTTACAGTTGGTTGGTTGCTAAGGCACCTAGTATCCGAGGGCGTATCTCCGAGAACGTTCATCAACTCGTAGATGATCCTGGTGTGTCGGAAATGATGACCCGCCATCGTCAACAACAAAGTGCTGGCAGTGGGGACCAAACGCTTATCGAGATTTTTGGTAATTCTGCTCAACGCCATATGGAAATCCTGCGACTGCTCTTCCCCAGATTCGCGGAAGGGAGTCAGCGCTATATAGAGCAAATTGACGGTCAGCGGCTTGCGAAGCGGCGAAACCTAGTCCGCTTGCTTTACCTTGGAAACCCGCCTGGGCAGTTTTCCAGAGCTGATATCGAAAGGCTTTGGGAGCTTACCAGTGCTGAGGCATTGTTGGTGGAATTGAAAACTCTCTTGATCGAGGGCCAACTTGGGTCTCTACTTGATCGCATTGGGGATTTTTCGGCAAACCTTCCTCAGCCAAGCTCGAATATTTTTTGGGTGGTCGTTAGTCGAGTTCTAGTTCGAGAAAATGACTGGATCGCAGGTGAAGAAGCTGAACGCGGCCTGGTGGACGACGTAGGCTCACTGCTCTGGCGCATTTCCCGCGGCTCTACTGCCGGACGGTCGTGGCTCTGGGAGACAGTACACACGCTGATTCAAGATGGTGACTTACTGATAGCACCTTGGATACTCAGAAAACATTTGTTCGCACATGGGTTAACCCCCTACAGTAACAATAATAATGGCGATTATTTATTCGATGAGGCTGAGACGATAACACTGCGACAAACGGAAATCCCTCGCTACCGCCAAGCTGTAATTGATGGGGTCGTATTAAGAAAGCTTCCTGATACAGAAGCCATATTCTGCATCGTTAATAGCAGTGCTTGGGACGAAGGCTTAAGAGTTTGTCTTACAGCACAAATTAATAGCATGGACGCACTTAAAACGTTCGCTGGGTTAATGATGCCCCCTGGAATACTTTGCGATCTCAGCACTCTTGATTTGATGCTTGAGGCTAATACTGTCCTTCGCAATGCGAATGAGTTGCTTCGAGAGAACGGAATGCCTGAATCTGAGTGGCTAGCCGCCGCCATTCGCCGGCTGCGGGCTGTACTCGCTGGTCGGGACGTACATTCCGCAGGCGCTTTACGAGATGACTTCAGCGTCGATGAAGAGGAGCCAGTTATAGAGGTCGAGAGATAAGAGTCGACGTTCTCACCCGGTAGTTAATCAAGTGGAACGATCATAGAGTGGTCTCGTTTACAATGAATCTAATGAAGCGCTTTTCTTTCATATAAGTATTTCTAAGTTCCTTGATGAATTTAAACTTAATGTAGCGTTGGACTTGAGCACGCCCAAAAGGTAAAAAATCAATCCACCAAGGGTATTCTATCAATTCATCAATTGCGCCCGCACTGCTAAATTTAATAGATACTAACCTTAATTTATTGCAATCAATGGGACCTCGGATGTGAGCACGCCAAGGTGGCTGGTGTATTAAGATGTTGGGAGGAAGAGGTGGTTCAGTAGCGCTGAGGAGCTCCACGAAGTCTCCTGCCCATTCAAACTCTAATATCGCACCTTTATCAGTAAGCTCTTGATTGGTGTTGTATTCGTTCATTCTATTCTTGATGAATCCATTCAGGCCGGAATCGAGATTCATTGGGTCTTTGAATTTCAGTATGAAGTCCCCGGTTTTTGCTATGGCGATAGCTTTTTCTGGACTGGTGTGGCGTACTATTCTTTCTTTAATATACATGTACTTTAAGTTCCATCTTCGAGGGTCAGCAGTGGGCGGAATTACTGAGCAACTGAGATGAATAGTCACATCGTGGTGCGAGAGCGGGGCACTGCCGGTGTGCGCAGAGCCGGATTCATTGTTTGTTGAATGGCACATTGCAGTATAAAGAAGTAAATAACTCCGGAAGCAAATACGATCACGGACAGGTAAGCCAGCTCAAAATCTACAATCCCAGAAATCATATACTGTTTAGTCGTGATAGATCCCAGGATTATTCCGGTGCAGTACATGACCCCTGTGAACTGATTGCCCATAAAACTCAGTACGCCGCTGAAGGCATTGTTTGCACTGAGTAGCACTGCTTTTAGAATGGTCCATGCGAGAAGTGGCAAAAATGCTTTAATCATGAAAGCGAATAGCATCGACGATGCAAATAGCTTTATCGGCGTTTCTGCCCACGGCTTGATGGTACCATCTAGTTCAACGCCGGTATACAAGAGGACATTCAGAGCAATTGCCATGGCCGTGCATATGCCGAGGCGTATCATTTCCCGCTTAAGTGGGGCCATCATTATCACTGCGTGAATCTTGCGTCCGATGAATCGATTTAGTCCTTGGGTCGACATTTCTCTTCCTATGCTCTCGTGGATGACGCTGTTGTAACGTTGTAAGAAGGTCACGCTTTTACCCGAAGAGAGGTGACGCTTCAACGGTATGAATTGCGGAGGAGGCTCATGTCCTTCCCTGGCGCAGTAGCTTGCTGAGAAATCCTCATCTACCTGCGTGGCAAAGATGCGGCCACACCGTCGCCGTCAGATCTCTGGAGGACTGGCTGCTGTCAGTAACTCATCAAGTGACGGAACCTTAGCGTTAGCACTGAGGACGAGTGTCCTGGATCGGAGTATGGATACGTCATAGAAAGATTCGCACTCGATTCTTCCATTCACTTCTCTCCAGTGGGTGACTTCTGGTATCAGCTCGTTAGGCACCGGATGTAGTGCCATAGGGTTATGGAAGACCTCCACTTCAGCAGACCACGGCTCGTAGCCATATTGCGGCCAGAGCTGACCGTAGTCGCTAGACGCTACATCCAACAGAAATGGGATACCTCGTGATGCTCCTGGAGAACGGTCGAAAAACTCACCAAACCGCAAGTATCGGTACCCGTCTAGATGAGCTCCACCTGAGATCGGCACTCGGCTGAGCTTTGGCACTGTGCAGGCATTGGTGAAAATGACCGCTGAAAGATGGGCATTTTCCCTCAGCGTAAATAGGCCGTTGGGACGCCCTGATAGCAGAGATGTCTCTTCCTCCACAGTTATCAGGTTCGTTACACGATGCGCAGATGAGTGAACTAGAAAGCCATAGAGATAGCTGATGAGCGACTCCCTGCTCCACAGCATTGAACTGGGCGCATGGAAATCGGCTAAGGCCAGAATGAGCGGCTTACCCTCCACGTGCGGTAGGGATTCGTAACGCTTGTCCAATTTGTTTTGGATGGTCCTCGCAAACCTTTCTGCAGCCGCTCCTAAGAAGCGCTCATGTCGATCAACTGGTGGGGGGACCGGTGAGGCGCCAAAATGCTCATACCGCTCTTCCGGGTTGGCTGTCACTGCTTCAACCCAGGCCTCACCTCCCAGCCTATTTTCGATGTGAAAATCGGGTGATTCTTTAGGCTGGGTGACCAAGAGTCCCTGTTCACGAAAAATCGCTAATAGGTGGGCCTCCCAAAGGCGGGTGTGAAAATTCTCGGTCTGGCAATCGGGAACCCAATTTCTGTCTGGGGATGGCAGTGCGAGATACAGTTGATTCAGCGCCCACGCCCCAATACGGCGGCTTGGATCAAATAGTGATTTGAACACCACGCTTGGTGTGCGCTTACCCATTCTGCTTAGAGGAGCACGTCGTCGTTCGCCTGAGGGGAGTGGAAGCGGATGGGCTTGGGTATTGAGAAAATGGCTGATTGAGGCGCGTGCTTCGGACTCGCGAGCTGTGCACTCACCATGGCTGAGGAGCACCCACACGCTATCGACACGACGCCGCATGGTGACTACTCCGAAGTTGCCGGATTGGAAATTTCGGGTTAGAGCGGCACAAGAAAGTCCATCCTCACTAAGCCATGCCCCTACAGGCGGGTTGTCCCCAAACCCCAACCCTCGTGGAAGCGACAATGCAATTAGATTGAACATCGGCGCAGCAATTTCTTTCATTCACTAATCTCGGCAGCCATCAAAATACATTCCATCAATGCCTCGGAGCGCGCCCGCCGGCGATGGCATCGGTGGAGGTACCTATTGAAGAAGGGGGCCTTGTTCCACCAGGACATCTCGGTTGGAGAAGATGGTCTCAATGGTTGCAGCCTCGGCAGCCACATGAGTCTTTCGGGTGATCTCTTCAAGGGCCAGTTCGAGCCGGTAGTCTTGGAAATGCTCGTACAGCTTTTCAGAGCTCTCGGCCTTTTGGCGTAGTCGTTGAAATCTACAGAATCAAGCCATTGGTTTCGGCTCATGATGGACACCGGCCCGACTACAAAAGGATGCTCATACTCCATACCCAAGGTCCATGCTGGGAAGGAATGGACAAAGTCGACCTGACTGCATTCCAAAATTTTGTTAACCGTGTCATCTAATAGTTTTAGGTTTTCTGACTCATCCCCATCTAGCAACCTATCGGCATGCAAGTCACCAACTGCTTGGCGGAGACAGGTAAGCAGCTCCTTTACATCCATTCGGATAGCTAGTTTGGGAACCTCTTTTGTCCATGCGTAGCACAGCATTCCAAGAGCTATACTTGCCTCGCGTGTGAATTGCCGATTATGTCCGCTCCGGGTAGTGATGAAATCCGGAGCGGCGACGGCACTTGCCAGCGCCGCAGCATCGTACCCGCCCTGTGGGTACAAGCGATTAAGCTCGTTGACTACCTTTGCCAGAGCTTGCTTTCTGTTCAATTCTGTTGTGTTCATCAGATCGAGCGATTCCTTGCATACTGATTGGTGGGAAAACTTAAGATTTTCGGTAACTGGTCGATCGTGCTTGTGTAAGACCTTAACCGGCTTTTCGGAATGTGAAATTGATTCGCTGGTCACCCAAGAGTGGATGGATCGATTCCTTAATTGGCATCACCCCGTGATACCGCATCCTATCAATACCGCCCCAAACTACGACATCGCCATGCGTGAGGGGAATTTTCGTGGTTTTGTCTGATCGCTCCAGCCCCCCAAAAAGAAAAATGGCATTCACGCCCAACGAGACTGAAACGATTGGAGCATCAAAATCTCGCTCGTTTCGGTCTTGGTGGAGGGAAAGCCTAGACCCAGGCAAATAGCGATTCACCAGGCAGGCATCAGGTTGGAAGTTCTCAAATCCTGCGGCCGCAGCAGCCTGGCGCGCAAGGTTGGCGAAGACAGCTGGCATCTCTGGCCAGGGTTGACCGCTGAGCGGATCGTTGGCTGTGTAGCGATAGCCTCGTCGATCAGTAGTCCAACCGAGATCTCCACAATTGGTCAGTGCGACCGACATCGTGAATCCACCTGCAGTCACCATGTGACGGAAAGGCGAGCCCTGCTGCAACGTACTAATCGCTTGGAGCAGCTGAGGTACCAGAGGCAATGCAAAGCCTCGAAGTACAAATGCCTGGGTACCAATCTTTTCGCGGAGATTGGCTTGGTCTGGTGGGAACATGTGGAAAGTTGCCATAGGTAACTGCTCACTTGGAGTCATGAAAAATGATCCCTACGGTGTGTCGAAGTCCGGCTGTTATGCGACTGACACCATGGCGCATGAAGACCTTCCTCGACTTCCCGCGTCGTCCAGCGACCGGTCTTGACTGAACCCCAAAAATGACAGCATCCCCCTGTTGTAGCGGTACGACTTCTGCGCGATGCGAGCTCGACGAGTACTCTGTCATCACGAACTCGCCCCCACCAAAATCGACATCTGGCACGGAGAGAAGGACGGCCGCCTGGAGAGGAAAGAGATGCTCTCCGTATAAGTCTTGGTGCAGGCAGTTGTAGTCACCGGCTTGGTACTGCAGCAGAAGCGGCGTAGCTCGCGTCTGCTTGGCTTGATGGCAGCGTTCGAGGAATGGAGCCAACATCATGGGGTAACGTACGGGGTCTCCAAGTCGCTCGCTCCAATCGTTAGCGATCGCTGCCAACTGCGGATAAAGCGAGTGCCTCAGAAAGCTGATTAGCGGCGGTAATGGATAGTCAAAATACTGATACTCACCGCTTCCGAATCCGTGACGCTTCATGACGATCCTAGAGCGGAAATGCTGCTGGTCGACATAAAGTGCAGCCAGCTCACGGCATTGGTCGGGTGTGATTATCGATGGGATTATCGCGTACCCCGATCCATCCAATGACCGTCGCATTTCGGACCAATCCAATGCCTTGAACTGATCGAGAGATCTGCAGTGTCGCGGCATCAGCAGGACTCCTGCTTCAGGAGAGTACGTTTACGATCAACACCCCAGCGATAGCCCGAGATGGCTCCGTCACGTCGAACAACCCGATGGCAGGGAATCGCGATCGCGAGTACGTTTGCGGCGCAGGCACCGGCAACAGCTCTTACAGCATCTGGATTACCTATCTCACAAGCAACATCACTGTAGGTGCGAGTTTGCCCTGTAGGAATTTGGTGCAGAGCAGCCCAGACCTTTTGCTGAAAGACTGTACCGCCAACGTCCAAGTCTAGGACCTTTGAGGTCTTGCCGGTATTTACCAGCGAGATGACCTGCTCAAGTTCAGATCCCAACGTCTCATCTGCTTGGGTGAATTCACGCTGGGGAAATGCCGCCTTCAATTGCCCCATCAGTCCCGAATGCGTGTCACCCAGGAAAATGGCGCAGATTCCATGGCCGCTGGAACCAACCAAAACCTGTCCAAGACTTGTGTGGCCGACTGTATAACGTATGGCTTTAGCAGGGAGCTGATCGGGAGCGCGGAAAATTAGGTTGATTGATGACAGGAGCGAAGTGTTCATTAGCGGTAACCCTGATCTGATCGAATGATGGGATCAGGTTACGTTTCGCGTCCAATGTGGACACTCCGCTCCTTGCGATTGAATTTTTCTTACGTGCTTTCAGGCGGATCCGCTTTGCTCAGCACGTAAGAGGAATGTGTTGATGCGCCCAATTGAAACGGCAAATCGGGCGCATCGACTACAAGTGCTTAGGAAGGGGCTGCCTTCAGATACAGACAGCCAAGGCGGATTAGTGGCGAATTTTCTTGTCGCTCGACATGCTATCGAGGTGGTACGAGCTAGCAGCTGATGTCAGAAATTCAGCTTGCTGACGCAGCTCTTCCAAACGCTCTGCTGAAGCTTTGCCTTGAGCCTCGGCATATTGCCGCTGCGCCGCGGTTGCTGCTTCCCACAATTCAAGCTGCTTTTGGATTGTCTCTGGGTCAAGCTTGTTCATCGAGGGAGCTTCCGCATATTGCTTCGGTAGGACATTGTAGAACGATTGGTTAATGACGGTGCTTTGATCGATGCTGACCAGAGGCACGCTGCAGCGTGGAAACGCCATCAGAAGGAGAAGCACGATTCGGAGCTTTGTGGCAGTCCAATACCGCTGGATGGATTTCGAAGCTGATTTCTTTGTGCTGGTAGTCATTAGTAAGATTCTCTTTGCATATTGTATGGCCTGTTTTGGTGGCCGTTTACAAAGCGAGGCTTTGCAAAGATTATTTACAGTTTTGAAAATCGGTGGCTTTAAAGGTGCCATTGATCCATTTAGCCGCACAGTTCAACCAGCAAATCACTCCTTCTGAATCTCCTGAAATGGTTTCAGGAGACCACCTTTTCGTTCCGAACCCTGGCCGATTCGGAGAATTAGTCTCACGCTCTAATTTATGTTTTCCCTCTCTCTTTCAGAGTGAGTCGGGCAGCGTGGATTAGGCTCAAAAAATGATTCCGTGAAATCGCCGCTAGCTAATCGAATCAGCCTAGAATCAATCACGTTGTCATTTCCAAAGCATAAAAAAGGCCCCCTTACGGGAGCCTTTTTTGGACCTACCGGTTTCCCAGTAGCAGCCTTGCAGTCTTACGCAGACTTTTTATCGACTTCGTAGAGAGCCAGGTAGCTCTCGTTCGGTTGGTTGACCAGGTTCAGCTGCTGCAGAGCCAGCAGTGCACCCTCCTCACCAATTTCTTCTACGATCTTGCCGTTTTCGATACGGAAGACGGTAGTGCCGGTGAAGCGGACCTTGCGACCGGAAGCAGCCGGCAGTGCACCAACTGGCAGGTCAGCAAAGGCTGGGCCAGTATGGGTGCCGCCGCCATCCCAGCGGCCTACAACGTAGTCGCCTTCTGCGATCAGAGGGCTGGTACCCCAGAAATTAAGGTCCGGGAAGGCTTCGCGGAAGTCGGTCATCATCTTGCGAACTGCCTCATGGCCGCGGATCGGACCATGCATCGGGTAGTGCACCAGACCGTTCGGAGCCAGCAGCTCCTCGATGATGCTCAGGTCAGCCGGGTTGCCCCAGAAGGCCTTGAACCAACGCTCAACGATATCTTTGTTTGCTTGCAGTTTATCTTGCGACATGTTCGCTCCTCAGTAGGCTTATGCCCGGCACCCGTCGGTGTCAAAGCAGGTGGTGATGTACATCTGGGAGCCAATTTAGGAGATGAAGCGATTGGTCAAACTCCGTTTTTTGCCCTTGAAGTTTTATCTGTAAATGCAGATTAGATGGCAAGAAATCGAGTGCGTGAATCAGCGTTTATGAGATCCTCTAGCGCACCCGGCTCACGCAATGCGCGCATGCGCAGAGCCCATGATCCGGCGACTGAGGAGTACGAAATGGCGATCCTTGGCGTCTTACGATACCCCGATCCGCGGTTGAGCAAATCTGCTCACCCGGTAGAGGTCTTCGGCCATGCATTAGAGGAATTGGTGTCGGATATGTTGGAAACGATGTATCACCACCAAGCGATAGGTCTGTCCGCTCCCCAGGTGAACGTGAAGAAACAGGTTGTGGTTGTAGACCTATCAGAAAACCAGAGTTCCCCGCTCGTCCTCATCAACCCAATGGTCTCCTCGGCAGCGCCTGATCATTCTCATTTTGAGGAAGGGTGTGTTTCGATACCGGGCTTCTACCTACCAATTCGTCGCAGCCGCAGCATCCAGATCGAAGCGTTGGATGCGCAGGGGCATTCCTTTTCGATGATTGCGGAGGGATGGCTCGCGGCCTGCATTCAGCACGAAATTGACCACCTGAACGGGCAAACGCTAATGGATCACGCCACGATGAAACAGCGCTCCCAATATCGTCGCAGCGCACATCGCTGATCACGGATGGTACCCAGCTGATTCAAAAGCAAGAGTCGGAGTTTTTTGTGGGTGCCCGGTCATTAGAGTGATGACCTCATCTTCAACGATTAGCAGGTCCGACGATGCCGGCACCATTGATTACCAGCAATTTCATCGACACCCCATCAGGCCGTATCAGCTACAAGCAGTCTTCCAGTGACGGCCCCGTAGCCTTGTTTGTTCATGGCGTTATCGTGAACAGCCACCTCTGGCGTCACCAGTTGGCTGCGCTTGCGGACATTCGACGTTGCATTGCGGTCGACCTGATGGGACATGGCGCTACTCAGATCGCACCCGATCAATCTGTCTCATTTGAAGCTCAAGCAGAGATGCTGGTCGAATTCATCGACGCACTAGGCATTGAAACGCTCGATCTCGTCGCCAATGACAGTGGCACTGGTATCGCGCAAATTTTTGCCGCTCGTTATCCACATCGACTGCGCAGCCTCACGTTGAGCAATGGCGATGTCCACGATAACTGGCCGCCTAAAGAATTCTCAGGCTTCCTCGACATGGTGGCCGATGGCGGCTTACCGAAGACCTTACGGAGCATGGTGGACGATAAATCGGAGTTTCGAGGGCCAAACGGCATGGAGGGTGCCTACGAGAACTCTAGCAAGGTCAGCGATGCGACGATCGACGCTTACGTTCTCCCTCACTTGATCTCAGCCCAACGAACTAACGACCTGGCGCGCTTCATCCTGGCATTTGATAACAGCCAGACAATCCGCCTGGAGCCGGCGCTGAAAGAGTTAAGTGTCCCAACACTGATCGTGTGGGGTACCGGTGACATTTTCTTCGGCAAGCAATGGTCCGACTTCTTGGCCGCCAGGTTGGCCGGCCCCGTCAGTCAGGTGGAAATTGCGAATGCTCGATTGCTCTTCCCAGAGGAGCGTCCCGATGAGCTCAACGAAGCCCTGCGCTCCTTCTGGCAAAAGCTGAGCTGATCATGCACATGACCTGGACATCCTCCGCTCCGAGTCTTGAGCCGACAGCGACCCAGCAAGCTGAGGTGAAATACCAGGTCATGGCAGATCTACAAGCGATCGTTGACGCTGGATTTGCTCGATGGATGGAAAACGATGACGGGGGTACCGAGCTACATCTGAGCAGTGGCGAAGTATTTCTTCTCGGAGAGCACGATCTCCTCCGATTGAGTTGAGGTATTCAGCATGCATCTATTTTTAAGCCACCTGAGCTCACCGTTAGGTGAACTGTTGCTGGTGACCGATCCTGAAAGGCGCATCAGGGCACTGGACTTCGCCGATCACGAAAGCCGTCTCAACCGAGGACTTCGTGCGCGATTCGGTGACCCACAGCTGGTTCAGAGCGAAGCGCCTGAGTTTGTCGCCGCTGCGCTGCGGGCCTATTTCGCGGGTCAGACCGGAGCGCTGTCTGAGCTGGCCATTGCCCCCGCCGGAGATTCGTTGCAGGGGCGTGTATGGAACGCCGTGCGGCAAATACCGGATGGTAAAACCACCAGCTACGGTGCGCTGGCACGTGAATTGGGTTTCGCCGATCCGCGAGCGGCAATCGAGATCGGTGCGGCAGTGGGCAGCAACCCCATCGCAATCATTATCCCTTGCCACAGAGTGGTAGCCAGCAATGGTGATTTGAAAGGATTTGCTTGGGGCCTGCATCGAAAACGTTGGCTGCTCGAACATGAGAAGGCTATCGAACCACCAGCACCACAAACTGCCTCTTTTCCCGGGTTTTAGAAACGTAGAAATGAAGATCCTTGCTGATGTTTCCCCCGAAGCTTATGCCAGTGCAGAGGCATTCTTGGGATGCCTTGATGACGATTGGAACCGCCATGTCGTCGCCACCGGCCCGTGCCGGCATGAGACGAAGCCCGGACGAGAACCGTTCGAAGCACTGGTTCGGGCTATCGCTTACCAGCAGCTTCACGCCAAGGCTGGAGATGCGATTCTGTCCAGGCTGCTGGCGTTGTATCCAAGCACAGCTTTCCCAGGCCCCGAACAGTTGCTGGCTACAGACCCTGAGCTACAGAGGGCCTGCGGTTTCTCAGCAACCAAGCTGGCGACTATTCGCGGCATTGCCCAAGCCCGCCTTGATGATGTCGTCCCTTCATTGTCCGAAGCGAAGGGCATGAGTGATGCCGAGTTAATTGAGCGGCTTGTATCACTTCGTGGCGTTGGTCGTTGGACTGTAGAGATGTTCCTCATCTACAGCCTGGAGCGCTCCGACATCCTGCCCGTCGATGACTTTGGCGTGCGAGAAGGGTATCGCCGTTTGAAGGGTCTCGAAAAAGCGCCTACACCGAGACAGATGCGAGAAATCGGGGAAAAGTGGAGTCCCTATCGCACGATTGCGGCCTGGTACCTGTGGCGGATACCGACTCGCTGATAGAGCCTGATTTCAATCGCAAGAACCGGAGTTCTTGCGATTGGACCTCTCTCTAAACTGGCCTCCACTTCGATTTTTGCGAGATGTCGCTATGAACCGAGCTCCTCAACCGGGCGCCTCCTTCGAGACAGACGAGCAGCGATGGAAAGCCGTTCTGGACCGAGATGCCGCAGCAGACGGGCATTTCGTCTATGCCGTGCGCACAACGGGCGTGTACTGCCGGCCTAGCTCATCAGCCAGGCTCCCTAAAAGAGAAAACGTGACCTTTTTCTCTAGTGCCGAACTGGCGGAGGCTGCCGGGTATCGCCCAAGCCGTCGCGCCGCAGGCGACCAAACATGCGCTAGCGAGCAGCGCGCAGAATTGGTAGCGAAAGCATGTCGCCTCATCGATTGTTCCGAGACGCCTCCAACTTTGGACGAACTGGCCGCTCAACTGGGCATGAGCGCGTTCCACTTTCACCGGGTGTTTAAAGCAGAAACTGGATTGACGCCGAAGGCATACACCTCGGCGGCCCGTGCACGCAAGCTGCGTGAAGAATTAGGGCACGCAGAGACTTCAGTGACGGAGGCGATCTACAGCGCTGGCTTTAACTCAAATAGTCGATTCTACGAGACTTCCGAGCAGCTGCTGGGCATGCGGGCGAAGGAATATCGCGACGGAGGTGTGGGGGCAACTGTTCGCTTTGCCGTCGGCGAATGCTCACTCGGCGCAATTCTCGTAGCTCAGAGCCAAAAAGGGATCTGCGCAATTCTCCTAGGAGAGGACCCCGATGTTCTTGTCACTGATCTGCAGGACCAATTCCCCAAGGCAAACCTGATTGGCTGTGATCACGAATTCGAGCAACTGGTTGCCCAGGTCGTTGGATTCATCGAGGCCCCGTCACTGGGTTTGAACTTGCCTCTGGATGTCAGAGGCACGGCCTTCCAGGAACGTGTGTGGCAGGCGCTTCGGGAAATCCCTCCTGGGACAACTGCGAGCTACACCGAAATCGCAGAACGTATTGGTTCACCTAAAGCGGTGCGAGCTGTCGCTCAGGCCTGCGGCGCCAACCACATTGCCGTTGCTATTCCCTGCCACCGGGTTGTACGCCGCGATGGCGATATTTCTGGATATCGGTGGGGAGTGGAGCGAAAGCGCGAACTCCTGAAACGCGAAACCATTTCCTGAGAGCTCGTGACCGCCATGAACAGATTCGCCACAGCCATCGAAGACCTCGATTGGCAGAACATTACCGCCCAACTCGATCAAGAAGGTTTTGCAGTTCTTCAAGGAATTCTGAATGCCGACTCAATCGCTGAGCTTGCTAAGCTCCGGACAGGCGACGCGGCTCAAGTTCGGATCAATCTGAGTGCCAAACAGTTGGGACAGGGTTTATCTATCCGCTGGATGAGCGAACTTCCGACCGTGCTTTCCAGCCTCAAAGAAGGGTTTTACGGGCCACTCGCACAGGTAGCTAATCACTGGAACGAGACTCTTCAGCTGTCTTACCGCTACCCCGAAAATCTGCAGCAGTTTGAGGCTGAGTGCCTCGAAGCCGGCCAGCAAAAAGAGCTGACAGAGCTGACCTGTTTTTGCGCAGAGGACTACTTGGGCCTGCAACAGAATGCTGACGGAGATCGTGTTTTTCCGCTCCAACTGGTTGGCCTGCTGAGTACTGCTGGAGAGGACCACACCGGCGGCGAGCTCGTTCTCACTGAGCAGCGTCCTCGGATGCAATCTCGACCCATGGTTGTCCCGCTTCAAAAGGGAGATATCGCGATCATCACAACCTCCCAACGTCCCTTCAAAGGCAGCAAGGGCTTTTACCGGGTCAACGTGAAACACGCAATCAGCCGTGTGCGAAGCGGTGAGCGAGTCGGCTTTTCAATCAGCTTCCATTTTTCACCCTGAGAACTGAGCCATGGTCCCTGATCGTACTTGGATGTTGATAGGTTCGGACGGCATTCTTTACCCAAGCACTCAAGCCGGCACATTAGGCGGCCACCGACGCACCAAGCTCTACGGAAAATTCGACTGCCGTGCGGCCTTGCAAGCTATAGCCCGCGGTGGATATGTGAAATACCGCGTTTTCTTTCTCGACGAATCTTCTGCTATCGCGGCGGGCTACCGCCCTTGCGCAGTCTGCATGCCCGCTGAACATAGACAATGGAAAGTAGGCAACTGGCCGCCAACAACACTCAACCAGGAACCCTAATGAGCAATCAATCAACGTTGGCTCTTGAGGACGGTCTCACGACTGATCACTCAGCAGTAGCCTGCATAGAGCAACTGGATTGGCGGGCAGTGGAAGTATCGATGGCCCGGGACGGTTTCGCGGTACTTCCTCAACTGCTACATCGAGATACCTGCCAGAGGCTGGCTGCTCTCTACGGCGATGGCCACCTCTTCCGAAGCCGAATCGTGATGGAGCGTTACGCCTTCGGTCGCGGGGAATATCAATACTTTTCCTACCCGCTCCCGGATATCGTTACCGAACTACGCAGTCGCCTTTATGGGCAACTGGCGCCCATTGCCAATCGTTGGCATTCGGTACTCAAGATTGAGGGGCAATTCCCGCCCACACACGATGAATTTAAGGACGTATGCCATCAAGCGGGTCAGTGCAGACCTACCCCCCTGCTTCTGAGCTACAAGGGAAATGACTACTGTTGCCTGCACCAAGATCTTTATGGTGAACACGTGTTCCCTTTCCAGGTCGTTTTCCTTCTCGATGAGCCAGGATTGGATTTCACAGGTGGCGAGCTCATCCTCACAGAGAGTGATCCGAAAAAACCCGGTCGAGCGGAGGTAGTCAATCTGCGCCAAGGCCAGGCTGTAATCTTTGCGGTGAATAGTCGTCCAGCGCGATCCACACGAGGGGTTTACCGCGTCAGCATGCGACATGGCGTCAGTCGCATACACAGTGGTGCTCGCCGAACCCTTGGCATCATTTTCCACGATGCCAAGTAACAGATCAGTAGCAAGAAACGGAGCTCAATCCCAGGGTCGTGCCGCAACAATATCGGTAGAACTCACTGACCTAGGAGCTCTTTTATGAGCGACGTAAATGCAGCTTTGTCCGGCCAGTTCAAGCTGGGCGATATCGAAATCAATCGCCTCGGCTATGGAGCGATGCGCATCGTAGGCGACGGAATTTGGGGCCCTCCCAAAGATCGCGAAGGCTGCCTTGCTACATTGCGTCGACTTCCAGACCTCGGCGTGAACTTTATTGATACCGCTGACAGCTACGGGCCCGAGATCGGCGAAGAGTTGATTCGCGATGCCCTCTACCCCTACGACGGCCTACTAATCGCTACCAAAGGTGGCTTTGTCCGACACGGCGAGAACAAGTGGGCTCCTGTTGGTCGGCCTGAATACCTACGCCATGCAGTGTTGATGAGCCTGCGTCGACTCAACGTCGAGCAAATCGACCTCTGGCAGCTTCACCGTATTGATCCGAAGGTGCCGCAGGATGAGCAATTTGGCGTAATCCAAGAGATGCAACAGGAAGGTCTGATCCGCAATGTGGGATTGAGCGAGGTTGGCATCGACCAGATCAAGGCGGCACAGAAGTACTTCCAAGTGGTCAGCGTCCAGAACATGTTCAACCTGGTCACGCGCCGCTACGAAGATGTCGTCGATTTCTGCTCCAGCCAAGGTATCGGCTTCATCCCGTGGTTCCCACTGGGCGCAGGCGACCTCGCCAAACCAGGCTCTTTCCTGGATCGTTTGTCGAAGACAACGGGGTTTACCCCGAGCCAGATTGCGCTCGCCTGGGTACTCAAGCGCAGCAGAGTAATGCTGCCCATTCCTGGTACCAGTAAGGTCAATCACTTGGAAGAGAACGTGGCAGCAGCAACGTTCGAACTTAGCGCGGCTGATTATGCCGAGCTGGATGCCCTCGGCCACGCGGCTCCGGAAACGCCCGGGCCGGGTGCTTGACTCTCCCGCCGCCTCTGAGTTGATCGCTAGCGCACGCCCACGTGTGCTAGCACAACTTTCTCGCCAATCACCCTGCTCGCTAACTCCCGGTAGGCCAAGGAGCAAATATGAAGTGAAGCGTTGGCAGTTAAGGGGGACAGCCTAGGTTGTCCTCAGCAGCGGGGATGTTTCGGGCGAGCAGGCAGTCATCAGTGGATGACGTTTTTCCCTACCTGTAGCGGGTGTAGAGATTAGGCAACCTGACCTGTGGTTGAAACCAAAGCCACTCATCGTACGTGCTTGAACAAGCGATCCCCCTTGGATAGCCTTGTAGCGGAGGACTGCAACTGCGCATTCGTCGGGACTGGGCACCAGTAAGACCCCCCCGCAATTTTGGCAGCAGAGAATGCTGGTTTCTCTGAAGTAGTGACGACGGGCATAGCCGGTCGGATTCTGAACCCAAGGTTGGAAGGCTGGGAGCTAAAGGATCGCTGCGACTACTCCTCAGACATACTGAAAAGGCACCCTTGGGTGCCTTTTTTGCTCTCGGTTTCTGCGGGGGCTGCAACCAGGCGTCGATACCACCAACGCTTCATTAGTATCGACGCTGGTACGAGGGACGACCCGCCGATTACAGCTGCATCTGTTTTTTGAGAATGTGGTAGGCGATTCTCATTTTTTCTGTGACATCTCCAATGGTGGATCACAGAAAAAATGCGGCTTTAGCCCAAAACGCTGGGCTTCAGATGCCAGCTTTTTTGTGACCCTACATCAGGTGTAGATAGACCGCCATAAAAAAACCCGCGCAAGCGGGTTTTTTTATGGCGGCTGATCCATGAAAGCTACGACAAGCCCAATTCCTTCAAACGCCGATACAAGGTGCGTTCACTCATGCCAAGGTGACGGGCCAATTCGCTGCGCGACCCTTGAAACTGTTCGAGCGCCTGCGCCAGCTCACCCAATTCGTTGCGTCCTCGTCCTTTACTGAACCCGCGAGCGTGTTCAGGGCCGACGTCTTCCGGCAAATGCTCTGGCCGGATCAGCCCGTCGTCGGCGAACAGGTGGGCCCTTTCCAGAATGTTGCGCAGCTCGCGGATGTTGCCCGGGAAGGGATGCAATTGAAGATGCTGCTGCGCTTCAACGCTCAGCCTGGAGGCGGGTTTGCCTGGCATGCGCTGCAACAGGCTCTGGGCGAGCAATGGCAGGTCTTCCACACGCTCGCGCAAGGCGGGCAAGCGGATGGGGAAGCCGCTGATGCGGTAATACAGGTCTTCACGGAAAGTGCCCTCCGCCACCATCTGCTTCAATGGTTTGTGTGTCGCCGATACCAGGCGGAAGTCCGAGTGCACGGTGCGCAGGCTGCCTACCGGGCGGAAGCTGCCGGACTCGATCAAGCGCAGCAGTTTGACCTGCATGGCCAATGGTACTTCACCGATTTCGTCGAGGAACAACGTGCCGCCATGGGCCGCTTCGGCCAGGCCGATCTTGCGTTGGTTGGCACCGGTGAAGGCGCCTTTCTCGTAGCCGAACAATTCGCTCTCGAACAGCGACTCGGTCAAGCCCGTGCAGTCGACCACCACCAAGGGGCCGTTGGCCCGTGGGCTGCCCATGTGGATCGCGCGGGCGAACAGTTCTTTACCCGTGCCCGACTCACCCTGGAGCAACACCGGGATTTGCGCCGGGGCCGCACGCTGCAGGCTGGCCAGTGCGGCCTTGAAGGCTGGCGCCCGTCCCACCAGGCCTTGTTGCTGTGGTTGTGCCGAGGCCAGGGTAACAGTGGTCAGGCGCTCGACGAAGGCCACCACCCTGCCCTGTTCATCGAGGATGGGGCGCAGCTCGACATCCACGTGTTCCGGCCCGCGTGGTGTGTGGTGGATGTGCAGGACACGTTCCGGCACCTTGCTGTCCCAGGCCTTGCGCATCGGACAATGCTCCCCAGCCTGATCGCAAGGTACAGCGTAGTGATGGGACACGCGGTGACACTTCTCGCCCAGTGGTGCTTGCTGGTCACGGCCGAACAGCCGGCGGTAGGCCGCGTTGGCCGCGAGGATGTTGTAGTCGGTATCCAGCACGATCGTAGGCTGCGCATCGTGTTCGAGGTAGGAAACCAAAGCTAGGATGAGGGAGTGGGATTCAGGCATGACGGCACCGAGGAATGACCGCTGCAGGGTAACAAGGACTGCCAAACACTGCCATTAGCTGACAGTCGACTGCCAGTGCAGCTGCCATATTGGCAAGGCATACGCCAGGAGCCGCCGTTTTCATTGGCCTTTCGAGCAGAAAAACCCTGGCATGCATCTTGATAAACCTCCCGGCACTGCCTACGCCTCTACAAGGCGCGGTAGATAAATTGGAGAACGTGATGATCATCGGCAACAACCTTCACGTGGAAGCCTTCTTCGACAAGGCGACCTCGACCATCAGCTACCTGGTCATGGACGGCGAGACGCGCAAGTGCGCGTTGATCGACAGTGTCCTGGACTACGACCCGAAGTCCGGGCGCACCTGCACAGACTCCGCAGACTTGCTGATCGCCCGGGTCAAGGCGCTGGGTGCCGAGGTGCAGTGGGTATTGGAAACCCATGTACATGCCGACCACCTTTCCGCAGCGGCTTATCTGAAGGAAACACTGGGTGGCCATACCGCCATTGGTGCCCACATCACGCAGGTGCAGAAAGTCTTCGGTTCGCTGTTCAATGCTGAACCCGACTTTGCTCGTGACGGTAGCCAGTTCGATGTGCTGCTCGAGGACGAAGAAGGCTTCCGTATCGGAAACCTGCACGCCCGTGCCCTGCACACCCCCGGCCACACACCTGCCTGCATGAGCTATCTGTTCGAGGATGCGGGGGAAAAAGCGCTATTCGTTGGCGACACCCTGTTCATGCCCGACTACGGCACGGCGCGTTGCGACTTCCCCGGTGCCGATGCCCGCACCCTGTATCGCTCCATCCGCCGACTGCTGGCCTTCCCTGACCAGACCCAGCTGTTCATGTGTCACGACTACCTGCCAGGTGGGCGTGACATGCGGTACGTCACCACCGTGGCCGAACAGCGCGCCAGCAATATTCACATCCATCAAGGCATCGACGAGGACAGCTTCGTGAGCATGCGCGAAGCCCGCGACAAGACGCTCGACATGCCGGTACTGATCCTGCCCTCGGTGCAGGTGAACATGCGCAGCGGCCATTTTCCCGAACCCGAGGAGAACGGGGTGAGCTACCTGAAGATCCCGCTGAACAAGCTCTGACCGCCCTGCCCCATTATCAGAAATCCAGGAAATACCTTCATGCCTGCCTTGTTGTCCCCAACCCATGCCGATCACCATAAAGTGGTCATCGTCGGTGCCGGTGCCGCCGGTATCGCCACCGCCTCGAGCCTCATCAGCCGCGACCCTTCACTGGATATCGCCCTTATCGACCCTGCCGATGTGCACTACTACCAGCCTGGCTGGACCATGGTTGGCGCGGGTGTGTTCAAAGCACCGAGCACCGCCCGCACCATGGCTTCGGCCATCCCGCGCGGTGTGCATTGGGTCAAGGCACGGGTCCAGGGCTTCGACCCGTCGGGCCAGCTGGTGATGCTCGAAGACGGCCGCGCCATCAGTTATGAACAGCTGGTGGTCTGCCCGGGCCTCAAGCTCGACTGGGAGGCCATTGCCGGGCTCAGCGAAACCCTGGGCCGCAATGGTGTGACCTCGAACTACCGTTACGACCTGGCGCCTTATACCTGGCAGCTGGTGCAAAACCTCAAGCAGGGCCGAGCGCTGTTCACCCAGCCGCCCATGCCGATCAAGTGTGCTGGCGCGCCGCAGAAAGCGCTGTACCTGTCCTGCGACCACTGGCTGCGCCACGGTCAGCTGGGCAATGTCAAAGCCAGCTTCTTCAATGCCGGGGCGGTGCTGTTCGGTGTGCCCGACTATGTGCCTGCGCTGATGGCCTACATCGACAAATACGGTGTCGACTTGAACTACAGTCACCGTCTGGTCGCGGTGGATGGCCCCAACAAGCGCGCAACGTTCGCCCGTACCCTCGCCGACGGCACCCGCGAAACCCGCACTGAAGCCTTCGACATGCTGCACGTGGTGCCGCCGCAGGTTGCCCCCGAGTTCATTCGCCAAAGCCCGTTGGCCGATGCCGCTGGCTGGGTCGATGTCGACCCGCAGACCCTGCGCCATCGCAAGTTCTCCAATGTCCATGCCTTGGGCGACGTGGCCAACACCAGCAATGCCAAGACCGCTGCCGCGGCGCGCAAGCAGGCGCCAGTGGTGGCCAACAACGTGCTGGTGGCGCTGGGCAGGTTACCTACCCTGGCCCAGTACGATGGCTACGGCTCCTGCCCACTGACTGTCGAGCGCGGCAAGATCGTGTTGGCCGAGTTCACCTATGGCGGCAAGGTCGCGCCAAGCTTCCCGCGCTGGCTGCTCGATGGCCGCAAGCCTACCCGCCTGGCCTGGTTGCTCAAGGCGCGGGTGCTGCCACCGCTGTACTGGCAAGGCATGCTCAAGGGGCGCGAATGGATGGCGCGTCCACAGCCACTGGTCGAGGCCCGCCAGTGATCGAACATCAACTGCTGGGCGCCGGCCTCGGCGCCATCATCGGTGCGGTGCTGGCGCTGACTGGCGCTGGCGGCGGCATCCTGGCGGTGCCGCTGCTGGTGTTCGGCCTGGGTTTGTCGATGGTCGAAGCGGCGCCGATCGGGCTGCTGGCGGTGGGGCTGGCGGCGGCCGTGGGCGCGGTACTGGGTTTGCGCCAGGGGCTGGTGCGTTATCGTGCCGCCTTGTTCATCGCCCTGATCGGTATCGTTGCAGCGCCGTTCGGGCTGATGCTGGCCCACCGCTTGCCCAATACGCCCCTGGCCCTGGTATTCGCCGCCGTGCTGGTTTATGCCTGCCTGCGCATCTGGCGCAAGGCGGCCAAGGAGCTGCGCGGCGAAACCGTCGATGCGCACCGGCTCATCGCACCCTGCGTACTCAACCCGTTGCAGGGTCGCTTGCGCTGGACCTTGCCATGCGCGCGAGCTTTGGCCTTCACGGGCGCATTGTCCGGGCTGTTGTCCGGCTTGCTGGGTGTGGGCGGCGGATTCGTGATCATTCCTGCCTTGAATCGCTACACCAACCTGCGCATGACGAGCATCGTCTGCACATCGCTGGCGGTGATCGCCCTGGTCTCCATGGGCAGCGTGGTCAGCGCCAGCCTGGCGGGGGTGATGCACTGGCGGGTTGGCGCACCGTTCGCCATCGGCGCGGTGCTCGGCTTGCTGGTGGCCCGGCCACTGACCGCCAAACTCGCCGGGCCGCGATTGCAGCAGCTGTTTGCCGTTGCCGGTTGGTCGGCGGCACTGCTGCTGGCGGGCAAGGCGCTACTCGGCTAGCAATTCGCCTTGCTCCGCCGCGCACAGCGCCAGCAGGTAGTCCCAGACCACCCGCAGGCGCACCGACTTGTGCAGCTCGCGACGGGTACAGATCCAGTAGCTGCGCTGGATGGTTTCGCTGGGCAGCACGCGGACCAGCGTGGGGTCGCGGCGGGCCATGTAGTTGGGCAGCACGGCGATACCCAGCCCGGCGCGGGCCGCGGTTTGCTGGGCGATCACGCTGGTGCTGCGAAAGGCCACGTTGGGCGCCCGGCAGAAGCTGTTGAGGAACAGCAGCTCCTGACTGAACAGCAGGTCATCGACGTAGCCGATCCAGCTGTGCCGGGCCAGGTCCTCGCGGTTGCGCAGCGGTGGGGCGCGGTCCAGGTACGCCTGGCTGGCATACAGCGCCAGGCGGTAGTCGGTGAGTTTTCGGGTGATCAGCAGGTCGGCGTTGGGCCGTTCCAGATGGATGCTGATCTCCGCTTCACGGTTCAGGATGCTGACGAAGCGCGGCACGGCAACCAGTTCTACCTCAAGGCCCGGATAGCGTTCGAACAGCTCGCTCATGCGCGGGGTGAAGAACATGATGCCGATGCCTTCGGTAACCCCCAGACGGATCTTGCCCAGTGGCGTGATGGCCTGGGTGATTTCTTCCTGCGCCAGCAGGGCAACGTTCTCCATGGCTTCGGCATGCTTGAGCAATGCCTGGCCTGAGGAGGTCAGTTCGTAGCCTTGGGCATGTTGCACGAACAGCGGTGTACCGAGGCTTTTCTCGATGCTCTCGATATGCCGGGCGACGGTGCTGTGGGTGGTGTTGAGGCGTTTGGCAGCAGTGAGCAAGCGGCCGCTGCGCTGTAACTCGAGGAAAAACCGCAGATCATTCCAGTCGAACATGCTGATCCCTTTGTGCTGTTCGTTCTGGCCCCATCGCCGGCAAGCCGGCTCCCACAGGGAGAAAACCACACCCCTTCTCTGTGGGAGCCGGCTTGCCGGCGATAGGGCCAGTACAGGCTTACCGCTGTGCTAAAACGCACAACGGCTGCGCGAAATCTCGTGTTTCCTCAGCGAAATTAATCAATAAGATGTAGGACGACAAGAACAATAATCAGGCGCGAGGTTGCACATGCCGTCAGCCGATTCTGTCTTCGATTACGTGGTCGTAGGTGCCGGTCCCGCCGGCTGCCTGTTGGCCAATCGTTTGTCCGCCGACCCCGCTTGCCGGGTCTTGCTGCTCGAAGCGGGCGGCCGCGACAACTACCCCTGGATTCATATCCCGGTCGGTTACCTCTATTGCATCGGCAACCCCCGCACCGACTGGTGCTTCAAGACCCAGGCACAAACCGGCCTGAGCGGTCGCAGCCTGGGTTATCCCCGGGGCAAGGTGCTGGGTGGCTGCTCTTCCATCAACGGCATGATCTACATGCGCGGCCAGGCCGCCGACTATGACCGTTGGGCCGAGCAAGGCAACGATGGCTGGGCCTGGAAGGATGTGCTGCCGCTGTTCAAGGCCAGCGAAAGCCACTTTGCCGGCAGCAGTGAGCACCATGGCAGCAGCGGCGAATGGCGGGTCGAACGTCAGCGCTACAGCTGGCCGATCCTCGATGCCTTCCGTGATGCCGCCGAGCAGAGCGGCATTGGCAAGGTCGACGACTTCAACACCGGTGACAACCAAGGCTGTGGATACTTTCAGGTCAACCAGCGCAGCGGTGTGCGCTGGAATGCATCCAAGGCATTCCTGCGGCCGATAAAGGACCGCGCCAATCTCACCGTGCTCACCGATGTGCAGGTCGACCAGGTGCTGTTGAACAACACCCGTGCACGGGCGGTGAAAGCACGCTGGCAAGGCGCCTGGCATGAGTTTGCCGCGCGCCGCGAGATCATCCTGTGTGCCGGTGCCGTGGGGTCGCCCGGCATCCTGCAGCGCTCGGGTATCGGCCCGCGCACGCTGCTGGAAAGCCTGGGCATTGGCGTGCGCCACGACATGCCCGGTGTCGGCGGCAACCTGCAGGATCATCTGCAACTGCGTCTGATCTACCAGATTCGCAACACCCGCACCCTCAACCAGATGGCCAACAGCCTGTGGGGCAAGATGGGCATGGGCCTGCGCTATCTGTATGACCGCAGCGGCCCGTTGGCCATGGCGCCAAGCCAGTTGGGCGCCTTCGTGCGCTCGAGCCCCGAGCAGCCCACGGCCAACCTGCAATACCACGTACAGCCGCTGTCCCTGGACCGCTTCGGTGAGCCGCTGCACCGCTTCCCGGCCTTTACCGCCTCGGTGTGCAATCTGCGCCCGGCGAGCCGCGGGCGGATCGACATCGCCAGCGCTGACATGAACAGCGCCCCGCTGATCGATCCCCATTACCTGAGCGACCCTCAGGACCTGCGCGTCGCCGCCGATTCCATTCGCCTCACCCGGCGCATCGTCCAGGCCCCTGCCCTCGCCGCGTTCGCCCCCGAGGAGTATTTGCCGGGCCCAGCGTTGCAGACGGAAGAAGAACTGTTCGAAGCCGCAGGCCAGATCGGCACCACCATCTTCCACCCGGTGGGCACCTGCCGCATGGGCAGCGGCGCGCTGGACGTTGTGGATAACCAGCTGCGTGTGCATGGCATACCCGGCCTGCGCGTGGCAGACGCCTCGATCATGCCGCAGATCACTTCCGGCAATACCTGTTCCCCCACCCTCATGATCGCCGAGAAGGCGGCGCAACTGATCCTCAAAGGAGCGGCTACCCAGACCTACCTAAACGAAGACGCGATACCGACGCCCTGACCCGGGTGCGTGCAGTACCGGCGGCTTGTGGTCAGAGGCTGCCGACAGTGGAACAAAAAGAATAATCACTGTGGCCTGTGGGCCGAGGACAGCAACGATGTCGGATTACATTCAAGAGCAGGGGGCGACGGCGAGCAGCCCCAGCCGTCGTGAAGAACGCAAGATCATTTTCGCGTCATCCCTCGGGACGGTTTTCGAGTGGTATGACTTTTTTCTCTATGGCGCCCTGGCAGCGGTCATCAGCAAGCAGTTCTTCGCTGGAGTGAACGACACCACCGCCTTCATCTTCGCCTTGATGGCCTTTGCCGCCGGCTTCCTGGTCCGCCCTTTCGGCGCGTTGGTATTCGGCCGACTGGGTGACATGATCGGGCGCAAGTACACCTTCCTGGTGACCATCGTGCTGATGGGCTTGTCCACTTTCGCGGTCGGCCTGTTGCCCACCTACGCCAGCATCGGCATCGCAGCACCGATCATTCTGGTGGTGTTGCGCATGCTCCAGGGCCTGGCGTTGGGCGGGGAATACGGTGGAGCCGCGACCTACGTGGCGGAACATGCGCCACCTGGCAAGCGCGGCTTCCACACCGGTTTCATCCAGTCCACCGCTACCCTTGGCCTGCTGTTGTCGTTGCTGGTGGTGCTGGGCAGCCGCTACATCAGCGGCGACCAGTTCGAAACCTGGGGCTGGCGCCTGCCGTTCCTGCTGTCGATCGTGCTGCTGGCGATTTCCACCTGGATTCGCATGAGCATGCACGAGTCGCCGGCCTTCGTGAAAATGAAGGCCCAGGGCAAGGTCAGCAAGTCGCCGATCCGTGAGTCGTTCACCTCCTGGCCGAACCTCAAGGTGGTGCTCACTGCCCTGTTCAGCATCAACGCCGGGCAGGCCGTGACCTTCTACACGGCGCAGTTCTACGTGCTGTTCTTCATGACCCAGATGCTCAAGATGGACCCGGCCCAGGCCAACACCTTGCTGATCATCAGCGTGGTGATCGGGGCGCCGTTCTTCGTGTTCTTCGGCTGGCTGTCCGACCGCATCGGTCGCAAGCCGATCCTGATGCTCGGCCTGCTGTTGGCCACGGTGTTGTACTTCCCGCTGTTCAAGGCGCTGAGCCACTACGCCAACCCGCAGATCGACGCCGCCAGCCGCGAGGCGCCGATCGTTGTCACCGCCGATCCGCAAGGCTGCACCTTCCAGTTCGACCCCGTAGGCAAGGCGCGTTTCGACAGCCCCTGCGACAAGGTCAAGACCTTCCTGGTCAAACAGGGCCTGCCTTACAACTCGGTGGAAGTTGCCGGTAGCCAGGTGGTCGTGAACATTGGCGACAAGACCATCAACGGCTTCGACGAAGCGGCCATGCGTGCGGCGGTGGAGCAGGCGGGTTACCCGGCGAAGGCAGACCCGTCGCAGGTCAACCAGGTGATGGTGGTGGTGTTGATCGTGGCGATGATCCTGATCGCTACCATGACCTACGGGCCGCTTGCGGCTGTGATGGTCGAACTGTTCCCGACGCGCATTCGCTACACCTCGATGTCGCTGCCCTATCACATTGGTAACGGCTGGTTCGGGGGCTTCCTGCCGACCGTGTCGTTCGCGCTGGTGGTGTATACCGGGGATATCTTCTACGGGCTGTGGTACCCGGTGCTGGTGACCGGGATCAGCCTGGTGGTGGGTATCTTCTGCCTGAAAGAAACCAAGGATGTGGATATCGACAAGATCTGAGGTTGTCAGGGCTGGCCCTATCGCCGGCAAGCCGGCTCCCACAGTTCATTTGTGGGAGCCGGCTTGCCGGCGATAGGGCCATCGAAGCCCATAAAAAAACCGGCTGTAAAAGCCGGTTTTCTTATGCCTCAAAAAAACTTATGCACGATTTTCAGAAAAATGTCATAGAGATAAATAAACAGCTAATTCAAATACTTAGCGATCACTTACGGCATTTAGTCCAAAAACTGTCAACACGTTATCCACAGATGGTCAGGCCATCTGCTCCTGCGGTTTTTCATCCACTGGCGGCAGCGAACCCATGGCCCGCTGGGTTGCTTCGTTCCAGGCCGCAGCACGGTCATTGAGCTCGGCGATGGCGCGTGGGCCGCTGCCGTTGGCGTACATCGGCTCACCGATCACGACCTCGATGGTGCCAGCACGCTTGCCCCAGCCAGTCTTCGGCCAGAACTTGCCCGCGTTGTGCGCAATCGGCAGCACCGGCAACCCTGCATTCACCGCCAGCGCAGTACCGCCACGGGAGAACTTGCCCACGGTGCCGAACGGCACACGCGTACCCTCCGGGAAGATCAATACCCACACCTTCTGCTTGAGCAGCTCGTCACCCTTGCTGGCAACCTGGCGCAGGGCTTCCTTGGGGTTGTCGCGGTTGATCGCGATCGGCCGCAGCATGGCCATTGCCCAGCCGAAGAACGGCACGTACAGCAGCTCACGCTTGAGCACCTGGCTCAGGGGCGAGAAGTACGCCGAGAGGAAGAAGGTCTCCCAGGTACTCTGGTGGTTGGAGAGAATCACACAAGGCTCTTTCGGCACGTTCTCGGCACCGGTGATCTTGTAGTCGATGCCGAGAATGGTGCGCGTCAGGAACAATGCGCAGCGACACCAGTACACGTTGATGAACTTGTAGCGTTTGGGGAATGGCAGAAAAGGTGCAACGAAGAAGCTAAGCGAGCACCAGAGCAGCGAACTGGTGCCCAGCAGCAGGTAAAAAAGAAAGACTCTGATCGCCTGCAGGATCGACATAGTGGCATGTACCGTTGCGGGGCTCGCCCGCCTGAGAAAAATGCGCCCGAAGGCGCATTGTTTAAATTAGTTCTCTGGCGATAGCAGCCAGATCGTCGAAAATCAGTGTAGTTTGCGCGACCCCTTTTTCCAGGGTCCGCTCGCCCTTGCCGGTTTTCACCAGCACAGGTTGTGCACCGACGGCCAGGGCGGCCTCAAGGTCACCTTTGCTGTCGCCGACGAACCAGACGCCTTGCAGGCCAACCTGGTAATGCTCGGCAATCGCCCGCAGCATGCCAGGCTTGGGCTTGCGGCAATCGCAGCCTTCGTCCGGCCCGTGCGGGCAATACACGATGTGGCCCACTTCGCCGCCCTGCTCGGCCACCAGCGCGCGCAAGCGCGCATGCATGGCCTCGAGGGTTGCCAGCGAGTAATAGCCACGGGCAATGCCGGACTGGTTGGTGGCCACGGCCACCGTCCAGCCCGCCTTGCTCAACTGCGCGATCGCTTCGATCGAGCCGGGTATCGGGATCCACTCCTCCAGCGACTTGATGTAGGCGTCGGAGTCCTGGTTGATCACCCCGTCACGATCGAGAATCAGCAGTTTCAAGGCTTACCCCAGCAGCGAAATGTCGGCAACACCCAGGAACAGGCCGCGCAGGCGGCTGAGCAGGGCATAACGGTTGGCGCGTACCTTGGCGTCCTCGGCGTTGACCATCACCGCCTCGAAGAAGGCGTCGACCGGGTCACGCAGGGCGGCCAGGCGGGCCAGCGACTCGCTGTACTGGCGCGCAGCAGCCATCGGTTGTACGGCCTGGTCGGCCTGCTGGATGGCCGAGTACAGGGAGAACTCGTTGGCGTTGTCGAAGTACTTCGGCTCGACCTGGTCGGCGATAGCGCCTTCGGCCTTGCTCAGCAGGTTCGACACGCGCTTGTTCACCGCAGCCAGGGCTTCGGCTTCCGGCAGCTTGCGGAAGGCCTGTACGGCCTGCACGCGCTGGTCGAAGTCCAGGGCCGAGCCCGGCTTCAAGGCACGTACCGACAGGTAGGTGGCCACGTCGATGCCTTCGTCTTCGTAGCGCGCACGCAGGCGGTCGAAGATGAACTCCAGCACCTGCTCGGCCAGGCCGGCGGCCTTGACCTTGGCACCGAACTGCTTGACCGCGAACTCGACCGCACCGGTAAGGTCCAGGTCCAGTTGCTTCTCGATCAGGATACGCAGCACGCCCAGGGCGGCACGGCGCAGGGCGTACGGGTCCTTGCTGCCGGTGGGCAGCATGCCGATGCCGAAGATGCCGACCAGGGTGTCGAGCTTGTCGGCGATGGCCACGGCCGCACCGGTGAGGGTCTGCGGCAGCTCGGCGCCAGCACCGCGCGGCATGTACTGCTCGTTCAGGGCCAGCGCGACGTCTTCCGGCTCGCCATCGTTGAGCGCGTAGTAGTAACCGGCAACGCCCTGCATCTCAGGGAACTCGCCGACCATCTCGGTGGCCAGGTCGCACTTCGACAGCAGGCCGGCACGGCCAGCGCGCTGGGCGTCGCCGCCGATCAGCGGGGCAATGAACGCGGCCAGCTTGGAGACGCGCTCGGCCTTGTCGTAGACCGTGCCCAGCTGAGCCTGGAACACCACGTTCTTCAGACGCTCGTTGAACGTTTCCAGCGGCTGCTTCTTGTCTTGCTTGAAGAAGAACTCGGCGTCGGTCAGGCGTGGGCGCACGACCTTCTCGTTACCCTGCACGATCTGCTTGGGGTCACGGCTCTCGACGTTGGCCACGGTGATGAAGCGCGGCAGCAGCTTGCCTTCGCTGTCCAGCAGGCAGAAGTACTTCTGGTTGTCCTGCATGGTGGTGATCAAGGCTTCCTGCGGCACCTCGAGGAAACGCTCTTCGAACGAGCACACCAGCGGCACCGGCCACTCGACCAGCGCGGTCACTTCATCCAGCAGCGCTGGCGGCACGATGGCAGTGCCTTCCTGCTGCAGGGCCAGCTCGGCGGTACGCTTGCTGATCAGCTCGCGGCGCTCGGCGAAGTCGGCCAGCACGTAGGCTTTGCGCAGGTCTTCGACGTAGTTGGCTGGCGTGGTGATGACCACGTTTTCCGGGTGGTGGAAGCGGTGGCCACGGGATTCACGGCCGGCCTGCTGCGACAGGATGGTGCAGTCGATTACCTGGTCGCCAAGCAGCATCACCAGCCACTGGGTCGGACGCACGAACTCTTCACGGCTGGCGCCCCAGCGCATGCGCTTGGGGATCGGCAGGTCGTTGAGCGAATCTTCGACGATGGTCGGCAGCAGGCTGGCAGTAGCCTTGCCCGCAATGTGCTGGGAGAAGCGCAGCTTGGCGCCGCTCTGGTCGATCTCCGACAGCTCGACGCCGCACTTCTTGGCGAAGCCCAGGGCGGCTTGGGTCGGCTGGCCTTCGGCGTTGAAGGCTGCCTGCATGGGCGGGCCATCGATATTGATGCTGCGGTCCGGCTGCTGCACGTCGAGCTGACGGATCAGCACGGCCAGGCGGCGTGGCGCGGCGTACACCTGCTTGGCGGTGTAGTTCAGGCCAGCGGCCTGCAGGCCTTTCTCGATGCCGGCCAGGAAGGCGTCGCCGAGGGTGGACAGGGCTTTGGGTGGCAGCTCTTCGGTGCCCAGTTCAACCAGGAAATCTTGAGCACTCATTGTGCAGCCTCCAGCTTCGCCAACACTTCGTCACGCAGTTCAGGGGTAGCCATCGGGAAGCCCAGGCGTGCGCGGGCTTGCAGGTAGCTTTGCGCCACGTCCCGGGCCAGGGTACGTACGCGCAGGATGTAACGCTGGCGCTCGGTCACCGAGATGGCGCGGCGGGCGTCCAGCAGGTTGAAGGTGTGCGAGGCCTTCAGCACCATTTCATAGGTCGGCAGCGGCAGGTCCAGCTTGATCAGTCGGTTCGCTTCGCTTTCGTAGAAGTCGAACAGTTCGAACAGCTTGTCGACGTTGGCGTGCTCGAAGTTGTAGGTCGACTGCTCCACCTCGTTCTGGTGGAACACGTCGCCGTAGGTGACCTTGCCGAACGGGCCGTCAGCCCATACCAGGTCGTACACCGAGTCGACGCCCTGGATGTACATGGCCAGGCGCTCCAGGCCATAGGTGATTTCACCGGTGACCGGGTAGCACTCGATGCCGCCCACTTGCTGGAAGTAGGTGAACTGGGTCACTTCCATGCCGTTGAGCCAGATTTCCCAGCCCAGGCCCCAGGCGCCCAGGGTCGGCGATTCCCAGTTGTCTTCGACGAAGCGAATGTCGTGGACCAGCGGATCCAGGCCGATGGCTTTCAGCGAGCCGAGGTACAGCTCCTGGAAGTTGGCCGGGTTCGGCTTGAGCACCACCTGGAACTGGTAGTAGTGCTGCAGGCGGTTGGGGTTTTCGCCATACCGCCCGTCGGCAGGGCGACGGCTAGGCTGCACATAGGCGGCGTTCCAGGTTTCTGGACCCACGGCGCGCAGGAATGTAGCGGTGTGGAATGTGCCGGCGCCTACTTCCATATCGTAGGGCTGAAGCACCACACAACCTTGGTCTGCCCAGTAGTTCTGCAGGGCGAGGATCAGGTCTTGGAAGGTACGCACGGCTGGCGTAGGCTGGCTCACGAAATTCACCTGTATCTGGGGATGCGGATGTAAAGAGCGGGAGTATAACCTGATTCGCCTCGCCCTCTACTTATTGGAGCCTTATGCCACGCTGCTTTTGGTGTACCGACGATCCGTTGTACCAGGCCTACCACGACCAGGAATGGGGAACGCCACAGCGTGACCCGGCGTTGCTCTTCGAGATGCTTTTGCTCGAAGGGTTCCAGGCGGGGTTGTCATGGATCACCGTGCTGCGCAAACGCGAGCGTTATCGTGAGGTACTGCACGGCTTCGACCCGCACAAGCTGGCGCAGATGAGCGACGAACGGGTCGAAGAGCTGATGCTCGATGCCGGCATCATCCGCAACCGCCTCAAGCTCAAAGCCGTGCGGCGCAATGCCCAGGCCTGGCTGGCTGTGGATAACCCTGCCGAATGGCTGTGGTCGTTCGTGGGCGGCGCGCCGAAGATCAATCATTTCAACAGCCGCAGCGATGTGCCGGCGGTCACCGACGAAGCCAAGGCAATGAGCAAGGCTTTGCAGAAAGCCGGCTTCACCTTCGTTGGCCCGACCATCTGCTACGCCTTCATGCAGGCCACCGGCATGGTCATGGACCACACCACCGATTGCGATCGCTACGCCGCCTTGCTGCGCTGAGGGGTTACAATGCGCGCCTTGCTGAAATAAGGAATTCGCCTGTGGAAAAGTTCAAGGGCGCCCTGATGGTCGGGGTGCTGCGTCTGTTTGCCAAGCTGCCCTGGGGCGCTGTACAGCGCGTTGGCGCCGGGATCGGCTGGCTGATGTGGAAGATCCCCAATGGGTCGCGCAACGTCGTGCGCATCAACCTGGCCAAGTGCTTCCCGGAGATGGACCCGGCCGAGCGTGAGCAACTGGTAGGTCGTGCACTGAAAGATATCGGCAAGTCCTTTACCGAAAGTGCCTGCGCCTGGATCTGGCCGCCGCAGCGTTCGCTGGAGCTGGTCAAGGAGGTGCATGGGCTGGAAGTACTGGAACAGGCCCTGGCCTCGGGCAAGGGTGTGGTCGGTATCACCAGCCACCTGGGCAACTGGGAAGTGCTCAACCACTTCTACTGCAGCCAGTGCAAACCGATCATCTTCTACCGCCCGCCCAAGCTGAAGGCAGTGGATGACCTGCTGCGCGAGCAGCGTGTGCAGATGGGCAACCGTGTGGCGCCTTCGACCAAGGAAGGCATTCTCAGCGTGATCAAGGAAGTGCGCCGCGGTGGGCAGGTAGGGATTCCGGCCGACCCCGAGCCGGCCGAGTCTGCCGGGGTGTTCGTGCCGTTCCTGGGGACTCAGGCGCTGACCAGCAAGTTCGTGCCGAACATGCTGGCCGGTGGCAAGGCGGTGGGGGTGTTCCTGCATGCGCTGCGGCTGCCGGATGGTTCGGGCTTCAAGGTGTTCCTGGAGGCGGCGCCGGAGGAGATGTACAGCACGGATGTGAACGTGTCGGCGGCGGCCATGAGCAAGGTGGTCGAGCGGTATGTGCGCGAGTATCCGAGCCAATACATGTGGAGCATGAAGCGCTTCAAGAAGCGCCCTGCTGGTGAGGCGCGCTGGTATTGAGGATTTGGGGGCGCTTTGCGCCCCTTTCGCGACACAAGGCCGCTCCTACAGACGACCGCGATCTTCTGTAGGAGCGGCCTTGTGTCGCGAAAGGGCTGCAAAGCAGCCCCAGCAATCTCAGACCTTGTTCAACTTCTTGAGAAACACCACCATCTCCTTCTCGGCCTGCTTGTCCCCATGGGCCTGCGCCGCCACGATCCCGTCTTCCCAGGCCTTGCGCGCCGCTGCCAGGTCACCCTGCAACTGATAGGCCTTGCCCAGCAGCTTCCACGCCGCCGAGTACTTCGGATCCTGTTCCACACAGCGCGCCAGGTGCACCGCCGCTTCAGCACCATTGCCCTCATCCAGCCAGGCCTTGCCCAGGCCAAACCTCAGCAATGGGTTATCCACACCCTTGGCCAGCATCTTCTCCAGCGATTCGCGCATTCCCTCTTCTCCTAGAAGAAACTCAAGCCGACGTGGAACAGCTTCTCCACATCCCGAATATGCTTTTTATCCACAACGAACAGGATCACATGGTCACCCGACTCGATCACCGTGTCGTCATGGGCGATCAGCACTTGTTCATCGCGGATGATCGCACCGATGGTGGTGCCGGGCGGCAGGGCGATGTCCTCGATGGCCTTGCTGACCACTTTGCTCGACTTCGCATCACCATGCGCCACCGCCTCGATGGCCTCCGCCGCGCCGCGGCGCAACGAGTGCACGCTGACGATATCGCCCCGGCGCACATGCGCCAGCAAGGTACCGATGGTGGCCAGCTGCGGGCTGATGGCGATATCGATGTCGCCTCCTTGCACCAGGTCGACGTAGGCCGGGTTGTTGATAATGGTCATCACCTTGCGTGCACCCAGGCGCTTGGCCAGCAGCGACGACATGATGTTGGCCTCGTCGTCGTTGGTCAGGGCCAGGAAGATGTCGGCGTCGGCGATGTTCTCTTCGAGCATCAGGTCCTTGTCCGAAGCGCTGCCCTGCAGCACCACGGTGCTTTCCAGGGTGTCGGAAAGGTGCCGGCAGCGTGCCGGGTTCATCTCGATGATCTTCACCTGGTAGCGGCTTTCGATGGCCTCGGCCAGGCGCTCGCCGATCTGCCCGCCGCCGGCGATGACCACGCGCTTGTTGGTTTCGTCGATACGGCGCAGCTCGCCCATCACGGCCCGGATGTCTTTGCGTGCGGCGATGAAGAATACTTCGTCATCCGCCTCGATGACCGTGTCGCCGCGCGGCGTGATCGGCCGGTCGCGGCGGAAGATCGCGGCCACGCGGGTGTCGACGTTGGGCATGTGCGCGCGGATCTGGCGCAGTTGCTGGCCCACCAGTGGGCCGCCGTAGTAGGCCTTGACCGCCACCAGCTGCGCCTTGCCTTCGGCGAAGTCGATCACCTGCAGCGAGCCGGGATGCTCGATCAGGCGCTTGATGTAGTTGGTCACGACCTGCTCGGGGCTGATCAGCACGTCCACCGGGATATGGTCGTTGTCGAACAGCTCCTCGCGGGTGAGGTAGGCCGACTCGCGCACCCGGGCAATCTTGGTCGGGGTGTGGAACAGCGAATAGGCCACCTGGCAGGCGACCATGTTGGTTTCGTCGCTGTTGGTCACCGCCACCAGCATGTCGGCATCGTCGGCACCGGCCTGGCGCAGCACCGTTGGCAGCGAGCCGCGGCCCTGCACGGTGCGGATGTCGAGGCGGTCGCCAAGGTCGCGCAGGCGCTCGCCGTCGGTATCGACCACGGTGATGTCGTTGGCTTCGCTCGCCAGGTGCTCCGCCAGCGTCCCGCCCACCTGCCCTGCGCCGAGGATGATGATCTTCATCCGTTACTCCCTAACGTTTGCTTACCCGCGCGAGGCGGCAATCTTGATCAGCTTGGCATAGTAGAAGCCGTCGTGGCCGCCTTCCTGGGCCAGCAACTGGCGGCCGTGGGGCTGGCGCAGGCCGGCTTCGGTGGCCAGGTCCAGCTCACGGGCACCTGGGGTGCGGGCAAGGAAGGCGCCGATCACTTCGGTGTTCTCGGTCGGCAGGCTGGAGCAGGTGGCATACAGCAGCATGCCGCCGACTTCCAGGGTCGGCCACAGGGCATCGAGCAGTTCGCCTTGCAGGGCGGCCAGGGCCGGAATGTCATCGGCCTGGCGGGTCAGCTTGATGTCCGGGTGGCGGCGGATCACGCCGGTGGCCGAGCACGGGGCGTCGAGCAGGATGCGCTGGAACGGCTTGCCGTCCCACCAGCTGGCGGTGTTGCGGGCATCGCAGGCGATCAACTCGGCGTCCAGCTGCAGGCGGTCGAGGTTTTCGCGCACGCGGGTCAGGCGCTTGGCTTCCAGGTCGATGGCCACCAGGTGCGCCAGGCCCGCTTCGGCTTCGAGCAGGTGGCAGGTCTTGCCGCCCGGGGCGCAGCAGGCGTCGAGCACGCGCTGGCCGGGGGCGAGTTCGAGCAGGTCGGCAGACAGCTGCGCAGCTTCGTCCTGAACGCTGACCCAACCTTCGGCGAAGCCCGGCAGGCCACGCACATCGCAGGCCTCAGCCAGGACGATACCGTCGCGGCTGAACTGGCAAGCGCTGGCAGCGATGCCGGCTTCGACCAGCAGCGCCAGGTAGGCATCGCGGCTGTGGTGGCGGCGGTTGACCCGCAGGATCATCGGCGGGTGCGCGTTGTTGGCCGCGCAGATTGCTTCCCACTGCTCCGGCCAGAAGGCTTTCAGCGACTTCTGCAGCCAGCGCGGGTGGGCGGTGCGCACCACCGGGTCACGCTCCATGCCGGCGAGCAGCGCCTCGCCTTCACGCTGGGCGCGGCGCAGTACGGCGTTGAGCAGGCCTTTGGCCCACGGCTTCTTCAGCTTGTCGGCGCAGCCGACGGTTTCGCCGATGGCGGCGTGGGCCGGGATGCGCGTGTAGAACAGCTGGTACAGCCCGACCAGCAGCAGTGCCTGCACATCGGTATCGGCGGCCTTGAACGGCTTTTGCAGCAGCTGTGCTGCGAGCAGGTCGAGGCGTGGCTGCCAGCGGGCGGTGCCGAATGCCAGGTCCTGGGTCAGGCCACGGTCGCGTTCATCGACCTTGTCCAATTGCGCTGGCAGCGAGCTGTTCAGCGAGGCCTTGCCGCTGAGTACAGCGGCCAAGGCACGGGCGGCGGCGAGGCGTGGGTTCATTGGCCCAGCACCTTGCCACTGGCGAACTTCTCGCGGCGGCTGTTGAACAGGTCGCTGAAGGCCAGGGCCTTGCCACCGGGCAATTGCAGGCGGGTCAGGCTCAGGGCCTGGTCACCGCAGGCGACCACCAGGCCGTCCTTGCTGGCTGAGAGGATCTCGCCCGGGGCGCCCTTGCCTGTGGACAAGTTGGCGGCGAGAACCTTCACGCTCTCGCCATCGAGCGTGCTGTGGCACACCGGCCATGGGTTGAAGGCACGGATCAGACGCTCCAGCTCGACAGCCGGGCGGTTCCAGTCGATGCGCGCTTCGTCCTTGTTCAGCTTGTGTGCATAGGTGGCCAGGGCATCGTCCTGTACCTCGCCCTGCAGGCTGCCGTCGGCCAGACCGGCGATGGCTTGCACCACGGCAGGCGGGCCCATTTCGGCGAGGCGGTCATGCAGGCTGCCACCGGTATCGTCGGCACTGATCGGGGTGACCACCTTGAGCAGCATCGGGCCGGTGTCCAGGCCCGCTTCCATGCGCATCACGGTCACGCCGCTCTCGGCGTCGCCGGCTTCCACGGCGCGCTGGATCGGCGCCGCACCGCGCCAGCGTGGCAGCAGGGAGGCGTGGCTGTTGATGCAGCCCAGGCGCGGGATGTCCAGCACCACCTGGGGCAGGATCAGGCCGTAGGCGACCACCACCATCAGGTCCGGCTTGAGCGCGGCGAGTTCAGCCTGGGCGTCTTCGTTGCGCAGGGTTGGCGGCTGGAACACCGGGATGTCATGGGCCACGGCCAGTGCCTTGACCGCGCTCGGCATGAGCTTCTGGCCACGGCCGGCGGGGCGATCGGGCTGGGTGTAGACGCCCACGATCTCGTAAGGGCTGTCGAGCAGGGCCTTGAGGTGTTCGGCGGCAAACTCTGGAGTGCCTGCAAAGACGATGCGCATGGAGTTCTCGCTTCAAAAAAGAAAAAGGCTTGCCGGAGCAAGCCTTCTGGAAGGTAGGGATCAGGCTTGCTGGCGGTGCTGCTTTTCCAGCTTCTTCTTGATCCGGTCGCGTTTGAGTTGCGACAGGTAGTCAACGAACAGCTTGCCGTTGAGGTGATCGAACTCGTGCTGCACGCACACCGCCAACAGGCCTTCGCATTCCAGCTCGAACGGCTTGCCGTCGCGGTCCTGGGCCTTGACCCGCACACGCAACGGGCGGTCGACGTTCTCGTAGAAGCCAGGCACCGACAGGCAGCCTTCCTGGTACTGGCCCATGTCGTGGGTCAGCTCTTCGACCGTGGGGTTGATGAAGACGCGCGGCTCGCTGCGGTCTTCGCTCAGGTCCATGACCACAACCTGCTTGTGCACGTTGACCTGGGTAGCGGCCAGGCCGATGCCAGGGGCTTCGTACATGGTTTCAAACATGTCGTCGATCAGCTGACGCAGGGCGTCGTCGAACTCCGTCACCGGTTTGGCAAGGGTGCGCAGGCGCGGGTCCGGGAATTCGAGAATGTTCAAGATGGCCATAAGGTCAGGCAGTCACTGTGCGTTCGGTTGAAAACTGAGCACACATAATAAAGGGAATCGACGATTTCGGCACCTGGCAAGCTCGACTAGGGTGTCTATGGGCTTGGTAGCGTCCAATTCATGGACAGCTTTTCAAACTGTTACCCACACAGTTATCCACAGGTTGTGCCACGTAATTGGCCCTGTTTCGATCAAGGATGATCCCCATGTCTACCCACCACTCGTCGCTTTGTTCGCCTGCCGAAATCGAGGCCCGATTGCGTCTGCATCGCCTCCCCGAGGTCGGGTTGCGGCGTTTTCACGCCTTGCTGAAAGCTTTTGGCAGCGCCTCTTCGGCGCTCAGTGCCCCGGCCGGGGCATGGCGTGCGCTGGGTATGGCGCAGGCCACCATCGATGCCCGGCGCAGTGCCCAGGTGCGCGACGGAGCATTGGCCGCAATGGCCTGGTTAGAGCGGCCGGGCCAGCATTTGCTGATGTGGGACAGCCCAGGTTACCCCGCGCTGCTGGCCGAAATCGACGATGCCCCACCGCTGCTTTTCGTGGCAGGTGAGCCCGCGTTGCTCGACCGCCCGCAGTTGGCAATTGTGGGCAGCAGGCGTGCTTCACCCCCCGCCATCGACAACGCCAGAGGATTTGCCCGTTACCTGTCGCAAGCCGGGTTCACCATCACCAGTGGCCTTGCCTTGGGGATCGACGGTGCCGCTCATCGGGCTGCCTTGCAGGCCGGAGGGGGCACGATCGGTGTACTCGGCACGGGGTTGCAAAAACTTTATCCACAGCGCCACCGTGAGCTGGCCAAGGCGATGGTCGACAGCGGTAGCGCGCTGATTTCGGAGTTTCCGCTGGATGCTGGGCCGCTGCCGGGCAACTTCCCGCGGCGCAATCGCATTATCAGCGGGCTGTCGCTTGGCGTTCTGGTGGTCGAGGCGAGCCTGGCCAGTGGTTCGTTGATCACGGCCCGGCTGGCAGCCGAGCAGGGACGTGAGGTCTATGCCATTCCCGGTTCGATCCACCATCCCGGTGCCAAGGGCTGCCACCAGTTGATCCGCGACGGTGCGTTGCTGGTGGAAAGCGTGGAACAGATCCTGGAAACCTTGCAGGGTTGGCACAACATGCCGCCGGTGATTGTGGATAAACCGTCGCATCCCCTGCTGGCATTGCTGCATGCCGCGCCGCAGACCAGCGAGGCACTGGCGGTTTGCAGCAAGCAGCCACTGGCGCAGGTGCTGGCGCAATTGACCGAGCTGGAGCTCGAAGGCCGAGTGAGTAATGAAGCCGGGCGTTGGTTTGCCCGCGTGGGCTAAGTAAACTGCCGTCATGGCTTAAATGCGGAGAAACACAAATGGTGAGCAGTTGGCGTGTGCAACAAGCCGCGCGTGAGATTCGGGCGGGCGCGGTAATCGCCTACCCGACGGAAGCGGTCTGGGGCCTGGGCTGCGACCCTTGGAACGAGGACGCGGTGTATCGCCTGCTGGCGCTCAAGTCGCGGCCTGTGGATAAAGGCCTGATTCTGGTCGCCGACAACATCCGCCAGTTCGACTTCCTGTTCGAGGATTTCCCGGAAGACTGGATCGACCGCATGGGCAGTACCTGGCCCGGGCCCAATACCTGGCTGGTGCCGCATCAGGACCTGTTGCCGGAGTGGGTGACGGGGCAGCATGACACGGTGGCGCTGCGGGTCAGCGATCATCCGCAGGTGCGTGAGTTGTGTGCGTTGGTGGGGCCGTTGATTTCCACGTCGTGCAACCCGGGTGGGCGGCCGGCGGCGAAGACGCGGTTGCGGGTTGAGCAGTATTTCCACGGGCAACTGGACCTGGTGCTCGGTGGGGCGCTGGGTGGGCGGAAGAATCCGAGTGTGATTCGTGATCTGGTCACTGGCGAGGTTGTTCGCCCAGGCTGATCCTCTTGGGTGAGCGCTAATTGCTGTAGGAGCGGCCTTGTGTCGCGAAAGGGCTGCGCAGCAGCCCCATCAATTTCCGCACCGGCATTGCACTTGGGGGCCGCTTTGCGGCCCTTTTCGCGACACAAGGCCGCTCCTACAAAGGGGCGCAGGCTTTTCTGAAGTGTCTTATCAAATACGAATTTGGGAAATTTCCTACAACTCGTATCGAATACCATCATCTTCTCAGTAGGAACTCCTGCCTCTAGTCTCCACATCGTCGCCGAACAACTTGGCGATCGGGTGTGGTAACCCGTGGATGTACTGGAAGGTGACAGCCCATGGCGGCTGTGCGCGGGAGGCTTCGTGCCTACCGGGATTGCCTCCAGCCCGGCTTACCACCCCGCGTACAGCTGCCACCCAATCCGTGTGGTAACGGATGGAGGGCAGCTCCTGTTCTGGAGCAAAACATGAAAAAGATAGTCCCCGATCCACCACTCCCCTGCACTTCTACTCGCTCTTTCGGCCGCTGCGACGCCGGCCACGAACCGCTTTTCAGCGTAAACCCGAACATCCCCGCCGCCGACGCGCTGGTCCACGTAGCGCTCTACCTGCGCTGCGCCTACGAGACGGGCTACAAGACCCTCGATTACCTGCGCGAAGAAGGCCGCGGCATGTACTGGTCGAACCTGCATGCGATCGAAATGGCAGAGGGGTTGGTAGAGGCGATGCTTGATGGCATTGAATCCTCACCTGTGTCTAAAAACGCTGTCGGCTGATCTGGCGCTATCGCCGGCAAGCCGGCTCCCACAGGTTCATCAGTCGCTCTTGAGAGCAGATCTGCATTCGTGGGAGCCAGCTTGTCAGCGATCCTTCCAACGCAGATGTTTCCTACATGCACTGTAGAGGGCAATCACCTCCCTGCTCTCAGTCGTCCACTCTATGCTTCGTGTTTTCTTGGTATCCGACCATGAGGCGTTGAGGTTTGTACCTAGGCTTGTACAATGTTTGTGTTTGCAGACCCAAGCCTATTGCCCATCCAGTTGTCCTGGTTGGGTTGAGAAAAACCTGATCCAGGCCCTGCCTGGGAAGGATTTGAAAAAATGCATGTACTGACTTTTAGCCAGGCTCGCGCCGACCTGAAGCAGACGATGGATGATGTATGTCGGGATCACGAACCCGCGATCATCACGCGACAGCGTGGTGAGCAATCAACACTTTGATCAAGGAATGCCTGCGTATCCCTTTCAAGGGCACTGGCAAACCTGAGCCTCTGAAGGGTGATCTTTCAGGATTCTGGTCTCGTCGTATTACCCGCGAACACCGACTGGTCTACCTCTTTGAAGGTGGGCAGATGACCATCTTGCAGTGCAGATACCACTACGATAATTGATCATGTCGCCTGTCTTCTCCGGGCATTGAAGGCGCGCCAATGGCGAACACTACCGCTGGCTGATCTGGCGCTATCGCTGGCAAGCCAGCCCCCACAGGTACACCGCCGCCTGCAAGAGCGGCATAGATACTGTGGGAGCCGGCTTGCCGGCGAATGGGCCGCAAAGCGGCCCCAGGGTTCAAGGCAGTAGAACAGTCGATCCCACAGTCCGCCGCGCCGACAGTTCAGTCTGGGCCTTGGCCGCCTCGCTCAGCGGATAACGCTGCTGGATATCCACAACCAGCTTGCCACTGCCAATCATGGCAAACAGATCATCCGCCATGGCCTGGGTGTTCTCGGCATTGTTGGCATAGCTGGCCAAGGTCGGCCGGGTGACATACAGCGCGCCCTTCTGCGCCAGAATCCCAAGGTTCACCCCACTCACCGCGCCCGAGGCATTGCCAAAGCTCACCATCAACCCACGCGGCTGCAGGCAGTCCAGCGAGGTCAGCCAGGTGTCGGCGCCGACGCCGTCATACACCACGGGGCATTTCTTGCCATCGGTCAGTTCCAGCACCCGCTTGGCCACATCTTCGCGGCTGTAGTCGATGGTCGCCCACGCCCCTAGTGCCTTGGCCCGCTCGGCCTTCTCGGCTGAGCTGACGGTGCCGATCAGTTTGGCGCCCAACGCCTTGGCCCATTGGCAGGCCAGCGAGCCCACGCCTCCGGCAGCGGCATGGAACAAGATCACATCGCCCGGCTGCACGGCATAGGTCTGCTTGAGCAGGTACTGCACGGTCAAACCCTTGAGCATCACCGCCGCCGCCTGTTCGAAGCTGATGTTGTCGGGCAGCTTCACCAGGTTGGCTTCGGGCAGCGTATGCACTTCGCTGTAGGCGCCCAGCGGGCCGACGGCGTAGGCCACGCGGTCACCCACCTTAAGACGGGTGACGCCCTCACCAACCGCATCGACCACCCCAGCCCCCTCGGTGCCCAGGCCCGAAGGCAGCGCAGGCGGTGCGTACAGGCCGTTGCGGAAATAGGTGTCGATGAAGTTCAAGCCGATTGCATGGTTACGCACGCGTACTTGCTGCGGCCCGGGTGGTGCCGGGTCGAACTCCACAAGCTGCAGCACTTCGGGGCCGCCATGCTGGCTGAACTGGATACGCTTGGCCATCTCGCACTCCTGTTGTCGGGATCGGGAAAGGCCTTCTATCGGACGCCTTTGCTTGACCGCCGTCAACTGCGGCGCGCGCTCTGGCGGTGGTATGCTACGCGGCGAATTCTTCCCTGCCCGTTCCTGGTGACCCGATGACTAGCCGCACCGAGGCCGTGAAAGCCTACCTGCTCGACCTGCAAGACCGCATCTGCTCTGCCCTCGAAGCCGAAGACGGCGGCGCCCGCTTCGTCGAGGATGCCTGGGTGCGCGAAGCTGGCGGCGGGGGGCGCACGCGGGTCATCGGCGAGGGCAAGCTGATCGAGAAAGGCGGCGTGAACTTCTCCCACGTGTTCGGCGCCGGCCTGCCGCCGTCGGCCAGCGCCCACCGCCCCGAGCTGGCGGGCCGTGGTTTCGAAGCCTTGGGCGTGTCGCTGGTGATCCACCCGCACAACCCGCATGTGCCGACGTCCCACGCCAATGTGCGGTTCTTCATCGCCGAGAAGGAAGGCGAAGAAGCGGTCTGGTGGTTCGGTGGCGGCTTCGACCTGACCCCGTACTACGGCAATGAAGAAGATTGCATCCACTGGCACCGCGTGGCCGAGCAGGCTTGCGCGCCGTTCGGCGCCGACGTCTACCCGCGCTACAAGGCCTGGTGCGACCGCTACTTCCACCTCAAGCACCGGGGCGAGCCGCGTGGCATTGGCGGATTGTTCTTCGATGACCTGAACGAGTGGGACTTCGACACCTGCTTCGCTTTCATCCGCGCCATCGGCGATGCCTACATCGATGCTTACCTGCCCATCGTCCAGCGCCGCAAGGACACGCCCTACACCCCTGAGCAGCGCGAGTTCCAGGAGTACCGCCGCGGTCGCTACGTGGAGTTCAACCTGGTCTACGACCGTGGCACCCTGTTCGGCCTGCAGTCTGGCGGTCGCACCGAGTCGATCCTCATGTCGCTGCCGCCGCAGGTACGCTGGGGCTACGACTGGAAAGCCGTGCCGGGCAGCGAGGAAGCACGCCTGACCGAATACTTCCTGCAAGACCGCGACTGGCTCGCCCAGTAAGCCTGTGGAAAACCGAGGAGCCCCCATGGACCAGTACGTCGTTTTCGGTAACCCGATTGGCCACAGCAAGTCGCCGCTGATTCATCGGCTGTTCGCCGAACAGACCGGCCAGGACCTGGAGTACTCCACCCTGCTGGCGCCGGTGGACGAGTTCAGCGACTGTGCCCGTGGCTTCTTCAAGCAAGGCAGCGGCGCCAACGTGACCGTGCCGTTCAAGGAAGAGGCCTACCGGCTGTGCGACAGCCTCACCCCGCGCGCCCAGCGTGCCGGGGCGGTGAATACATTGAGCAAGCTGGCGGACGGCACGTTGCAAGGTGACAACACCGATGGCGCCGGCCTGGTGCGTGACCTGACGGTGAATGCCGGGGTCGAGCTGACCGGCAAGCGCATTCTCATTCTGGGCGCCGGGGGGGCGGTGCGGGGTGTGCTGGAGCCGATTCTGGCCCTCGACCCGCAATCGCTGGTGGTCGCCAACCGCACCGTGGAAAAGGCCGAGCAGCTGGCGCGTGAGTTCGCTGAGCTGGGGCCGGTGGTGGCCAGCGGGTTTGGCTGGTTGCAGGAGCCGGTGGACGTGATCATCAACGCCACCTCGGCGAGCCTGTCCGGCGAGTTGCCGCCGATTGCCGAGAGCCTGGTCGAGGCCGGGCGCACGGTGTGCTACGACATGATGTATGGCAAGGAGCCGACGCCGTTCTGCCAGTGGGCGAGCAAGCTGGGCGCGGCCCAGGTGCTGGATGGGCTGGGCATGTTGGCTGAGCAGGCGGCTGAGGCGTTCTTTATCTGGCGTGGAGTGCGGCCGGATACCGGGCCGGTGCTGGACGAGCTGCGCCGGCAATTGGCGCGGGGCTGAGATTTTGGGGCCGCTTTGCGGCCCTTTCGCGACACAAGGCCGCTCCTACAAAGGCACCGCGCTCCCCTGTAGGAGCGGCCTTGTGTCGCGAAAGGGCTGCAAAGCAGCCCCAACGATCACTCCTCAAATCGAATAGGACAAAGCTCCATCCCTTCCAGCTTCTGCAATTCCTCGATCACCTGCGGCCTGGCCCGGTGCAAGGTCAGACTCCCCCCCGCCCGCCTCAACCGCCGCGCCTCGCGGTGCAGCATGTCCACCCCCGAGTAATCGATAAAGTTCACCTGCCGCGCATCGATCACCACATGCGGCCCCTGGCAGCGCTGCAGCCGCACCTGCAGATAATGCGCCGCCCCGAAGAAAATCGACCCGCCCACCCGCAGCACGTCGGCCTGCCCTTCGCGGCTCTGCTGCACCCGTGGTCGCGAAGTGCGCTTGAGGTAGAAGAACAGCGAAGCCAGCACCCCGGCATAAATTGCCGTCTGCAACTCTAACAGCAAGGTCGCTGCAGCAGTCAGCGCCATGACCAGAAACTCCGAACGACTTACCCGGAACAACGCGCGGATAGCCCGGTGGTCAACCAACCCCCAACAGATCAGCAGGATGCTGCCTGCCATGGCCGGAATTGGCAGGTGCGCGATCAGGCCGGCACCGGTCACCGCGAACAGCGCCACCCACAGCGCCGAGAACACACCGGCCAGAGGCGAACGGGCGCCGGCTTCGTAGCTCAGGCCCGAGCGGGTGAAAGAACCGGAAGACAGGTAACCGGAGAAGAACGCGCCGACCATGTTCGACAAGCCCTGTGCACGGATTTCCTGGTCGGCGTCGATCAGTTGCTCGGAGCGTGCCGACAGCGAGCGGGCGATCGACAGGCTGGTCACCAAGCCGAGCATGCCTACCGCAACGGCGCTGGGCAGTAGGCGCAAGATCAGTTCCAGGTCCAGCAAGGGCAGTGGGCTGAGCGGCGGCAGCTGGCCAGTGAAGGCCGGTACCCGTGCCACATGGCCGAAGAAGCCCGGCAGCAGCCAGGCCATCAGGCTGACCAGTACCAGGCTTATCAACAGGCTCGGCCAGCGCGGACGCCAGAGTTTGAAGGCCACCCCGATTACAACGGTAGCCAGGCCAAGCAGCAGCGATGGCAGGTCGACCTCGCCGGCATGGCTAGCCAGGTCCTGCACGGTCTTCAGCGCCGTGGCCTGGCTCGGCAGATCCATGCCCATCAGGTTCGGCAACTGGCCGAGGGCGATGACGATGGCGGCGCCCAGGGTAAACCCGAGCACCACCGAATGGGAGACGAAATTGACCAGCGCGCCGAAGCGCAGCAGGCCGAGCAGCAATTGGAAAATGCCGCCGAGGAACGTCAGCAGCAACACCAGGGTGACGTAGTCGTCGCTGCCGGCCACGGCCAAGGGGCTGATGCTGGCGTAGAGGACAATGGAGATGGCGGCGGTGGGGCCGCAGATCAGGTGCCAGGAGGAGCCCCACAAGCAGGCGATCAGCACCGGCACGATGGCGGCGTACAGGCCGTATTCGGCGGGCAGGCCGGCGATCAGGGCGTAGGCGATCGATTGTGGCAGGGCGAGAATCGCACCGCTCAGGCCCACCAGCAGGTCCTGGCGCAGGCTGCGGCCCGATTGGCGGGGGAGCCAGGTGAGGAAGGGCAGCAGGTGGGTCAGGTGAATCATGGGGCAACTCGCATAGGGGGCTGTCTTGTGCTGGCTTTACTGGCCTCATCGCCGGCAAGCCGGCTCCCACAGGGGGCGATGAGGCCGGTACAGGTTCTACAAATGAGTGTTGACCGCTTCCAGAGCACTGCCCCCGGCCATGGTGGTCACCCCATCCAACCAACCCTCGATTACCTGGGGGTTCGCCTTGACCCAAGCCTCGGCCGCCTCATCGAAGCTGATCTTCTTATCCACAACCTCGGCCATGATGCTGTTTTCCATGTCCAGGGTAAATTTCAGGTTGCCCAGCAGCTTAGCCGCATTCGGGCAGGCTTGTGGATAACCCTTGCGAGTCAGGGTGTAGACCTCGCCTTTGCTGCCAAACCACTGCTCCCCGCCAGTCAGGTAGTGCATCTTCAACTTCACGTTCATCGGGTGCGGTGTCCAGCCGAGGAAGGTGATGAACTGGTTCTTCTTCACCGCGCGGTCGACCTGCGCCAGCATCGCCTGCTCACTCGACTCCACCAGCTTCCACTGGCCGAGGTCGAACTCATTCTTGTCGATGATCGCCTTCAGCGACAGGTTGGCGGGGGCGCCGGAGCCTATGCCGTAAAGCTTCTTGTCGAACTGGTCGGCGTGTTTCTGCAAGTCCGCGAAATCCTTCACGCCGGCATTCCACACGTAGTCGGGCACCGCCAGGGTGAATTCGGTTCCCTCCAGGTTGCGCGAGAGTTGCTGCACATCGCCATTGGCGACGAATTTGTCATGGAAGCCCTGCTGCGCTGGCATCCAGTTGCCGAGGAAGGCATCGACCTTGCCGTCCTTCAGGCCGCCGTAGATGATCGGCACCGCCAGGCTGTCGACCTTGACCTGGTAGCCCAGGCGCTCCAGAAGCAGCCGGGCAATGGCATTGGTGGATGCAATGTCGCTCCAGCCGGGGTCGGCCAGCTTCACGGTGCTGCATTGCGCATCGTCGGCGTGGGCCGTGACGTTGGCCAGGCCAAGGGCCAGGGCGATCACGGCGGTGGAGAACTTGTGCATGGCGGCCTCTCTTCATCAATCCATGGGTGCGGGCTGTGGATAACGTGCCTTGCGCTCGAGGTCGTCGAGATCGATGTGATTGCGCATGTACTGTTGGCTGGCGTCCACCCAGGGTTGGTGGTCCCAGCTTTTCAGCGTGCCGATGGCCAGCGCCTCGGCCACCAGGCGGCGGCGCCTTTGGCTGGCCAATACCTGCTGGCGCAGGCTGGGGATATCCCAACGCGCGCGGGCTTCATCGACAAATGCCTGCAGCACCCCTTGGTGGTCAGGGCTGCCGGTGAGGTTCTCCCGTTCGTGCGGGTCGCGGCTCAGGTCATAGAGTAAACAGGGGTCGTCTTCGCTGTATACGAACTTGTAGGCGCCGCGGCGGATCATCATCAGCGGGCCGACCGTGCCTTCTGCCATGTATTCGCCAATCACCTCGTCGTGGCCGCCCTGCCCCTGCAAATGGCCGAGCAGCGAGCGGCCGTCCAGGTGCAGGGATTTATCCACAGCCCCGCCGGCCAGTTCCACCAGGGTCGGCAGCAGGTCGCAGGTCGATACCGAGGCACTCACGCGCAACGCGGCGAAGCGCTTGGGCGCGTGGATGAGCAGCGGCACCCGCGCCGACATCTCGAACCAGTGCATCTTGTACCAGAGCCCGCGCTCGCCAAGCATGTCGCCATGGTCGCCGGAGAACACGATCAGGGTGTCGTCGGCCAGGTTGCATTCCTCCAGGGTCTGCAGCAGCTGGCCGATGTTGTCGTCGATGTAGCTGCAGGCGCCGAAATAGGCGCGGCGGGCGTCGTGGATCTTGTCCACAGGCAGGGGCTTGTCCCACAGGTCGTAGACCTTGAGCAGGCGTTGTGAATGCGGGTCCAGTGCTTGCTGGCTGAACTCGGCGCGGGGCATGGGGATATCCACACCTTCGTAGCGATCCCAGTAGCGCTTGGGAATGGTGTACGGGTCGTGCGGGTGGGTCATGGATACGGTCAGGCAGAACGGCCGGCCATCGTTTTCGCGCACATGGTCATACAGGTACTGGCGCGCCTTGAACACCACCTCCTCATCGAAATCCAGCTGATTGGTACGCACGCAGGGGCCGGCTTGCAGCACCGACGACATGTTGTGGTACCAGCTCGGGCGCGCGTCCAGGGCATCCCAGTTCACCGCCCAGCCGTAGTCGGCAGGGTAGATGTCGCTGGTCAGGCGTTGTTCGTACCCATGCAACTGGTCCGGGCCGCAGAAATGCATCTTGCCCGACAGCGCCGTGCGATAGCCGAGCCGGCGCAAGTAGTGGGCGTAGGTGGGTATGTCGGCGGGGAAGTCGGCGGCATTGTCGTAGGCGCCGATGCGACTGGGCAGCTGGCCACTGACCAGGGTGAAGCGTGACGGCGCGCACAACGGGCTGTTGCAGTAGGCCGAATCGAACACCACCGCCTGTTCGGCCAGGCGGCTCAGGTGCGGCATCTGGATGGGCGATGGGGCGTAGATCGGCAGCAGGGGGGCGGCCATCTGGTCGGCCATGATGAACAGGATATTCGGGCGCGTCATGGGAGGCTTCCATTGTTTAGGGTTATGCGAACCGCTTGCCTACCAAGATGCGACTGGGGCTAACATGGGTAAAGCCCATGGCGGGCAATGACTGGGATTAGCCGAGCTTATGTTTGACCACCTCGCCGAGCTGTCACTGGATACCTTGCGCGTGTTTGAAGCCGCCGCGCGCCTGCGGGGGTTTACGGCCGCCGCGCTGGAGCTGGGCACCACGCAGCCGGCGGTGAGCCAGCAGGTCAAACGCCTGGAAGCGCAGTTGAGTACGCGGTTGTTCGACCGCATCTACCGAGGTATCGAACTGACCGAGGCGGGCCGGCAGTTGTTCGAACAGGTCCACCAGGGCCTGCAGGCGATGGACGATGGCATTGCCGAAGTCAGTGGGCGTGGCCAGCGAGAGGTGCTGCAGGTGGCCACCGACTTTGCCTTTGCAGCCTACTGGCTGATGCCTCGCCTGCAGCGCTTCCATGAGGCTTACCCACTGGTCGATGTGAGCCTGGTGACGGGTGAGCGCAGCCAGGCCATGCTGCGGCCGGATATCGACGTGGCGGTGCTGTTCGGCGATGGGCGCTTTCATCAGGGTGAGAGCCGTTGGCTGTTCGATGAGGAAGTCTTCCCGGTCTGCAGCCCTCGGCTGATTCATGGCAAACCCTTGTCAGCCGTGGCTTTGCAGCGTTTGCCCTTGCTTCATTTGCGGGGCGAACAGTCCAGTGGCTGGTTCGATTGGGCGGGGGTGTTTCGCGGGTTTGGCGTGACCAGCCCGCCGCCGCCAGGGCAGTTGCGGTTCGATAACTACACGCTGCTGATCCAGGCGGCGATCGCCGGCCAGGGGGTGGCGATTGGTTGGGGGCATCTGGTTGATGGGTTGGTGGAGCAAGGGTTGCTGTGCCGCCCGTTGGAGGGGAGTTTGCGGTCCAGGCGGGGGTATTACGCGGTGCTGCCGCCGCGCAAGCGGCGGGGGGCGCTGATTGAGCGATTCGTGGATTGGCTGGAAAATGAGCGGGGGCAGTGAGGCTTTTGGGGCCGCTTTGCGACCCTTTCGCGACACAAGGCCGCTCCTACAAAGGCACCGCGACCGCTGTAGGAGCGGCCTTGTGTCGCGAAAGGGCTGCAAAGCAGCCCCAGCGATCTATCAAACAAAGTTCAGATGCTCACCCCGATGCAGCCCCAGCTCCAGCATGTCGACCATCCCCGCCGCCACCCCGGCCAAGCGCCGCAACGGCTCATCCAGCTCCGGCTCCACCGTGCCGCTGGTCGTGCGAAAGTGCTCGATCCCCATTCCAGGGTAGTCCTGCGGCGCATTGATCAGCGTCCAGTGCAAAGCACTGCGCTGCAGTGCATCGACCACCTGATCGACGCACCCACGTTCCTCGTCGGAGTAGCTGCCCGGCGTATCCAGTACAGCGAAATCGCCCACCAGCAGCAGCCGGCGTATAGTCGTGCGACTTAGCCCGGCCACCAGCGCCTCGCTCATCCGCCACTGTGCAGGCAGATCACCCGGCGCCAGCGCCGGAAGCAGGGCAATCACTGCCGAGCCGCCTGCGGCGCCCTGCTCCGCCTGGTCAGCACTCGCCAGCCCGCCTATCTTGAAATGCAGGCCGGGGCGCGGGGCATGGCGATTGAGGTCATCGACCACGGCCGTGACTTCATGCTGGCGCGACAGCAGCTCGACCATCAGGGCACTGCCCAGGCTGCTCTCAGCCCCGAACAGCACCAGTTTGAACACTGGGGTTTCGGCATTTTTCACCACGTCACTCCCTTTGCAGGTGGTGATGGTTTGACCGCAATCAGGAGTTATCGTGCAGAGGATCAAGGGCTATCACGCCCACGTTTACTACGACGCATCGACCATCGAGCAGGCCCGCAACCTGTGCGAGGAAGCGGCGCGGCTGTTTCCCGTGACCATGGGCCGCCTGCACCAGAAGCCGGTCGGGCCGCACCCGGACTGGAGCTGCCAGCTGGCGTTCGGGCCGGAGGTGGTGGGGGTGGTTTTGCCGTGGTTGGCGTTGTATCGGAGGGGGCTGGTGGTGTTTTTACACCCGCTGACCGGGGATGAGCTGGCGGATCACCGGGATCATGCGATCTGGATGGGGGCCGTGCGGCCTTTGGATCTGTCGATCTTTGAGGAATAGGTTGGTTTTGCTGGCCCTATCGCCGGCAAGCCGGCTCCCACAGTGGGCATGTGCAGCGCTAACCCTGTGGGAGCCGGCTTGCCGGCGATGAAGGCGACGCGGATCAGGAACGCGCGCCGCGCACCCCTTCAGCCAGGGCCGAGCACAGGCTCAATACATCGCTGACAGCCTGATCGGCATCCTTGGCCTGAGCGATCTTGTCGACCAGCGCCGACCCCACCACCACGCCATCGGCCAAACGGGCAATCGCCGCCGCCTGCTCCGGCGTGCGAATACCGAAACCAACGCTGATCGGCAGGTCGGTATGCCGGCGCAGGCGGGTAATCGCCTCGGTCACGTGCTCGGTGGTCGCCGAGCCTGCACCGGTCACACCGGCCACCGACACGTAGTAGACGAACCCGGAGCTGCGCTCCAGCACGCGCGGCAGGCGCGCATCGTCGGTAGTCGGGGTGGTCAGGCGAATGAAGTCGATGCCGGCAGCCTGGGCCGGGGTGGCCAGCTCGGCGTCGTGCTCCGGCGGCAGGTCGACGATGATCAGGCCATCGACGCCGGCCTCTTTGGCCTCGGCGACGAACTTCTCTACACCAAAGCGATGGATCGGGTTGTAGTAGCCCATCAGCACGATCGGCGTAGCCTGGTTGCCAACGCGGAATTCACGCACCATCTGCAGGGTCTTGGCCAGGGTCTGGCCAGCTTCCAGCGCGCGCAGGGTGGCCAGCTGAATGGCCACGCCATCGGCCATCGGGTCGGTGAACGGCATGCCCAGTTCGATCACGTCGGCACCGGCAGCCGGCAGGCCCTTGAGGATCTGCAGCGAGGCGTCGTAGCCAGGGTCGCCCGCGGTCACGAAGGTGACCAGGGCGGCGCGGCCTTCGGCTTTCAGGTCGGCGAAGCGTTGTTCAAGACGGCTCATGCCTGTTTCTCCTGGGCGGCCATGTGGTTCATCACGGTTTGCATGTCTTTGTCGCCGCGGCCCGACAGGCAGATCACCATCAAGTGGTCCTTGGGCAGGGTCGGCGCGCGCTTGATCGCCTCGGCCAGCGCGTGGGAGCTTTCCAGGGCCGGGATGATGCCTTCCAGGCGGCAGGTGGCGTGGAAGGCGTCGAGGGCCTCTTCATCGGTGATGCTGACGTACTCCACGCGCTTCACTTCGTGCAGGTAGGCATGTTCCGGGCCGATCCCGGGGTAGTCCAGGCCGGCGGAGATCGAGTGGGCGTCGGTGATCTGGCCGTCGTCGTCCTGCAGCAGGTAGGTGCGGTTGCCGTGCAGCACGCCCGGTACACCGCCGTTGAGGCTGGCGGCGTGCTTGTCGGTATCGACACCGTGGCCGCCGGCTTCGACGCCGATGATCTGTACGCTGGCGTCGTCGAGGAAGTCGTGGAACAGGCCCATGGCGTTGGAGCCACCGCCCACGCAGGCGATCAGGCTGTCAGGCAGGCGGCCTTCCTTCTCTTGCAGCTGGGCGCGGGTTTCCTTGCCGATGATCGACTGGAAGTCGCGGACCATGGCTGGGTATGGGTGCGGGCCTGCCACGGTGCCGATCAGGTAGAAGGTGTCGTCGACGTTGGTGACCCAGTCGCGCAGGGCCTCGTTCATGGCGTCCTTCAGCGTACCGGTACCGGCGGTGACCGGCACGATCTCGGCGCCCAGCAGCTTCATGCGGAACACGTTGGCCTGCTGGCGCTCGATGTCGGTGGCGCCCATGTAGATCACGCAGGGCAGGCCGAAGCGGGCGGCGACGGTGGCGGTGGCCACACCGTGCATGCCGGCGCCGGTTTCGGCGATCAGGCGTTTCTTGCCCATGCGCTTGGCCAGCAGCACCTGGCCGATGCAGTTGTTCACCTTGTGCGCGCCGGTGTGGTTGAGCTCTTCACGCTTGAAGAAGATCTTCGCGCCGCCGCAGTGCTCGGTCAGGCGCTCGGCGAAGTACAGCGGGTTGGGGCGGCCGATGTAGTCGCGCTGGAAGTAGGCCAGTTCTTCGAGGAACTTGGGGTCGGCCTTGGCCGCTTCGTACTCGCGGGCCAGGTCCAGCACCAGCGGCATCAGGGTTTCGGCCACGTAGCGGCCGCCGAACGAGCCGAACAGGCCGTTGGCGTCTGGGCCGGCGCGGTATTGGGTCTGGGTCATGGGGCGCTCCAGGGCGTTAGCAATGAGTGATGGGCTTTACTCTAACCACGGCAAGCCCGGCTGAAAACCGATAAGATTGCGCAAACCTGTCAGGAAAACTCACACGTCATATGGCCCAGGACCTCCCTCCCCTCAACGCCCTGCGGGCCTTCGAGGCGACTGCCCGGCTCAACAGTGTCAGCCAGGCCGCCGAAGTGCTGCACGTGACCCATGGTGCCGTAAGCCGGCAGATCAAGGTGCTGGAGCAGCACCTGGGGGTGGCCTTGTTCGTCAAGGACGGGCGCGGCATCAAACTCACAGATGCCGGTATCAGGCTGCGCGATGCCAGCGGCGAAGCCTTCGACAAGCTGCGCGGGGTGTGTGCCGAGCTGAGCCGAGATACCCGCGAGGCACCGTTCGTGCTGGGCTGCTCCGGCAGCCTGCTGGCGCGCTGGTTTATCCCCAGGCTCGGGCGGCTCAATGCCGACTTGCCCGAGTTGCGCCTGCACCTGTCGGCGGGCGAAGGCGACCTCGATCCGCGGCGGCCGGGGCTGGATGCGCTGCTGGTCTATGCCGAGCCCCCGTGGCCTGCAGACATGCAGGTGCATGTGCTGGCCGAGGAGCGCATCGGGCCGGTACTCAGCCCGCACTACGCCGGCTTCGAGCGCTTGCGTGGCGCGCCCGCCAAGGCCTTGCTCGGCGAGGCGTTGCTGCACACCACTTCCCGCCCGCAGGCGTGGCCGACCTGGGTCGAGGAACAGGGTCTGGAGGTTGCCGAGGTGAAGTACGGTCAAGCCTTCGAGCACCTGTACTACTTGCTCGAAGCGGCGGTGGCTGGCCTGGGCGTGGCTATCGCGCCTCAGCCGTTGGTGGCGGACGACTTGCGCGCCGGGCGGCTGTGCGCGCCCTGGGGCTTTTCGCCGACGCCTGCGGCGCTGGCGCTGTGGGTGCCACGGCGCGCCGCGGATGGGCGCGCCGAGCAGTTGGCGCAGTGGCTGCGCCGCGAGTTGGGCCGGCAGGCCGGTTAGTTGCGGCGGTACAGCAAGTAGGCTGCCAGCAGGCCGAGCGCGCCAATCGCCACCCCGGCGGTGGTGACGGGGTGTTCCTGGGCGTAGTCGCGGGTGGCGATGCCCGTCTGGCGGGTACGGGTCTTCACTTCCTCATAAGCATCGCTGAGCAGGCTGCGCGAGTGCTTCAGCGCGCTTTCCGCGTTGCTGCGGATGGCCTTCACCGACTTCTGGGATTCCTCCGAGGCGTCGTGCTTGAGGTTTTCCAGGCTTTTCAGAAGGCTTTCGATCTCCGCTTCCATGCTTTCCAGGGACGTTTTACGCAGCGAGTTGCGGTGCATGTTGACTCTCCTTTACAGAATGGACTGTAAGGATTGCGACTGCGTGGGCCGACGAAAGTGCGATCGAACTTTACCCGGCGGCGATGGTTCGCAGGTAAACCAGGCCTGCGCTGCTAGGCTCAATCTCACCGTCAATCAAGGAGTGCGCTCATGTCCGATCATCACACCTACAAAAAGATCGAGCTGGTGGGGTCTTCGCCGACCAGCATCGAAGAGGCGATCAACAATGCCCTGGCCGAAGCGGCCAAGAGCATCAAGCACCTGGAATGGTTCGAGGTGATCGATACCCGTGGCCATATCCGCGGCGACAAGGCGGCGCACTTTCAGGTCACGCTCAAGGTGGGCTTCCGCATCGCCAACAGCTGAGCCGCGTGGGGCTGGCAAAGCCCGGCGTGATGGCGTGATACAGTCAAAGGGGCGCCTGGCCGGCGCCCTTTTTGATTTTCATCTGAACAAGGAAAGCGAGCGATGAAGAAACTGGTTCTGGCAGTAGGGCTGATGGCACTGGCGGGTGGTGCGATGGCGGCCGGGAAGTCGTGCGAGGCGCTCAAGGCGGAGATTGCGGCGAAGCTGGATGCCAAAGGGGTGAAGGGTTACACCCTGGAGATCGTCAAGAAGGGCGACCCGGCTGGCAAGGTGGTGGGCAACTGTGAAGGTGGCGCCAAGGAAATTGTCTATCGTCGCGGTTGAGCGGTGGCCCGATCGCCGGCGAGCCGGCTCCCACAGGTACCCCACTGCCCTTGGGCCAGCTGATATCCCTGTGGGAGCCAGCTTGCCGGCGATCAGGTCCTACTCGGCCTTCAATGCCTGCGCCATCAATTCATAAGACCGCACCCGGTCGGCATGCTCATACAGGTCGCAGGTAAAGATCAGTTCATCCGCCCCGGTCTGCTCCAGCAGCACTTGCACTTTGGCCCGCACCTTCTGCGGGCTGCCGATCATCGCCAGCCCCAGGAAACTGCTAACCGCGTCCCGCTCATGGGGCAGCCACAGCCCGTCCATGCTCTGCACGGGTGGCCGCTGCATCAGGCTTTGCCCGCGAATCAGCGCAAGGATGCGCTGGTACACCGAGGTGGCCAGGTATTCGGCCTTCTCGTCGGTTTCCGCCACCACCATCGGTACGCCGAGCATCACATAGGGCTTGTCCAGCGTGGTGGACGGCTTGAAATGGTCGCGGTAGATGCGGATCGCCTCATGCATGTAGCGCGGAGCGAAATGCGAGGCGAAGGCATAGGGCATGCCGCGCATGCCGGCCAGCTGGGCGCTGAACAGGCTGGAGCCGAGCAGCCACATCGGCACTTCGGTGTCGTGGCCGGGCACAGCGATCACTTTTTGATCATCAAGGCGCGGGCCCAGGTAACGGGAAAGCTCCTCGACATCGTCCGGGAAGTCGTCGGCACTGCCCGAGCGCTCGCGGCGCAGGGCATGGGCCGTCATGTGGTCGGAGCCTGGCGCACGGCCCAGGCCCAGGTCGATGCGCCCCGGATACAGGCTGGCCAGGGTGCCGAACTGCTCGGCGATTACCAGCGGCGCATGGTTGGGCAGCATGACCCCGCCGGAGCCCACGCGGATAGTCGAGGTGCCGCCCGCCAGGTAACCGATCAGCACCGACGTGGCGGAACTGGCGATGCCGTCCATGTTGTGGTGTTCGGCCACCCAGAAGCGGTGATAGCCAAAGCGCTCGACGTGCTGGGCCAGGTCCAGGGAATTGCGCAGCGATTGCGCAGGCCCTGCGTCGGCGCGCACCGGCACCAGGTCGAGGGTGGAAATTTTCAGGTCGCGCAGCAGCGTCATCGAAGTCTCCTGGAACAGGGTTGGCCTGAGGCCTTTTCAACTCTGTATGGGCATATTCGGTGTATTCAATGGCTGCTGCGAGATTGCTCTGAACTTGCCGTAGGGCGCCGTCCTCTGAACTTTAGGCATGTAACCAAGTGACCAGGAGGCATCATGAAAAAGACAGCATCGGCGATCTGGCAAGGCGGCCTGAAGGATGGCAAGGGCCTGCTTTCGACGGAAAGCGGCGCGCTCAAGCAGAACCCCTATGGGTTCAACACCCGGTTCGAAGGCTCGCCTGGGACCAACCCGGAGGAACTGATCGGTGCCGCCCATGCGGGCTGCTTCTCGATGGCGCTGTCGATGATGCTTGGCGAAGCGGGCCTGACTGCAGAGCGGATCGACACCATCGCCGAAGTCAGCCTCGACAAACAGCCCGATGGCTTTGCCATCACCGCCGTGCACCTGATCCTCAAGGCCAAGGTGCCTGGGGCCAGCGAAGCGCAGTTCCTCGAAATCGCCAACAAGGCCAAGGCCGGGTGCCCGGTGTCGAAGGTGCTGAACGCCACTATCAGCCTGGACGCCACGCTGGTGGGCTAAGCGGCGCAACGGGAGCGGTTTCCTGTAGTCTAAGAGGTATCGGCAGCACCGCTGCCCTTTCAGGAGCCGTTCCATGATCCGCGTAGCAATCGCCGTGCTGGCGTCCCTGCTGGCCACATCTGCACTGGCGGCGGTCAAACCGTGCGAGGAACTGAAAGCCGAGATCGAAGCCAAGATCCAGGCCCAGGGCGTACAGACCTATACCCTGGAGATCGTGCCCAACAGTGAGGTCAAGGATCAGAACATGGTCGTTGGCAGCTGTGATGGCGGGACCAAGAAAATCATCTACCAGAAGAATGGCCGGTAGCTGATGGGGCCGCGTGGCGGCCCCGCATTTCAAGGGATGCAGAACACATCGCTGGGCTCGTTCACCAGCACCTTGCGGCTGGCGTCATACAACAGCACTTGCGGCTCCATCACCGGTGCGCGGGCTTCCAGGCGGTAGCGCTCGCCGGCCTTGAAGTCGTCGAAGCGTACGGTCAGGTAGCAGGTGCGGTCTTTCGGCGATGTCAGCATGCCGCCGGCGTAGATTTCGTAATCGAAACGTACCACCAGCTCGTGCTTGCCAGGCGTGACCTGGAAGTAGCGGCCGTCATCCAGCCGTTTGCCATCGAGGCGGTCGGCCATGATGACCCGGCCAGGGGTCATGGTGTAGAGGTCAACCCAGGCCTGCTTGGGGTCGACGGGCGGCAAGGGGCTGGCGCAAGCCCCCAGTGCACTGAGGGCGATCAGCATCATGGGCTGGCGCATGGTGAAACTCCCACTTGCGACTCACAAGCTACAAGCATAGCGCCGTTTGCACGGTTCAGGTGCGTTGGCAGCCTGCCGGCATACCCTGGCCGAGCAATTTCTGCTGCTCGTCATAGAGTTTGATCCACGGGCGGAAGCCGATGCTGCCTGCCTGCAGCTGGTAGCGCTGGCCAGCGCTGAAATCCTTGAAGGTCAGGTTGAGTTGGCAATCGCGCCACAGCGGCTCGGCGTCCGGGCCGATATTGCTCGGTGTGACCGGGAACTGGTAACGCACGGTCAGCTCGTGGCTGCCTGGCTGAACCTCGAAATAGCGGCTTTCGGCCCAGTCACGTTCGTCAACCTGGACGGCGTGCAGGGAGGTGTTGTCGTGCGGGGTCAGGTCGATCCAGGCTTGGTTCGGGTCCGGGTTGGGCAGGGTCGAACAGGCCGATACCAGTAACAGTGAGCCGGCGACGAACAGTGCACGCATGGCGAAACTCCCCATTGGCGAGATAGTCTTGGAGCGTATCGGCCGTGAGCGAGTTGGACTGCCCAAGATGGTTTGGTTTTTTCTTTTGAAGCGCTCAGGCCCTGGGCCACTCGACCGCGTTTTCAGCGCTTTGGTTCCCGTTTTGGGCGTTTTTCTGCTGAACGGTTGCAGCAGCCTTGGCTATTACGGCCAGTTGGCCGAGGGTCAATGGCAACTGCTGCGCGCGCGCCAGCCCGTGGAGCAGGTGATTGCCGACCCGAGCAGCAGCGCGCAATTGCGTACCCGCTTGCAGCACGCTGAACAGGCGCGGGTGTTCGCCAGCGAGCATCTGCAGCTGCCCGACAACCGCAGCTATCGCGTGTACGCCGACTTAGGGCGTCCCTACGTGGTGTGGAACGTGTTCGCCACCCCCGAGCTGTCCTTGCAGCCGGTGACGCACTGCTTCCCGATTGCCGGTTGCGTCGCTTATCGCGGCTATTACCAGAAGGGCGCGGCCCGTGGTGCGGCGGCGTTGATGCGCCAGGACGGCATGGACGTGTATGTGGGCGGTGTGGAGGCCTACTCGACCCTGGGCTGGTTTGATGACCCGATCCTGTCGACGATGCTCGGTTGGGGAGACGAGCGCCTGGCCACGCTGATCTTCCATGAGTTGGCCCACCAGCGTTTCTACCTGCAGGACGACACCGCGTTCAACGAGTCATTCGCCACCTTCGTCGAGCAGGAAGGAACGCGGCAATGGCGTGCGGCGCGTGGGCTTGCGGCGATTGACGATAGCCAGGCCGGGCAGCGCGAGCAGTTCACCCGGCTGGTGCTGGCGAGCCGTGAGCGGCTGCAGGGGATTTATGCCGGGCCGTTGGATGATGCGCACAAGCGTGCGGCCAAGCAGGCGGAGTTTGCGCGCTTGCGGCGCCAGTACCGTGAGGTGCGTGACCGGGAATGGGGCGGTGATAAGCGCTACGACGCCTGGATCTATGGACCTATGAACAATGCCAAGTTGCTGCCGTTTGGGCTGTATGACCAGTGGGTGCCGGCGTTTGCGGCGCTGTTTCGGGTGGTTGGGGGAGATTGGGCGCGGTTCTACGAGCGGGTTGAAGCGTTGGGGCGGTTGTCGGTCGCAGAGCGCAAGGCGGCGTTGACCCGATTGGCGGGGAGTCTGTGAGATTTTGGGGCCGCTTTGCGGCCCATCGCTGGCAAGCCAGCTCCCACAGGAAGCGCGCCAGCTTTTAGAAATTGAGCAAGACAGTTGCTCTCACCTGTGGGAGCCGGCTTGCCGGCGATGGGCTGCGAAGCAGCCCCAATGCACCTCAGACCTTGCTAAAGGCCTGATGCAATTCGGCCACAGTGGCAAAGTGGAAGGCCGGTTCCTCGGCCCTCAGTTCTTCCTCGCTACCAAACCCATACCCCACTGCCACCGCCTGCAAACCATTGCTCCGCGCGCCGATCAGGTCATGTTTGCGATCACCGATCATCAGCGTCTGCGCCGGGTCCAACCCTTCCTCATCCAGCAAATGGCGAATCAGTTCGACCTTGTTGGTGCGCGTACCGTCCAGCTCACTGCCGTAGATGACCTTGAAATGATGGTCGAAGGCAAAGTGACGGGCGATTTCGCGGGCAAATTCCCAAGGCTTGGAAGTGGCGATGTACAGGGTGCGGCCTTGGCCGTTCAACGCTTCGAGCAGCTCAGGCACTCCATCGAACACCAGGTTCTCGTAAAGCCCGGTGACACGGAAGCGTTCCCGGTAGAAGTTCACCGCCTCCCACGCCTTTGCCTCGTCGAAGTTGTAGAACTGCATGAAGGCTTGCAGCAGGGGCGGCCCGATGAAGTGCTCCAGACGCGTCAGGTCCGGCTCGTCGATGCCCAGTTTGGCCAGGGCGAACTGGATCGAGCGGGTGATGCCCAGGCGCGGGTCGGTCAGGGTGCCGTCAAGGTCGAAAAGGATGTTCTGCTGGTGCATGTATGAGGTTCCACTCAAGTCATTCAGGTTGGTCGTAGCCTTCGGCCAGGTGCTGGTCCTTGAGCTTCACGTAGTTGCTGGCGCTGTAGGGGAAAAAAGCGCGCTCCTTGTCGGTCAATGGACGGGCCTGCTTCACCGGGCTGCCCACATACAGGTAGCCGCTTTCCAGGCGCTTGCCTGGCGGCACCAGGCTGCCGGCGCCGATGATCACCTCGTCCTCGACGATGGCACCGTCCATGATGGTACTGCCCATGCCGACCAGGATGCGATTGCCCAAGGTGCAACCGTGCAGCATGACCTTGTGACCGATGGTCACCTCGTCGCCGATGATCAGCGGGAAACCGTCCGGGTTGAACGGGCCGGCATGGGTGATGTGCAGCACGCTGCCGTCCTGCACGCTGGTGCGTGCACCGATGCGGATGCGGTGCATGTCACCGCGCACCACGGTCAGCGGCCACACCGAGCTGTCCTCGCCGATTTCCACGTCGCCCAGCACCACCGCCGAACGGTCGACAAAGGCCCGTGGTGCAACTTTCGGAGTGTGTTGCTGGAAGCGTCGGATGGCCATGATAGCGTCTCTCATCTGTGCCGATAGGCAGGCTGCCTGCTGCGGTCGGCGTCGATTGTAATTAAGATGGGGCAGTGTTTCTTCTGCCAAGGTATCCAAACCGTGAGTGCCAACAACCCGCTTCTGCAATCCTATGATCTGCCGCCCTTCTCGGCGATCCGTGCCGAACACGTGCTGCCGGCCATCGAACAGATCCTGGCCGATAACCGCAAGGCCATTGCCGAGATCCTCGAAAAGCAAGGCAAGAACCCCACCTGGGCTGGCCTGGTGCTGGCCATGGACGAACTGAACGACCGCCTGGGCGCCGCCTGGAGCCCCGTGAGCCACCTCAATGCGGTGTGCAACAGCCAGGAATTGCGCGAGGCCTATGAGTCCTGCCTGCCGGCGCTGAGTGCCTACTCTACCGAACTGGGCCAGAACCGTGCGTTGTTCGAAGCCTACGAGGCCTTGATCAACAGCCCGCAGGCCACAGGCTTCGACGTGGCGCAAAAGACCATCCTCGAGCACGCCCTGCGTGACTTCCGTCTGTCGGGTATCGACCTGCCAGCCGAGCAGCAGCAGCGTTACGCCGAAGTGCAAAGCAAACTCAGCGAGCTGGGCAGCCGTTTCTCCAACCAACTGCTCGACGCCACCCAAGCCTGGACCAAGCACGTCACTGACGAAGCTGCCCTCGCCGGCCTGACCGATTCGGCCAAGGCGCAGATGGCCGCCGCTGCCCAGGCCAAGGGTCTCGAAGGCTGGCTGATCACCCTGGAATTCCCCAGCTACTACGCGGTGATGACCTACGCCAGCGACCGCGCCCTGCGTGAAGAGCTGTACGCCGCCTACTGCACCCGTGCCTCGGACCAGGGCCCGAATGCCGGCCAGTTCGACAACGGCCCGGTGATGCACGAGATCCTCGACCTGCGTCAGGAACTGGCCGCCCTGCTGGGCTACAAGAACTACGCCGAACTGAGCCTGGCCACCAAGATGGCCGAATCCAGCGACCAGGTGCTGAGCTTCCTGCGTGACCTGGCCAAGCGTTCCAAGCCCTTCGCCGCCCAGGACCTGGAGCAGCTCAAGGCCTACGCCGCCGAACAAGGTTGCGCCGAGCTGGCCAGCTGGGACGCCGGCTACTTTGGCGAGAAACTGCGCGAGCAGCGTTACAGCGTGTCGCAGGAAACCCTGCGCGCCTACTTCCCGATCGACAAGGTGCTGTCCGGCCTGTTCAGCATCGTCCAGCGCCTCTATGGCATCGAAATCGCCGAGCTCAAGGGCTTCGACAGCTGGCACCCGGACGTGCGCCTGTTCGAGATCAAGGAAAACGGCCAGCACGTCGGCCGCTTCTTCTTCGACCTCTATGCCCGCGCCAACAAGCGTGGCGGCGCCTGGATGGACGGCGCCCGCGACCGTCGCCGTACTGCCGAAGGCGCGTTGCAGAGCCCGGTGGCCAACCTGGTGTGCAACTTCACCCCGGCCGCACCCGGCAAGCCTGCGCTGCTGACCCATGACGAAGTCACCACCCTGTTCCACGAGTTCGGACACGGCCTGCACCACTTGCTGACCCGCATCGAGCATGCCGGTGTTTCCGGTATCAACGGCGTGGCCTGGGATGCGGTCGAGCTGCCGAGCCAGTTCATGGAAAACTGGTGCTGGGAGCCGGAAGGCCTGGCACTGATCTCCGGCCACTACGAGACGGGCACCGCCCTGCCCCAGGACCTGCTGGACAAGATGCTGGCGGCGAAGAACTTCCAGTCGGGCATGATGATGGTGCGCCAGCTGGAGTTCTCGCTGTTCGACTTCGAGCTGCACGCCAGCCATGGCGATGGCCGCAGCGTGCTGCAGGTGCTCGAAGGGGTGCGCGACGAGGTGTCGGTCATGCGTCCACCGGCGTACAACCGCTTCCCCAACAGCTTTGCGCACATCTTCGCCGGCGGTTACGCGGCGGGCTACTACAGCTACAAGTGGGCCGAAGTCCTGTCGGCGGATGCTTTCTCGCGCTTCGAGGAAGAAGGTGTGCTCAATGCTGAAACCGGCCGCGCCTTCCGTGAGGCGATTCTGGCCCGTGGTGGTTCCCGCGAACCGATGGTGCTGTTCGTCGACTTCCGCGGCCGCGAACCTTCCATCGATGCACTGTTGCGCCACTGCGGCCTGAGCGAGGTCGCGGCGGCATGAGCGAGGTAGTTGTGAACAAGACCAAGAAGCGCTTCATCGCCGGGGCGGTCTGCCCGGCGTGCAGCGAGCCGGACAAGCTGATGATGTGGAGCGAGGATGACGTGCCGCACCGCGAATGCGTGGCCTGCGGCTTTACCGACACCCTCAATGAACAGGGCCTGTCGGTACCCAAGGAGCTGGGCACCCGGGTCAACCACCTGGCGCCCAAGGCAGCTCCGGCCAAAGTGCAGACGGTGCAGTTCTTCCCCAACCCGAAGCTGAAGAAACCGGCCGACTAAGCGCTCCGTTGGCTGACCAGAGGCGCTGGAAGAATCCTCCTTACCGCGATACTGTATATGAATACAGTATCGGGGTGAGCGATGATTCCTCCAGCACCGCAAAAAGGCCGTGGCACGGCGCACAATCCGCACAACCGTTTTGCCCCGAGCCGTTCGGTGGCGGAGGATGACGGCTGGTACCAGGAAGTGCCGCTCACCCAGGGCACCGAGGTGCGCATCGAGACGGCCAAGACGGTCATCACCCGCAATACCTCGCCCGACCTGCCCTTCGACCGCTCCATCAATCCCTATCGCGGTTGCGAGCATGGTTGCATCTACTGCTATGCCCGCCCTTCCCATGCCTACTGGGACCTTTCTCCGGGCCTGGACTTCGAAACCAAGCTGATCGCCAAGACCAACGCCGCCGACGTGCTCGCGCAACAGCTGAGCAAGCCGGGCTACGTCTGCGCGCCGATCAACCTGGGCTCAAACACGGACCCCTACCAACCCATCGAGCGCGAGCAGCTACTGACCCGGCGCCTGCTGGAAGTGCTGCTGCGCTTTCGCCACCCGGTGACCATCGTCACCAAGGGCTCGCTGGTGTTGCGCGATCTCGACCTGTTGTCCGAGATGGCCAGCCAGCGGCTGGCGCGGGTGATGATCAGCCTGACCACGCTGGACGATGACCTCAAGCGAGTACTGGAGCCGCGCGCGGCGTCACCCAAGGCGCGGCTGCGGGCGATCCGGGTGTTGCGCGAGGCAGGCGTACCGGTGGGCGTTCTGTGTTCGCCGATGATTCCGATGATCAATGACAGCGAACTGGAGCGCCTGCTCGAAGCGGCCAAGGAGGCTGGCGCGCAAAGCGCGGCCTACATGATGCTGCGCCTGCCGCTGGAAGTGGCGCCGCTGTTCGAGCAGTGGCTGCAGGACCATTATCCCCAGCGGGCGACCCATGTGCTCAGCCTGATTCGGCAAAGCCGGGGTGGCGAGCTGTATGACAGCCGGTTCGGCGCGCGAATGCGGGGAGAAGGTGTGTTCGCCGAGCTGCTGGCGCAGCGCTTTGCCAAGGCGATGCGGCGCCTGCAGTTCGAAGGGCGGGAAGCGCAGGCACTGGATTGTTCGGCATTCTGTCCACCCGGCGGGCAGATGGCGCTGTTCTGATCCCTCAATCCAACTAATCCAAGCTCATAATTTGATTCTGGGCTCTTGGCAGTTGATGCTTTTTTGCTATTATTCAGATCCCGCCTTTCTCTTCTGGAACACCTGTTCTAGAGCCTTCGAATTAAGTTTCAGTTAAGTTTTCCCCGCTAGCGTAGGAAACCAGTCCACGAAGACTGTGATCTATGGCTCGTGCGTGTCATCTAAAACCCTGCATAGCCAGAATCTTTCACCGGTAAACTGGATTTACCAAAACACCGTCAAGAGGATGAATCATGCCCGTCAAGGACCCATCCAAGGTCATTCCGCAGGCCCCGGCGGAAAGCGCCGATGCCGCCCTGAAGCACATCGTCGACGGCTTCCTGCGTTTTCACCATGACGTCTTTCCCGAGCAACAAGAGCTGTTCAAGAAGCTCGCCACGGCGCAAACCCCACGCGCCATGTTCATCACCTGTGCCGACTCGCGCATCGTCCCCGAGCTGATCACTCAGAGCTCGCCAGGCGACCTGTTCGTGACCCGTAACGTCGGTAACGTGGTGCCGCCTTATGGCCAGATGAACGGCGGTGTTTCCAGCGCCATCGAGTACGCGGTTTCGGCGCTGAAGGTGCACCACATCATCATCTGTGGACACTCCGACTGCGGTGCCATGCGTGCGGTACTCAACCCGCAGTCGCTGGCCAAGATGCCGACCGTTTCCGCCTGGCTGCGTCACGCCGAAGTGGCACGCACCGTGGTCGAGAACAACTGCTCCTGCGGCAGCGAGCATGAAACCATGCAGGTGCTGACCAAGGAAAACGTCATCGCCCAGCTGCACCACTTGCGCACCCACCCGTCCGTGGCTTCGCGCCTGGCGGCTGGCGAGCTGTACATCCACGGCTGGGTGTACGACATCGAAACCAGCAAGATCGAAGCCTACGACGCCCTCAGCGACAGCTTCCTGCCTTTGGCTGCTGGTGAGCCGGTCCCCTGCGCCACTCCGAGAGGCCGCTACTAAGCGACCCGTCCCACGCTAGAACCTTGATAGCCGGCTGCACCCATTAGGGTGTGGCGCGGCCTTCTGCTGCCTTGAATTCCCTGATTGTCCTGCCGGCATCCTCGCTGGCGGCTTGCGCCTGGGCGCGTGTCAGGGGCCAACGTGCCCACGGCCAGAGGAATGGCCGTGTGACTGAGAAAGGAGAAACACGGTGAACATGACACAGTTGAAAGCGGCCCTGCCGCGTGAGTTGTTGGCGTCAGTGGTGGTCTTTCTGGTCGCCCTGCCGTTGTGCATGGGTATCGCGATCGCCTCGGGCATGCCGCCGGCGAAGGGCCTGATTACCGGCATCATCGGCGGTATCGTGGTGGGCTTCCTGGCAGGCTCGCCCCTGCAGGTCAGCGGCCCCGCCGCAGGCCTGGCGGTGCTGGTGTTCGAGCTGGTGCGCCAGCATGGCGTGGCCATGCTCGGGCCGATCCTGCTGCTTGCCGGGGTCTTGCAGTTGCTGGCAGGGCGCTTGCGCCTGGGTTGCTGGTTCCGCGTCACGGCGCCAGCGGTGGTGTACGGCATGCTGGCCGGTATTGGCGTGCTCATCGTGCTGTCACAGGTGCACGTGATGTTCGACACGGCGCCGCAGCCCTCCGGCATGCAGAACCTGTTGGCGTTCCCCGCGACCGTCGCCGCTGCCCTGCCACTGGAAAGCGCAGGCGCAGGCTGGCAGGCCGGGGCACTCGGCCTGGGCACCATCGCCGTGATGTGGGCCTGGGAGCGGCTGCGGCCGCAGAAGCTGCGCTTCATTCCCGGTGCCCTGCTGGGCGTGGCGGCCATGACGGCGATCAGCCTGTGGCTGGCGCTGCCGGTGAACCGGGTGCAGGTTCCGGCGGACCTCTCGCAAGCCATCGACTGGATACGCCCGGATGACCTGCTCAAGCTCGCCGACCCCACCTTGCTGGTGGCGGCCTTCGCCCTGGCCTTCATCGCCAGTGCCGAAACCTTGCTGTCGGCCGCCGCCGTGGACCGCATGCACAGCGGCCAGCGTTCGGACTTCGACCGCGAGCTGTCGGCCCAGGGGATCGGCAACATGCTCTGCGGTGTGCTTGGCGCCTTGCCGATGACCGGCGTGATCGTGCGCAGCTCGGCGAACGTACAGGCCGGTGCGCAGACCCGCGCTTCAGCCATCTTCCATGGTCTGTGGCTGCTGGCCTTCGTCGTGATGCTCAGCAGTGTGCTGCAGCAGATTCCGGTGGCCAGCCTGGCGGGTGTGCTGGTGTTCACGGGGATCAAGCTGGTGGATGTGAAGGCGTTGCGTGGATTGGGGCGCTATGGGCGGATGCCGATGTTCACCTACGCGGCGACTGCGCTGGCGATCATCTTTACCGATCTGCTGACGGGGGTGCTGCTGGGCTTTGCCCTGACGCTGCTGAAACTGGCCTTCAAGGCGGCACGCCTGAAGATCAACCTGGTGAGCCTGGACAAGGTTGGGCACATGGAGCTGCGCCTGGGAGGTGCCGCCACGTTCCTCAAGGTGCCTGCACTGACCCAGGTGCTGGATACCGTACCGGCGGGGACCACGCTGCATGTGCCGTTGGGCAACCTCAGCTATATCGACCACGCTTGCCTTGAATTGCTTGAGGACTGGAGCCGGAGCAATACCGCTCATGGGTCGCGGTTGGTGATCGAGCAGCGGCGGTTGAAGCGGCGGATCGAGGGGCGGATGCGCACGACGGCGGGGGTTGGGGCTTAGGGGCTGACCGCTTGGCTGACTGAACTGGCCCTATCGCCGGCAAGCCGGCTCCCACAGGTACTGCACAAGGCTCGGGCAATGTGCTGACCCTGTGGGAGCCGGCTTGCCGGCGATAGGGCCGGTAGGGTCAGGCCGGCTGGCCCAGCTCCACACCCAGCTGGCGCGACAGGCATGGCCAGCGCTTCCAGGCGGCGCCGGTTTCCGGGCTGCACAGGGCCTCGCGGTAGGCTTCCACCGACTCTGCTGCAAAGCTTTCGTCGTTGAGCATCTCATCCACCGAATGGTGCACAACCTCATCCAGCTGGTTGGCAAAGGTCTCGCCGATCAGCTGATGCGCGATCAGGTTGGCCAGGGTGGTATCGAAAGGAATCAGCGGCTGCTGGAAATGGCGGATGTACAGGTCGTTCACTTCTTCCACCAGGCGATGCGCAAGGTAGGCTTCATCCAGCAGGCAGTCCAGGCCCACTTGCCCCTGCATCACGCTCGGTGGTTGCAGGAAATAGGCTTCGGCGATCTTCAGAACCGGTTTGATCTGCGACTCGATACCGGCTTCGCGGGCCACCTCATGGGCAGCCTCGATCAGCTCTGGAACCTGGTCGATGTAAGCGCTGACGAAGCGCGCCAAAGTACCCTGGGCGTCCTGCTCAGGCAGTTGGATCGAGGGGTGCAGGTGTGGCAGTTGCAGCTCGAGACGCTCTTTCAGTTGACCGGTACGGCCTTCGTGATCGTGGGCTTGGCTAATTTGCTCGCGTACAGCAGCGATGTTCATGACAACTCCAGGGACAAGACGTTTCAAACGGAAGACACTAAATTAGCTCGGTATACCGAATACCTAAGACTCATTTGTTATAAATCTCGCAAACGTGTGCGCTGTTGGGTATAACCAAGTGCCACCATTATGCCAGACCCTATCTAGCGCGCGGCTTGCGCGTCATTTCACGATTTCATGCAGTTCATTTCTCCCCTCGCGTTGCGTGCCATTGGTCGGTGTCTATACTCGGGATGAACGTGATTCGTTGATGAGGCCCGTCTGCTTTCGCAGGGGGCTCGGTCGTCGAAGCCAGCAGTCTTGACCGCCGTTCCCGCTTGCCGCAGGCCACGCCTTCGGGACAACAAGAACTAGAAGGGGAACCCGCAATGATGCGACATCCACATGTCTGGATGGGCCTTCTGTTGTGGTCGGTTTTCGGTCAGGCCAACGCCGCCTGGACCGTGAACATGGCGCCAGGGGCGACGGAAGTCTCCAACGCCGTGTTCGACCTGCACATGACCATCTTCTGGATCTGCGTGATCATCGGCGTCGTGGTGTTCGGCGCGATGTTCTGGTCCATGGTCCTGCACCGGCGTTCCACTGGCCAGCAGGCCGCGCATTTCCACGAGCATACCTGGGTGGAAATCCTCTGGACCGTGGTCCCCTTCCTGATTCTCGTGGCCATGGCCATCCCCGCCACCAAGACCCTGATCGACATCTACGACGCCAGCGAGTCGGACATCGACATCCAGGTCACCGGCTACCAGTGGAAATGGCACTACAAATACCTGGGCCAGGACGTGGAGTTCTTCAGCAACCTGGCTACCCCTGCCGACCAGATCCACAACAAGGCTGCCAAGGACGAGCATTACCTGCTCGAAGTCGACCAGCCGCTGGTGCTGCCGGTGGGGGCGAAAGTGCGCTTTCTGGTGACCGCCGCCGACGTGATCCATTCCTGGTGGGTACCGGCCTTCGCGGTCAAGCGTGACGCTATCCCGGGGTTCGTCAACGAAGCCTGGACGCGCATCGAGAAACCCGGCATCTACCGCGGCCAGTGCACCGAGCTGTGCGGCAAGGACCACGGCTTCATGCCGGTGGTGGTCGAGGTCAAGTCCAAGGCCGACTACGACACCTGGCTCGGCGAGCGCAAGGCCGAGGCGGCCAAGCTCAAGGAGCTGACCAGCAAGGAATGGACCCTCGAAGAGCTGGTCGAGCGCGGCGACAAGGTCTACCACACCACCTGCGTCGCCTGTCACCAGGCCGAAGGTCAGGGCCTGCCGCCGATGTTCCCGGCGCTCAAGGGCTCGAAGATCGCCACCGGGCCGAAGGAAGGCCACCTGGGCATCGTCTTCCATGGCAAGCCTGGCACTGCCATGGCCGCATTCGGCAAGCAGCTGTCGGAAGTCGACATCGCCGCCGTGGTCACCTACGAGCGCAACGCCTGGGGCAACAACAAAGGCGACATGGTCACGCCGAAGGACGTGCTGGCGCTCAAGCAGGCAGAAGCGCAATGAACCGGGTTACTCGCGGCAATCAATGGATTGCAGGAGACAGGACATGAGTGCAGTGATCGACGACCACGCCCACGGCCATGACCACGCGCACGGCCCGGCCAAGGGCCTGATGCGCTGGGTGCTGACCACCAACCACAAGGACATCGGCACGATGTACCTGTGGTTCAGCTTCATCATGTTCCTACTCGGCGGCTCGTTCGCCATGGTGATCCGCGCCGAACTGTTCCAGCCCGGGCTGCAGATCGTGGAACCTGCGTTCTTCAACCAGATGACCACCATGCACGGTCTGATCATGGTGTTCGGCGCCGTGATGCCGGCCTTCGTCGGCCTGGCCAACTGGATGATCCCGCTGATGATCGGCGCGCCGGACATGGCCCTGCCGCGGATGAACAACTTCAGCTTCTGGCTGCTGCCGGCGGCGTTCCTGCTGCTGGTCTCGACCTTGTTCACCCCGGGCGGCGGGCCCAACTTCGGCTGGACCTTCTATGCGCCGCTGTCGACCACCTACGCACCGGCCAGCGTCACCTTCTTCATCTTCGCCATTCACCTGATGGGCATCAGCTCGATCATGGGCGCGATCAACGTGATCGCCACCATCCTCAACCTGCGCGCACCCGGCATGACATTGATGAAGATGCCATTGTTCGTCTGGACCTGGCTGATCACCGCGTTCCTGCTCATTGCGGTGATGCCGGTGCTGGCCGGCGTGGTGACCATGATGCTGATGGACATCCACTTCGGCACCAGCTTCTTCAGCGCCGCCGGCGGTGGCGACCCAGTGCTGTTCCAGCATGTGTTCTGGTTCTTCGGCCACCCCGAGGTGTACATCATGATCCTGCCGGCCTTCGGCGCGGTCAGTTCGATCATCCCGGCGTTTTCGCGCAAGCCACTGTTCGGCTACACCTCGATGGTCTATGCCACCGGGGCCATCGCCTTCCTCTCGTTCATCGTCTGGGCCCACCACATGTTCGTGGTCGGCATCCCGGTGGTCGGTGAGCTGTTCTTCATGTACGCCACCATGCTGATTGCCGTGCCCACCGGGGTGAAGGTGTTCAACTGGGTCAGCACCATGTGGGAAGGCTCGCTGACCTTCGAGACACCAATGCTGTTCGCCATCGCCTTCGTCATCCTGTTCACCATCGGTGGCTTCTCCGGGCTGATGCTGGCGATTGCCCCGGCCGACTTCCAGTACCACGACACCTACTTCGTGGTGGCGCATTTCCACTACGTGCTGGTGCCGGGGGCGATCTTCGGCATTTTCGCCTCGGCCTACTACTGGCTGCCGAAGTGGACCGGGCACATGTACGACGAAACCCTTGGCAAACTGCACTTCTGGCTGTCGTTCGTCGGCATGAACATGGCCTTCTTCCCCATGCACTTCGTTGGCCTGGCCGGCATGCCACGGCGTATCCCTGACTACAACCTGCAGTTCGCCGACTTCAACATGGTGTCGTCGATCGGCGCCTTCATGTTCGGCGCCACGCAGATCTTCTTCCTGTTCATCGTCATCAAGTGCATCCGCGGCGGCGCGCCGGCACCGGCCAAGCCGTGGGACGGTGCCGAGGGCCTGGAGTGGTCGATCCCCTCGCCTGCGCCCTACCACACCTTCCAGACCCCACCGGAAGTGAAATAGGGAACCGCCATGACCGGCCAACCGCTCAAACGCCTGGTGCTGCGCCTGCTGATGCTGACGGTGGTGATGTTCGCCTTCGGCTTCGCCCTGGTGCCGATCTATGACGTGATGTGCAAGGCCTTCGGCATCAATGGCAAGACCGGTGGGCAGTACGAGGGCAGCCAGGTCAGCGACACCTCGCGCTCGGTGCGGGTGCAGTTCATGTCCACCAATGCCAGCGACATGGTCTGGGACTTCTATTCCACCGCCGACCAGCTCGAGGTCAACCCGGGGGCGGTCAACCAGATGATCTTCATCGCCCACAACCCGACCGACCGGCCCATGAGTGCCCAGGCCATCCCCAGCATCACCCCGGCCGAAGCCGCGGCGTACTTCCACAAGACCGAGTGCTTCTGCTTTACCCAGCAGGTGCTGCAGCCCGGCGAACGCATCGAAATGCCGGTGCGCTTCATCGTCGACCGCGACCTGCCGGCCAGCGTGAAGCACCTGACACTGGCCTACACCTTGTTCGACATCACCGCTCGCCACCCGCCGGTCGCCCACAACGCGGCCCAGGACGTCCAGGGCGCCCGTTAAGGGAAGGAGAACAGCAATGGCAAGTCACGAGCACTACTATGTTCCGGCGCAGAGCAAGTGGCCGATCATCGCCACCATCGGCATGTTCATCACCGTGTTCGGCCTGGGTACCTGGTTCAACGACCTCAAGGCCGGCCACCCCGACTCCCACGGGCCGCTGATCTTCTTCGTCGGCGCTCTGTTCCTGGTCTACATGCTGTTCGGCTGGTTCGGGGCGGTGGTCAAGGAAAGCCGAGCCGGGCTCTACAGCTCGCAGCTTGACCGCTCGTTCCGCTGGGGCATGAGCTGGTTCATCTTCTCTGAAGTGATGTTCTTCATGGCCTTCTTCGGCGCGCTGTTCTATGTGCGCGTGCTGGCCGGGCCATGGCTCGGTGGCGAGGGGGCCAAGGGTGTCGCGCACATGCTCTGGCCCAGCTTCGAATTCGCCTGGCCGCTGTTGCACACGCCAGACCCCAAGCTGTTCCCGCCGCCCAAGGAAGTCATCGACCCGTGGCACCTGCCGCTGATCAACACCATTCTGCTGGTCAGCTCCAGCGTGACCATCACCATCGCCCACCACGCCCTACGCCGTGACCATCGCGGTGCGCTGAAGCTGTGGATGGCACTGACCATCATTCTGGGCATCAGCTTTATTACGTTGCAGGCCTACGAGTACCACGAGGCCTATACCAAGCTGGGGCTGACCCTGGGGTCGGGGATCTACGGCGCGACGTTCTTCATGCTTACGGGGTTCCACGGTGCCCACGTGACCTTGGGCACGATCATCCTGATCGTCATGTTCGTGCGCATCCTGCGCGGGCATTTCAACCCTGAGAAGCACTTCGGTTTCGAAGCGGCCAGCTGGTACTGGCACTTCGTCGACGTGGTGTGGGTGGGGTTGTTCATCTTTGTGTATGTGCTGTAGGAGCGGCCTTGTGTCGCGAAAGGGCCGCAAAGCGGCCCCCGCGATTTTTGCTGTGACGATGGGATTGTGGGGCTGCTTCGCACCCCTTTCGCGACACAAGGCCGCTCCTACAGAGGGTCGGTGCAGCTATTAGAAAGGTGCATGAGAAACAAGCTGGCCACTGATGAAGCCATACGCCACCAGGCCTATGGTCAGGCTGGCCAAGGTGACACGCACGGTCAGCGCCTTGAGCAGGCGGGTCGAGTTCTCATCGTCCTTGACCAGAAACACCAGGCCACTGAACAGGCTGGCAACCGTGGCCAACAGCATCAGGACAATCGCGGCCTTGAGCATGGCGACAACTCCGGGGGGAATGCAGTGATGAATACAAGTATAGCGACTGACCTGACGAGCCTTCGATGAGGCCATTCCGTCCGGGCTGGATACCGACCCTGGTGGTGCTCGCGCTGCTGCCGGGGTTGATTGCGCTGGGCTGCTGGCAGCTTGGCCGGGCCGACGAGAAGCGCGCGCTCCTGGCTACCTACGCCCAGCGCAGTGCTGATGCGCCGTTGGCCACTTCCAGCTTGCAGCAAAGCAGCGACCCGGCCTTCCGCCAGGTCCACCTGTATGGCCGTTTCGATGCCGCGCACAGCCTGCTGCTGGACAACCGCATGCGTGACGGGCAGGCCGGTGTCGAGCTGCTGCAGCCGTTCCACGACCAGCCCAGCGGCCTCTGGCTATTGGTCAACCGTGGCTGGCTGGCGTGGCCCGACCGGCGCGTGCCGGTGCAATTCGACACGCCCAGTCAGGCGCTGGCCCTGGATGCCTCGGTGTACGTGGCGCCGGGTAGCACCTTCCAGTTGCACCCCGACCCGGTGGGCGGCCAGTGGCCGCACCTGCTGACGGCCATACACCCCGAACAGCTGTGGCAGCAGCTCGACCGCGAGGGCTTTGCCTACGAACTGCGCCTGCAGCCCGGCCCGGCCAGCTACCGCCTGGACTGGCCGGTAGTCGCCATGGGCCCGGAAAAGCACCTGGGCTACGCCGTGCAGTGGTTTGCCCTGGCCGGCGCCCTGGTGCTGCTCTACCTCTACTTTGGCTGGCACGACAAAAAGGAGAATCACCATGGCCGCCGCCACCACTCCACTGGACCCGCCTGAACGTGGCAAACCCAGAGCCCGCGGGCGTTTGCAACTGATCCTGATCCTCCTGGTAGTGCTTGGCCCGATGATCCTGGCCACCAGCATGTACAAGCTCAAGTTCTGGGTACCGGACGGGCGCAGCTATCACGGGGCGATGATCGGCAACGGCCAGACGCGCGCCGATATCGGTATCGCGGGCGAGGACGCACGTTGGCAGCTGCTGGTCGCGGCGCCCGAGGCCTGTGCCGAGGATTGCCAGCGCCTGGTGTACCTGGCCCGGCAGATCCAGGTCGGCCTGGGCCGTGACGCCAGCCGCGCCAGCCATGCCCTGGCCGCTGCCCAGCCGTTGAGCGCGGATTACCAGGACCTGCTGGGGCGGGAGTACCCGCAGCTGCAACGTTATCCACTGGATGCCCCGCACTACGTGCAGAAGGTCGGCGAACCCGGTCCGCAGCTGTGGATCGTCGACCCGCACGGCAACCTGGTGCTGCGCTATGGCGGCAAGGTCAACGGCAAGCATGTGCTGGACGACCTGCGCCACCTGCTCAAGCTGTCCAACATCGGCTAGGAGCCTGCCATGGCCAGACCTGGATTTCGCCTTGCTGTTTTCGCCACCCTGCTGGCACTGCTGGTCGTCCTGCTCGGTGCCTACACCCGCCTGACCCATGCTGGCCTGGGCTGCCCTGACTGGCCGGGTTGCTATGGCTTCATCAGCGTGCCCAAGACCGATGCCCAGCTGGCCCATGCCGAGCTGCACTTCCCCGAGCACCCGGTGGAAGAAGCCAAGGGCTGGGCCGAGATGGTCCATCGCTACTTCGCCGGAACCCTGGCACTGGTGATTGCCCTGCTGGCCTTGCAGGCTGTTCGGCGCCATGCCCGCGACGGTCAGCCCTACCGCCTGCCCTTGCTGTTACTGGGCGTGGTGCTGGCCCAGGCGGCGTTCGGCATGTGGACGGTGACGCTGAAACTGTGGCCGCAAGTGGTCACCGCGCATCTGCTCGGCGGCTTCACCACCCTGAGCCTGCTGTTGCTGCTGTCCCTGCGTCTATCCCGGGCCTTTGCGCCCCTGCCGAAGTTGCCCTTGAGTCTGCGTCGGATCGCTGCGTTGGCGTTGCTGGTGGTCATCGGCCAGATCGCCCTGGGCGGCTGGGTCAGCGCCAACTATGCGGCGGTCGCCTGCATCGATTTGCCCACTTGCCATGGCCAGTGGTGGCCGACAGCGGACTTCAGCAACGGCTTCCACCTGACTCAGCATGTCGGCCCCAACTACCTGGGTGGGCAGCTGGACAGCGATGCGCGCACGGCCATCCATATCAGCCATCGCCTCGGTGCCCTGCTGGTCACCTGCGTGCTGCTGATGCTCAGCTGGAAGCTGTATCGCTGTGGCTTGCCCGGCCTGGCGCGACTGGTGCTGTGCGCCTTGGCGCTGCAGGTTGGCCTGGGCATCAGCAACGTGGTGTTCCAGTTGCCGCTCGCCGTGGCTGTGGCGCACAACGCCGGCGGCGCCCTGTTGCTGCTGAGCATGGTGCTGGTCAACTACCGCATCCGCGTGGTCGACAAGGTGCGCATGGGTGTCGGCCATGGTTGGCGCTTGCGGCCGGTCGCTGGCGTGGCCATCTCCCAACACATGAGGAACGGCTCGTGGCGACGCTTCTGAATGCCTGGCGTGTCGGCTGGCGCGACTACCTGGAGCTGACCAAGCCCAAGGTCGTGGTGCTGATGCTGATCACTTCGCTGGTGGGGATGTTGCTCGCCACCCGGGCGGGTGTGAGCTGGAGCGTGCTGCTGTTCGGCAATCTGGGAATCGGCCTGTGCGCGGGCGGTGCGGCAGTGGTCAACCACGTGGTGGACCGGCGGATCGACGCGCTGATGGCGCGTACGCACAAACGCCCATTGGCCCAGGGGCGGGTCGAGCCGCTGCCGGCGCTCTTGTTCGCGCTAGCCCTGGCGCTACTGGGGATGGCCTTGCTGCTGGTGTTCACCAATGCCCTCACCGCCTGGCTCACCCTGGCCTCGCTGCTCGGTTATGCGCTGCTCTACACCGGCTTTCTCAAGCGGGCCACGCCCCAAAATATCGTCATCGGTGGCCTGGCCGGGGCGGCCCCGCCGTTGCTCGGCTGGGTAGCGGTGAGCGGGCATATCAGCGCCGAGCCGTTGTTGCTGGTGCTGATCATCTTCGCCTGGACGCCCCCGCATTTCTGGGCCCTGGCCCTGCACCGCAAGGCCGAATACGCCAAGGCCGATATCCCGATGCTGCCGGTGACCCACGGCGAGCGCTACACCAAGCTGCATATCCTGCTCTACAGCCTGATTCTGCTGGCGGTGACCCTGCTGCCCTATGCCATCCACATGAGCGGCCCACTCTACCTGGCCTGTGCCCTCGCCCTGGGCCTGCGCTTCCTGCACTGGGCCTGGGTGTTGTACCGTGGCAGCCGGCCGCACGCGGCGATCGGCACCTTCAAGTACTCTATCGGCTACCTGTTCGCGCTGTTCGTCGCGTTGCTCGTTGACCACTACCTGTTGCTGAGCCTATGACCAGAACCCAGAAAACCGTCTTCATCCTCGTTGCCGTCGTCGCGCTGATCCTGGGCCTGACCGTCAACAAGGTGCTCAATGGCCGCGATCAGCCCAACCCGACCGAGCTGATCGACGCCGGCATCATCCTCCTGCCGCAGAGCCGCACGGTGGCCGATGTGACCATGACCAACCAGGATGGCCAGCCGGTGCAGCTGGACGATCTCAAGGGCAAATGGTCGCTGCTGTTCTTCGGCTACACCTACTGCCCGGACATCTGCCCGACCACCTTGGCCCAGCTGCGCCAGGTGAAGAGCGAGCTGCCGAAGGAGGCCGTGGACCGTTTGCAGGTGGTGCTGGTGAGCGTGGACCCGAATCGCGATACGCCGACCCAGCTCAAACAGTACCTGGGCTACTTCGACAAGGATTTCGTGGGGGTGGCGGGGTCGATCGAAGATACCCAGAAGCTTGCCAATGCCTTGAGCATTCCGTTCATTCCGGCCGATACCAGCAAGCCGGGGTATACCGTGGATCACAGCGGTAACCTGGCCGTTGTCGGGCCGGATGGGCGTCAGCGGGGGTTCATTCGTGCGCCGTTCAACAACCAGAAGCTGGTGGCGCAGTTGCCGGGGCTGGTCAAGCGGGATTGATGCAGGCTGCAAAAGCATCGCCGGCAAGCCGGCTCCCACATTGATTGCGCACAGCCAGAGACCTGCGCTGTAACTGTGGGAGCCGGCTTGCCGGCGATAGGGGCAACGAGATGCTCCAGCTTAGAACGCCGGAACGACAGCGCCCTTGTACTTCTCGACGATGAACTGCTTCACCTCTGGCGAGTGCAGCGCCGCCGCCAGTTTCTTCATGTCATCCGAATCCTTGTTGTCCGGGCGGGCAACCAGGATGTTCACGTAAGGCGAGTCGCTGCCTTCGATGGCCAGCGCGTCTTTCTCCGGGTTCAGCTTGGCTTCCAGCGCATAGTTGGTGTTGATCAGGGCGATATCGACCTGGGTCAGCACGCGCGGGATGGTGGCTGCTTCCAGCTCGCGGAACTTCAAGCCCTTGTCGTTACCGGTGATGTCTTTGACGGTCGACAGGATGTTCTTGTTGTCCTTGAGCTTGATCACGCCGGCCTTGTCCAGCAGCAGCAAGGCACGGCCGCCGTTGGTGGCGTCGTTGGGGATGACCACGGTGGCGCCGGAAGACAGCTCGTCGAGCTTCTTGATCTTGGTCGAGTAAACGCCCAGCGGCTCGATGTGCACGCCGGCCACGCTCACCAGCTGGGTGCCCTTGGCCTTGTTGAACTCATCAAGGTACGGCTGGTGCTGGAAGAAGTTGGCGTCCAGGCGCTTTTCGGCCACTTGCACGTTCGGCTGGATGTAGTCGGTGAATTCCTTGACCTTCAGCTCCACGCCTTCCTTTGCCAACTGCGGTTTGACGAAGTTGAGGATCTCGGCGTGCGGCACCGGGGTGGCGGCGACAGTCAGGTCCCCGGCATGGGCCGAGAAGGCCGCAACGGCGGCAGCAACAGCAAGCAGCTTCTTCATGAATCACTCCTTGTGAGGGCCGCGACGGCCCCCGAACGGGTCGGCCGGGCCGACCCCATTGGGGTTACTTACGGGAAAAATGCACGACCAGTTTGTCGCCCACGCTCTGCAGGATTTGAACCAGTATCAGCAACAGCACCACGGTGACCACCATGACGTCGGTCTGGAAGCGCTGGTAGCCGAAGCGGATGGCCAGGTCGCCCAGGCCGCCTGCGCCGACCACGCCGGCCATCGCGGTGTACGACACCAGGGTAATGGCCGTGACGGTGATGGCGGCGAAGATGCCCGGGCGGGCTTCTGGCAGCAGCGCGTTGGTGATGATCTGGCGGGTGGTGGCACCCATCGACTGGGTGGCCTCGATGATGCCGCGGTCCACTTCACGCAGGGCGGTTTCCACCAGGCGCGCGAAGAACGGCGTGGCACCCACCACCAGCGGCGGGATGGCACCGGCCACACCCAGCGAAGTACCGGTGATCAGCACGGTGATCGGGATCATCACGATCAGCAGGATGATGAACGGCAGCGAGCGCAGGATGTTGACGATCAGCGACAGCAGCGCGTACACGCCCTTCTGCTCGAACATCTGACGCGGGCCGCAGAGGAACAGCAGCACGCCCAGCGGCAGGCCCAGCAGTACGGTGAAGAACAGCGAGCCGAACAGCATGATCATGGTATCGACGGTGGCCAGCCAGATTTCGGCCCAGTCGACGTTGGCGAAGAAATTCAGGGCGTCCATCAACGCAGTACCTCCATATGTACGTCAGCTGCCTTGAAGCGGTCGAATGCCGCTTCCATGTCGCCGCCGGTGACGGCCAGGGTCAGCTGCCCATAGGGCACATCCTTGATGCGGTCGATACGCCCGGCGAGGATGCTGTAGTCCACACCGGTTTCGCGGGCCACGGTGCCCAGCAGCGGCGCGTAGGTGGCATCGCCCTGGAAGGTCAGGCGGATGATGCGGCCCGGCACATGGGCGAAGTCGTCGCGTTGTTCGCCTTCGTCGACCTGCTCGTCTTCCTGGACGAAGCGCTTGGTAGTCGGGTGCTGCGGGTGCAGGAACACCTCGGCCACCGAGCCCTGCTCGACGATCAGCCCGGCATCCATCACGGCCACGCGGTCGCAGACCCGGCGAATCACGTCCATTTCGTGGGTGATCAGCACGATGGTCAGTTTCAGCTCGCGGTTGATCTCGGCCAGCAGTTGCAGCACCGACGCCGTGGTCTGCGGGTCGAGGGCACTGGTGGCCTCGTCGCACAGCAGGATCTTCGGGTTGGTGGACAGGGCGCGGGCAATGCCGACGCGCTGCTTCTGGCCGCCAGACAACTGGGCCGGGTACTTCCTGGCGTGGTCTTGCAGGCCCACGCGGGCCAACAGTTCGCTGACACGCTGGTCGATCTCGCGGCGCGACAGTTCGCCGGCCAGGGTAAGCGGCAGGGCGACGTTGTCGGCGACGGTCTTGGAGGCCAGCAGGTTGAAGTGCTGGAAGATCATCCCGACCTGCTGGCGGAAGCCGCGCAGCTGGTTGGCATTGAACGCGGTGACGTCTTCGCCGTCGACGATGATCTTGCCACCGGAAGGCTCTTCCAGGCGGTTGATCAGGCGCAGCATGGTGCTTTTGCCAGCGCCGGAATGGCCGATCAGGCCGAACACCTGGCCGTCTTCGATGGTCAGGCTGGTCGGGTTCAGGGCGGGGATTTCCCTACCGGCGACGCGGTAGGTCTTGTGTACATGTTGGAACTCGATCACGTAGCGAACCTTGTGGGGCGCATGGAATTTGGGGTCAGCGGTTAGCTGGGGTGGCGCATTTTAGCCTTTTCCCATAGCTGTTCTTAGCATTTATTTCGTAATGCTCCAATCCATCGGGCATAACGCGACAACTGGTAATCCCGATTGAACGCTCGGCAAAGCCTTCCAGTCACTAGTGGAACAAGCCCGCTACGGGCACGCCTGAAGACTGATGAGGAGAGCCGACCATGCCCAGCAAGAAAACGGACGCGCCCAAGCACAGTGAGGCCGCCGGCACCCAGACCCCTGACCGGGCCAATACCAATGCCAAATTGCAGAGCCTGGAGGCTTTTCGCAGCGATGCCACCGGCCAGGCGCTGCGCACCAACCAAGGGGTGAAAGTTGCCGATAACCAGAACACCCTGAAGGCGGGGGCCCGGGGGCCGTCGCTGCTCGAAGACTTCATCATGCGCGAGAAGATCACCCACTTCGACCACGAGCGCATACCCGAACGCATCGTCCACGCCCGCGGTACCGGGGCCCATGGCTATTTCCAGAGCTACGGCAACCACGCCGAGCTGACCAAGGCGGGTTTCCTGCAGGACCCTGAGAAAATCACCCCGGTATTCGTGCGCTTTTCCACCGTGCAGGGGCCGCGCGGTTCGGGTGACACGGTGCGCGATGTGCGCGGCTTTGCGGTGAAGTTCTACACCGATGAAGGCAATTTCGACCTGGTCGGCAACAACATGCCGGTGTTCTTCATCCAGGATGCGATCAAGTTCCCCGACTTCGTGCACGCGGTGAAACCCGAACCGCACAACGAAATGCCCACCGGCGGCTCGGCCCACGACACCTTCTGGGATTTCGTCTCGCTGGTGCCGGAGTCGGCGCACATGGTCATCTGGGCGATGTCCGACCGGGCCATTCCGCGCAGCCTGCGGATGATGGAAGGCTTTGGCGTGCACACCTTCCGCCTGATCAACGCCGATGGCGTGGCCAGCTTCGTCAAGTTCCACTGGAAGCCGCGCCAGGGCGTGCACTCGGTGCTCTGGGACGAAGCCCAGAAGCTGGCGGGCAAGGACACCGACTTCCACCGTCGCGACCTGTGGGACGCGATCGAGAAAGGGGACTACCCGGAATGGGAGTTGGGCGTGCAGATCGTCCCCGAGGCCGACGAGCATAAATTCGACTTCGACCTGCTCGACCCCACCAAGATCATTCCCGAAGAACTGGTGCCGGTGACGCTGCTGGGCAAGATGGTGCTCAACCGCAACCCGGACAACTTCTTCGCTGAAACCGAGCAGGTCGCCTTCTGCCCCGGGCACATCGTGCCGGGCATCGACTTCAGCAATGACCCTTTGCTGCAGGGCCGGCTGTTTTCCTACACCGATACCCAGATCAGTCGCCTGGGCGGGCCGAACTTCCACGAAATCCCGATCAACCGGCCGGTGGCGCCGAACCACAGCAGCCAGCGCGATGCCATGCACCGCATGACCATCGACAAGGGGCGTGCGTCCTACGAACCCAATTCGATCGATGGCGGCTGGCCGAAAGAAACCCCGCCCGCCGCGCAGGATGGTGGCTTCGAGAGCTACCAGGAGCGCATCGAGGCGCACAAGATCCGCCAGCGCAGCGAGTCGTTCGGCGATCACTTTTCCCAGGCGCGGCTGTTCTTCCAGAGCATGAGCCCGAACGAGCAGCAGCACATCATCAAGGCCTACAGCTTTGAGCTGGGCAAGGTGGAGCGTGAGGAAATTCGCACCCGCGAGGTGAACGAGATCCTGGCCAACATCGATCTGAAGCTGGCGGCGGCGGTGGCGGCCAACCTCGGGCTGCCTGCGCCCAAGCAGGGCACGGTCCAGGTAAAAGGCAGCAAACCCGCGCAGTCCAAGGCCTTGAGCCAGATGAACCACCCCGGTGATGTGGGCATCAAGGGACGCAAGATCGCGGTCGTGGTGGCCGATGGTGTGAATGCTTCGAGTGTCGATACCCTGGTGAAGGCGCTTGAGGCGCAAAGCGCGCGACCCATGCTGCTGGGGCCGACTTCGGCGCCGGTGAAGACGGCGGATGGCAAGGCATTGCCGGTGGCGGCGTCGATCGAGGGGATGCCTTCGATCATGTTCGACGGGATCGTCGTTCCGGGTGGGCAGGGTTCGATCGATGCGTTGGCCGCCAGCGGTGTGGCCAAGCATTTCCTGCTTGAGGGCTACAAACACCTGAAGGCGATGGTGCTGGCCAACGAGGCCAAGGCACTGGTGGCCGGTCTGGGGCTGAAGGAGGACAAGGGGTTGTTGCTGGGGGATGACCAGAAGACCGTGGAGGCCTTCGTCAAAGCGGTCGAAGGGCATCGGGTGTGGGAGCGGGAGGCGGCGGCAGAGGCTATTCCTGCCTGATCGGTGTCGGCTTCATCGCCGGCAAGCCGGCTCCCACAGGTACACCACAGTGCTCAAGGGTTGTGGGGCCCTGTGGGAGCCGGCTTGCCGGCGATGAGGCCATCAAACATCACTGCTGATGCGGAACCAGTACCACCTGAGCCGGCAACTTGCGCTGAATCTCATGCTTCTGCTTCAGCTTGAAGCCGCTGTCGATCTTGTGCACCCGCTTCTCCAGCAGGTTCTTCAACCAAGGCGCATCCTCGGTACGCGGCACCTGGAACACCACTTCGCACTGGTAATTCACCACGTCCTTGGCAATTTCATCGAGCTGGCGGCGCATGGCGGCAATATCCGTGGTCTTCAGCGCAATCACCGTGCTCGGCGCAGTCGGGTCGATCACCCGCGCTTTCGGCTTGGCTTCGGCCGCCTTCAAGGCCGCTTCGGCTTTCTCAAGCTCGGCCTTGCGCGCCTGGGAGACTGCATCACCGCCCGTGACGGCCGGTGCCTGCGGCATCAGCGCACGGGCCCGGGCCAGCGCGGTCGCCGCCGCGTTGACATCGCCCTTCTGCAGGACGATCTGGCTGCGCTTGAGGTAGGCCTCGGCCAACTGGCGCTGGTACTGCTCCAGGCGTGCATCATCGGGTGACTGGGCCTGCAGGGCAGCCAGCTGGTCTTCGGCGGTGGCCAGCTCATTGCTGGCGATATTCTGCTGCAGCTGCTGCCAGGCATCAGCTTGGGCAGGTGCATCGGTCTGATCGACCGGCGCACTGGAACAAGCGGCCAGGAGCAGGGAAAACGCGGCAACAAGCAGATAACGGGATGCGAACGGCTTCATTCCTGCGACTCTCTATTTGCGCAAAAAGCGAGCAAGTCTACACCCAGGTGCGCACGCTCGAAAACAGGTCTTACAGACCCTTTACCCGCGAAAAAGTTGCAGGGCACACGCTCGTGTACCCCGGTTTTCAGCGTTTTGGCAGGGCTAGGCTCAGCAAGAATAGCACCGCCGCGCAGACCACGATCGATGGGCCGGCGGGGGTGTCCTTGAACCAGGACAGGGCAAGGCCCCCGCAAACGGCTGCAACACCCAGCAGGCTGGCACCCAGCGCCATCTGTTCGGGCGAGCGGGCATGGCGTTGCGCGGCGGCAGCCGGGATGATCAACAGCGAGGTGATCAGCAGCACGCCGACGATCTTCATGGCCACGGCAATCACCACGGCAATCAGCAACATCAGCGCCATGCGCAGGCCGGCCACCGGCAAGCCTTCGACCATGGCCAGTTCTTCATGCACGGTAATGGCCAGCAGTGGCCGCCACAATGCAGCCAGCAGCAGCAAGACCAGCGCACTGCCGCCAAGGATCCAGCCCAGGTCGCCGGGGCTGATGGCCAGCAGGTCACCGAACAGGTAGGCCATCAGGTCGATGCGCACGTCCTTCATGAAACTCAGCACCACCAGGCCCAGCGACAGGGTACTCGGCGCGAGAATGCCGAGCAGGGTGTCCGAGGCCAGCGGCTGGCGCTGTTGCAGGGTGACCAGGAGGATGGCCAGCAACAGGCAGCCGACGGTTACCGCCAGCGCCGGGCTGACGTCCAGCACGAAGCCCAGGGCCACGCCCAGCAGTGCGGCATGGGACAGGGTGTCGCCAAAATAGGCCATGCGCCGCCACACCACGAAAGAGCCAAGCGGGCCCGCCACCACCGCCAGGGAAAGACCCGCAAGCAAGGCGTAGAGAAGAAAATCAGCCATGCTTGCAGTGCTCTCCGTGAACATGGGCGCCAGGGGCAACGACCGAACCGTGCAGGTCGTGGCTGTGGTCATGGTGGTGGTGATAGATGGCCAGGCTCGGGGCATTCTGGCCGAACAGCTCGACGAAGGCCGGGTCGTTGCTGACCTGCTCGGGGTGGCCCGAGCAGCACACGTGGCGGTTGAGGCAGACCACCTGGTCGGTGGCGCTCATCACCAGGTGCAGGTCATGCGACACCATCAGCACGCCGCAGCGGTGGCGGTCGCGCAGGCGGGTGATGAGGTTGTACAGCTCGGTCTGGCCGACCACGTCGACGCCCTGCACGGGCTCGTCCAGCACCAGCAGCTCGGGTTCGCGCAGCAGCGCTCGGGCCAGCAGCACGCGCTGCATCTCACCACCGGAAATGGTCTGGATCGGGCTGTCGATCACCTGTTCGGCTCCGACTTCCTGCAACGCTGACTGGGCTGCCGCGCGGTCTACGCCGGGCACCAGGCGCAGAAAGCGCAGCACCGAGAGCGGCAGCGTGGCATCTACCTGGATCTTCTGTGGCATGTAGCCGATACGTAGCTTCGGCTTGCGCCACACTTTGCCGCGATGCGGCTTGAGCAACCCGAGTACGGCGCGCACCAGGGTGGTCTTGCCGGCGCCGTTGGGGCCGATCAGGGTGACGATCTGGCCGGGTGCCACCGACAGGTCGATGCTATCGAGCACCGCCTCGCCGCCGAAGGTGACGCCGACCTGCTCAAGGCGGATCAGGGCGTCGCTCATGCTGTGCCCCGGCAGTTGCCGCAAAGGCCAACGATTTCCACCGTCTGGGTCTCGACAGTGAAGCCCACGCCCTTGGCGCTGGTGACGATGGCGTCGCTGATGCTGTCCTGCTCCAGCTCGATGGCCACGTGGCACACGCGGCAGATCAGGAACTGGCCATGGTGCGCGTGTTCCGGGTGGCTGCAGCCGATGAAGGCGTTGAGCGAGGCGATGCGGTGCACGAGGCCGTTTTCCAGGAGGAAATCGAGTGCGCGGTACACCGTGGGCGGGGCGGCGCGGCGGCCGTCCTGCTCGCTGAGCACGGCGAGGATGTCGTAGGCGCCCAGCGGCTTGTGGCTCTGCCACACCAGTTCCAGTACACGGCGACGCAGTGCGGTCAGGCGCAGGCCTTGGCGGGTGCACAAGGCGTCGGCTTCGGCCAGGGCGCTGTGTACGCAATGGGAATGATCGTGGGGGCGGTGAGCCAGCGGCGTGATGGACATGGTCAGCGACGGTTCTGGATGGAGACGTTATTATGTTACCTGTTTCTGACGAGTCGAGTATTCAACGTGTCCCGATTCCTTGTGCTTTTTGTCGCATTCATCGCCTGCTCGGCGCAGGCCGATGTGCGCGTGCTGACCAGTATCAAGCCCTTGCAGCAGATTGCCGCCGCCGTGCAGGACGGCGTGGGCAGCCCCGACGTGCTGCTGCCGCCCGGCGCCTCGCCGCACCACTACGCGCTGCGCCCATCTGACGTGCGGCGAGTGGCCGATGCCGACCTGCTGTACTGGATCGGCCCAGACATGGAGAGCTTCCTGCCACGGGTGCTCGGCAGCCGCAGCAAGCCCACGGTCGCCGTGCAGTCGCTGACAGGCCTGCAGCTGCGCCACTTCGGCGAGGACAGCCATTCCCACGAGGAAGACGACCACGACGAGCATGACCACGATCACCGCCCGGGCAGCCTGGATGCGCACCTGTGGCTATCGTCGGCCAACGCGCGGGTCATCGCGGCGAAGATGGCGGCTGACATGGCGGCGGCGGACCCAGCCAACGCGGCGCGCTACCAGAGCAACCTGAAGGCGTTCAGGGAGCGTCTCGACGGGTTGGATGCACGCATCAAGGCGCGTGTGGCGGGTATCGCCGACAAACCTTACTTCGTGTTCCACGAAGCGTTCGACTACTTCGAGTCGGCTTATGGGCTGAAGCACACCGGTGTGTTCAGCGTGGCCTCTGAGGTGCAGCCTGGCGCGCAACATGTCGCCGCCATGCGCAAGCGCCTGCAGGAAGTGGGCAAGACCTGTGTGTTCAGCGAGCCGCCGCTGCGGCCGCGTCTGGCTGAAACGCTGACGGCCGGGCTGCCGGTGCGGTTGGCCGAACTGGATGCCCTGGGTGGCGCGGACCCGGTGGATGCCAAGGGGTATGAGCGCTTGCTGGAGAAGTTGGGCGGTGACCTGGCGGGGTGCCTGGAGCAGTTGTAATGCCTGGGCTGGCCCTATCGCCGGCAAGCCGGCTCCCACAGGTATCCCACAGGCCTTGAGCGTTGTGGTGAACCTGTGGGAGCCGGCTTGCCGGCGATGGGGCCACTGCGGTCAGAGCGCGAACGGCAAGTGCAAAGCCACCTGCTGACGCTGCGCCAGACGCACCTCGAATTCGCTCGGGTCATGGATCATCACATCCATCCCGGCAAACGACTCCGCCGCGATCAGGCGCGACAGCCAGAAGCGCACACACCCTACCCGCAGCATTTCCGGCCACAGCTCAGCCTCGGCCGCCGTGAACGGTCGCAACGCCGCGTAGGCCGCCAGCAGCGCCTGGGCGCGTGGCACATCGATCGCGCCCTGCTCATCCAGGCACCAGTCGTTCACGGTGATGGCGATGTCATACAGCATCGGCCCGGAGCAGGCGTTGTAGAAGTCGATCACACCGGTCAGGTGGGTGCCTTCGAACATCACGTTGTCACGGAACAGGTCGGCATGCAGATTGGCCCGCGGCAAGGCGAGGATCTGGGCCTTGTGCGCGGTGATTTCGTTCAGTGCCGGCTGCAGCAACGCCACTTGCTCGGGGGTCAGTCGCGGCATCAGCTCGGCACCGGAGGCCAGCATCCAGTCCAGGCCGCGGTCGGTCTTGCGCTCGATCACTCGGTCGCGGGTGGCCAGGTGGATGTGCGCCAGCAGCTCGCCGACCTGGGCGCAGTGCTGGTTGTTCGGCGCCTTGATGTGCTTGCCCGACAGCCGTGGCTGCAGCAGGGCAGGCTTGCCGCACAGCTCGCGCAGGCCGTTGCCGTCGCGGTCGCGCAGGGCATAGGGCACCGGCATGTCGGCGGCGTGCAGGGTATCGAGCAGTTCGATGAAGAACGGCATGTCCTCGCTGGGCCCGCGCTCGATCAGCGTCAGGACGAACTCCCCCTGTTCGAGGCTGACGAAGAAATTGCTGTTTTCGGTGCCGGCGGCAATGCCCTGGAAGTCGAGCAGACGGCCCAGCTCGTAAGGCGCCAGAAAGGTTTCCAGCTCAGGCCGGGTCACGGGGGTGAAGACTGACATGATGAAAAGATGCCCATGCGGGCACTTCCGCCGGGAAGTGCCGGGTTGATGTGAACGATACGCGTCAGATTACCACTCGAAGATCTTCCAGGACGGGATCAGCATGTCCGGCTGGTCGGAACGAATGAAATTGCCATCAGAGCCATCGGCGCGTACCAGAAAATAAGGTTTGCCGTTTTTCGGCGTGATCTTGATCGCATACAGGAAGCCGTTCTGGCGGTATTCCTGGATGGTTTTATCGCCTTCCGTGCGAATGGTCACCTCGGGATCGGCCGAGGGGGCGTCGTCCGCCGCCAGGGTGACGACTGGCATGGTTGCCATCAGACCGAGCAGTAACAGGCGATTGAGTGTACGCATGATAACCTTGTCCCTTTGTCGTCATTGATCCGGCTATTCTAGCCCCGGACCCGCCGAAAAGGTTGATTCTCCTCATGAGCCAAGCGCCTCTCGTCCTGGTGGACGGTTCCTCCTACCTCTACCGCGCTTTCCACGCACTGCCGCCGCTGACCACCTCCAAGGGCATGCCCACCGGCGCGGTCAAGGGTGTGCTGAACATGCTCAAGAGCCTGCGCAAACAATATCCCGACAGCCTCTTCGCCGTGGTGTTCGACGCCAAGGGCGGCACCTTCCGTGACGCCATGTTCGCCGAGTACAAGGCCAACCGCCCGAGCATGCCGGACGACCTGCGGGTCCAGGTCGAGCCGTTGCACGCCAGCGTCAAGGCACTGGGTTACCCGCTGCTGTGCGTGGAGGGCGTGGAGGCCGACGACGTGATCGGTACCTTGGCGCGTAGCAGTGCCGCCCAGGGCCGGCCGGTGATCATCTCGACCGGCGACAAGGACATGGCGCAGCTGGTGGACGGCCACGTTACCCTGGTCAATACCATGACCGGCAGCGTGCTGGACGTCGCTGGCGTGCACGAGAAATTTGGCGTTGGTCCTGAGCACATCATCGATTTCCTCGCCCTGATGGGCGACAAGGTCGACAACATTCCTGGCGTACCGGGCGTTGGTGAAAAAACGGCAGTAGGCCTGCTGACCGGTATCGGCGGAGGCCTCAGCGACCTCTACGCCAACCTCGACAAGGTGCCGACGCTGGCCATCCGTGGCGCCAAGACCCTCCCCGCCAAGCTGGAAGAGCACCGCGACGCGGCGTTCCTGTCCTATGAACTGGCGACCATCAAGCTCGACGTGCCGCTCGATATCGAAGTGGACGCGCTGGTGTGCGGCGAGCCGGACCGCGAAGCGCTGCTGGCGCTGTACACCGAGATGGAGTTCAAGAGCTGGGTCGCTGATGTTCAGCGTGACGCGGCCAAGGCTGGCGCTGAAATTGCGCCGGTCGAGGAGCCTGCGGCCAAGGTCGAGCCGAAGTACGAGACGATCCTCGACCAGGCCCGTTTCGACGCCTGGCTGGAGAAACTGCGCCAGGCGCCGTTGTTCGCTTTCGACACCGAGACCACCAGCCTGGATGCGCAAAAAGCGCAGCTGGTCGGCCTGTCCTTCGCCGTGCAAGCCCATGAAGCGGCCTATGTGCCGCTGGCCCATGACTACGAAGGCGCGCCCGTCCAGCTGGATCGTGAAGCCGTGCTGCTGGCCTTGAAACCGCTGCTGGAAGACCCGGCCAAGGCCAAGGTCGGGCAGAACGCCAAGTACGACATCAACATCCTGGCCAATGGCGCCCCGGCCATCGAGATGCGCGGCGTGGCCTACGACACCATGCTCGAATCCTACGTGCTCAACTCCACCGCCACCCGTCACGACATGGACAGCCTGGCGCAGAAGTACCTCGACCACGCGACCATCTCGTTCGAGGACATCGCCGGCAAGGGCGTCAAGCAGTTGACCTTCAACCAGATCCACCTGGACAAGGCTGGCCCTTACGCGGCCGAAGATGCCGACATCACCCTGCGCCTGCACCAGGCACTGCAGGCGCGCCTGGCCAAGACGCCGAGCGTGCAGCCGGTGCTGATGGACATCGAGATGCCGCTGGTGCCGGTGCTGGCCAAGATCGAGCGCCAGGGTGCGCTGGTCGATGCCGCCTTGCTGCAGGTACAGAGCGGTGAGCTGGGCGTAAAAATGGCCGACCTGGAGCGTCGCGCCTACGAGCTGGCCGGTGAAGAGTTCAACCTCGGTTCGCCCAAGCAGCTCGGCTCGATCCTCTACGACAAGCTGGGCATGCCAGTGCTGAGCAAGACCGCCAAAGGCCAGCCGTCCACGGCCGAAGCGGTACTCGACGAGCTGGCCGAGCAGGGCTACCCGCTGCCCGAGGTACTGATGCAGTACCGCAGCCTGAGCAAGCTCAAGAGCACCTACACCGACAAGCTGCCGGGCCAGATCAACCCGCGCACCGGGCGCATTCATACCTCGTACCAGCAGGCGGTGGCGGCCACCGGTCGCCTGTCGTCGAGCGACCCGAACCTGCAGAACATCCCGATCCGTACCGCTGAGGGCCGGCGCATTCGCCAGGCCTTCGTGGCCAGCCCGGGCTACCAGCTGCTGGCGGCGGACTATTCGCAGATCGAGCTGCGCATCATGGCGCACCTGGCCAAGGATGAAGGCCTGCTGCATGCCTTCCGTAACGACCTCGATGTGCACCGTGCCACGGCTGCGGAAGTATTTGGCGTGGCCCTGGAGGCGGTCACCACCGACCAGCGCCGTAGCGCCAAGGCCATCAACTTCGGCCTGATCTACGGCATGAGCGCCTTCGGCCTGGCCAAGCAGATCGGTGTCGACCGCAAGCAGTCGCAGGACTACATCGACCGTTACTTCGCCCGCTATCCGGGCGTGCTGGCCTATATGGAGCGCACCCGCGCCCAGGCAGCCGAGCAAGGTTTCGTCGAGACCCTGTTCGGCCGTCGCCTGTACTTGCCGGACATCAACGCCAAGAACCCGGCCCTGCGCAAGGGCGCCGAGCGCACCGCGATCAACGCGCCGATGCAGGGTACCGCTGCCGATATCATCAAGCGGGCGATGGTCAACGTCGACAACTGGCTCAGCCAGAGCGGCCTGGACGCGCGCGTCATCCTGCAGGTGCACGACGAACTGGTGCTGGAGGTGCGTGCAGACCTGGTGGAGCAGGTGAAAGATGAAATTCGCGGGCACATGAGCAGTGCCGCGCAACTGGATGTGCCGCTGCTGGTCGAAGTGGGTATTGGTGCGAATTGGGACGAAGCTCACTGATTGAGCAGGGAAAGCTGTGTAGGATCTGCGGCGTAGTGACGCGGATCCTGGAGTGGCCCTATGCCATTGGTTCAGAAGTTTCATGAAACTATCGCAAATAGTTTTCAGGGCTTCGGAACTAAATGGGTGAAGCGGAACTCAGAGTAACTGAATGGCTGGTGAAGCCCTTCGATGCTCCTATGTTGTGTTAAGTGTTGGCAGATACCCGGACCCCGCCCTAGCGGTCCGGACTTGGACCCCGAACTTCCCCCTCCCCATACGAAGTCCGGGGTTTTTTTTGCCCGGAATTTGGGGTGTGGGTGCTGGCCCTATCGCCGGCAAGCCGGCTCCCACAAGGTTTGGTGGTGCTTGGGCTTTTTGTGGGAGCCGGCTTGCCGGCGATAGGGCCGCCTCCGTCTTCAGGCTACTGGCTTGTCTTCCAGCTCCATCCAGTCGGCCAGCACTTTGTAGGCCTCTTCCAGCCCCAGGCGCTTGGGTGCCGAGAACAGCTGGATGGTCACGCCATCCCCCCAACCCTTGCGAATCTCCGACTGCACCTTGAGCAGCGTGTTCTTGGCCGCGCCGTGGGTCAGCTTGTCGGCCTTGGTCAGCAGGATGTGCATTGGCATGCCGCTGGCCTTGGCCCAATCGAGCATCATCTTGTCGAAGTCGGTCATGGGATGGCGCACGTCCATCATCAAGATCACCCCGCGCAGGCACTCGCGGCTGCCCAGGTAGGCTTCCAGGTGGCGCTGCCAGTGTTGCTTGAGCGGAATCGGGACTTTTGCATATCCGTAGCCCGGCAGGTCGACCAAACGCCGTTCATCGTCCAGACTGAAGAAATTCAACAGCTGGGTGCGCCCTGGAGTTTTCGAGGTACGCGCCAGGCTGGCATGAGTCAGGGTATTGAGGGCACTGGATTTGCCGGCGTTGGAACGGCCGGCGAAAGCCACCTCGTAACCCTGATCGTCCGGGCATTGTTCGACCTTGGCAGCGCTGAGGGCGAATTTGGCTTTCTGGCAGAGGCCGAGGATGGGGTTCTTGACTTGCATGGGATATCCGATGTGGGTGTTGCCAAAGCCTAGGCCGGCAAGCGGTGTCGTTTCCGTTTGGATGGCGGAAGTATATAATGCCCCAGTTTTTGTGTGCTCATTCTCCCAGCGAAGGAGAACGGGCATGGGGTGTCGAACAATAGCTCGCGCATCAGAACGCAGCGCGTCCCCCAACCCTGTCAGGTCGTTTCGCATGGCGAAATGGCTGCTTGCTGTCGGTATGTTCCTGCCGTTTTTCAGCGCACAGGCTACACAGGATCCCGAGGCGTTGTACAACCGCACGTGTGCGGCCTGTCACGCCGGGCAGTTGCCACAGGCACCCAAGAAGGGCGACCGGGCAGCGTGGGAGCCAAGGCTGGCGAAAGGCATGGAGGTACTCCAGACGCATGTTACCCAGGGTTTCAAGGCTATGCCGCCGCGTGGATTGTGCATGGACTGCAGTGCCGAGGACTACCGTTTGGTCATCCTTTGGATGAGCGGCAGTCCCGATACATAACATTTCACCCTTAGCCGTGTTGGATTAGCTGATGAACAAACTAGTCGTGAGTCTGCTGTTGACCATGGGTGTCGCCGGTGCAGCCACTGCTGCGGACCCCATCAAAGGCGATGCCGCCGCCGGCCAGGCCAAAACGGCCGTTTGTGGGGCCTGCCACAACCCCGACGGCAACAGCCTGGCGCCGAACTTCCCGAAACTGGCCGGCCAGGGCCAGCGCTACCTGGAAAAACAGCTGCACGACATCAAGTCGGGCAAGCGTACCGTGCTGGAAATGACCGGCATGCTGGCCAATTTCAGCGACCAGGATCTGGCCGATATCGCCGCTTATTTCTCCAGCCAGAAGGGTAGCGTCGGCGCCGCCGATCCCAAGCTGGTCGAGCGAGGCCGCGCCTTGTTCAATGGTGGCGACCTGGAAAAAGGCATGCCTGCCTGTACCGGCTGCCACTCGCCCAATGGCGCGGGTCTCGCACTGGCCGGTTTCCCGCATCTTGGGGGCCAGCATTCGCAGTACGTGGCCAAGCAGCTCACCGATTTCCGAGAAGGCGACCGCACCAACGATGGCGATGCGGCCATCATGCGCACCATCTCAAGCAAGCTGAGCAACCATGACATCCAGGCCTTGTCCAGCTACATCCAGGGTCTGCATTAACATTCGGTTAATGCGTCGACGGTAAAGATGAAAGGGCGGCGCGGACCGCCCTTTTTTCTGTCCGCTGCCGTTACACTACAGAACTCGGGCCCTTCCCGACCTGTCTCAGAACGGGTCGTGTCGAGGCGACCAATGACTGCTCAGGAGTAAAGCATGCGTAAACTGATTCTCAGCGCCGCGCTGGTCGCTGCCAGCGTGTTCGGTATGGCCGCCGTCCAGGCCGCGGAGCCTATTACGGCCGGTAAGGAATACCTCGAGCTGAGCAACCCTGTTCCGGTATCCGTCCCCGGCAAGATCGAAGTGGTCGAACTGTTCTGGTACGGCTGCCCTCACTGCTATACCTTCGAGCCGGTGATCAACCCATGGGTTGAAAAACTGCCCAAGGATGTCCACTTCAAGCGCGTGCCTGCCATGTTCGGCGGTCCTTGGGATGCCCACGGCCAGATGTTCCTGACCCTTGAAGCCATGGGCGTCGAGCACAAGGTTCACGCTGCGGTGTTCGATGCCATCCAGAACCAGCGCAAGCGCCTGACTGACAAGAACGACATGGCCGACTTCCTGGCCACCCAGGGCGTCGACAAGGACAAGTTCCTCGCCACCTTCGACTCCTTCGCCATCAAAGGCCAGGTCAATCAGGCCAAGGAACTGGCGAAGAAGTACGAGATCACCGGCGTACCCAGCATGGTGGTCAACGGCAAATACCGTTTTGACCTTGGCACCGCTCAAGGGCCGGAAGGTGTGCTGAACGTCGCCGACCAACTGATCGCCAAGGAGCGCGCCGCTAAGTAAGCGGCGAACCCCATGCGCCGTTTCAGATCCGCGCGTGGCATTGGCCTGCACCAGCCGCAGGTCAACGAGCATCACCTGCAGGCTTCCGGCCTGCCCGAGGATGGTCGCTTGCGGCTGCTCAGTTTCAACATCCAGGTCGGCATCAGCACCGAGCGCTACCGCCATTACCTGACCCGCAGTTGGCAGCACCTGCTGCCGCACAACGGGCGGGCGGGCAACTTGCAGAAGATTGGCGACCTGCTCAACGACTTCGACCTGGTGGCCTTGCAGGAAGTCGATGGCGGCAGCCTGCGCTCGGGCTACGTCAACCAGGTGGAACACCTCGCCCATCTGGGCGCTTTCCCCTACTGGTACCAGCAGCTCAACCGCAACCTCGGGCGCTTTGCCCAACACAGCAACGGCGTGCTCAGCCGCCTCAAGCCACAACTGCTCGAAGACCATCCCCTGCCCGGCCCATCGGGTCGCGGCGCGATCCTGGTGCGCTTCGGCGAAGGTGAGGATGCGCTGATCGTGGTCATGATGCACCTGGCGCTGGGCGCCAAGACCCGCGCTCGGCAGCTGGCCTACATTCGTGAACTGATCGGCGGCTACCGCCATCAGATTCTCATGGGCGACATGAATACCCATGCCACCGACTTGCTTGACCACTCCCCCTTGCGCGACCTGGGCCTGATCGCCCCTCAGGTCGAAGCGACCTTCCCCAGTTGGCGCCCGCAGCGCTGCCTGGACCATATCCTGCTCAGCTCGAGCCTGACCCTTGAGCGGGTCGAGGTGCTGGCGCAGCCGATTTCCGACCACCTCCCGGTCGCAGTGGAGATCCGATTGCCTGATGCACTGACTGTGGATACGCTGCCGGTCTTGAGCTAGATCAGCTAACGCCTCTTGCACCCTCAAGTGTTCGAGGTACGCGCCGACAGCCTGTATTCACGTCCCACAGATGCATCACCCGTCGCGGATCCAGGCATGACCGAAGAAGCCGAGCGCTGGAAAGAAAAATACCTCAAAAGCATCGAACAGCAGGAAAAGCTCGAACGCCGCTGGGCCGCCCGGCTCGATTTGCTGCGTCGGGGCCTGGTGCGCAGCTCCCTCGCCGCCGAGGGCAGCGACAAGGTTGTCGACGAATGCATGAAGGAAATGCGCGAAGTCATCCGCACTGACAACATGGACGCCGGCCTTGCCGGATTGATCCCGCGCCTGGAAAAGGCCGTGCTGGACTCCGAACAGCGCCGCGATACGCGCATGAGCCAGGTCAGCGATGCGCTGACTGCGCTGGTTACCCAACTTCAAGGCTTGCCGCTGCCCGGTGAGGTTTCCCGCCCGCTGAAGAAGCTGGCGAAGAAACTCGACGGTGGCGTCAGCCAGTCGCGCGAATTGCCGCCCTTGCTGGGTGAGCTCAGCGGGCTGCAGGGGCGCGCGCTGACATCGCTGAGCAAGCCGGATGAACACGCCAGGTCAGGGTTCCTGCAGCGGTTGTTCGGTAATCGTGACAGCGACCCTGAGACGAAGGACGCTCCCGAACCGGCGCCTCCGGTAGCTGATGCACAGGCCGACACACCGTCTCAGCCATTGCCTGATGGTCCCGTTCTGGTGGACTTGCCGCCACTCGATGCAGACGAGCTGCGCCCACTTGAGTCGTCGCCGGAAACTGACCCAGGCCAGCCATCGCCAGAGGTGTCGGATGTCGAGCCCGTTGCTGGCGAAGCCGCAGAATCGACAGCACCGTCTCAAGAGCGGATAGCCGAGGCCGAAGACCTGGCGAGCCTTGAGCAAACCTTCGGCGAAGATGGCCCCTACTCGCTCCCGGACGCAGTCGAGCCGCCCTACAGCCAGGTTGCCGCGCATATCGAGCAGACGCTGCTCGGCCTGCTCGATGACCTCAGCCTGCCGGAGCGCCACAAGGCTCAGGCCCTGGCGATGCGCGAGCGCGTGGCGCGCGGGCTGAACTGGTACGAACTGATTCCGGTGCTCGATGACCTGGCCGTGCTCATGCTGGCCATCACCGACAGCGGCCAGCACGAATTTGAAACCTACCTGCAGCAGCTCAACGAGCGCCTGGAAAGTTTCCAGAGCCACTTGCACGAAGCCAGCGCCGGTCATGCCGATAACAGTACTGCCGCACGCGAGCTGGACAGCCAGTTGCGCGAGCAGGTCGATGGCCTGCACAGCAGCGTACAGGGGGCGGCCGATGTCGGCAGCCTCAAGCACATCCTGGAAAGCCGACTGGAAGGCCTGCTGGCGACCATGGACGACCACCAGCAGGTACGTGCCCGCCGCGAACAAGAGCTGGCTGGACGTCTGCAAGGCCTGGCCGAACGGGTCGCGAGCATGGAGCAGGAGGCCCTTGGCTATCGCGAGCACTTGGAAGAGCAGCGCCAGAAGGCCCTGATCGACCCGCTGACCGGTCTGCCCAATCGCGCCGCCTGGAGCGAGCAAGTCGAGCGCGAGATGCTCGATTGGCAGGACAAGGGGGGGCATCTGGCGATGGCGATTCTCGACCTGGATCACTTCAAGCGCATCAATGACAACTATGGGCACTTGGCGGGCGACAAGGTGCTGAAGATCGTTGCCGAGCAGTTGCGCAAGCGCCTACGGGCACGCGATTTCATCGCCCGTTTCGGTGGTGAGGAATTCGTCGTCCTGCTGCCGCAGACAACACCTGCAGCCGCTGCCCAGGTCACCGAGGTGCTGCGCGCCGCCGTCGAGGCCTGCCCGTTCCATTTCAAAGGCGAACGCGTGGTCATCACCACCTCCATTGGCCTGAGCGCTTTCCGTTCCGGCGAGCGTGGCGACCAGGTGCTAAAGCGTGCCGATGCGGCGCTGTACCGGGCCAAGGGCCAAGGCCGCAATCGGGTGGAGCAAAGCTGAGTGGGTGGGCTGGGCGCGCATACGTTATGCTGATGCGTTACCGGCTCATCACCTGGTTTCCCCTATGAAAGCGCTGTTTTCTGCATTGCTGCTGATCGTCCTGGCAGGCTGTTCCACGGGCCTGCGCATCGACCGCAGCCATCCCTCGGCCAACCAGGACGAGCGCATCCAGTTCGTCGTTCTGCATTACACCAATGCCTCGCTGGAGCGCTCACTGGAGCTGCTCACCCACGGAGAGGTCAGCGCCCATTACCTGATCGGCGACGGCCCGGCCACGGTCTACCAACTGATCGACGAAAACCGTCGCGCCTGGCATGCCGGAGATAGCCAGTGGCAGGGCCGGACCTGGCTGAACTCCAGCTCCATCGGTATCGAGATCGTCAACCCAGGATTCGATGACACCCCCAATGGCCGGGTGTGGTACCCCTACACCGAAGCGCAGATCCAGTCGCTGATCGCCTTGCTCAAGGACATCGTCAAGCGCAACAACATCGAACCGCGGCACATCGTCGGTCACAGTGACATCGCGCCGTTGCGCAAGCTCGACCCGGGGCCGCTGTTCCCCTGGAAGCGTCTGGCCGAAGCGGGGCTTGGCATTTGGCCCGAGGCCAACGCGGTGGCCCGGCAGCAGGCCTACTTCAACGCCAACCCGCCAACCATCGGCTGGTATCAGCAGGAACTGGCCCGCTTTGGCTACGCTATTGAACAGACAGGGCAGCTGGATGTGGCCACGCGCCATGTCATCGCGGCCTTCCAGATGCGTTTCCGTCCACAGCGTTTCGATGGCACGCCCGATGCGCAGACGGCGGCGATGTTGCAGGTGCTTAACCGCATGCGGTAAATCCTCCGCCAAACGGCCAGGCTAATCCACGCTTCAGTTGCTATATCTTGTATATCAACCGGATGCTGCCCATGTCGGCCCTAATAACTGCACTGCGCCAATTTTTCTACCGACCCTGGATGCTGGCTGCCTTGGCAGCGGTAGCCAGCGCCGCAGTGTTGCTGACTGCCAGCATCGGTATTGCCCTGCAGCAGATGAAGGAAAGCGAGAGCGCGCAGATGAACGCCCAGGGCGAGCGCTTTCTCGATCGCCTGGAACAGGTGTTCGGCCAGCTGCGTGAGGGCGTCGATGAGCTGCAGGGTCAGCCGCTTCGAGGTTGCAGTCCGGCGATGTTGGCGTTGCTGCAACAGGTTGGGCTAGGTTCACGCTTCATCTACGAGGCGGCCTACGTCGACGTCAATGTCGCCTGTTCCAATCGCGGCGGCGCCAGGGCCTTCGTTCCCACGCGGGCGCCGGATATCCAGGGCCCGACCTACAGCTACTGGCTCAACACCACCACCGAACCCAACGAAAACCTCGCCGCGCTGATGCTCGCCCGGGGCAATTTCCTGGTTTCCACTTCGCGCGGGCATCTGACCGATGTGGTCGACCTGCCACCCGGCGGCAGCCTGTTGGTAGTGCTCGACAATGGCACGCGTGCTATCCCGGTGCTGGGCCCGCCGCAAGTCTGGCCGCCTGCCAACAGCTGGCCGCCACCCAGCGGCAATTCGCTGTTCGAACTGCATGACCGCCTGGTCTATCGCATGCCGACCAAATCACCGGACTACCAGCTCGTCCTGATCGCGCCACGGGCCAGCCTGCCGCTGAGGATGAACGGCATGCTCTGGCTGTTGTTCCCCGGCAGCGTGCTGGCGGCCTGTTGCATCGGGTGGCTGGTGCTGCAACTGATCCTGCAGCGCCGCTCGATGAGTTCGGAGCTGCAAAATGCGCTGCGTCGCGGCGAATTGCAGGTGCTCTACCAACCCATCATCGAACTCGACAGCCGGCGGTGTGTGGGGGCCGAAGCGCTGGTGCGCTGGCGGCGACCGGATGGCACGCTGACCAGCCCGGACTTGTTCATTCCGCTGGCCGAGAACACCGGCCAGATCCGCCAGATCACCGATTTTGTCCTGCAGCGCGTGCTGGAACAGCTGGGGCAGTTATTGCGTTCGCACCGCAACCTGTACATTTCGGTGAACCTTGCCGCCTGCGATGTGATGGCGCCGCGCATCGGCCGGGTGGCAGCGCGGTTGTTGGCGCTGCACCGAGTCGCGGCCAGCCAGATCGCCTTCGAGGTGACCGAGCGCGGGCTGATCGATGTGGTCGTGGCCCGTGACAACCTGCAAGCACTGCGTGCTGTAGGCCATCAGGTACTGATCGATGATTTCGGCACCGGCTACTGCAGCCTGGCCTACCTGCAGACCTTGCCGGTCGACTGCCTGAAGATCGACAAGGCGTTCATCGATGCCTTGGGGCACGATGCGGCCAGCAGTGGCGTAGCACCGCACATTATCCGCATGGCCCATGACCTTCATCTGCGGGTGATTGCCGAAGGTATCGAATGCGAGGCGCAGGCGGTGCTGCTCAACAGCGAAGGGGTCAACTACGGCCAGGGCTGGTTGTTTGCCCATCCGTTGAATGCACGGCAGTTCGCCGAGCTGGTGACCCGCGGCCGGCAAGTCAGGCGGCAGCGAATCGATGATGAGCCTTAGACGGGCAGCGCCATGTAGAACTGCGTGCCCTGCCCCGGTCGAGAAAATACCCCCATGCGCCCGCCATGCAGCTGGACGATTTCCTTGCACAACGCCAACCCCAGCCCTGCCCCGCCTTTCTTGCGCCCGACCTGCACGAACGGCTCGAAGATCCGCCCCTGCTGGCCATAGGCAATACCTTCGCCGTTGTCTTCGACGCTGATGATCACCCGCTCCGCATGCCGCCGCGCATGCAGGCGGATGCGCCCGCCGCGGGCGGTGTGGCGGATGGCGTTGTGCAGCAGGTTATCGAGCACGCGGTCGAGTTGGGCGATGTCGGCTTGTATGCGAGGCAGTGGCATATCCAGCTCCTTGAGCAACTCGATCTGCTTGGCAGAGGCCGGTTCGCTGAAACGTGACTGGGCCCGTTCCAGCAACGCATCGATGGCGCAGGGTGCGAGGTCGAGCTTCTGCAGCCCGCTTTGATAACGCGAGAAGTTGAGCAGGTCGTTGATCAACTGGGTCAGGCGCTGCATTTCTTCGCCGATGGTTTCCAGCAAGTCGCTTTCGCGCGCTTCAGGTGGGAACTTGATGCGCTCGCGAAGCAAGCCAAAGGCCATGTGCATACCGGTAACCGGGGTGCGCAGTTCATGCGAGGCGCGCAGCACGAACTCGCTGCGCACACGCTCGAAGGCACGTTGCTCGGTGACATCATGCAACACCATTACGGCCCCCAGAATCGGCCCTTGCGGGTGGCTGACCGGGGTCAGGCTGTACGTCAGCAGGCGTGACTCTTCATCGACCTCGATGCTCAGGTCGTCAGGTGGGCGATCCAGGCTGCCGCCGCGCAACACTTGGCGCAGCTGTTGCTCCAGTTCCGGTCGCTGCAGGGCTTCGGCCAGGCCGCTGCCGACGCGGCTGTCACTCCAGCCCAGCTGGCGCTGGGCAACCGGGTTGAGGTGCTCGAGGCGGCCTTGGCGGTCGATGATCAGCAAACCGTCGTCGATGCTGTCCAGCACTGCCTGCAGGCGCTGTTGGCCGGCCAACAGTTCATCGACATTGGTGGCCTGGTGCTTGCGCAGGGCATCGGCCATCAAGCCAAAACGGCGCGTCAGCTGGTTGAGCTCGATCGCCTGGGTTACCGGCAAGGTGACGTCGAAGTTGCCTTGGCCAAGCTGGTCGGCCGCCTTGGCCAAGGCTTCGATCGGTTGGCCAAAGCGACGGGCGATGTTGTGCGCGGTGATAAAGCCCAGGATCACCACCACCAGCCCCATCAGGCCGAGCACGCCACTGACCAGCAAGGCGCGGTCGCGCGTGCGTTCTTCACTGCGGGTGATCTGTTCGAGGGCTTGCTTGTGGGAATCGATCAGGTCGGTGCGAACCTGATTGAACGCGGCGCCCAGTGGCTGCTCGACACCCATGCTGCGTGCCGGTGTCGGGCTGTCACGGTAAGCCTGGAGGAAGGCCTGGTAGTTGCTGTTGGCCTTGCTGAAGCCGGTGCGTTCTCCGCCTTGTTCGAGCCCCTGATGCAGCAGGCTCTGAAAGCTCTCCTGCAACGTCTGGAGGTTTTCCGGGGCGGTATCCTCATCGAGAATCAGCGTCAGTTGTTCACCAAGGTTCTGCCGCAACTTGAGGCCTGTTTCCAGGGCTTGGGTGGTATCGCGCACCGACTGCTGCTGCACCGTGGCCATCTGCAACACGCTGACCAGGCCCAGCATCAAGCCCAGCAGGGCAACGGTGACCAGTGCTGAGATGCTGAGGAAAAGCCGCGTGCGCAGCTTCATGGGCCATCTCATAAGTTGTACTGCTTGCGTTTGCGATAGAGCGTCGAGGCATCGATGCCCAATGTCTTGGCCGCCTGGTCGAGCGTGTCGCTGGTCGCCAGCACCGCACCGATGTGGGCGCGCTCCAGCTCATCCAGGCTCAGTGCCGCGCCCACTCGGGGGGCATTGCTGGCGGGCTGCTCGCCCATGCCCAGGTGGCTGATTTCCACGCGCTCCTGCGGGCAGATGATGCTGGCGCGCTCGATTACGTTGCGCAGCTCGCGGATGTTGCCGGGCCAGCGGTAGTTGAGCAGCGCCGCGCGGGCTTCGTCGCTGAAACCGCGGGCCGGGCGTGAGTACTCCTTGACGAAGCGTGCCAGGAAGCGGTCGGCCAGGGTCAGGATGTCCTCGCTACGTTCGCGCAGCGGCGGCAGGTGCAGGGTGATGACGTTCAGGCGGTACAGCAGGTCTTCGCGAAAACGGCTTTCGCGCACCATTTCTTCAAGGTTCAGGTTGGTCGCGGCGAGGATCCGTACATCGGCGCGGCGGGTCACCGGATCGCCGACGCGCTCGTACTCTTTATCCTGAATGAACCTCAGCAGCTTGGGTTGCAAGGTCAGCGGGAAATCGCCGATTTCGTCGAGAAACAGCGTGCCGCCGTCAGCCTGACTGACCCGCCCAAGGGTGCTCTCGCTGGCACCGGTAAAGGCACCACGGGTGTGGCCGAACAGCTCGCTCTCCATCAATTCGGCATTCAGCGATGGACAGTTGATGGTCACGCAGGCCTTGCGTGCCCGTTTGCTCCAGCCATGAATGGCCCGGGCCAGTTCGCCCTTGCCGGTGCCCGATTCGCCAAGGATGAGGATGTTGGCGTCGGTGGTGGCCACCTGGCGTGCAGTTTCCAGCACCGCCATCATGGCCGGGCTGTGCGAGTCGAGGCCGTCCTTGGGTTTGCGTACTTCGCCTTCCAGCGCTTCCAGGCGTGCCGACAGCTGGCGAACTTCCAGTTGCTTGGCGGTGGCCAGGCGCAATTGGTCGGGGCTGCAGGGTTTGACCAGGTAATCGGCAGCACCCGCCTGAATGGCATCGACCGCCGTATCGATCGCTGAGTGCGCGGTCACGATCACCACGCGCATCCACGGTGCCTGGATACGCATCTGCGCCAGTACATCCAGGCCGTTGTCCTCACCCAGGCGCAGGTCGAGGAAGCAAAGGTCGAACACCTGGCGCTGCAACAAGGCTTCGGCCTGAGTGGCACTGTTGGCGGTGGACACGCTGTAGCCTTCGTCTTCCAGGCAATAGCGGAAGGTGCGCAGGATAGCGGACTCATCGTCCACCAGCAGAATGCGGCCTTGGTTGTCCTGGGCTGATTCCATTTTCCTGCGCTCCTTAGGATAGCTCTTCAATTAGTGTGGGAAAAATCGGGCAAGTTGCATGGTCGATTCTGAAGGATTCTGCCCTTTGCATGCTAGCCAATGGCCAAGTAGCGGCTCTGTTCACTGATATATCGATGATTTCCTTAGAGCTACGCGCTGGCACATTGGTTGCGACGATTTACGGATTTTGCCCATAAAAGGAGTGCAGTCATGCCCTTTTCCATCCGAATGGCCGCGCTGACGGTCAGCCTCCTCTCCATTTGCACCTCGGCCATGGCCGACCCGATCCAGGACGCTCGCCTTCAGGGTTCGTTGCAAACGGCGCTTTCGCTCAACCAGATGCTCAATCCGTTTCGTATAGATGTCGAAGTCGAAGGGCCCAAGGCACGCCTTTCGGGTGAAGTGGAAAATGAGGTCGAGCGCCAGTTGGCCGAGCAGGTGGCGCTGGCTACCCGAGGCATCGAGCAGGTCGACAACCAACTGCGGGTCAATGCCGAATTGGTCGAGCGCCCACTCGAGCTGCGCGCGTACGCCCAGCGCCTGACGGATGCAACCCTGGCCGCGGTGATCCGCGCTCGGCTGCTGTGGAGCCGTATCACGGAAAAGGCCGCCATCGAAGTGCAAAGCAGCGGTGGCGTGGTGACTTTGCGCGGCAAGGTCGACAGCACCGAGGCCAAGGAGTTGGCTGGGGTGGTGGCGCGGACCACCGATGGGGTGCACCTGGTGAACAACCTGGTCAGCCTGGATACCGTGGCCATGGCCAAGGCGCGGGAAACCCCGGTCGATGCGTCCACTGGGCCGCAACCCAGTGACAGCTGGGTGATCGACAAGATCCAGAACAGCTTCCGCTTCAGCCGCAATCTGGACGGCCTGAATATAAAGGTGGCCAGTGAAGAAGGCATGGTGCGGCTGTCAGGCGAGGTGCTCAGCAGTGAGCAGAAAACCATCGCGGTAGAGATTGCCCGGCAGATCATTGGGGTGCGCGGCGTGGATGCTGACCTGTTGAAAGTGGCGACCAAGGTCGAGGGCTGAATCGTGCAATTCGCACGACGTCAAAGGCGCCATCGTGCAGGATACGTCCTCAAGGGGGATATGGAATTCAAATAAGTTATTGATTTATAAGGATTTTATTTGAATTTGACGGCTGGCATGCAGGCTGCAATTACCTATTCAGGTTTGTATAGAAAAATTACAGCAGGAGAACCGGCATGAACCGCCAATCCGTCAACCGCTCGCAAAATGTCGCACTCCCCCTGCGCCAAGTCCTGTTACTCGGGATGGCGATGCTGCTGACGCTGGCTGCCGGCCTCTTCTACTACAGCTGGCAGACCGCCCGACTGGCCGAACAGGTCGCGGCGCAAACCGCGTTGCTGACGCACATTCAGGCAACGCGTGCCAACACCTTGGTGAAGGCAGCCCAATCGCTGCCAGCAGCCAATACCTCGCCAGCCACCGTGGCAAATGTCGTGCCCCAGGAACGCTGGGTGTTCTGACGGTCAGGCTGGACCGATCTCAAAAAAGAAAGGAGAAGCATCATGCTTAGCTGGGCTATCACTTTCCTCATCATCGCCATCATCGCCGCCGTACTTGGCTTCGGTGGTATCGCTGGCGCCGCTACGGGTATCGCGAAGATCCTGTTCATTGTCTTCCTGGTCCTGTTCGTAGCCTCCTTCTTCTTTGGACGTGGTCGAGGTTGAAGATGGGCAGGAAGCTTTGCACGACGTTGGCTGCCGCCCTGGTATTGACGGGTAGCGCGGGAGCCATGGCGGCCAATGACGGCCAGGTCCGGGTCGACCAGTTGCTCGGCTCGGACCCCGAGTACCAGGAAACCTGGCAGGACGCACTCAAAGGCGAGGAACGCCTGCCCGACTGGGTGATCAACCTCACGGGCAGCGCCGAGCAACAGATGTCGGCGGTGACTGAAGATGGCGACAAGTACCTGGTCGGCCCGCTGTGCGAATCCCAGGAAAACTGCACCTACAAACGCCTGATCGTGGCGTTCAGTTGGGACAAGGACGATGCCTACGGGATGCTCGTTGAAGTACCCGAGGGCTTGCCCAGTGACAAGTCGCCCACCCGCCACGCGCAGTACCGTTGGCTGGGTAAACCGGACGAAGGCATGAAGTCGATGTTGCAGGAGCAACTCAAGCGCGATCCGAAGTGGTATTGAGCGTCACCGACGAGCGGTCGCGCGCTGTCATGTAATAGAAGCGGAACCTTTCTATCTTTCACGCTTCTATGATGCGCCGCCCCGAGGAGGGGCGACACATGACCAAGGGGCCGGGCTGTTCTGATTGTTGCAGGATCGGAGTGGCCTAGGGGTACAGGGAGTGCCTCCAGGATTGGGCCGGGTCAGGAAAAGGCAGAATCGGAAGCTTCAGGCCAGGCGTGTTTCACGCCATGGCAATCAGGCCTGGCTTCCGAGGCGCCATCTCTTTTTCGTGTCGTACTTTTCCCTTTTTGCTGTCAGGACACATTTTGTCTTGACCGTACATCAACTTTTTTTCGAACGTGCGTTCAGTTAAACAAGTGCCATTTTGGCCATTCGGATTGTCGAACAAGCCATCTTCAACCCCCTTCCTACCCTGCCAAATCTGCCTAAAAATGGCGGTTTGGTCTTGTTCGGGATTCCGAACGTTATAAATCAATGACTTGCAAACGCCTCATTTTGACGCAGATCAGTATGCGTAATCGGTATGGGGTATACGCTTCCGGCATTAGATTTCATCCTTTCCCATCGCAATAGTTGCCGCCTTTTCGCTGGCCCGAGCGCCCTGTCGCTCGCTCGCGGTGTCCTTACATGAGGTCTCCGGACGGAAGCTGTATGCTGCCCGTGACGTTGCCAACGGCTCTGTTACGCGCTTTTCCGGTCGGTGCCCGTGACCACTAGAACAAAGGGTAAAGACATGAAGAAGGCAAAACTGAGCCTCGCCTGGCAGATCGTCATCGGTCTGGTCCTGGGCGTTGCAATCGGCGCGCTGCTGAACCACTTCAGTGCGGAAAAGGCATGGTGGATCAGCAACGTTCTCCAGCCCGCCGGTGACATCTTCATTCGCCTGATCAAGATGATCGTCGTCCCGATCGTGATTTCGTCGCTGATCGTGGGCATCGCCGGGGTTGGCGACGCGAAGAAACTGGGCAGTATCGGTCTGAAGACCATCGTTTATTTCGAGGTGGTGACCACCATCGCCATCGTTGTCGGCCTGGTGATGGCCAACCTGTTCCACCCGGGCGCCGGCATCGACATGAGCACCCTGGGTACCGTCGACATCTCCAAGTACCAGGCCACTGCGGCCGAAGTGCAGCATGAGCATGCCTTCATCGAGACGTTGCTCAACCTGATCCCGTCGAACATCTTCGCGGCGCTGATGCGTGGCGAAATGCTGCCGATCATCTTCTTCTCGGTATTGTTCGGCCTCGGTCTGTCGAGCCTGCAGGCCGACCTGCGCGAACCGCTGGTGCGTACCTTCCAGGGCGTGTCGGAGACCATGTTCAAGGTCACCCACATGATCATGAACTACGCCCCGATCGGCGTTTTCGCCCTGATCGCCGTGACCGTCGCCAACTTCGGCTTCAGCTCGCTGCTGCCGCTGGCCAAGCTGGTGCTGCTGGTGTACTTCGCCATCGCCTTCTTCGCCTTCATGGTGCTGGGCCTGGTGGCACGCCTGTTCGGCTTCTCGGTGATCAAGATCATGCGCATCATGAAAGATGAGCTGATCCTCGCCTACTCCACCTCCAGCTCCGAGACCGTGCTGCCGCGCGTGATCGAGAAGATGGAGAAGTACGGTGCGCCGAAGTCGATCTGCTCGTTCGTGGTACCGACCGGCTACTCGTTCAACCTCGACGGTTCGACCCTGTACCAGAGCATCGCGGCGATCTTCATCGCCCAGCTGTACGGCATCGACCTGTCCTGGAGCCAGCAGCTGCTGCTGGTGCTGACCTTGATGGTCACCTCCAAAGGTATCGCCGGTGTGCCAGGCGTATCGTTCGTGGTCCTGCTGGCGACCCTGGGCAGCGTAGGCATCCCGCTGGAAGGCCTGGCCTTCATCGCCGGTGTCGACCGCATCATGGACATGGCGCGTACCGCCCTGAACGTGATCGGCAACGCCCTGGCCGCTCTGGTGATCGCACGTTGGGAAGGCATGTACGACGCCGCCAAGGGCGAGCAGTACTATGCCTCGCTGATGGCGGGCAAGCAGGAAGCGGCCGTGGTTGGCGAGCACGCCAAGCGCTGAGCCTGATGGACTGAACTAAAGAGCCCCGACTTGTCGGGGCTTTTTGTTGTCTGTAAGGGCCCTATCGCCGGCAAGCCGGCTCCCACAGGTAACCCCGCTGAACCTCAGAGCGGTGCCATACCTTGTGGGAGCCGGCTTGCCGGCGATGAGGCCGGTACAGACTAAACCAGTTATCATTCAGGCATTTTTCAGGGGGAACACACGGATGCTCAACGGCCTTTGGCTCGGCTTTTTCCTGGTAGCGGCCGTCTGCGCCCTGACCCAATGGCTGGTCGGTGGCAACGCCGATATCTTCGCCGCGATGGTCGAGAGCATCTTCGCCATGGCCAAGCTGTCGGTGGAGGTCATGGTCCTGCTGTTCGGCACCCTGACCCTGTGGCTGGGCTTTCTCAAGATTGCCGAAAAAGCCGGCATCGTCGAATGGCTGGCCAAGGTGCTGGGCCCGTTGTTCGCACGGCTGATGCCCGAGGTGCCGCCCGGCCACCCTGCCCTGGGGCTGATCACCATGAACTTCGCGGCCAATGGCCTGGGCCTGGACAACGCCGCCACGCCGATTGGCCTGAAGGCCATGCGCGCCCTGCAGGAGCTCAACCCCAGCAGCACCACGGCGAGCAATGCGCAAATCCTGTTCCTGGTGCTCAACGCTTCGTCCCTGACCTTGCTGCCGGTGACCATCTTCATGTACCGGGCGCAGCAAGGCGCCACCGACCCCACCCTGGTGTTCCTGCCCATCCTGTTGGCCACCAGCGTGTCGACCCTGGTCGGCCTGCTGTCGGTGGCGGTCATGCAGCGCTTGCGCCTGTGGGACCCGGTGGTGCTCGCCTACATGATTCCGGGTGCGCTGCTGCTGGGCGGTTTCATGGCGTTCCTTGGCACCCTGTCGGCAGCCGCGCTGGCCAGTCTGTCGTCGATCCTCGGCAACCTCACCCTGTTTGGCGTGATCACCCTGTTCCTGGTGATCGGCGCACTGAGGGGAGTGAAGGTGTATGAAGCCTTCGTCGAAGGGGCCAAGGAAGGTTTCGACGTGGCCAAGAGCCTGCTGCCCTACCTGGTGGCGATGCTGGTGGCAGTCGGCGTACTGCGGGCCTCCGGGGCCCTGGAGCTGGCGCTGGACGGCATTCGCCACGCCGTGAACTGGCTGGGCATGGACACACGTTTCGTCGAGGGCCTGCCGACGGCCCTGGTCAAGCCGTTCTCCGGCAGTGCCGCGCGCGCGATGTTGATCGAGACCATGCAGACCCACGGCGTGGACAGCTTCCCGGCGCTGGTGGCTGCGACCATCCAGGGCAGTACCGAAACCACCTTCTACGTACTGGCCGTCTACTTCGGTGCGGTAGGTATTCAGCGTGTGCGCCACGCCGTCGGCTGCGCCTTGCTGGCCGAGCTGTGCGGGGTGATTGCGGCCATCTGCATCTGCTACTGGTTCTTCGCCTGAGCCTGAGTGCCCTGGGCAACGGTCCAGTTGATTACCTGCCCGGCTAGCTGGTCGCTGGCCGCGCCAAAGCCTGAGACCACTGCAGCGACCTGCTGGTCGGTCAGCGGCTGGTGCACCTCGAAGCGCTTGCTGGCGAGAATGCGCTGGCTGCGCCCCTGCACCAGGCGCGCGTCATAACGGATCACCACCTCCAGCGTGCCGCCTGCGCGGTACTCGCTCTGGAACGCCTGCAATTCACCCACCAGCTCGTAATCGGCCTGCAGGTTGCTGTCGTCGGCGCTCAGGCGTTGTACACGCCCGTCACGCTGAAAACCGTCGAGCAGGCGGTTACGTACCAGCAACGGCGTTGGGTCGCTCCAGCGCGCACCTTTGTAGCTGCTGACCACGTCGCCCTGGGGAATCACGGCGATGCGCGGGCCGGCCAGCACCTCGCTGGCCAGCGGTTTGTTCAGGCGCAGTGACCAGTCCACCGGCGTGGCCTGGCGGCTGGCCTGGTTGACTGGCAGCCGGTAGAGATCCACAGGCTCGCCCTTGGGCAGGATCGAGCAGGCGGTGACCTGGCTCAGTGCAGCCGTCAGGGCCAGCAGGCGCAGCGACGGATTCATGGTTGGAACTCCTTGGTGTTGTCGCGGCCAAGCAGGTAGCCGCTCGGATCGGCCTCCAGGCGCCTGGAGATGCCCTTGAGCGAGTTGAGGGTCTCGCGCAGCTCGCGGATGGCCGGGGCCAGCTGGTTGAGCCCTTGCGCGCCGTCGTCGATCGACTGGCGGTTGTCCTGCAGCAAGCTGTTGATGGTTTCGGTGCTTTGCGCCAACGACTGCATGGCCTGCTGGGCACTGTCGACAGCCTGCTTGCCCTGGGTGCCGAGCAGGCCGTTGGCGTTGCGCATCAATGCCTGGGTCTCGGCCAGGGTGGCATTGGCCTGTTTGCCGACTTGCGCCAGTTGTTCGATGGCTACGCCGATACCGCCCTTCTGGTTGGCGAAGGCATCGGTGGTCTGCTCAAGGTTGGCCAGCGTGTTGCTCAGGCGCTCGATGTTGCTTTCCGAGAACATCGCGTTGGCGTTGTGCAGCAGCAGGTTGATGTTGGTCACCAGGTCGCTGCTGTCATTGAGCAGGCGCGAGATCGGCGATGGCGAGGCGACGATCACCGGCAGCTTGCCATTCTTGCTCTTGAGCTCCGGGCTTTGCGGGGTACCGCCGCTGAGCTGGATGAACGAGTTGCCGGTGACCCCAGCCAGGGTCAGCTTGGCCTGCGTGTCTTCCTTGACGGGAGTGTCGCCACTCAGGCGCACCCGGGCGAGCACACGGCGCGGGTCCTTGGGGTCCAGGCGCAGGCTGGTCACGTCGCCGACCTTGATGCCGTTGTATTGCACCGGGCTGCCACGGGACAGGCCCGAGACGGCCTCGTTGAAGATCACTTCATAGTCCTTGAACGCGTCGTCGACGCTGGACTTGGTCAGCCACAGACCGAACAGCATGGCACCGACGACCACCACGACGGTGACCAGGCCAATGAGAACGTGATGAGCTCGGGTTTCCATCGTTCAGCGCTCCTGCCCGGCGCTGGCGGCGGCGTGTTCGGCCGCGCGCCCGCGTGGGCCGTGAAAGTATTCGTGAATCCACGGGTCGTTGGTTTGCTCGACCTCGGCCAGGGGGCCGGCGACCAGCACTTTTTTCTGCGACAGCACGGCGACGCGGTCGGTGATCGTGTAGAGGGTGTCCAGGTCGTGGGTAATCAGGAACACGCTCAGGCCCAGGGCATCGCGCAAGGTCAGGATCAACTGGTCGAAGGCCGCGGCACCGATGGGGTCGAGGCCGGCGGTGGGTTCGTCGAGGAACAGGATATCCGGGTCCAGGGCCAGCGCACGGGCCAGGGCTGCGCGCTTGATCATGCCGCCGGACAGTGACGACGGATACTTGTCGGCAGCCGACAGCGGCAAACCTGCCAGGGCCAGCTTGACCCCGGCCAGGTGCTCGGCATCGTCGCGCGACAGGCCGGCATGCTCGATCAATGGCAAGGCCACGTTCTCGGTGACGGTCAAGGAGGAAAACAGCGCGCCTTTCTGGAACAGCACGCCGAACCGCCGCTCGACCTGCGAGCGCTGTTCGTCGCGCAAGCTGGCGAGGTCCTCGCCGAACACCTTGATCAGCCCTTCGTTCGGCCGCCGCAGGCCGATGATGCTGCGCAGCAGTACCGACTTGCCGCTGCCCGAACCGCCCACTACGGCGAGGATCTCGCCCCGGTAGAGGTCCAGGTCGAGCTGTTCGTGCACGCTCTGGCTGCCGAAGCGGTTGCAGATACCGCGCGCTTCGATGACTGCTTCGCGGCCGCTCACCAGCCCATCTCCATGCAGAACAGCGCGGCCACGGCATCCAGCACGATGACCACAAAGATCGATTGCACCACGGCGGAGGTGGTGTGGGCGCCCACTGACTCGGCGCTGCCGCTGACCTTGAAGCCTTCCAGGCAACCGATGGCGGCGATCAGGAAGGCGAAGAACGGCGCCTTGGCCAGGCCCACGAGGAAGTGCTGCACGCCGATGTCGCTCTGCAGCAACGAGAGGAACATCGCCGGCGAAATGTCCAAGGTCAGGGCGCAGACTACCGCGCCGCCAACGATGCCGCAGATCATCGCGACGAAGGTCAGCAGAGGCAGTGAGATCAGCAGTGCCAGTACCCGTGGCACCACCAGCAGTTCCATGGGGTTCAGCCCAAGGGTGCGGATGGCGTCGATTTCTTCGTTGGCCTTCATCGAGCCGATCTGTGCGGTGAAGGCACTGGCAGTGCGGCCGGCCATGAGGATGGCGGTGAGCAGCACGGCGAATTCGCGCAGGAACGAAAACGCCACCAGGTCGACGGTGAAAACGGTCGCGCCGAACGCGGCCAGCACCGTGGCGCCGAGGAAGGCCACCACCGCGCCCACCAGAAAGGTCAGCAAGGCAACGATGGGGGCAGCGTCCAGGCCGGTCTGTTCGATGTGCGCGACCACCGGCGTGACGCGCCAGCGGTGGGGCTGGAACAGCCGGCGCACCAGGGTTTCCAGGATCAGGCCGACGAAGCCGAGCAACTGCAGGGAGTCCTGCCAGAGCGTGTCGACCGCACTGCCGATGCGCTCCAGCAGCAGAAGCAGCACATTGCGCTCGGGTGCCTTGACCGGGATGCAGTAGTCCTGCACCGAGCAGTAGACCGTTTTGAGCAGGGCGCGGCTGGCTTCTGGCAGGTCTTCGGTACAGTGCGACAGGCGCTCGGCGCCCAGCAGCTCGGCCAAGAGCGAGGCGCCGGCGGTGTCCAGGTTGCCCAGTTGGCTGAGGTCGGCGATGGCGTCGCTGGTGGATTGCGCGCGCAGCTGCTCGCTGTCGCGCCTGAGGCTGGCGTAGTGGGCCAGGGTCCAGTCACCGGCGATACGCAGGCAGGCTGGCTGGCAAGTGGTGTCCAGGGTGGCGCTGGGGGTGGTCATAGGCTCCATGCATCTGACTGCGCGCGGGGGGCGTAGAGGCTGATCATAGCGCAGCGAGTCTGTCTTGGCCCTATCGCTGGCAAGCCAGCTCCCACAGGTACCCCAGTGTTCTCAAGGGCAGCGAGATACCTGTGGGAGCTGGCTTGCCAGCGATGGGCTGCGAAGCAGCCCCTTTCCATTACCCCGCCGGTACGTCGTCGACCACCTCGAAGCGCAGCACCCCGATCACCTGACCATCCTCGGTCAGCACCCGCACCTGCCACTTGCCGACCGGGTTGGGCGGGAAGTTCTGCTTGTGGGTCCAGGCCCTATACCCTTCCTTGCGCCCGCCATGAATATCCAGGGCAATGCGGTCGACCTCCTGGCCGTCCTTCTGCCACACGTGATAGATGCGTTCGTTGAGCCCCCGCGGTGCATTGATGGCGGTATAGGCATACAAGCCGCTGCTGCGGATGCGGCTGGCGGCAATTTCATCCAGCGATTTGCCGGGCTGGCGATTCAACACTTCGGTACTCACCGCCACCTCGGTCATCCACAAGGTGGCGGGCGGCACCCAGGAGCGCAGCAGCCAGCCACCGCCACCGACGGCCAGGGTCACCAGCACCAGTGCCACGCCCCGGCGCCAGGTATTGACCGGGAAGCTGCTGACCAGGCTCGGGAACGACAGTGCCATCGCCGCGATCAACGCCAACTTGAAGCTTTGCGCAGTGGTCAGGTGCAAGATGATCGGCAGCGCGGTCAGCAGTGCCGCGAACAGGGTCAGGGTATGAAACGCCAGGAACAGCCAGCGCCGTGGGGCCAGCCACTTGTAGTACAGCGGGTCGATAATCGAGACCAGCCCGGCGGCGCCGAGCAGGCCGGTGAACAGCAGCTGCAGGCTGTTCCAGGTGGTGGTGATGAAGAAGAACGGCAGGACGAAGAACAGGCTTTCCTGGTGGATCATCTGCGTCGCGTAGCGCAGCAGCGGCTGCGGGATTTCGCGCTTGAAGGTGCGGGCGAACAGGCCGGTCAGGGTGTTCTCCAGCATCAGCCAGATCCAGCTGACCAGCATGAGGATGGCGACCCAGCTGGCCAGGCCGGCCTGGCGGTCGACCAGGATGAAGCTGCCGATGCCGGAGAGGAAGCCGCCGAGCGCGATGATGCCGGGGTAGCGTTTGAGCAGTTCGATGATGCGCTGGACTAGATGGGGAATTGGGGGCATTGGGGCTGCAACAAGTGTATGAAGTGGCTGCCCGCCCTATCGCCGGCAAGCCGGCTCCCACAGGCACCCCACAGTACTTGAGGACGGTGGGCTACCTGTGGGAGCCGGCTTGCCGGCGATAGGGCCGGTACTGGCAAAAGGATACCTCCGATCTACCGCTCCCGTGTAGCGCCACTCGGTCGATCAGGCGTATGGCGCCGCCAGCGCAGCAGCCCTGCCGCCAGAATAAGCCCCAACAGCAACGCCACCAGTCCATAAAGTTCGTCATACCCCAGAAACGGCTTCTCGATCCGCAGATAACCTTCATCCTTGAGCAGATTCTTCAGCGCCTCGTTGGCCTGCGCCAGGGTGACCTGGCGCAATTTGCGCACCGGGTTGGCGAAGCGCCCGTTGCTGTAGTCGTTCAGCGCCCCCCAGTAATAGTCGGCCAGCGCGCTGTTGCCCTGGGTGCTCCAGCTTTCCTTGGCAACGGCGGCATCCTTGATGCGGGCAAAGGTATCCGGATCGAGGCCTTCCTTGCGCAGGTGATCGAACAGTTGCTGCATCACCTTGACCGCCGCATCGACGTCGTCGCGCTCAAGGTCGGCATTGAAGCTGAGCATGCCACTGTCGCCGAAACTCTCGCGCTGCACCGACGGGCCATAGGACAGGCCGTTGCGCAGGCGCAGCTGGTCGTACAGGGCCCAGTCCAGGTAGCGCGAGAGCAGGTCGAGGGTCTGCTGGTGGTCGTTGTCCAGTACCGGTTCGATGAACAGCCAATGCAACTTGGCGCTGTCGCCCAGCAAGCCCCGGGTCAGATCACGACGTTGTTCGGCCTGCTGGCTGATGCTGTCGAGGTTGCGGCGCTCTTCCGGTTCGGTGGCCGGCAATTCGCCAAACGTGCGCTCCAGGTAGGCCGGCAGCACGCGATCGAGGCCGCCGACGACGATCAGGGTCATGTTGTTGGCGGCATACCAGCGATCGCGCAGGGCCTGCACCTGCTCCAGGGTCATGTCGTCGAGGTTGGAACGTTCGGGGCATTTCAGGCCCAGTTCGGTAGCCAGTTGGTCGCTGGCAGGGTGGCCGATGTCCTGGCGGTCGAGCCAGCGTTGCAGGTGGCCATAGTGGCCGCCATCCTCGCGTTCGATGATGCGCTTGGCGGTGGCCAGGCTCTTGGCGTCGATGCGGGTGTCGCGGATCACCGCCAGCAACAGGTCGAGCACCTTGCGCTGGTTGCGCGACGGGGCCTCGATGACAAAGGTGGTGTCGGCGCTGCTGGTGTAGGCATTCCACTCCCCGCCCAGCGCCTGCAGGCGCTCTTCCAGGCCGCCTTCGCCGGTTTCGTCGATACCGCTGAACAGCAGGTGTTCGAGCAAATGCGGCAGTTCTTTCTGCTCGCAGCCAAAGTCGTCCAGGCCAACCCCCACCACCAGGCGGATCGCCACATGGTCCCGTTCGTAGCCGGATTTGAGGATCACCTGCAAACCGTTTGGCAACAGGTAACCCTCGACCCGCGAACGATCGAGGGCAAGCGTGGGCAGGCTGCAGATCAGCAGGCAAACGAACATCAGGCAACGCATGGGCGAGCTTCGGTCTCCGGGTTTGCGAGGTCAGGGCAGGCGGGCTTCGTCCGGTACGGTGTCGAGCATCAGCCCGCCCGTGTCCGACCCACCCAGTACCACATAGGCACTGCTGCAGAACAAAGAGTTCAACCGCTTCATGTCGGCGATCAGCTCCAAGTGTAGCGAACTCGTCTCGATACTTTGCACCACCTTGCGTTGTAGGCGGCTGACATGGGCATGGGCCAGACGCCGCTCCTGGGCGCGGAAGCGGCGCTTTTCGCGCAATAGCAGGTGAGCGCTTTCGGGGTCGGCACTGAGGAACACCGACAGGCCCAGGCGCAGATTGGCCAGCAACTGCTCCTGCAGGCCGGTCAACTCCTCCAGACCCACCTGGGAGAACTCCCGGCGCTGGCTGGTCTTTTGCTGCTGAACCTTGCGCAGCATGCGCTCGATCAGGTCGCAGGCGAGCTTCAGGTTGATCGCCAGCTCGATGATCTCGGCCCAGCGCCGGTTGTCCTGGTCGCTGAGGTCTTCCCTGGGCATCTGGGCCAGATACAGTTTGATTGCGCTGTACAGGGCTTCGCCGTCCTCTACCAAGGCGCGAACCTGTTGAGGCAAGGCAGTCTGGGTGCCACGCAGGGCGCCGAGCATGGCTTCCAGCAAGCTGTCCACGATATCGCCCAGGCGCAGGGTTTCGCGGGCGGCGTTGGCCAGGGCCAGGCTGGGGGTGGTGAGTGCCGATGCGTCGAGGTGGCGTGGGCGCACCTGGCCGTTGCCGTTCTCGCGTTCGGGTAGCAGGGCGTTGCATAGGCGTCCCATGGGTTTCACCGTGGGCAGCATGATCAGGCAGCGCAAGGTGTTATAGAGCAGGTGGAAGCCGATCACCAGTTCCTGCGGGCTGAAGCTGAGCGAGTCCATCCACTCCACCAGCGGATGCAGCACCGGGATCATCAGAAGCAGCCCGATCAGTTTGTACAGCAGGCTGCCCAAGGCCACTCGCCGGCCTGCGGCGTTCTGCATGCTGGTGCTGATGAAGGCCAGCAAGCCGCTGCCAATGTTGGCGCCGACCACCAGGCCGATGGCCACCGGCAGGCTGATCACCTCGGCACCGGCCAGGGTCGCGGTCAGCAACACTGCGGCCAGGCTGGAGTAGGTGACCATGGCGAACAACGCGCCGACCAGGGCATCGAGCAAGATGTCGCCGGTCAGCGAGGCGAACAGTACTTTCACGCCTTGTGCATGGGTGATCGGTGCTGCGGCCTGCACGATCAGCTCGAGGGCGAGAATGATCAGGCCCAGGCCGATGGCCACCCGCCCGAGTTGGCCGGCGCGCGTCTGCTTGCGTGAAAGGAAGAAGATCACGCCAAGGAATACCAGCAGCGGCGACAGCCACGACAGGTCGAAGGTGAGCACGCGCGCCATGAGTGCCGTACCCACATCGGCACCCAGCATGATCGCCAGGGCCGGGGTCATGGCCATCAGGCCCTGGCCAACGAAGGACGTGACCAGCATGGCGGTGGCGTTGCTGCTCTGTACCACGGCGGTGACCACGATGCCGGCGATGAACGCCAGCGGTCGTCGGTTCATGTTCTGACTGAGTACTCGGCGCAGGTTGGAACCGAACACCCGCAGGATGCCGGTACGAACGATATGCGTGCCCCACACCAGCAATGCCACGGCGGAGAGCAGGTTGAGCAGGATCAGCATGGTCTAGCCCCCCTTATGATTCGGGCTCCAGAAGCAGAGCCAATGGGTGAAGCCGTGAGCCTGGCCCGGGGGTGGGTATTTTTATTCAGTGCTCACTCAAGCTTTAGTTGTTTTGCAGACCGCGCGCCAGCTTGGCACGCTCGGCAAGCATTTGAAATCTTTCCGTCATGAAACCGCGGACATGAAAAAAGGCCCCGGAGGGCCTTTTTTGCAGTGCTTCCTGAATCTATTGACCCGGAATGTCCTTGCGCAGTTTCACCGGATCATGTTCCTTGCCCGCTTTACGCGCCAGGGCGGTGCGCATGCGGATGTTGATCGCTTCAACGGCCAGGGAGAAGGCCATGGCGAAGTAGACGTAGCCCTTCGGCACGTGCACGTCGAAGGATTCGGCGATCAGCACGGTACCCACCACGATCAGGAACGACAGGGCGAGCATCTTCAGCGACGGGTGCTTGTCGATGAAATTGCTGATGGCGCCCGCGCACAGCATCATCACCAGCACCGCAACGACGATCGCCGCGATCATTACTGGAACATGGGAGACCATGCCCACCGCCGTGATCACCGAGTCCAGGGAGAACACGATGTCGATGATGGCGATCTGGATGATGGTGTAGAAGAATTTGCCACTCGCGCCTTTCGGCTCGTCGGCGCTTTCATCCTCGCCTTCCAGGCCGTGGTAGATCTCCTGGGAGCTTTTCCACAGCAGGAACAAGCCGCCGAAGAACAGGATCAGGTCGCGTCCGGAGATGCCCTGGCCGAAGACCACGAACAGGTCGGCGGTCAGGCGCATGACCCAGGTGATCGACAGCAGCAGCATGATGCGGGTGACCATCGCCAGCGCCAGGCCGAAGATCCGGGTGCGCGGCTGCATGTGCTTGGGCATGCGGCTGACCAGGATCGAGATCATGATGATGTTGTCGATACCAAGAACGATCTCAAGCGCTGTTAGGGTAAAAAAGGCAACCCAGATTTCCGGGCTGGTCAGCCATTCCATGTGTATTCCTTCGAACGGTAATGGCGAAACGCCCTTGAACGGGCGCCTCGCGTTGGGGCAATGCGGATTAGATTAAAGACTGCTGAACAGCGGGAAAATGCCCATCAGCAGCGCGGCGGCCATTATGCACAGGCAGACCAGCACTGCCCACTTGAGGGTGAAGCGCTGGTGATCGCCGAATTCGATACCTGCCAGGGCCACCAGCAGGTACGTGGAGGGTACCAGCGGGCTGAGCAGGTGTACCGGTTGCCCGACGATCGACGCACGGGCCATTTCCACCGGGCTGATCCCGTAGTGGCTGGCCGCTTCTGCCAGCACCGGCAGCACGCCGTAGTAGAACGCGTCGTTGGACATGAAGAAGGTGAACGGCATGCTCACGATGGCGGTAATCACCGCCAGGTAAGGGCCCAGGGCTTCGGGAATGACCGCCAGCAGGCTCTTGGACATGGCTTCGACCATGCCGGTGCCCGACAGGATGCCGGTGAAGATACCGGCGGCAAAGATCAGCCCGGTCACCGCCAGCACGCTGCCGGCATGGGCGGCGATACGGTCTTTCTGCTGTTGCAGGCAGGGGTAGTTGACGATCATGGCGATACTGAAGGCGATCATGAACAGCACCGGCAGTGGCAGCAGGCCGGCGATCAGCGCGACCATCAGCGCGGCGGTCAGGGCACCGTTGAACCACAGCAGCTTGGGGCGACGGGCTTCCGGGAACTGCGAAACGCTGATTTCGCTGTGGTCGATGTCATCGGTGGGCAGGTGCAGTTCACCCAGGCGGGCGCGTTCACGCTTGCCGTAGAGGTAGGCGATGCCCAGGATCGCCACGATGCCGAACAGCATGGCCGGAATCATCGGCACGAAGATGTCCGACGGGTCCACGTGCAGGGCGCTGGCGGCGCGGGCGGTTGGGCCGCCCCAAGGGGTCATGTTCATCACCCCGCCGGCCAGGATGATCAGGCCGGCCATGATCCGCGGGCTCATGCCCAGGCGGCTGTACAGCGGCAACATGGCGGCGCAACAGATCATGTAGGTGGTGGCGCCGTCACCGTCGAGCGAGACCACCAGGGCCAGCGCGGCGGTGCCGACGGAAACTTTCAGTGGGTCGCCCTTGACCAGCTTGAGGATCTTGCGCACGGCCGGGTCGAACAGGCCGGAGTCGATCATCAGGGCGAAATAGAGGATGGCGAACATCAGCATCACGCCGGTGGGCGCAAGCTTGCTGATGCCTTCGAGCATCATGGGGCCGATCTTGGCGGAAAAACCACCGAACAGGGCGAACAGGATCGGTACCAGGATCAGCGCGATCAAGGCCGACAGGCGCTTGGTCATGATCAGGTACATGAAGGTGATGACCATGGCAAAGCCGAGGAAGGTCAGCATGGCAATACTCCAGGCGTGGCGCGGCGAAAGGAATGGCTATTCGGGCGGATCAGCGCGTCGAGCGCTGCGCAGGGAGCAAGCGCAGGGGAGCTACGGAAGAGCGGGCACGGGAAAACATCGGAATCACCATTGTTGTTGTTGATTGGGCCGGGCGCGGAAAAATCCGGGTGCCCTGGCTGACCGGTCTGCTGCCGGTAGTGGGGGCTATCCTAGGGGGACAAGCTTTCAGCCAGCTTTCGCCGAGAAAAGGGCGACAGGAGGTAGTAATGCCGGATGTAACCGAAGGAGGCTGCCATTGCGGCGCCTTGCGCTATCGGCTTCAGGGTGAGCTGACGGACATCGCCCATTGCCATTGTTCGATCTGTCGGCGGGTCAGCGGCGGGCTGGTGGTGACCTGGCTTACCCTGCCCCGCTCAGGGTTTCGTTGGCTGGCCGGGCGGCCTCAGTGCTATATGGCGCCGGCCGGTTGCAAACGCTATTTCTGTGGGGAATGCGGGGCGCATGTGGCGTTGGTGACGGAGCACAGCCCGGGCAGTATCGATGTGACGGTGGCGACGCTGGATCATCCCGAGCAGGTGCGCGCCAAGCGGCATATCTGGACCAGCAGCCGCTTGCCTTGGGTGCATCTGGATGAGGATTTGCCGGGAGAGGCCGAGGAGGCATTGTAGGCCTTGTGTCGGGTTCTCGGGCCCTATCGCCGGCAAGCCGGCTCCCACAGGTGCTCCACAGGCTTTGTGTGGGAGCCGGCTTGCCGGCGATAGGGCCAGTGCAGGCGCTACGGCAACTGCAGGCCCCCGGCAGCCTTGTGCAGTGCCCGCAAATGCTCCCCGACCTGCTTCACATTGGCCTCGACCGCAGCAATTTCCCTGGCCCGCGAAGGATCCAGCAGCGCCCGCACTTCCTTGTCCAGGTCGGTACTCAAACGCAAAAGCTGCGCCTGCCGCTCACTGCTGACCTTCTCCAGATGCTTGCGCTCATCCGGCTGTGGCAGCCCATAGCCCTTGGCATCGAGCAACTCCGCCGGGCGACTGAGGAAGCCACTGTTGGCGAGCATCTGCTGAAGGGTCTGGTTGGCCTTGTTCATGCTGCCATCCTTGAGCTCGATGGCATTCAGGTAGCGCTGCTTCACTTCGTCCTGGGCCAGCAACAACTGCTTGCGCAGGCTGGCCTGCTCCAGTAGCAGCAACGCGGCGCTGGTACGCAAATTGGCCTGGGCGAACCACGTGCGGCGCCGCTCGGCATCCAGCTCCAGCCAGTCTTCTACCTTGTCCTGCTTGATCGGCAACTGCTGCTTCAGTACCTCGAACATGGCCTGGTAGCGGTCACGGTAGGAGTCGAAGCGGTAGCCTAGACGCAAGGCTTCGCGTGGGTTGTCGAGCACGCTGGTGTCGGCCAGCCCCCTGGCCTTGAGCACTTCAAGCAAGCCATTGGGCATGATGCTGTCGAGGTCGTTCAGGCGTGGATTGGCGGTGCCGGTACGCAGCAACTTCAACGATTCAACTGCACAGTTGTTGGACAGGAAGTAGTAGTTGCCGTCGTAGCCCCAATGTATCTCGGCGGCCTGGCGCACGAGGCTCTCGACCTCCTTGCGGTCGAGCTTCAACGGTACCGATGCCAGGCTGCGCAGTTCGGTCTTGGTGTACTCGTCGATCACTTGGTTGAGGGGGAGCACGAACAGCCGCGACGGGTAGGCACCGACCAGGCCACCCCAGCTGGAAAGTTGTACGTCGTTGACAAAGGCGCGGTACGACAGCACCAGGTGCTGATCGAGGTCCAGGCGGCAGTCCGGTCCGCGTGGGCGGCCAGGCTTGCAGATGACCAGGCGCAGCATGCTGTGCCCCCAACGGCTGACCCAGTTCTGGTTGGCTTCGGCCAGCAGGTAGTCGACTTCATAGACCCGATCCGGGTCGATCTCGCCCAATGGCTGGCGGGCAAAGTCGTTGCCGGCGTTCAGAAATGGCAGGCCTTTTTCGCAACTGTCCTGCTGTGGGCCCCAGCCAAAATGATCACGCAAATACTGGTTGAGCGCGGGACGCCGGCAGGCATAGCTCGGGTCGAGGAGAAAGTACTCCATGTTGACCGCGATGAATTCCTTGGGGCTGCTCAGCTCATAGCTGTCCGGGCTGCGAGCGAGTTGGCCATTGTGCTGCTCGCGTTCGCCTCGGCGGCCGACGTATTGCTGCCATCCCGCCAGGTCGAGCAAGCGTGGGTCGTCGCTGAGGGTAAAGCGGCGTTCGGCCTGGCCGCGGCATTCTTCGGTCAGGCCAACCTTGCCCAAGGTGCCCTGCTGGCGTTTGCAACGGGTGATCATCAAGCGCTCAGGACTGGGCCAAAGGCGCGCGCGGTCGTAGATGTGGGTGAGCTCATGCAGCACGGTGGCCAGCAATTCCTGGCGCACCGTACCGTGTGGCCGGTGGGTGCTTTCATGGGCGGCGCTGCCGTCCGCAAGGCCGGGAAGCAGGCGACGATTGAGTTCCAGGGTCGAGACCAGCGAAGCCTGGCCGTAGGCATCGGCCGGCATCTTGTCAGTCCAGCTGACCTGGATGCGCCGGTCCAGTTGCTGCTTGAAGCGTGGCGGTAGCTTGCCCAGTGCTTCATCCAGCAAGTCCTGGCTGGCCTGGACTTGCTGCGGGTCGAGGCCGGAGGCCTGCAGTTCAAGCTGCAGGTCGGCCAGGGCGGGCGTACCCAGCAGCGTCAGGAGGCAGCCGAGCAGCCAGGTACGCATGCCAGTCACAGTGCGAGGATGGCTTCGGCCAGTACCTGGTCGCTGGCGCCGCGCGCTTCGGGAACGCGCTCGCGCAGGGTGTCGAAGGCCGCCTCCAGTTGGGCGCCACGGATATCCCCGTTGCTGGCGACGAAGCTGGCGGCATCGTCATGGGCTGCACGCACCACTTTGGAGTCGCGGATCGACGTGGTGGTATCGGACGTGAAATCGATCGAGCGACCGAAGGCGCGCACGATGATGTTGCTGGTGGCCACCAAGGTCTGCGCCTGGGCCAGGTCGGCCAGCAACAGCATGCCGAGGGTCGCGGCGATCAGCGGTTTACGCATGGAGCATCTCCGAAAATACAGGGAGTCAGGTGTTGTCGTTGGACGGGAATTGTTCGTGCCAGTTCAAGGTCGCCGACGAATGCGGCAACGGGTAACGCATCGGCGGGTGTGCGACCGGGACGGGGCGGCGAAGACTAAAACGAATGCGCCGGCCGGGGCCAGCGCATTCGTTTTGTTGCAGCCGGTGTATCAGATGACCAGGATGGCCTGGGCCAGCTGTGCATCACTGGCTTGCAGGGTCGGCATGCTCGAGCGGATATGCATGAAGGCACTTTCCAGCTTGGCGCCGCGAATGGCGCCCTGGCTGCCAACGAAGCTGGCGGCGTCATCGCGCGCGGCTTGGACGATCTTGTCGTCACGGAACGACGAGGTCAGGTCGGAGGTGGCATCGGTGGATGCAGCGAAGGCACGTACAACGGTATCGGTCGTGACGACGAAGCTGGTGGCGTTGGCGGTGCCGGCCAGGCCGAGCAGCAGGGCGGCGCCAATCAGGTGTTTGCGGGACATGGTCGTGGACTCCTGGGAAGGGTCGGGTGAATCTGCAATATCAGACGTTCACACGGTTCGTTACGGCACTTGGGCAACTGGCTTCAACCAGGCTGCTAAGCCAAGCGTATCACGCGGCGAGATTTCCAGAGGGTAACGAACGTCACGGAAATTGACTGTGCTGGTCATGTTTGCAGATATAAGAAACTGTACCTGTCTGGCTTTAGAGCGGTCTAGCACGCGTTTCGGCAAATAAAAAACCCGCTGCAGCGTCCTGCAACGGGTTTGGGAATTCGCGGTGCCAGCCGTAGCCGGCGAACCGGGCTTAGCGCCAGAACGGCTTGCTGAGCTCTTCGTAACGCTGCGACTCGCTGATACCGGCGTCGGCCAGCAGACGGGCGTCCAGGCGAGCCAGTTGACGGCGGCTAGCCATGCGGCGCTGCCACAGCAGCAGGGTCGACAGGGCACGCAGCGGCATCGAGGCGTGGGATTGCTTGGCGGTGCTTTCAAAAACCAGACCGGAACTGAGGGTACGTTCCATGATGCTTCATCCTTCCGCTTGTGGCGGGATTAGGTAGTGATTTAACTGGTGCCCATGATCCTCTTCTGATGTCCATAACAGTAGATACAGTTTGGTTGAAAGACGATGGCTCAGTTAACTGTGTAACCCTACTGTTGCACTCGAAATTGGCGCAACTGTACTGGTCCGCACTGTTGTGGTGCATTTATGGATGGCGAGGGAGTTTTGGAGGGAGTGGACTGGCGAGGATAGCAGTACAGTAGAACAGTTTTTGTGGATTGCGGGGTGAGAGGGGGTTTGACTGTGCTGGCCTCATCGCCGGCAAGCCGGCTCCCACAGGTACCGCGCTGACCTTGAGGGCAGCGCATTACGGTGTGGGAGCCGGCTTGCCGGCGATGGGTCTACGCGGATCAGCTAGCGAGCATGCGCCCGCATTCTTCCAGGTTCTCGTGCCAGCTCAGCGCTTCGCGCAGGATGTGCGGCGTGTGGCCGCCACGCTGGCAGGCGCGTTCGAAGTAGTCATTCAAGGCTGCGCGATAGTCTGGGTGAACACAGTTATCGATGATCGCCCGTGCCCGCTCGCGAGGCGCCAGGCCGCGCAGGTCGGCCAGGCCTTGCTCGGTGACCAGGATATCCACGTCATGCTCGGTATGGTCGACATGGCTGACCATCGGCACCACGCTGGAAATCGCACCGCCCTTGGCGATCGACTTGGTGACGAATACCGCCAGGTGTGCGTTGCGGGCGAAGTCGCCCGAGCCACCGATGCCGTTCATCATCCGGGTGCCGCAAACGTGCGTGGAGTTGACGTTGCCGTAGATATCGAACTCCAACGCCGTGTTGATGCCGATGATGCCCAGGCGGCGCACGACTTCAGGGTGGTTGGAGATTTCCTGCGGGCGCAGTACCAGCTTGTCTTTGTAGCGCTCCAGGTTACCGAACACATCGGCATTGCGGCGCGTCGACAGGGTGATGGAGCTGCCCGAGGCGAAGCTCAGCTTGCCGGCGTCGATCAGGTCGAAGGTCGAGTCCTGCAGTACTTCGGAGTACATGGTCAGGTCTTCGAACGGCGAATCGATCAGGCCGCACATCACGGCGTTGGCGATGCTGCCGATACCGGCCTGCAGTGGGCCGAGCTTGTTGGTCATGCGGCCAGCGTCCACTTCGCTCTTGAGGAAGTTGATCAGGTGGTCGGCGATGCCCTGGGTTTCGTCATCCGGCGGCAGCACGGTGGACGGCGAGTCCGGTTGGTCGCTGATGACGATACCCACGATCTTGGCCGGGTCGATCGGGATGGCGGTGCTGCCGATGCGGTCATCGACTTTCACCAGCGGGATCGGTGTGCGGGTCGGGCGGTAAGTCGGGATATAGATGTCGTGCAAGCCTTCGAGGTTGGCGTTGTGCGACAGGTTGATCTCGACGATCACTTGCTTGGCGAAGATGGCGAAGCTGGCCGAGTTGCCGACCGAGGTAGTCGGCACGATGTGGCCGTCTTCGGTAATGGCCACGGCTTCGATGACCGCGATGTCCGGCAGCTTGAGCTGTTGGTTACGCAGTTGCTCGACGGTTTCCGACAGGTGCTGGTCGATGAACATCACCTGGCCGTCGTTGATGGCCTTGCGCAAGGTGCTGTCGACCTGGAATGGCATGCGACGCGCCAGTACACCGGCTTCGGTCAGCTGCTTGTCGAGGTCGTTGCCCAGGCTGGCGCCAGTCATCAGGCTGATTTTCAGAGGCGACTGCTTGGCGCGTTCGGCCAGAGCATGCGGCACAGCCTTGGCTTCGCCGGCGCGGGTGAAACCGCTCATGCCGACGGTCATGCCGTCCTCGATCAGGCCGGCGGCATCAGCCGCACTCATTACCTTGCTGTGCAGGGAGGACAAGCGGATACGATCACGGTACATGGATTGTTATCTCGGGCTACTGAGGCTACTGCAGCGCAGTCTAGAGATTTCGCCCGTCGCCGTCCCACGACCATGGTCGTATGAGAAGCCCGGAAATAGAGCCGTTGATCTGGATCAATGAAATGAAAAACCCCGGGGAATTTCCGCCGGGGTTTTTATATCGCAACGTTTACTACGAACGGTCTTACTCCACCGCTTTGACCATATCCTCGATGACCTTCTTCGCGTCACCGAACACCATCATGGTCTTGTCCAGGTAGAACAGTTCGTTGTCCAGGCCCGCATAGCCGCTGGCCATGGAGCGCTTGTTGACGATGATTGTCTTGGCCTTGAACGCTTCAAGGATCGGCATGCCGGCGATGGGCGACTTCGGATCGTTCTTCGCCGCCGGGTTGACCACGTCGTTGGCGCCCAGCACCAGCACCACGTCGGCCTGGCCGAACTCGGCGTTGATGTCCTCCATCTCGAACACCTGGTCGTAAGGCACTTCGGCTTCGGCCAGCAGTACGTTCATGTGCCCGGGCATGCGCCCTGCCACCGGGTGGATCGCATACTTCACGGTCACGCCGTTGTGGATCAGCTTCTCGGTCAGTTCCTTGAGCGCGTGCTGGGCGCGGGCCACCGCCAGGCCGTAGCCGGGCACGATGATCACGCTGTCGGCGTTGCTCAGCAGGAAGGTGGCGTCATCGGCAGAGCCGGATTTCACCGGGCGCTGCTCTTTCGAGCCTTGTGCCGCGCCAGCATCGACATCGCCGCCGAAGCCGCCGAGGATGACGTTGAAGAACGAGCGGTTCATCGCCTTGCACATGATGTACGAGAGGATCGCGCCGCTGGAGCCCACCAGGGAGCCGGCAATGATCAGCATCGAGTTGTTCAGCGAGAAGCCGATACCGGCCGCCGCCCAGCCCGAGTAGCTGTTAAGCATCGACACCACCACCGGCATGTCGGCGCCACCGATCGGGATGATGATCAGCACGCCCATGACGAAGGCCAGGGCCAGCATCAGGGTGAAGGCGCTGTAATGGCCGGTGAAAGTGAACAGCAGGCCCAGGGCGATGGTGGTCAGGCCGAGGATCAGGTTCAGCTTGTGCTGGCCGGTGAACTGTACGGGTGCCCCTTGGAACAGGCGGAACTTGTACTTGCCCGACAGCTTGCCGAAGGCGATCACGGAGCCTGAGAAGGTGATGGCACCAATGGCCGCGCCGAGGAACAGTTCCAGGCGGTTGCCGGTGGGGATCGGGTCGCTGATGGCGGCGACGATGCCCATCGACTGGGGTTCGAGCACGGCGGCAATGGCGATGAACACCGCGGCCAGGCCGATCATGCTGTGCATGAAGGCGACCAGCTCAGGCATCTTGGTCATCTCGACGCGCTTGGCCATGATCGACCCGGCGGTACCACCGACCAGCAGGCCGACGATCACGTAGCCGATACCGGCAGTGCCCAGCTCAGCGCCCAGCTTATAAATGAGGCCGACCGTGGTGAGGATGGCGATCCCCATGCCGATCATGCCGTACAGGTTGCCGCGCCGCGAGGTGGTCGGGTGCGACAGGCCCTTGAGCGCCTGGATGAAGCACACCGAGGCGACGAGGTAGAGGAGCGTTACCAGATTCATGCTCATGCTTACTTCTGCGCCTCGTTCTTGGTTTTCTTCTTGAACATCTCAAGCATGCGGCGGGTGACCAGGAAGCCACCGAACACGTTGACCGCGGCCAAGGCTACCGCCAGGGTGCCCATCACCTTGCCGGCCGGGGTCACGGTCAGGGCGGCAGCCAGCATGGCGCCGACGATGACGATCGCCGAGATGGCGTTGGTGACCGCCATCAGCGGAGTGTGCAGTGCCGGGGTCACGTTCCAGACCACGTGGTAGCCCACATAAATGGCCAACACGAAAATGATCAGGTTGTAGATGCCATGGGAAATCAGCATGTCTTCCATTGTCGTGCTCCTTAGCCGTTCTTGCGGACGACTTGACCGTCACGGCACATGAGGCAGGCCGCGACGATATCGTCTTCGAGGTTGATGACCAGTGCGCCGTCCTTGTCGAACAGCAGCTTCATGAAGTCCAGCAGGTTGCGTGCATACAGTGCCGAAGCATCCGCCCCTACCTGAGCTGGCAGGTTGGTCGGGCCGAGGATGGTCACGCCGTTCGACATGACCACTTGATCGGCCACGGTCAGCGGGCAGTTGCCACCTTGGGCGGCGGCCAGGTCGACGACCACCGAGCCGGGCTTCATCTGTGCCACGGTTTCGGCGCTGAGCAGGGTCGGCGCCTTGCGGCCGGGGATCAACGCCGTGGTGATGACGATATCGGCCTGCTTGGCGCGCTCGTGCACGGCCTGGGCCTGACGTTGCATCCAGCTGGCTGGCATTGGGCGGGCATAGCCGCCCACACCTTGGGCGCACTCGCGTTCCTCATCGGTTTCGTAAGGCACGTCGATGAACTTGGCGCCGAGCGACTCGATCTGCTCCTTCACCGCCGGGCGCACGTCCGAGGCCTCGATCACCGCCCCCATGCGCTTGGCCGTGGCGATGGCCTGCAGGCCGGCAACGCCTGCGCCAAGGATCAGCACACGGGCGGCCTTAACGGTGCCGGCGGCTGTCATCAGCATGGGCATGAAGCGCGGGTAGTAGTGGGTCGCCAGCAGCACAGCCTTGTAACCGGCGATGTTGGCCTGCGACGACAGCACGTCCAGGCTCTGGGCCCGCGATGTACGCGGTGCAGCTTCCAGGGCGAAGGCGGTGATGCCGTGCTCGGCCATCTTGCCGATCAGCTCGCTGTTGAAGGGGTTGAGCATGCCTACCAGAAGGCTGCCGCTGTTGATCTGGGCCAGCTCCTGGTCGTTGGGCGCGACCACTTTCAGAACCAGTTGGGCACCGTAGGCATCGGCTGCGCTTCCCAGGGAAGCGCCCACGGCCTCATAGGCACTGTCCGGAATGCTGGCGTTCAGGCCTGCCCCCCGTTGGACGGTGACCTGATGGCCCTGGCCAATCAGTTTCTTGATGGTTTCGGGGGTCGCAGCGACCCTTGTCTCACCGGTCTGCGTCTCGAGAGGAACACCAATGTGCACGACTATTTCTCCTGCGGTGACCTTTTGTCTTTATAAAAGCCCGCGCACTTCGGGTGGTACGCAGGGTTGGCTGTTGAGCGCCAGCCCGCCGAATCCTGGGCGGGCCGAGCATTTTGCAGACGAACCCAGGGGCCTTCAACCGGTTATGGAGCGAAACGAAGTCAAAACTACAAGTCACCCTGTGACCGTATGTCGCAACAATCGGGTCGCAGCCCGTCAAACATAGGCCATTGGCAGATTAGGGGATTTTTTGAAATTTTTTGCGATGATTTCGCGGATGGGCTCGCGAGTGTCGTAAAACCCTCTGAAAGCCGCGTGTTTAGCGGCTTGGTTGGGGTTTTTCGATTCACCTGAACAGTTTGCGTGTATGCGACAAAAACGTATATCTGTAGGTGTTTAAAATAATTGACTACATTAGTCAGGCAGGCACTTCGCCTTTGTGCGCAGCGATGTAGCTGCGTGCCTGCTCCGCCAGCCAATCGCGGAAGGCGCGCAGCGAAGCCGATTCCACCTTGCGTTCGGGAATCATCAGATAGTAGGCCTTGTCGCTGGACAGTGCGTGCCTGTTAGCGACCACCAGCCTGCCCTCCTCCAGCTCTCGTTGGATCAGGAACGGTGGAATCAGGGCCACCCCCATCTCGTGCATCGCGGCCTGGGCAAGCATGGAGAATAGTTCATAGCGTGGCCCTGTCATGTCGCCGGCGACATTCATGCCCTGGCCGTTGAACCACTGGCGCCAGGCATATGGCCGGGTGGTCTGCTGCAACAACGGCAGGCTGGCAATACGTCTGGCATCGAGCATGCCCTCCCCGTCCAGCAGCGTCGGGCTGCAGACCGGCAGCGGGTTTTCGCCCATCAGGCGCTGGGACTGGGTGCCGGACCAGTCGGCATCACCGAAATAGATGGCGGCATCGAAGGGAGTATCGGCGAACAGGAAAGGTCGGGTGCGGTTGGTCAGGTTGACGGTGACTTCCGGGTGGTGGTGCTGGAAGTCTTTGAGCCGCGGCAGTAGCCAACGCGTGCCGAAGGTCGGCACTACCGCCAGTTCGATCACGTTGGCGCCCTGCTGGCGCATCACCGACAAGGTATCGCGCTCCACCGCATCGAGTTGTGCAGCGACCTGGCGGCTGTACGACAGGCCGGCCTCGGTCAGTTTCACGCCACGCCGTGAGCGCCGGAACAGTTCCACGTTGAGAAAGTCTTCCAGGCCGCCAATCTGCCGACAGACGGCGCCTTGCGTCAGGGCCAGTTCCTGGGCGGCCTTGGTGAAGCTCTCGTGGCGTGCGGCTGCCTCGAAGCAGATGAGCGCGGTGGTGCTGGGGATCTTGCGGCGCATGTACGTCAACCTCACTCGTGGTGTCGTAAATACTGGGTTTTCTCAGCTTTCAGAGTGACAAAATATCACTAATACGTGCGCATTCCTCGTTTGTCCCGACGCCCGAACAGGCCTAGGATCAATGGCACAAGAACATGCTCCCTATATAAGAGGATTTCGCTCATGGCCGGTAAAGCAAGCTTCAACTGGATCGACCCGCTGCTGCTGGATCAGCAGCTCACTGAAGAAGAGCGCATGGTGCGTGACAGCGCTTATCAGTTCGCCCAGGACAAGCTGGCACCGCGTGTGCTGGAGGCTTTCCGCCACGAGCAGACCGACCCTGCGATCTTCCGCGAGATGGGCGAAGTCGGCCTGCTGGGCGCCACCATTCCTGAGCAGTACGGTGGCAGCGGGCTGAACTATGTGTGCTACGGCCTGATCGCCCGTGAAGTGGAGCGTATCGACTCTGGCTACCGCTCGATGATGAGCGTGCAGTCTTCGCTGGTGATGGTGCCGATCAACGAGTTCGGTACCGAGGCACAGAAGCAGAAATACCTGCCCAAGCTCGCCAGTGGCGAGTGGATCGGCTGCTTTGGCCTGACCGAGCCTAACCATGGTTCCGACCCGGGTTCTATGATCACCCGCGCCAAGAAGGTCGATGGCGGCTACCGCCTCAGTGGCAGCAAGATGTGGATCACCAACAGCCCTATTGCTGATGTGTTCGTGGTCTGGGCCAAGGATGACGCTGGCGATATCCGCGGCTTCGTCCTGGAAAAGGGCTGGCAAGGCCTCAGTGCCCCGGCCATTCATGGCAAGGTCGGCCTGCGTGCTTCTATTACCGGCGAGATCGTCATGGACAACGTGTTCGTACCGGAAGAGAACATCTTCCCCGAGGTGCGCGGTCTGAAGGGGCCTTTCACGTGCCTCAACTCGGCCCGCTATGGCATCTCCTGGGGCGCCTTGGGGGCGGCTGAAGCCTGCTGGCACACCGCGCGTCAGTACACCCTGGACCGTCAGCAGTTCGGCCGCCCACTGGCAGCCAACCAGCTGATCCAGAAGAAGCTGGCAGACATGCAGACCGAAATCACCCTGGCCCTGCAAGGGTGCTTGCGTCTGGGGCGCATGAAGGACGAAGGCACTGCAGCCGTTGAGATTACTTCGATCATGAAGCGCAACTCCTGCGGCAAGGCGCTGGATATCGCGCGCATGGCCCGTGACATGCTGGGCGGCAATGGTATCTCCGACGAGTTCGGCGTCGCACGCCACTTGGTCAACCTTGAGGTGGTCAACACTTATGAGGGTACCCATGACGTGCATGCGCTGATCCTGGGCCGTGCGCAAACCGGCATCCAGGCTTTCTACTAATAAGGAGCCCGTCCATGGGAGCGCTATCACATCTGCGGGTGCTTGATCTCTCTCGTGTGCTGGCGGGACCTTGGTCTGGCCAGATCCTGGCTGACCTGGGCGCCGACGTGATCAAGGTCGAACGCCCAGGCAATGGCGACGATACCCGCTCATGGGGGCCGCCCTTCCTTAAGGATGCGCAAGGCGAGAACACCAGCGAGGCGGCTTACTACCTGTCCGCCAACCGCAACAAGCGTTCTGTGACGATCGACTTCACCCAGCCAGAAGGCCAGCGCCTGGTGCGCGAACTGGCGGCCAAGTCGGATATCGTTATCGAAAACTTCAAGGTTGGCGGTTTGGCGGCCTATGGGTTGGACTACCAGAGTCTGAAGGCGGTCAATCCGAAGCTTATCTATTGCTCCATCACCGGTTTCGGGCAGACAGGGCCGTATGCCAAGCGTGCCGGGTATGACTTCATGATCCAGGGGCTGGGCGGGCTGATGAGCCTGACCGGGCGCCCGGATGGTGAGGAGGGTGCGGGTCCGGTGAAGGTGGGGGTGGCGCTTACCGATATCCTCACGGGGCTGTACTCCACTGTGGCGATCCTGGCCGCCCTCGCCCATCGTGATCAAACCGGCGTTGGCCAGCATATCGATATGGCGCTGCTCGATGTACAGGTAGCTTGCCTGGCCAACCAGGCGATGAATTACCTGACCACGGGGAGCCCGCCTCGTCGGCTTGGTAATGCCCATCCTAATATTGTCCCGTACCAGGACTTCCCGACCGCGGATGGCAACTTCATTCTCACCGTGGGCAACGATGGCCAGTTCCGCAAGTTCGCTGAGGTGGCTGGGCAGCCGCAGTGGGCGGACGACCCGCGCTTCGCCACCAACAAGCAGCGGGTGGCCAATCGCGCCGAGCTGATTCCGTTGATTCGCCAGGCTACTGTTTTCAAGACCACGGAAGAGTGGGTGCAGCAGCTTGAGGCTGCTGGGGTGCCTTGTGGGCCGATCAATGATCTGGCGCAGATGTTCCAGGACCCACAGGTGCTGGCGCGTGGCCTGGCGGTAAGCCTGCCGCATGCTCTGGCTGGAAGTGTGCCGCAAGTGGCCAGCCCGATTAGGTTGTCGGAGACTCCGGTCGAGTATCGGCATGCGCCACCTTTATTGGGTGAGCACACCGAGCGGGTGTTGGCGGATGTGCTGGGGCTGGATGCCGAAGCTGTGCAGCGTTTGCGCGGTGCTGGTGTGCTGTGACGCTACTATTGGATGTAAAGCGGGGAGGCCGTCAGGCCTCCCCGCTTCGCTTTTTCAGCGATATTGAAGTTTCTTGGAATTAAGCCTTGACGGGCTCTCGAATCCCCTTATAATGCGCCCCACTTCCAGCGTAGTCGGAACGAAAAACTCCTTGAGATTCAAAGAGTTAATCGAGCCAGGTAGTACTGGAGGTGCTTCGATCGAATGATCGATAGCGGTTGAAAAGGTGGTTGACAGCGCTTCTAAACGCTGTATGATTCGCCTCCCGCTACGAGAGATCGCAGCGTTGCCAAGTGTTTGAAGCTAAACGAGTTTCTCGCAAAAAACTTCAAAATAAACGCTTGACAGCAAATGAGGAAAGCGTAGAATGCGCGCCTCGGTTGAGACGAAAAGCTCTTAACCAAACGCTCTTTAACAAATCGAATCAAGCAATTCGTGTGGGTGCTTGTGAGTACGGACTGATAGTCACAAAGATTATCAGCATCACAAGTGAC